>JAFIFB010000010.1 GCA_020832285.1 Balneolaceae bacterium
GAAGGTGAGCCGGGAGGTCCAAGCGTGGCAGGAAGACCGAAACGCAAAGGATACAAGTGTGGACTGGAGATTTACCACAAAGGATGCCCGAATCAAACTAAAGCGGTTATACCCGAAACTTTAGACTTGACATGACACTAGGTGACTCTGAACTGGCAGCAGATCTCCGGTTCCATTAACATGTAAAGTAATTCGTACTTTTTCTTCTCGTGCAATTTCCCAATGCTTTGCGTTAATACCGGCTGCCAAAGCGAGACTTATAAGCGAATCATCTGAGGAAAAATAGGTATTCCGAAGGCGTCGTAAATCTTCAGGATGCCGGTTAGCTGGTGTACTGTCTCCCGAACCGAACGCATACACTGCACGAATACCTGAGTCAACCAGGGCTTCTATCGCTGCATCGGTATGATCGGGTGAATTGCTGATGTGTGACCAGTCAAGGACCGTGGTGATGCCCGTATCTATCGCCCCGACTGAACTGATGAGATTCCCTGCGTACGCATCTTCCGGCCTGAATACCGGACGGGCTTTTCCCTGCACAATCTGCATGTAATCACTCAGCCTCCCGTTTGGTAATATATTTCGAATTGAACCTTGCCACATGTGCCGGTGCGTATCTACAAAACCGGGCATGATAATCCGTCCCGAGGCATCCACCGTTTCGGCATCTGTTTTGATGGATGTGGCAATCTCTTTAATAATACCGTCTTCAATCAGAAGATCTGCCTGCCGGAAGTCACCAATCTCATCATCCATTGTAAGAATGGAACCTCCCTTCAAAAGCAATCGTCTGTTTTCCGGAATAGGTTCATCCGGTTCTGAAGTGAAACCCGTCAAAAATGGCATCATCAATCCTGCACCGGTTCCTTTCAGAAATTCTTTTCTTGAAAACGGTTTGGGTCGATTCAGAACTGTCATTACTCAGATTTTTGATTTTTCGGTTGAATGCGTTCAGTTCAGTGAACAAAAATATTTCTGGAATATCTCTTAGTATTTATAAATAATTGAGTTTCTCACATTCACGCCTCTGACTGAAGGAATCGTAATATTTTCGGTACCAGCTGGTAAGGCAGGCGAGTCTGCGATGTCTGGCTGACTGAACCGCAAAGATAAAAATCCAGCTCTGGACAATAGAACAGCCAGGAACCGGTGACACCAGTGTGCCCGATAATGGTTGGAACCGGGTTAAACGGTGTGAGCAGGCGTGGAATTTTAAAACGCATCATTCCCAGCCCATACTCAATCGGCCAGCTCGGAAGTCGCAGCGCAACGGCATCTGTAGGGAACCCGAATCTGTTCCACTGTTGCTGCATCAGAACGGCGGTTTGAGGATCATCAAAAATACGGCCGCGGATCAGCCCTTTCATAAATACCAAAAGTTCATCGGCCGTGCTATAGAGATCACGAAAGGATTGCAAAAGAAGTCTTTTCGTGAACACCTGATGATCTACCCAAAAATCGGCAGGCATTTCCAACAGGTCTGAAGGCTGATGTCCCGGATGGAACGTATCGATCAGGCCAATTTTCTGGTAAACAAGTTCTTCAAATGCCCTGTAAATCGGTTTCTCTGTTACTTCTTCAATAATGGCGATCAGAAGCTGGAAGTTGGTGTCTGAATAGCGAATCTTCGGGCGTTTCTTATTAAAAGGCTGCGGAGCAAAATGAGGTGTAAGATGATCACGAACATACTCTGCGGCATCTTTAATGGTAATATGCCACTCTTCAATTCGGTCGATGGTTTCCAGCAGGCTCTTCTCTTTTTTGGGGCGATCTTCAAGCCAGTCGGGCAAACCGGATGTATGGCTCAAGAGATGGCGAATGGTGATCTTATCCGAGTAATCACGCCCCTTATAATGGTGCAGACCTTTGGTGATGGCTTCCGGTAATATTTTTGTGATGGGATCGGCCAGATCAACTTTTTCCTGTTCATAAAGCCTGAGAATGGCCGCAGCGATGAATAGTTTGGTTACACTTGCGATAAAAAATGGAGTATGACCCTGTATCGGCACTCCGCTCTCGCGTGCCTCACCTTTGGCGCCGATCCACTTGAAATGCCGGTCACCGCTCTCCAATCCGATTATAGCGTGTTTGATCCCATCTCTTGAAACCAGCTCAGTGAGCCATTCATTAAGTTTATTATGAACTTTTTCAGGATGATTGATTTGGAAATTTTGCATATTAGTCTTGATGATTATTACTTAGATTTAGTGAAGGACGCCTTTTCAAATATCAAACAAATCATAACAGTGATAAAATCTGTTTGCTGTTGTTTGTCAGATGTTTAGCCCGGATATCCTCACCAAGGCCCTACTACGCTAAAGCTTCGCAGCTTTATGCGAAGGAGAGCCATTTTAGATTCTGCCATGGACATGCCTTTGGCAAAAGCAGCTGATGGGAAAATCTCGCTGAAAAATAGTTCCGACCTGTCGGGATCATTCGATGATCCCAAAATTGGATCATAAAGTTTGATATATCTATAATTTACACTTCATTTTGCATATTTACTGTGAGATCTCCGGGTTAGCTTTATTTATCAAAATTCGCACAATTATTTATCTTTGCAAAGAACATCAGCTTGAATTAATTAGAAAAGTTACCCACTGTGTCCATGAAAATCAGAATATACCGACCCTTACTGTTTCTAACCTCACTGTTTTTTGCTTTATCTTTGGCACTTATTTCCTGTTCTGAAACAGAATCCTCTGAACAGACCTATTCAGAATTGGCTGCCCTGCCTTTCATCAAAGGCGTTTACGGAAATCCAGGCACACTGCTTGAAGCCGGTTACAATTTTGATGAGCTTGGTTTAAATGCGATTTTTGTGAGAAGTGTACAATTAGATGAACATGTTTACGAAACCGCAAGAGCTCAGCAGGTGAGGGTTTTTGTAGAATTTCCAACACTGCGTGGAA
This sequence comes from Balneolaceae bacterium, assembly GCA_020832285.1. GTDB lineage: Bacteria > Bacteroidota > Rhodothermia > Balneolales > Balneolaceae > Rhodohalobacter. The sequence goes on from JAFIFB010000010.1 coordinate 2,913, forward strand.
ATGGTTATGTGGATGACCATCCCGAAGCCTGGCCGATTGAAGAGACCGGCGAAAAATCTCCCCCGGCCGACTGGTTCATGGGAGTCTGCCCGACCGATCCCGATTTTATAGAGTATCGCCGGAAACAGCTTCGCGATATCCTGGAAACCTACAATCCTGACGGAATTTTCCTGGACTATACACACTGGCACGCCCAGTTCGAAACCAACGAACCCATTCTTCCGGAAACCTGTTTTTGCGAGCGGTGTATGACCAGATTTTCGGATGAGACCGGAACGGAACTTCCAGATGGTGATCTTCCCGAAATTGCCGGATGGATTCTGGAACAAGCCGACCCGCAATGGCGAGACTGGCGAAATGATGTACTGAATAACTGGATGATCGACATGAAGACAATTGTAAGGGAAAAACAACCCGAAGCGTTGGTGGGCATTTTTTACGCTTCCTGGTTCCCCGATGAACACGATGGCGCACTCTACCGAACTCTCGGCATCGATGTGGAAGCGTATGCAGAAATTGCCGATGTGATGGCTCCGATGCTCTTTCACAAAATGAAAGAACACGATCCGGAATGGCTCAGCGAATATACTTCCTGGCTTGGCGATCTGATCGAAACGTCCGTGGAAGATAAACCCCTTGTCTGGCCTATTGTTCAGGCTCACGACAATCCTGTTGAAGTCACCCCGGAAGAGTTCCGGCAGGTAATGCTCGAAGGCTCAAAACCACCCGTTAGCGGCATCATGATGTTCTCCGATCAGGCCCTGCTCGACAATCCTGAGAAAATGGAAGTAATGAAACAGCTCTATTTTGAGGAGATCGGGCAAGAATGAGGATTAATCCTCATCCTCTGCCATAACTGACTGCAAGCCTGCAATAAGATTTTCCATATATTCTCTGGCATTTCGTGCATAACGATCCACCTGTTCTGGATTTTCGGGCTGACCACTGAAAACCGGGTAAATATTTTCATACGCAAGAGTGATCGTCTTCCCTGTGAAAGCAACTGGTGCGAACAGACGATAGTGGTCGATTTCACCATATCCCGGTCCGCCTGTGGTTTTCTGCGGCCAAAGCCTGCCATCTTTCATACAAAAAGCACGAATAAGGTCTGCACAGGTTTGAATATCGGGAATGGGGTCCACTTCAAGATACCAGAACACATTTCCGGCGTCATAACTCATCCAGACATTGGGGTGGTCCACCTCCTGAATGATTCTCGCCAGCGCTTCACCGGTTCCGGTCGTTTCACCACCGTGCTGCTTCATCACCAGCGTTACATTATGATCGGCCGCAATCGGACCAAGTTGTTTGAATTTTTCAATCCACACTTCAGGATCACCACCCTGGGTGTGACCGAATGAGAGAACATACTCAATCCCTGCCGCTTCTGCCTGTCTAATACGGTTTGTTAACACTTCAATAGCATTGTCATGATCGGGGTAAACGGTAGAAAACATTTTTACCGGCTCCAAACCGTGATCCCGGCACCGCCGTCCAAGCTCGGCCGCTTTTTCGGGTGACGCGTCTTCTGGCATTACTGCGTGGTTTTCGCCGTCCTCTTCACGGTGCTGGGTGCCCCAGGCTATATATTCGTAACCTGCACTTTTAATTCCGGTCAGTGCCCGCTCAAGAGGAAAAAACCGGTAGGGCAGCGTCATGCAGGCATGCCTGAATGTGGTCGGGCTGTTGCTTCTCCTGAATGATTTCAAATCCGGCAGATTTTGTGATAAACTATTTGCCTTAACCGATCCTCCGGCAAACGCACCGGTTGCAAGAGCTCCTGCAGCAAACGTACTGTTTTTAATAAATGAACGCCGGTCGAGTTTTGATTTCTGATCTGAGCATGATTTCATAGATGTCTCCTTCCAGGGATATAGTAAAGTTATTATTTTTCAAAATGTATATTGAAACGTCAAGAAAGGCAAATTTAAAACAAAATTAGGCTTACAAATCATTTCGTTTGATTGAAATGGCACTTTCACTTCTCAGACAATAACGCAAAGAAGAGAATCAACAAGATAAAAATCAGTGTTTTTGAACGAGCTCAAGTAACTCTTCGGGAACGTCTATTTCCATTCGTAAAAGAGTGGAGGCGTGAGTTTTACCCTGAGCATCCAGCTTCAGAGAAACCGTTCCGCCGCCGCCGAGACTTTCATTTAGTATAAAATTCAATGCACCGATATTGGGCAGTTCATACCGCTCCACTTCTCCCTTGCAGATGTTTTTCATGTGCTCTTTCACCCTGATTTCGGTAAGCCTCTCCTTAAGGAACGGATAAATTTTCGGGTGCCGTGCAATGATTCCAACATTGCTTCCATTGCCCTTATCCCCGCTTCTACCGTGTGCAATTTCAATTAGTTTTACTCTGCGCATAAATGAAAATTAATTTGAATAGATTTTTCAGCCAATAAAAAAGTTAATCCGCCAGATAATAAACAATTGTAGAAACAACCCTTACATTTTTGATGTGCGGATTGTTATTGTCGCGGTCTGAAATAGTAAACTGACCTTGCGATGCAGTTTTGATTTTACCCAGCCGGCTGTCGGAATCTTCAGCAAATTTTTCTGCAACTTTTCGCGCTTCCACAGTTGCCGCTTCGATCATTTCAGGCTTGATTTCGTTCAGCCGCGTAAAGATATACTCGGTGCGAAACTGGTAATCATCACCAGAAATAATAACTCCCTGTTTGCCCAGCTCGCTGATATTTCTCATCACGGCTCTTACTTCTTCCACATTATTAGAATAGACCGTTACTACCTGTGATGCAACATACCGAAATTGACTTTCATTGTCACCTCCCCAACGCTGGGCCAAACGGTCGGTAACTATCGGCACAGCCACTGAAATTTCCTCATCGCTGATGCCATACTCCCTTAAAAATTCAATAATTTTAGCAGCATTCTCTTCAAGCAGGCTGTAAATTCCCTCATGATTATTACTGGCTTGCGTAAATTGAATTGGCCAAATAACTACATCAGACAAATGCTCCTGCTCAGCAAGACCTCTCACAGTGACAGTCCTTTCAAAATCTTTGAATGTTTTTACAGCACTGTTCATAAAAAAACCCAAAATGAACAAGCCCATCACAATAGAAACCCCGATAATGATGCGCCCCGTATCTTTTTTCTCTTTCATTTTCCTGAAACTTAAATTGTTCTAATTAGTTGAACCCGGTTTTGAAAATAAGTTTCATGCTTTGAGTTCTGCATTCAAAAAACGCAGAGCAAAACCACTTTCTTGTTAACTGGCCTCTCTTTATTTTCAGCAACAAACAGAGTAAAATCAGCTCATTATTTTTAAAGATCTGCGCATTCAGTGAGCATATTCCAGCAATTCCCATAAATCACTCCAGGCTCTTTCACGGATTGAGTCAGCAAAATCCTCGAATTCATCTACGTCCATTTCGGGGTGAACCTCTTCAATCACCTCACGGGTAATACCCATATCAATCTGATCAAGTGAGTTGTAGTAATCGGCTGTGATGAAATTATAAGCAACGCTTGTACCGGTTGGAAATGTAAGCTGGTAAAAGTTCCATCCATCCATGCGATTATTATCCGTTTGATTTTGATGAAGTGGTTTGGCGATATCGACCTCCAACTCCAAATATTCTTCAAGGCTTGCAGGTTCAGCCCTCATAAAATTTGTATTTTTGTAACGGCTGGGAGGGTCGGCAGTTTCATGGTAAACTCTGGCTTGTGTAGACCAGATTTCTGAATGAGCCGTATATTTTTTGGCGGGGTTCCGGTCCAGTAATTGCAATAAATCACCACTGTTTGGACGGGTGGTGGTTTGAAGGGAACTCAGATCGCCACTTATCCGGACCGACACAAAATTATATGTCTGATCGTGATTGCTGCTATAGTTTACCCGATATAATCTCCAGGCATCAATATTTCCATTATCCACGTACTGCTGTTCAATGGCTTGCCAGTCATCCACTTTCTCGAGAAAGGAAGAAATCTTATCGGCCTCAAGCTGAATATAGCTGACCTTTACCCAAGTTTCTCTGTCTGTTTGGGCGTACATGGCAGAAATCGGCAGCAGACAGAAGATAGCTCCAATCAAAAAATATCGCATCTTAGTCAGGTTTGTTGATGGTTTTATAGATGAAAACATTTTAATGGGAAACAGGCAAATTCTTTTTACTCATCCGTATTTAACAAATCACTTTTTAAAACTGGGTGAAATTGTCACCAGTCTGAATAGAGAAAATATCAGTCGAACGGCCGGCCAACTCCCCCCATCTCAACATAAATGGTTTTGAGCTGAGTATAATCATCAATTGCAGCGCGCCCATTTTCCCGGCCCATGCCCGACATTTTCACACCGCCAAACGGAATTTCAACCGGATTTACATTATACGTATTTATCCAGCACATGCCCGCCTCAAGCTGATCAATTACCCGGTGTGCACGGTTCAGATCGTTCGTAAAAACTCCCGCTGACAATCCGTATGGAGTGTTGTTTGCCCGCTGTATAGCATCCTCTTCGTCTTCAAAAGGGAGAATGGTCATTACAGGGCCAAAAATTTCTTCCCGCACAATCCGGGCATCGTCTGATTCTGAGAAAAACGCAGCAGGTTCAATAAAATAGCCGTTGTTAAGCGTGGAACCTTTACCAAAATCAGGAATGTTGCCGCCGAACAGAAGCTCCCCTTCCGACTTTCCAATGTCGATATAGTTGAGCACTTTTTGTTTGTGCTCACGGCTTATAAGTGCTCCGATCTGAGTCGCAGGATTTTTCGGATCACCGATCTTCAGACGGGTAGTCTCCTCTTTCAATTTATCAAGAAAAGCATTTATGAGGCCTTTTTGAACATAAACACGTGTTCCATTCGAGCAAATTTCTCCCTGCGTGTAATAATTTCCGAGCATTGCGCCTTGAACGGCTTCATTCAGGTCGGCATCATCAAAAATTAGAATGGGACTTTTGCCGCCAAGTTCCAAAGAGACTTTCTTCAGGTTGGATGCAGCCCCCTGCATCACTTTTTGGCCGGTTCCTACCTCTCCGGTCAGCGACACTTTCCGGATTTTACTGTGGCTGACAAGCTGCCTGCCAACATCGGGCCCACCCTGAACCACATTAAATACTCCCTCGGGAAGTCCTGCCTCCATAAATATTTCGGCTAAATTCACAGCGTTTCTGGGGGTAAGTTCGGCGGGTTTAAAAATCATGGTGTTGCCGGCAGCGAGAGCAGGTGCGGCTTTCCAGCAAGCGATCTGCATAGGATAATTCCACGCCCCGATTCCCGCACAGACACCCAGAGGTTCTTTTTTGATGATAGCGTAACTTCTGCCGATCTGCACGTGGCTTCCCTCAATGGAGGCTGCAATACCGCCGAAATATTCGAGGGCATCCGCACCCGATATTATATCAACAGCATCAGCCTCGCGAATGGGTTTTCCGGTATCTTCAACTTCAATGGCAGCCAGTTCGCTGTTCCTTTCACGTAGAATCTCAGCCGTTTTCAGCAGTATTCTGCCGCGCTCCACCCCTTTCATGGCCGACCATTTTTTAAATGCTTCAGTAGCAGCCTCGACAGCCTGCTCCACATCCTCTTTTGATGCTGTGGTTACCTGCTGTTGAACAGTACCGTCACCCGGATAGATATTATCAAATCGCAGATCGGATCTGCCGGTACGTTTTTCGCCGTTTATAAACTGTGGTACATCAGAACTCATACTGAGAGAGGATTTTTTTGATTAATTTTGCTGAAAGGTCCCGGTTTTTACCCTGATTCGCAAAGCCGGATGGAAAGAATTACCGAAAAAAACCTGTTAATTTAACACTGATACTATAAAAAAAGTTAAGATCAGGCTCAGCCAAAAAAGTACCTGTAAGAAAAGAAAACTACACTTAGAAACGTCTCAAAGATAAAACGAGGGAAAAGTCATCGGACCAGTTTTTCGGGAAATAAGCTAATAAAAAAAACGGGATGATTCCGCGTCGGCTTGCCTGAAGACACCCTCACACTTTTACTGATGACGCGGCATTAAAGTGTGCTACAGATTAAAAATTACTCCAATCCGTAATTAAAACGGTCGCGCAGCTCTTGTACATAAATGCCAATGTCATTTCGTATTTCAAACAGCCGGCTGTGAAACTTGGAGTAGATTCCCGGCACAATAAAAGGCTCTCTTTTCATTTTTTGAAGATAACTGAGAGCATCATTGCCGCTGTAAAGTGCTTTTTTTGTATATGCGATATTTCCGCCGAGAACATCCTGTTCAAATCCGAAAGAATAGCCTCCAGCAAGTTTGGCCGTGATTTTCAGTACGTTGATAATAAACTCGTGCACCTGTTTGGTTTGCAGGTGTGTGGGAATACTTTCTGCCCAGCGGAGTACATCCACGGCGAATGCACGGGCTTCGCGGTACACATCGAGATTTTCGATAGAACCGTAATCTGAGAGAGTAAAATCTTCACTCAGCTCTTTCCATTCTTCACCGTAGTCAAAATCGTCATTATCTTCGTCCAGTTCATCATCATAATCAGAAAACGGATCGTCCTGGAAAAAAAAGTCGTCATCTTCCCATTCATCCTCTTCATCTTCCCAATCGTCTTCATCCTCAGGAAAATAGGCTTCGTCCAAAAGCAGCTCCTCCTCAATGAAGGCTTCTACGGCATCCAGCTCATCCATGCTTTCTTGAAGCAGAGTAATCCATCGGGGAGTATTACCTTTAGGATCGGATGTGATGAACCGTCGTAATTGCTCGCTTCGTTTTTCGATTTCGTTGAGATGAGATTCCCATTGGAATTCATTCCAAACCGGGCCTTCTTCAAAACCGTCTAAGCTCATTCAATGACGTGCTAAATGTTAACAGGTTGATGTATTTAAATAAATATGCTGTATAAATACAAGTTAAAAATACGATCTTTTCAAGTGGAAAAACAGACCTAATAATGTTTCATTTCAGAGTTTTTCAAGCACACGGATAATTACACGAGTCATCTTGGGTTCGGCCATAGCGGCTGCATCAAGAATGTCTTCAATAATCACAGGCTCAAGTGCATCAGGGAAACATTCGTCAGTAATTACAGAAATACCAAGTACATCCATGCCCATGTGAACTGCAGATATCACCTCTGGCACAGTGCTCATCCCCACCACATCTGCACCAATAAACCGCAGGTACCGATACTCGGCCCTGGTTTCGAGCATGGGGCCGGCCACAGAAACATACACACCCTGATGCATGGCAATTGCTTCTTCGAGAGCCACAGTTTGCGCAATGTCACGGAGGCGTTCGGTATAAGGATCGCTCATATCAGGAAAACGAGGTCCCAATTCATCATCATTCGGCCCTATTAGGGGATTATCACCCAGCAGGTTTATATGATCGCGTATGAGCATGATGTCGCCACGCTTATAGCTTGGGTTCATCCCTCCGCAGGCGTTACTTACAAACAGGCAGTCGGCCCCATTGGCTTTCAGAACACGAACCGGAAATGCGATCTGCTGCATTGTATAGCCTTCATAAAAATGAAACCGGCCCTGCATGGCAACGACATCTTTTCCGCCAAGCGATCCAAATAGCAGTTTACCTGCATGACTCTCTACTGTAGAAACGGGAAAGTGCGGTATCTGATCGTAAGGAATTTCGGTTTCCACAACCATTTCATCGGCAAGCTGGCCAAGGCCGGTGCCTAAAATAAGCATGTAGTTGGGCCTCAGTTCGGTTTGAGATTGAATGTAGCTGAGTGCTTCTTTGCGTTTTCTTCGGAAGGTTTCTACTGATTCTCGTTGCATTCGTCAGTTATTTTTTTTAGTCGATTTGATCCAGGATATCATCGATTTTATCGTTTTCAGCCTGCTCGGGTTTTACTGAAGGAGCTTCTTCTTTTTTTGGAGTTTTAGGCTTACTTTTTTTTACTTTTTTTGGTTCTTCAATAGCAGATTCTGACAGGTTAAAGAGCGAATTTTCATCGGTTTTAAACTGGTCCAGTGTGTCGCCTGCATTGTCCAGGTAGGAGCGCATGCTGCGGATCATTTCATTTCGTTTATCTATGAGCTGCATTAAGCTCTGGCGAATTTCGCGCCGCTGCTGATTGGCTTCCTGCAGAATGGTTTCGGCTTCGAGCTCTGCCTTTTCAGTGATAATTTTTGCCTGTTTACGTGCATCGCTTACCTTCTCTTCTGCCGAACTTTTTGCAGTTTGAAGCGTTTCATGCAAGGCTTCTTCCACTCGCTCATAGTGCCTCAGCTTATCGTTCATTTTATCCACCTGGTTTTCCAGGTCACGCATACGTCCCACCATATGCTCCCATTCATTGGCAAGAAGACTCAGGAAAGATTGTACCTCGGTGGGATCGTAACCTCGGAGCGACTTTTCGAATTGCTGTTGCTTAATCTCAAGGGCTGTAAGTTTCATGAAATATTTAAATCAATGTTTTGGGTTTTGCGTCTGCGATGGCTTCTCTCCTGATTGCAGTTTGCTGTTTAAATAAAAAGATGATCCATTAAAAGGCAATTACTGATTCAGCATATTTTTTAGTTTACTGCTTTTTTGCTCCTCTTCTTTTTGTGCTTCAGTCTCAATTTCTATTTCGATGGCGTTTTTCTGTTCCTTTCGGTGCTGTTCTTTATCCCTGCTTTTTAGTGAAGACTTCTTATCATCCGTCACAATCGCTTCTAAATTTGCAAGACGTCGGTCGGTTTTTTCTTTGAATTCACGCAGTGCAGCCAAAAATTCCTGGTTTTCTGTCAGGCTTTTGCCAGAGCCTTTTTTTACCCAGGCTTTTATAATACTGCCAACAATTCCCAGAAAAACAATCGTGATTACACTTCCAAATACGATAGCTACTATAATTGTTTCTTCACCCATGATAAGTAAATACCTGTTTGTTATTGCAGTTATGTGTAATGTTTACTGTCTTAGCATATTCCGAAGGTTACCATCTTTTCCAGGCTCAACTTCACTTTCATTGCCATGAAACTCTATCTCAGATAGATTTTGCCGTTCGGTTATTTTGCCCTTATCCGCCAAACCATGTTGTTGTGCTATATTATGCCCGGAAGCACCAGTTTCCAAATTGGAAAGACGCTGATCTGTTTTTTGCTTAAATTCACGCAAAGCGGTCAAAAATTCTTTATTTCCTGCAAGATTCACTCCTGTCTTTTGCTTCATCCTGGTTTTAACAAGGTCACCGATAGTTGCAATTGCCACTATCAATGTAACACAAATCATTACAAAAATTGGAATCATCCAGGGTTCAATCAATTCAAGAAATTCCACCATCAACTACCTTTGGTTTCGGCCATTTTCGCTACACGGTTTTCATGCTCTTTTTTTATTGATTCTGCCTCATCAACTTCTATCATCCCGGCCGGGTCCGAGCTATTAAGGCTGCCATCATCGTTTGCAGCAATCGCTTCAAGATTTTCGATCCTCCTTTTCAACTGGTGAACTATCTCGCGCACTTCCTTCAACTCTTTTTCACTCTGATTATTTTTTACCTGCCACTTTAATTTGTTCTTTTGGTAATCAATAATGTAAGCACCAACAATCGCAACAATTGGTATAAGAACCCAAATCCAGGAAGCCATAAGTCGTATATTTTGTTTGCAATTAGTTTAAGATATAAAAATTGATACAAACTGCATCTTGTTATAACGACAGAATTACCTAATAGTTACGTTCACCAAAAATTGCCGTACCAACCCTCAGCATGGTGGAGCCTTCCTGTATTGCCACTTCCAGATCGTTGGTCATTCCCATTGAGAGGTGTTCCAGGTCGACCGCTCCTGAACTCAGGTGTTTATGTTGTTCGCGCAGATTGCTCAATTGCCTGAACTCCGGCCTCACAAGTTCGGGGTCATCGGTAAATGTCGCCATTCCCATCAAACCCATTACTTTTGTATGCTTCAGGTTCTGGGCATATTTTAGAATTCCTTCAAGCTTATCTGGCTCACACCCGCTTTTTTGATCTTCCCTGCTGATATTTACCTGGATGAGAGTATTAATAGTCCGGTTTTCAAGGGCGGCTCTTTTTTCAATTTCCCTGAGTGCTTTTTTCTTATGAACAGACTGAATCCAATTCACACGGTGGGCCATATATTTAATCTTGTTCGTTTGAAGATTACCGATAAAGTGCCATTGAATCTCATCTTTTTGAATCGACTCCATCCGTTCTTGAAGGGCTTTGGCCCGGTTTTCTCCAAAATGGACGTGCCCGGCTTCAAGCAGTTTCAGGATGTCTTCGTCAGGCTTGGTTTTACTTACAGCGACCAACCAAATTCCGGATGGATCTCTTCCGGCTTTCTCACATGCTTTTTCAATTCGGGTTTTTACGGCGTGATATCTGCTTTGAATCTCGTTGCTCATTTAAATTATGGGAACAGTGTTTAATCGATAGTATTTATTACCAGTTTTTTTTCAACACAAAAATACCATCTATTCATTCAAATGTATAGCCCTGTAATTTCCTGAGGAAGTCCCCAAAGAAAAATCTTAAAAAAATGGAGAAAATGTTTTAATGGAACAAAATCATTCGTATTTTTCTCTTTCTGTGAAAAAAACAATGATACGCCAGCGAAAATCCATATACAGGACGAACGCAGTGTTCGATTCCCGAATCAAAAACAGCTCATATCCGGTTATGACGGGAGGAGAACAGACTTGAATACTCAGGTACGTCATATAACCAACTTCATTCATCAATGGGCACCCCCCGGCATAAAGTTGAGTTATGACAATGTAGGGCTTCTGCTGGGCGATCCCACCTCACCTGTTTCCAGAATTCTTGTTTGCCTTGATGTAACAGAAGAAGTTGTAAATGAAGCTCTTGAAAAAAAGTGCGAGCTTATTGTTTCTCACCATCCCCTGATTTTTGATAAAATTTCATCAATCAATCCCACAGACGAGCAGGGACGCATTATTTATAAAATGATCCGCAACAACATTGCCCTGCTCACAGCACACACAAATCTCGATGCAGCTCTTGACGGAGTCTCCTTTGTACTTGCGAACAATCTGGGTCTGGATGATCTTCAGTTTTTAGATAAAACCTACAATATCATTCGAAAAATCTCTCTCACTACCGATTATGATGATAATGAAGCTGTATTGAAACTTCTTAACTACTACTCGGCCGAAGAGGCTCACTTTCATGAAGTGGACGGGCGTAAGGGCGGGCAAAAGCAGTTTGAGGCAATTATAGATCAGCACAATGTAAGCCCGCTTAAAAAAACCCTGGAAAAAGAAGGTTTGCTCAAAAAAGGAAGTTTTCATGAAGTTGAAATGACCACTCCTACTAACAATTTCGGGATGGGAGTAATTGGTTACTATCCCGACCAGGGAATTGCTATGGAAGAATTTTTACACCTTGTTTGCCGCGCACTGGATGTGCCCTCAGTTCGTTTTTCGGGACAGGCAAACCGTATTAAGAAAGTTGCTGTTTGTGGTGGTGCTGGTGTACATCTGAAAAAAACCGCTGTTAAAGCCGGGGCTGATGCCTTCGTGACCGCAGACATCAAATATCACGACTATTTTACGGAAAAGACGAATTTTCTCCTTGTGGATGCCGGCCATTATGAAAGTGAATTCCCTGTGGTTGAAGCAATCCGAAAAGAATTGGCTGAAGCTTTTGAACACTTGCGAGTGGATGCGACCGAAAAGGTTACAAACCCAATGAATATCTACGTGACAGAATTTGAAAATAAAAACATCTAATATTTCGTAATCATATACCATGCAAGAGGTTTTACAACAACTCGCCAACCTTCAGTACATTGACAGCCGCATTGATGAAATCCGCCAGTTGCGCGGTGATTTACCCGAAGAAGTGCTCGATATTGAAACCAATATGAATCGTTTCGAAGCAAAAATCCGTCAGCTCGAAGAAGAGCTAACCGCATTAACAGCTGAGAAAAACAAGCTTGAACTCGATATCGAATCCTCCTTCGAAAAAACAAAAAAGTATGAAGAGCAGCAGCTCACGGTTCGCAACAATCGAGAGTATGATGCTCTTACCAAAGAGATAGAAGCTCAAAAACAGTTTGTGGAAAATTCCGCTTCCCGTATTGAGGAGATTGAAAAACGGCAAGAAGATATTTCCGGAGAACTGGAAGAAAACAGAGAGAAGCTCCAGGATACGGAAAAGCTTCATCAGGAAAAGAAAGAAAATCTTGAGACTGTTATTAAAAGTACAAAGGCCGAAGAGGATAAACTCCTCGAAAAAAGAAAAGAGCTCGAAGAAGAACTTGACAACCGATATGTTCGAAGCTACAACCGCCTGCGTGACGGGCTGAATAATGGTATCGCTGTTGTTGCCATGGAAAAAGGAGCCGCTTTGGGAATGGCATTACCGCCGCAGACTCAGGTGGAAGTCCGCAGAAAAAATAAGGTTATCATTGACGAAAACAGCGGACGAATTGTAATCGACCCCACTTTTTTCCAAGAAGCAAAAAAACAGCTGAAAATCTAATCTGAATTTTTACTAAGAAATTGCTTACACTATTCAATATAAATAGTTGTTATTATTAACTTAAATTTCTATTCAACAATCATTTTTGAATAATTCAGGTTAAAAAGCTTTTCTAAATAACTTCAGCCTCATTGAACCAAATGAGCTTTGAGTTGCCGAACTAAATTAATACAGGCAGTTGATAAACTTTTCTATCTCAAATAAGAAGGCAAACCTGAATAACGTTGTATTCAATTGGAAAAGTAAAACAACGTTAATAATTATATAAAGTGAAAGTTCCCGGGCAGTCGTCTCCCGAATATATCGGGAGAAGGAAAGTCCGAACACTTACGGAAACCGTGCTTCCTAACAGGAAGGCTTTGCCGGCAGCGGCAGGGCAGAAAGTGCCACAGAAAATATACCGCCCCGATACGTTGGGGTAAGGGTGAAATGGTGGGGTAAGAGCCCACCGCTCTCCGGGTGACCGGAGAGGCAGGGTAAACCTCACGGAGTGCAAGTTCACGCAGGTTGTGCGCCTCCGTCGCCATACAACCGGGTAGAACGCTTTGATCCCGGCAGTGATGCCGGGGCAAGATAAATGACTGCCATCCGTCTTATGGAGGATACAGAATTCGGCTTACAGGGAACTTTCTCACTTCATGGCCGTTTCTACCAAACGTAGGAACGGCCTTTTTTGATTTTGGCTAAAAAAAGATAGATTTTAAAAATTGTAATTGGCCATAATAAAAAATAGTTTTTTTGGTTGCCCAACTACAATAAATTAAAACGGACACAATTTTAGATTAATGAAAATATTCAAAAGTATATTTATAACAGTATTCGCACTTGCTTTTTGTACGGGGAGCCTTCTTGCACAAGTACAACAACAGCAGCCACAGCAACAGCAACAGATGCCTGATTTACCCAGTTCTGCTGATGTGAGTGACGAAGAAGTAAGCCTTTTAGTTAACACTATTCACGAACTTGAACCGATAGAACAAAAAACTCAGGAAAAAATAGAAGAAGCTGTTGAGGCTGAAGATCTTTCCTTTGAACGGTTTCAGCAAATGATGATGGCCATGCAGAATCCGCAAATGGCTGATGAAATGGACGTATCCGATGAGGAGATGGAAAAAATTCAAACCCTCCAGCCAACACTCATGGAAATTCAGGGAGAAGCTGAACAGGAAATGATTGCCAAAATTGAAGAAAACGGTCTTACTATGGATCGGTATCGTGAAATCATAATGGGAGCACAGCAAGACCCTGAACTGATGCAGCGCCTTCAGAGCGAGCTTGGAATTGAAGAGTAATTCTTGAATAAATAAAAAAATATTAGAGGCCTCTGATTAATTTCTGAGGCCTTTTTTTATTTCAACTGCCTTTTTATATCCGAATACATTTCAAAATAAAAAACCACTCTCTTATTTTTTAGCCTGCGGGTTTCGTAATATATGCCCTCATCTGAATGAAGACGTTTACTTTTATGACACCAATCGAAAAAGTTGACCTTGAACGCCTTAAGTTATCCGATTACCTGGAAGTTCAGGAGCTGATGACAATCTGCTACCCCAAAATCGAAGATCCCGAATGGAGCCGAAGCGAACTAAAAAAACTCATTTCAGTTTTCCCCGACGGGCAGCTCGTTATTAAAGTAGATGGAAAAATCGTGGCTTGTGCCATGTCTATCATCATCGATTATACCCGATTTGATGACGACCATAAATATATAGACATCACCGCCAACGACACCTTCAGCACACATAGCGACAAGGGCGATACACTTTACGGACTCGATGTGATGGTTCATCCCGATTTCCGGGGCTTGAGGCTGGGGCGCCGTATTTATGATTACCGCAAGGAATATTGTGAAAAATTGAACCTTAAGCGGATTGTAATTGGCGGACGCCTGCCCAATTTCCATAAGTTTGATGACATCTCTGCCAAAGAATACATCGAAAAAGTGCGCCGGAAAGAGATTCACGATCCCGTTCTCAACTTTCAGCTATCTAACGATTTTCATGTTAAACGTGTAGTAAAAAATTATCTGCCTGAGGATGAAGCCTCTGAATCGTACGCGGCCATCCTGGAGTGGTCTAACATCTACTACACCAAACCCAACGAGAGATATCAGCCCGAAAAAACGGTAGTTCGTCTGGGATTGGTACAGTGGGGAATGCGACCATATAAAAATTACGATGACCTTACAGAACAGATTGAATATTTTGTAGATGCTGTATCGGGCTATCAGGCCGATTTTTTACTTTTCCCGGAATACATCAATGCACCCCTGATGGCAGAGTATAACCATATGTCTGAGCCAGATGCCATCCGTGAACTGGCCGGTTACACCGAACGCCTTCGCGATACCTTTGCCGATTTTGCAGTGGCTTATAACACCAACATCATTACAGGCAGCATGCCCGAATTTCGTGATGAGCTGCTCAAGAATGTAGGCTACCTCTGCAAGCGGAACGGTGAAATAGAAAAGTATGAAAAAATTCACGTGACGCCAGATGAAGTTAAGGCCTGGGGAATGACCGGAGGTGATAAAATCAAAACATTTGAAACGGACGCGGGTAAAATCGGTATCCTGATTTGTTACGACATTGAGTTTCCCGAACTGAGCCGCCTTCTTGCGCTGGAAGGAATGGATATTTTATTTGTACCCTTCCTTACCGACACCCAAAACGGTTATTCACGTGTACGTAACTGTGCCATGGCCCGTGCCATTGAAAATGAGTGCTATGTGGCTGTTGCCGGAAGTGTAGGTAACCTCCCCAAAGTACATAACATGGATATTTCATTCGCGCAGTCGGTCGTATTTACACCTTGCGATTTTTCATTTCCAACTACGGGAATCAAGGCAGAAGCCACCCCGAATACCGAGATGATTCTGATCGTTGATGTAGACCTGAACCTGCTCAAAGAACTCCACGAAATGGGCAGTGTGCGAACAATGAAAGACCGTCGTACTGACCTTTATCAAATTTCCCTGAAAAAAGATGCCTGATATAGCTTGAAAATACATTTTTGATATTGTTCTTAACAGTTATTTAATTTGCAACAGAACAAGTTAAATGATGATCTTTAGGGCTCTGGGATTTACTGCTCTTATATGACCTGTAAATGACATATACATTTTTTGACTTTTTACAACTGATTGGGTCGCTCGGAATTTTCATTTTCGGAATGAAAATTTTCAGTGATGGTCTACAGAAAGTTGCTGGCAGCAAGCTTCGTTCTATTCTCAAGGGCATGACCAAAAACAGATTGAGCGGAATCGTTACAGGTTTTGGAGCCACTACCGTCACACAATCCTCAACCACTACAACGGTGATGGTGGTCAGTTTTGTAAATGCAGGGCTCATCACATTTATCGAATCTACAGGGGTGATTATGGGTGCCAACATTGGTACTACAGTTACTGCCTGGATGGTATCGATTTTTGGGTTTCAGATGCAAATTACACCTGTTGCGGTCAGTTTAATTGGTATTTTCTTTCCTTTTCTGTTCTTTGGCCGTGAAAAACTGAAAAACCTGGCTGAAGCGATGATTGGTTTTGGTATCCTTTTTATCGGGCTCGAATTTATCAAAGATGCGGTTCCGAATATCCAGGACAATCCCGAAATGTTTGCTGCACTCGATTCCTTTACAGGGTTTGGTTTTGCATCGATGCTTCTTTTCGTTTTAGTAGGTACTCTGCTCACACTTCTTACCCAATCTTCATCGGCCGCAACTGCTATTACACTGGTTATGCTATTCCAGGGATGGATTAACTTCCCCATTGCCGCTGCTATGATTCTGGGTGAAAATATAGGGACCACAGTAACCGCGAATATTGCTGCCATCATTGGCAATGTTCATGCAAAACGTGCTGCGAGGTTCCATTTAATTTTCAATGTGATTGGTGTTGTTTGGATGCTCTTACTGATCAATCCTTTTTTAAACGGGATCGATTACATAATGCAACAATTTACTGATGTAGGCTCTATGTTTGATGCCACAGAAGAGGCAAGGGCAGCTGCAACTCTCGGGATCTCTCTTTTCCATACTACATTTAACGTTTTAAATGTCATTTTACTTTTTGCTTTTGTACCTGCCATCATCCGGTTTGTAGAACGCATTCAAAAAGACAAGGACAAAGAAGGCCAGGCGTTTCGTCTTCAATACATTTCAGGCGGATTAATGTCTTCTTCTGAATTATCCATCGCACAAGCATTTAAAGAGATAGAACTGTTTGCCAAACTGATCGAAAAAATGCATTACAGTTTTTCCGGGCTTTTCTTTAAAAAACAGAAAAAACAGGAGAAATTTTTAAAGAAAATTGAAAAACGGGAACAGATCACCGATAACATTGAACTCGAAATATCGGAGTACCTTACTCGCATTTCAAGCTCAAACCTCTCATCAGAAGCCAACAGGCGAATCCGCTCTATGCACAGTATGGTAAACGACCTTGAACGGATTGGTGACCTCTACTACCAGATGTCGAAAACGTTTGAGGATATGATGGACCTGGATGTAGCCTTGCCGAAAGAAGCTGTTGTTGAAGTCAGTGAATATTTAGATGTTATATTGAAAGCGATTAAACTGATGAGGAAAAATATGGCGGATCTGAATGGCCAGGGAATATCCCTCGATAAGGCTATTAAGATGGAAAACCAAATCAATGCAACACGTGACAAGATGAAAAATGCTCACTACTTAAGGCTTGAAGAAGGCGTTTATACTCCCCAGGCGGGTGTTATTTTCCTCGACTATATTACACGACTTGAGAAAATCGGGGATCATATCTTCAATGTTCAGGAAGCCTTGGCCGGACGAAAATTGAAAACCCACTCCGAAATGCTTGTGGGACGGTAGTAATTTTTATTGCATATACCGACAATCCGGAAACAAAAAAAGGCGATGACTTTAAATTTGACGTTCACCTGAGGGGGCTCCTTAAAATTTAATAGTTTCTTAATTTTCTGATCCGCCTTTTTCAGTATTTTTATCTTTTATTGGTTTCTATTGCTCACCTGAACCAACATTTATGCCATCTAACATCAGAGTCAGGAAATCTCTACTTACCTCCTACTACCAGTTCATTGAGATTGTCAAAGAGGAACGCATTTTCCTCATTATCATCAGCCTCTGTTTTTTTATTGCCGGATTTTCATACGAATATGCACATCTTGCCATGTGGGTCGGTTTTATGTTTGCAGCCTATTCGGCTATTGCCAACGACAGCATCCAGACAATCGGCACGTTTCTCGCATCCAATCAGGATCGAAATTGGTACTCGCTCTGGTTTTTTATCGGCGGAATTTATCTATTAACAGTCACCTATAGCTGGTTTACCTTCAACGGTGATGTAAGTTATCAGCGGCTTGCTACTCCCGCCCTGTCCGTGGCACCCACCAGTTTTTCTTTTTTGCAGCTTGCCGCTCCCATTTTTTTGCTGATCATCACACGTCTGAGAATGCCGGTTTCTACGACATTTCTCATTTTAAGCTGTTTTTCGGCCGACCTTGCCGGTATCACAGGAATGCTGATGAATAGTCTTGGTGGATACATAACGGCCTTCACAGTGGGTATCCTGGTCTGGATTGCGATTTCACGATGGATCTCTAAAAACTTTACCGGAGAAGCAAAACCTTACTGGCGTATTATTCAGTGGATAACCTCGGGCTCTTTATGGTCCGTTTGGGTTATGCAGGATATAGCCAATGTTGCCGTTTACCTGCCACGAAGTTTAACAACGATTCAGTTCCTGGGCTTTGCTCTTTTTATCTTCTTTGGGCTCGGATTTCTTTTTTATCTCAGGGGCGATAAAATACAGCAGATCGTAACCGAAAAATCTCATGTAACCGATGTTCGCTCAGCCACCATAATCGACTTCATTTATGCTATTTTGCTCTTTTTCTTCAAAGAGCTGAGTAATATCCCGATGAGCACTACCTGGGTATTTATCGGACTGTTGGCAGGGCGGGAACTGGCTATGAGTCTCCTCGACAGTAACGGCCACGGGAAGCCCTTGCCAAGAACACTGAAACTTATCCGCAGGGACGCTCTTTATGCCGGTATCGGGCTTCTGATCTCCATCCTCCTAGCCATTTCCATCAACCCGGATATCAACCGGGAAATTTTAGAACTGCTGGGCATCCGATAGATTTGAATAATAAAAGGCCAATGCCACTCAACAAATATATAACCGGGCAAATAATGATTCTCAATAGCATCACACTCATTTGATAATAACTAGCCCGCATTTCTCACCAAGAAATTTGGTTGTGGCCAATCCCGACGGCGGTCGGGAGAAAAAGGTGGCGGAAAAGTACCTTAGTACGTTGAGCAAGCCATTTACAGAGACAACACAGCCCACGGGCAAATTTCGCAGCTTCTGACAGGGTGTTATTGAGGAAATCACTGAAATTGTAGGCTAAGGCATTAATAATCAAATTGATAGATTTATTCATAATTTTTTCTATGAGAAATGCGGGCTAGCCACACCCATCTGATAACTTGTCAATCAGCTCATCATTTTGAATCATCCTGATTCCGATTCTTCACTCCGATATCCAGTGGCCGATTATTATCACCGGCAAGATGAATGGTTTGTGTTGGGAATGCAAAATCTATGCCTTCTTCGTTAAATTGGCGGAAGATTTCACGATTTACCCATTCGGTAAATTTCATATACTCCCAGAAATCGGGCGGATGGTACCAGTAAAACACCTTGAGATTCAGTGAATCGGAATTCAGGTCATCAAAAAATACACGCGGAGGAAATGCTTCATTCATTCCCTCATGGTTGTCAAGAATCTCCTTCAGGATTTCAACAGCCCGGTCCACTTTCTCGGGCGGGGTATCGTAGGTGATGGTCACATCAAACACACGGCGGATAAAAGCCCGTTTCCCAATATTATGAATGGTTGCATTGGCAAGGTTTCCATTCGGAACAGTAAGAAGGTGCCCTTCGAGAGTACGAATTTTCGTTGTACGGACTCCCACTTCATTAACCACACCAAGTTGACCTTCCAGATTGATGAGCTCACCCACATTGAACGGTTTGTCGGCAAAAATCATCAGTGAACCGAAAAAATTCCGGATGGTATCCTGCGCGGCAAGGCCCAGTGCCAAACCACCGATACCGATACCAGCCAGAATACTTGTAATAGGCTGATCGCTAAGTGACTGCGCAGCCTGTAAAGTCACCAGAATCACAACCGCCACACGGATCGATTTGCCCACAATGGGGATGAGCATGTCATCAATGTTAATGGAATCTTCTTTGGCAAATCCCTTCAGCCAGACATCCAGTACATCTACCTGCCGGTAGGCAAAATGCCCGATGGCAAGTATAATCAGCATTTCCAGAGTGGTATCAAGCAAACTCTGGAAACCTTCAGGTACGATTAAAAAAGAGATGGCAACGCGCAGGCCAACAGCAAAAAAGAGAAATGTGACCGACATTGAAGCCGCTTCCGCTGCTACGGAAAGCATCATTTGGCCACGATTTTCGAGCTTGGGCTTGAGTCTGTTTAGAAAATATTTGAACAGTTTTCCCGCAAAAAGAGCTATCGAAATGACGACGATTAAGACGACAATCCGCCAAACTTCATTTCCAGCAAAAACAAATTCGGCAGGCTCGGTAATGATATCCATGAACAGATTATGATTTTTATGTGACCTTAAAAATACAACACAGGTATCTGATCTGATACCTGCACTAATAACATGTCAAAGATACGTTAATCATTCAAACCCTCATAAAGTGCATTCAGCAATTCACCGTCAAGATTTTGACTGTATTCCCAGAACATCGCACCACCCAAACCTCTTGCGCGGATGTAGTGGGTTTTATGACGAAGAGACTCTTCGTCATCGTACGTCACAAAAGTTTGTGTATCGGAGTTCCAGAGCCAGGGTGCTTTGGCTTCTGCGTCCCAATGGCGGGTAAATCCGTTTCTGTTGATATAGTTGTCTCTCAAATTATCGTAACTGATTGAGCCGCGGTCACCATTCGGTGCAAACTGATAAAGTCCGTTGTCTTTGTTTCTGGCTTCGGTCCAGTACCTCCCGTAAAATGCCACACCCAACACCAGTTTATCTGAGGGAATTCCTGCGTCGATGTACCACTGCACCGACTGATCGGTCGAGCCGCGGGTGTAGTGGATACTGGCTGACGGATACAAATTGGTGTGATGGCCCGCAACAGGTGAACCGCCAGTGTGATAATCGTAGGTCATCAGATTAATAAAATCGAGGTATTGATGCGCCTTATGCATCTCCGTGTTTTCCAGGAAACCCCTGCTGGCTCCCGTGGCGATGGTTAGCAGATATGGATCACCTTCCCGCCCCTCGATTCGGCCCTGTTCATCAAGATGTTCGCGGAGTTCTTTAAGCATCAGAGTAAAATTCTCTTTATCCACAGCCCGAAATACATTTCCCGCACCCGGGCTTCCGGGATATTCCCAGTCGATATCTACGCCATCAATCCCGAACTCCTTCACAAAATCAACAGCACTTTCGGCAAACTTTCGGCGTGATTCTTCGGTAAGTACGGCATCAGAAAACCATGTGGAACGAGTCCAGCCACCAAGCGAGATAAGAATTTTGAGATCTGGATTTTCCAGTTTTAGCGAATCAAGTACAGCAAAATTATAAGCATCCTGTTCATGCATCGATACCACCTGGCCATCTTCCAGCACATCGGCAAAAGCGTAGTTGATATGTGTCAGTTTCGTTGCATCGATTTTATCTGTTGTCCAGTCAGACCGCCATCCGGCTACGTAACCGATGATTTTGTACTCTGTTTCTGATTGTTTATACAGTCTGTTTTTAGATTTGTCATTTTCGGATGTATTAATTCCTGAAAATAAAATCAGGCCGGCTATGAGAGTCAGGAAGAGGTTTAGAAAGTGAAAGTTCATCAGTTTAGTTTATTATGTATGTTGGCTGAAATATATTTAGGTAGACGGTAACTCCGTAACGAATAGTGAAAATTATATTATACCGATATTTAACACTCTATGAATCAAGAATCTACCATTCAGATGAGAAAAAAACTGATCAGCCTTGCAAAGAAGGCCGGGGCACTTCAACCGGATTCGCAGGAAAGATTGCGTCTTGAAGCGATGGCAACTGAATATGCAGAACGTTTTTTCGATTCTCTGCCCCATCAAAAAGCATATTCCGCTTTTGATACAAAGGATTTTAATTTTAAGAACGATACAATTCCAGAAGAGGGGCAGTCACCATCCCAATTATTTAAGGATGTTGAGAACCGGGTGGTACGTCCCGGACTAAACACTGTTTCGGGCAGGCACTTTGGCTACATACCGGGAGGTGGGCTGGCCTCCTCAGCTATAGGAGATTACCTCGCAGCTGTGACAAACCGGTACGCAGGTGTCTACTCAATTTCTCCGGGTGCTGTGTCGCTCGAAACCCGGCTCGTAAACTGGATGTGCGGGCTGATGGGCTACGGGGCCAGCTCAGGCGGTTATCTGGCATCGGGCGGCAGCATAGCCAACTTCACAGCAATTGTCACCGCACGGGATACTGCCGGGCTGAAGGCTGCAGATTACTCTAAAGCTGTAGTTTACCTGACCCGGCAAACCCACCACTGTGTGGACCGTGCGCTGAATATGGCTGGCTTGAGAGAGTGTGCCCGCCGTTACATAATAATGGATGATCAGTTCCGAATGAAATCCGATGAACTGGAAACAGCTATTCGGCAAGACCGGAAAAACGGATTAATTCCCTGGCTGATTGTCGGCTCAGCAGGTTCCACGGATACCGGAGTCTGTTGATGCAGATACCAATGCACTCAATAAAAAACTGCATCAGTCACTTTTAGAAGATGGCCGTATCTTTTTATCCACTACCCGCATTGATGAAAATGACTTTTTCAGTGTGGCTGTGCTCTCCGTACGAACCCACCTGCAAGAAGCCGCTTTAATTCGGGCTTCCTCAAAAAGTCACACCTGAGCGCGCGGCGAAGGCTGAGAGGTTCAGCACAAACAGAGTGGCAGCAATCCAGGTCTCGGATGTGCTTTGAAGTTTGGCTTTGATTTGATTCAGCGAAAGCCCCTGCTTGGCATTGCCGATGCGCCCCTCAATGTGGTTGCGCTCGGCGTATTCATCGCGCTGTTTTCTCTTCTCGTAGGCGCTGAGTTTGGGTTTTGGTCCTTTGGGCAAGGCTGTCATACGAATACCTCTTTGGCTGCACCATGTTCGGTTGTCGTTGGTGTGGTAGATCTTGTCGCATTGTATCAATTCCGGGTAGTGGCCAGTCAACAGGCGGTATGTCTCAGCCTGATGCTGTAGGTCAGAGGCCTCGTTGTAGGCGTCCCAGCTGATCGTTTGGTGGGTCAGGTAGCCGCCAAACAGCGACAGGCCCAGTTTGGCTCCGAACTCCACGCGTTTTCCGCTTTTACCGCGCAGAATCGGGCGAACATGCGGCTGGGAGATACTCACAATACGGTCCTCACACCGGCGAGTGCGCTCATCATACATCCCTCGCTGCTGCTCGTAGAGTGTGTGGATGATCCACAGCTGGCGCTGATATTTGTGCGAAAGTGGAAATGCTTGCCCACCTGCCATGTCCAGCATCTGCTCGATATGCCCCAGGTTGCGCTCCACACAGTTCAACAGGTACCGCAGGGTCTTTCGCAAGCTGGCCTTGGAGGCGTTTTTCTTTTTCGACTGGCTCAGATACCGCTTATGGGCCACCTTTCGATAGGTGCGTGGTTTGACTGGCAATTGATCCTTCAACTTTTCCCAAAGCAAGTCGATTATCATCTCGGTTTTGATCCGCGCCTCATTAACCAGCGACAGATCGGTGGGGTAGCGAATGTATTGATCGGCCACCGTAGCATCAATTTTGAGTTTTCCCTTCACAGCGGGTTTGGAGTTATTCCCTGCACTGGAGGCTGAGGGAAGGTCCTCGGAAAGGGTGATCAACGTCCGGGAGAACTCATCAAAGGTGTCCTCCCCGAGCCGCTTGCGCAACTCTACAAACAGGGTAGGCGAAAACAACTGGGTGGGATGGAAAGTCTCCAGGCCCAGGAAAAACTGCATGTAGGGATTCTCAGAGATGCTCAGCAACGTCTCCTCATCGGAGAGTCGCAGCTTGTGCTTAATGATGAAGGCACCGATGACCCAGCGGGGATTAACCGCCACGGCTCCCATGTTGGGCGAAAAGCGCTTGGCATAGACCCCGACCATCCGATCCCAGGGTAGCAGAGCCCCCAGTTGAATCCAGCGGTTGTTAGGATCTAATTCGAGTTGGCAAAGATTCGAGAAATCCTCAAATTGAGTCTGATATTGAGATGTGTAATTTATCATATGCAAGGTTATTTGCTAAAAAGGTACAAAAACCCTGTATTAAAAACCATAAAAATGACATCTAAACTACTATAATTTCGTAATTTAGACTCGGTCTGAGGAAGCCCTAATTCGGTTTTTTTAGTGCTTAACAGCACTCATACAGTTTTAAAAAATGGTTGCTCTAATGGTCATCACAATCAAAAGGTTTTAAAAGGGATCAATTCATCAAACTATAGCTCATTTCTGATCTTTCCCGACCTGTGCCAGCAACTTCCCCGCCGCCTTCACCGGGCTGATTTTTCCTGCAGCCACTTTTTTCTCCAGCTGCGGGATTCGGATACGTATTTCCGGATGCTCATAAAAATTTTGCCTGAGTCGTGATTCGATCGTTTCACGCATCCAGAAAACTGCCTGCTCTTTTCGGTTCTGCTCAAAAAAGCCGTTTTCGCGGGTTTGCCTGAAATAGCTTTCAACCTGCTGCCAAATTTCACTAATACCCTCACCTTTTAGAGCTGAACAGGTTAGTACGGGTGGTTTCCATCCTGATGGTTGGGATGGAAAGAGCGAAAGTGCATTCTGGTATTCCATCTTTGCCTGCCTGGCAGCTATCAGGTTCTCTGCCTCTGCCTTGTTAATGGCTATCAAGTCGGCCATCTCCATGATACCCCGTTTGATCCCCTGCAGTTCGTCACCCGCGCCGGCAAGCATCAACAGCAGAAAAATATCCACCATCAATTTTACCGCGGTTTCAGATTGCCCTACCCCCACCGTTTCCACAAAAACCGTACTGAAACCAGCAGCCTCGCAAAGCAAAATCGCTTCACGGGTTTTGCCAGCTACACCGCCCAGAGCACCTGATGTGGGAGATGGGCGAACATACGCACGCGAATGAGTTGAAAGAAATGGCATCCGGGTTTTATCACCCAGAATGCTTCCTTTTGAACGGCTGCTGCTGGGATCAACGGTCAATACTGCAATTTTTTTGCCCTGTTCCAGCAGATGTTTTCCAAGTGATTCAATAAATGTGCTTTTCCCAACACCCGGAACACCCGTCACACCAATTCGCAAAGACCCTGCAGAATGTGGCAGGCACTTTTCAAGAATTTCTTCACCCATCTCCCGGTGATCCGGGTTTGAGCTTTCAATAAGCGTAATGGCCTGCGATAACACGGTCCGGTTTCCTGAAAGGATCCCCTCCACATATTCATCAACCTTCTTCAGGCTCTGCTTTTGGATCCGGTAATTCGGGTTTAGCGAGCCGTGATGAGTTTGTTTTTTATCGGATTCGCCAGGCATTTCTTTTCATTTTATCTTTGGGCTTTTTGATTCAAGATGATTGTTCTTTACGGTGATTGCAAGTCAGCTCTTCATCTTTTCGATCACAGTGGTAACCAGATAAGCAGAAATGGCACAAATAAGTGAAAGCAGGTATGCCCAGGATACATCGAACAGGTATGTGGCTGAGAGCCATACCGTCATGGCCGTGATCAGCGTTGCTGCTGCTGCATATTTTCCACCTGTTTTTGTGAACAGACCAAAAACAACAATGGTGAAAATTCCCGCGGTTCCGAATGCCGCTGCATCCACCACCAAATCGTATACACCCTCTGCATTGGTGGCAATAAACCAGGCGACGATTCCGAATACCACAACAAATATCCGTGCCCACCCCACCTTTTTCTTTTCCGGCATATCGGGGCGGCTCTTAACCACAATATTGTGTGACACCAGCGATGATGCCACCAGCAATGCCGAATCTACCGTGGAAAGAATGGCTGATACCAGTGCCCCGGCAAAAATAATATAGAGCACGGTTGGCATGTAGGTTTGGGCCATTATGGGAATAATCTGTTCGCTATCTTCGATGCCGGGAACGAGGTGCAGGCCTACCAGTCCGATGAATGCCGGTATGAGTCCAAAACCGAGATACATCGAACCGGCTGTGATGGATGAACGTCGCGCCACTTTTGGCGATCGTGTAGCAATTACCCTGGCAACAAGCTCTTGTGCAACGACCGATCCGCAGAGTGGAATGGCCCAGATATCAATCCGATCCACGAGAGGTGTACCGACAGGCTGCCTTAGGGTGAGCCGGTCCGGATCGATAGAGCTCCATACCCCGGCGATATCCGGCGTGTTAAAAATCACCAGGAAAAAGAGGGCAATCAGGCCAAAAATCAGGATCACTCCCTGGATCAGATCGGTGTAAGCCACAGCGAGCAAACCTCCCAACACTGTATAAACGATAACAATGGTGGCTGCGATACCGATAGCAATTTCGAGTTCAAGTGAAGAGGAAGCCGTAAGAACCTGCCCAAATGCACGGATTTGTGCAGCTGCCCACATCAGTGTGGAAGGAACCATAAACAGGACAGCCAGCTTTTCCACACCGGATGAGTACCTTTGCCTAAAGAGGTCGGCAAGTGTGGTTAGTTTTCTTTTCCATAGTGGCGCGGCAAAAACAAAACCCATTATAACCAGGCAAAGGCCAAAACCGAATGGATCGGCAGTGCCGCCTGCAAGTCCGCCATCGTAAATAGCACCAGATGCCCCGATAACACTTTCCGAGCCGAACCAGGTGGCAAATATGGTAAACGTGCCCAACGTATAGCCAAGCTGCCGCCCTGCAAGGATATAATCCGCTTCTGTTTTGATGTAGCGGGAAACCCACCAGCCGATTCCAAGCTGAACCAGAACATAAATCAGAATACCGAAGAGGAGCCAGGTCAATGCAGAACGGTTGGTTAACGTTGATGTCGGCTAATATAGGAATTGCGTGTAATTGTGGCGGAAAAAATTTTATGACAGTAGTGTTATGTCAAAGATAATAGAACTGCTTATTCGCCTTCATCATCTCTCTTAGAAAGAATCTCATAAATTATGCGTGAAACCCGGGATCCTGCTTCGGTTCCGAGGCGATTTTCCGGAAGGTTTTTTGAAAGAAAAATAAGCACATACCGCTGGCCATCGGGGAGCCATACGATACCCGAATCGTGGACTACCCCGCTGATGGAACCCGTTTTATTTGCCACAACAGCTTCACCTGGTAATCCGGCGGGAATTATATCACGGTAAAACTGGTCTTTCAGAACTTCGACCATATTCTCATCGACTTGCGGACTTACGGCAGTTCCACGGGCAATTTTCTCAAAAATAATACCCAGATCCCCGGCGGTTGTTTCGTTGTTAATACCCGCTTCAAAAGCCTTCATATCAAACAGTCCGCGTCGCACTTCAATCTTATCTGCACCGAGATTTCTCATCGTTTGGGTAATTTCTTCAGCCCCTGTTAGCTGCATGATGAGGTTCGTGGCAATGTTGCTGCTGTAGGTGATCATCGCATGATTAAGGTCCCAAAGAGTTGCGGTTTCACCTTCCATTCTCTCGAAAGGATCGTTTCCATCGGGGTTGAGATTGAGCTGAAATTCTGACCCATCCACTATACTGTAAAACCGGTTTTCTATTTTGATGGAATCCTCCAGGTCGAACTCGCCCAGTTCTGCCCTTCTGAATAGTTCAATCATTACCGGTGTTTTCATGGTACTGGCTGCATGAAAGAGCGCATCTTCGTTCATAGAAAAATGAAAATCCGGGTCGTCGAGATGCTGAAACCAGACAGCGTAGGTTCCATCGCGTTCGGCAAGGTATGTTTCAACTTCTGTGGCAAGCTGCTGCACATCGGTAACTGAGGGGTTTTGCAGAATGAAAACAAAGGCAAAAAGAAGTATTTGTGCAGTCATAGTGTTTAATCACCTCAAAAAGTTCGGGTAGAGTAAATATTCTACAGATATGTTATTAATATAAAATTGGCTCTGCTTTTATTTTAATGAATCGAGACCTAACCCGGATTTCTTACCAACGAAATGAGGACTAACCCCTACGAGTAACCAAAAAGGTTAACTATTTTGCCATTTTAAACAAACAATCCAAGGTAAAAAATGGATCTACTGGAAAATTTTTGGGTTAATTAAACTAATGGCCGAAATCTCCCCACTTGTCTGTCCAGATGTACTTTTAACAAAAAAAAGCTGAAAAAGTCATGAAAATTCTTTTAGTGTCTCGGGTAGTGGTGATAATATTTATCTCAACATTTTTCTGATTTCAGATATACCGGCATTTCCGGGTGAACCAAGGTGGGTAAATTGTTCCATTACTTCCTGCCAGGTAAGCTGAGCAGCAGAATCGGGATTTTCGGCAATTTTTCGATAGGCTTCTCTGAATGAAATCCCCTCATTTTTTACAAGTTCATAAGCAGCCTCAGCAGCGAATATTTCCGGTGTGCAGGATTTCTCAAGAGCTGACTGAACAGGTTTTATGGAAGTAACAAGTATCCTCACAGCCTCAAGAGTTTCCAGTGTATGGTGAAACGCTTTAATAACCGGCTCCTTGGTAAGCTGTAAATCCCGGTGATAACCACTTGAGAGGTTAGATAAAAGAGTTTGCAATGCAGCTGACTGACCCACAACCACAGCATGTCTGCCCCGGATCAGCTCAGCAAGATCCGGATTTTTCTTTTGCGGCATAATTGATGAACCTGTGCAAACCACCCGGTCAAGATCAAAAAATCCGTAACCTTCACTGCTAAACTGAATCACATCGGTGGCAAAACGGTTCAAAACCGACGTGACACTTGTAAGATACTGAACAACCTGTAACTCTGTCCATCCGCGGGAAAGTTGTGCGGAAGTTGAGCAGATAAGCGGTGAATCAAATCCGAGTTTATCGGCTTCCATCTCACGGTTGATGGGAAAAGTGGTCCCAAAACCCGCTGCTGAACCAAGGGGTGACCGGTTAATAACCGACATAATGCCGCTTGCCGATTCTCGCTGTATGACCAAAAGCTCCGCAAAGCTACCGGCCCAGAGCGCAACACTGCTGAGCATCGCCTTGCGGGTGTGCGTATAGCCGGGCATTGGAAGGCCTGCATGCATCTCTGCGAAATCAAGCAATGCAATTGCAACAGTTTTCATTTCAGCCAGTACCATTTCAAGCCTCTCTTTTTCGTAAAGGCGCATTGCTGTCAGAACCTGATCGTTTCGGGATCGTGCCGTATGGATTTTTTTTCCGAGATCTCCCAGTTTTTCCGAAAGAAAATTTTCGATCGCTGTGTGCATATCCTCATCTTCCATCCGGATTTCAAAACGGCCACTTTCCCACAGTTCTAATATCTCCTCAAGTCCCTCATTCAACTTTTTGAATTCATCATCCGACAAAACACCGGCCTCTTTCAAGGCTTCCGCATGAACCGCTGATGCAGCCAGATCGAACGGCACTAGTTCCTGGTCGAGCAGGTAGTCGTTACCAACCGTGAATGCCTCCACTTTTTGGGCTGTTTCTGATTTAGTATCGGTGGTGCTTTTTTGCCAGAGCTTGGACATTATTTGGAATTACAGATTCATGTATTAATATTCACTCAAAAATAGTGGAAATAAAAGGCAGGCAACAAATGTATAGAACTGCCTTTTTAACTTTTGTCGTCTGCCTCTCACCACTATTAAACAACTTCTTTTTTTACAGTTTGCTTCAGCTGGTATGCTGTTTTCTGCGGCAGATTCCACAGTTCGATAAATCCGGCAGAAGCATTCTGGTTGAATGCGGCTGATTTATTGAATGTGGCAAGGTTTTCATCAAACAGTGAATATGGAGAATTGAGTGAAACAACCTCACAATTTCCTTTATAAAGCCGTACGGTTACTTCTCCTGTCACTTTAGTATTCTGCTCGTTGATATATGCCCGGATATTGTCCATCACCGGCTCGTAATACTTTGCACCATATAACAGGTATGCCCATTTCTGATCCATCAGGGTTTTAAGCTCATTTTCTTCCCGGGTTGATACCAGCTGTTCCAGGTTCTTATGAGCCTGAATAAGAATATGAGCAGCAGGATTTTCATATACCCCGCGCACTTTCAGCCCCACTACCCTGTCTTCAATCAGGTGGAAATACCCAACCCCGTGCTTACCCCCGATCTCATTCAGCATCATCACAAGATCTTTTTTTTCATACTGAATTCCGTTGACTGATACCGGCACGCCTTTTTCAAATCCGATTTTCACCAGCTCTTCTTTATCGGGAGCCTGCTGTGGAGTGTTGCACCACTTCAGGATATTTTCAAGCGGGGGAATCAAATTCGGATCTTCGATCTCGCCGCCTTCACCCGTGTTGGCCCACATGTTTTCATCATAGGAGTATGGGCTCTTCTTGGTCTGTTCCACGGGGATTCCATTTTCAATCGCATAGGCAATCTCTTCTTCCCTGCCCATTCCCCACTCCCGGACCGGAGCGATAATTTTCAGATTTGGGTTGAGTGTGGTAATGTAACTTTCGAACCGAACCTGATCATTGCCTTTGCCGGTGCAACCGTGCGCGATCACTTCACAACCAAATTCCGAGGCAAACTGAACAGCCAGCTGTGAAATCATCACCCGCCCCAGCGGACACCCAAGCGCATAACCACCCTGGTAATCAGCGTTGGCTTTCACGGCCTCCATGCAAAGTTCAGCAAATTCATCTTTCGCATCGTAAACAATCGCATCTTTGGCACCCAGTTTCAGAGCTTTTTTCTTGATCGCATCCAGATCATCAGCAGTTTGGCCAATGTTGATCGTGAGAGCAATCACCTCGCAGTCGTACTCCTCGGCAATCCATTTCAGCATAACGCTGGTGTCGAGTCCACCGGAATAAAGTAAAAGACAGGTGCTGAAGGTTCCCTTTTCAGCTTCGTGTGAGGCTACTTTTTTATAATTGGTATTCTGTTCCATGGTTCAGTTCTTTTCTAAATGTTGAGTTGATGTTAATTTGTTTAATTGCGGGTTTTAGTTGCCTGCAGTAAGTTCCGATTTTACTGATTGATTTTTCAATCCATTCAATTTGTTCTTCTTGAGATTTTCATCCAGCAGCAGTGCAAACACTCCTTTTGAAACAACTTTCCGGTTTTTTGCCTGCTGATAGACCCAGGAATTCTTATGGTCTATCACTCCGTCTGTCACTTCATAACCCCGGTGGGCAGGCAGGCAGTGCATAAATCCTGCTGTGGATTTTGCTTTTGAAAAGAGCTTCTCATTCACCTGGTAGGGCTGAAAATGCCTGATTTTTTCTTCAAAAAGGTGCTCTTCACCCATTGAGACGAATGTGTCGGTATATACCACATCAGCATCATAAACCCCCTCGCCGGGATCGGTTGTACTGATAAATTTACCACCATATTTCAAAGAAAGCTGTCCAAAATAACTTTCTTGCTCATCACTCCAGGAATACTTTTTCGGTCCGGAAAAAATAACAGTGTGTCCCATCATCAGCCCGATTTCAGTAAGAGAAAAGGCAACGTTATTAGCATCACCTACAAAAGAGATCTTGAGCGGCTGGTCTTTACCATACTTCTGCTGTATGGTTAACATATCAGCCAGAGCCTGCATCGGGTGGTGCAGATTACAAAGTGCATTGACAATTGGAATGGTGCCGTACTGTTTCATTTTTTCGAGTGTGGTGTGAGAGTAGACCCGCGCAAAAACAGCATCACACCATTGAGAAACATTCATCATGGCATCGTAGAGCGATTCCCGGCTGGTAAACGGAACAGCTTTTCCATTGGCCAGCAGCAGATCTGCTTCAATCTGAACTACATCACCGCCAAGCTGGTTTATAGCCACTTCGGTACCTATTTTGGTTCGAAGAGAGGGTTTTTCAAAAACAAACCCGACATTTTTTTGTTTCAGAATCGGTTCTCCCGATCCTTCCAAATCAAGGCTCAGGTCCAGAATCGCCTGGATGACCGTCGGTTCAAGTTCTCCAATAGTTAAAAGATGGTTCATTTTATTATGGTAGTATTAATTGAAAGTTTGGGAAAAAGTTGGGTTTGGTTCGATTCGGGACTGTGGAGAGAGCATTCTATAAATTGAGAAAGCATAAAAAAAGCCCCGATAACTTGTTTATCGGGGCTTGTGATTAAGTCCTTTGCAGGCAATACCTACACACAAAAATCACACGCCCAAAGGGCGGCGACGGCGAAGAAATGTGTTTAAGAATCGTGTGCAGTTTTTCATAACAATAAAGTTCGGCCAAAAAAAAATGAAATGCAAGATTTTTTTCCAGAAAGTGTCACGAATTGAATAGATCGTGATCCCCGCTCCTGCTCATTCCCAAATATCCATAAGATTTAGCAGTCACCACTCTTCCTTTGGGTGTTCGCTGCAAGAATCCCTCTTTAATTAAAAAAGGCTCATATACCTCTTCGATCGTACCTTTATCTTCACCAACCGCAACCGCAAGTGTACCCAACCCAACCGGGCCGCCTTTGTAATTTTCAATAATGGCTGTAAGAATACGTATGTCCATATCATCAAGTCCGTTTTGATCCACATCAAGCGCATTTAGTGCTTTATCGGCAATCTTGCTGTCGATACTATCGAGGCCGTCCACCTGCGCAAAATCGCGAGTGCGGCGAAGCAGTTTGTTTACAATACGCGGTGTTCCGCGGCTCCGGCGGGCTATTTCAAAGGCTCCGCTTTCCGTTATTCCGAAATTAAGAATGTGGGCAGTGCGAAGGGCAATTCTCTGTAAAAGTTCAGTATCATAATAATCCAGCCGCATATCTATTCCAAAACGCGCTCGCAGGGGTGCAGTCAGCAATCCTTTTCTGGTGGTAGCTCCCACCAGGGTAAAATGGTTCAAATCAATTTGAACGCTGCGAGCACTGGGGCCGGAATCAATCACAATATCCAGCTTATAATCTTCCATTGCTGAATAGAGATATTCCTCCACAACCGGATTGAGCCTGTGAATCTCATCAATAAATAGAACATCGCCTTTTTCAAGATTTGTGAGCAAACCGGCAAGATCACCTGGCTTCTCGAGTACAGGGCCTGTAGTTGGTTTGATCTGAACTCCCATCTCGCGTGAAATAATATAGGCAAGAGTCGTTTTCCCCAGGCCGGGAGGACCGGAAAGAATTACATGATCCAGGGCCTCACCTCTTTTTTTGGCTGCCTGAATAAAAACGGACAAGTTTTGTATAACTTTCTTCTGACCTACGAATTCCTGAAGAGTGGATGGGCGCAGATTTTCTTCAAGCGCCTGATCTTTCTCTTCCGGGTTCAATAAAGGATTTTGCAAAACAGCGTTTCCTGTAAATGTTAAAACTGTATTTAAACAATAATAATTAACTTCATCCTGAATTGCAGTTTTCATTCATTCTTTTGAAACTGGGTAAACTACAATTCTGTTTGTTTGAATAATTGTACATTTTCAATAAATGAAATGCGTTTCTTGGAAAAATGGATTGAATTGTGAATAATTCAGTCTAAACGGGCTAAAATCACAGTTAATCACAGAATAGAGAAATTATGCCGGACAAATCATTTTCACCGGATCAGTTTCAGATAGATTCCGAAGACCTGGACGTTGCAAAAAAAAGCAACAAGAAAATCAATCCAGATGTAAATGAATTCCTTTCTCAAAAAGGATTGCCAAAAGAAATGCACCAGAATGAATTGAGGATTTTCGGCAGCGACTACTATGACAATTATGAACTCAGCTGGCTTAAATTCAACTGGCGTGTTCTTGCCGAAGCCGAAAGGAAGGAAAATCCGCTTCTTGAACGGGTAAAATTTATTGGTATCGTCTGTTCAAATCTTGATGAATTTTTCCAAAAGAGAGTTGGAGGCCTGAAAAGGCAGCTTCACGCCGGGGTAACCGAACTGACTATAGATGGAAAAACTCCTGAAGAACAATTAAAAAAAATTCGAAAGGATGTTCTGAAAATGATCAAGCGTTACAGGGGATGTTTTCTGAACGATTTGCTGCCCGGCCTCGAAAAAAATGGTATACTTATCAAAGAATACTCCAAGCTCGATGACTCTTTAAAAGATAAAGCTGATCAATATTTTGAAAAACAACTCTATCCTATTATCACTCCTCTTGCTGTTGACGAGGCACACCCATTTCCATTTATATCAAACAAAAGCCGTTCATTGGCCATTAAGCTTCTAAATAAAAAAAATGGCGAACAACTTTTTGCTAGAATAAAAATTCCTTCAAACCGACCACGCTGGATTGAACTTGAAAATACCGGAGAAAAGGCCGTATTGCTTTCCGTAAAAGATTTGATTGATGAGAAAATCTCACGCTTTTTTCCCGGCGTGGAAGTGCTCTCAGCTCACGTTTTTCGGATAACACGAAATGCCGATCTTGAGCGCAACGAAGAAGAGGCAGACGATTTGCTTGAAATGATTGAAGATGAGCTTCGGGAGCGCCGTTTTGCCGAAGTGGTTCGACTTGAGATCGATAAAAATATGCCATCTGATATTAAAAAATATCTTATCAAGCAGCTCAAGGTAAGCAAGCACGAAGTTTTTGAAATGGAGGGGCCGATTGGCCTGGCTGATGCTGTTCAGCTTTCCAGTTTAAAAGGATTCCAAAAACTTAAAATTGCCCCCTGGACACCCACACTTCATCCTGTTTTTCGACATCCAATTGACGAAGAGAGACCAAGTGTTTTTCATGTAATCCGCAATGGTGATTTTATCGTTCACCATCCCTATCACAGCTTCGAAACCTCCACACAACGATTTGTGGAAGAGGCAGCCAGCGACCCAAAAGTACTTGCTATCAAACAAACACTCTATAGAACTTCCAGCGATTCTCCCCTGATGCATGCACTAATTCGTGCCGCTGAAACTGACAAACAAGTGGCTATCCTTATTGAGTTAAAAGCCCGTTTTGACGAAGAACTTAACATCACCTGGGCACAACGTCTTGAAAAAGCGGGTGTGCACGTTTCTTACGGGATGGCCGGCCTAAAAATTCATACAAAGTTAACTATTGTGGTAAGAGAAGAGGATGAAGGACTTCGCCGGTATGTTCACATCGGCACAGGAAATTACCACCCGCACACCGCTCAGCTATATGAAGACCTGGGGTATTTTACATGCTGCGAAGAAATAGCCGGTGATGTTTCTGATGTTTTCAACCTGTTAACTGGCTACGCACCCGATCAGGAGTTCAACAAATTGCTTGTTGCCCCGAAATATCTTCGAAATAATATTATGGAACTTATTGAAACCGAAATCAATGAGGTGGAAGAAGGCAGGAAAGGGCGAATCATCGCCAAAATGAACAGCCTGGAAGATCCAGTAATAATTCAAAAATTATATGATGCATCACAGGCTGGTGTAGAGATCGATCTGATCGTCAGAGGTGTTTGCCGTCTGATTCCCCAGAAAAAAAACCTGAGTGAAAACATCCGGATTCATTCGGTTATCGGCCGGTTCCTGGAGCATTCGAGATGTTATTATTTTCACCACCAGGGTCAACACCTCTACTTCATCGGATCTGCCGACTGGATGCACCGTAACCTCGATGCCAGAGTTGAAGTTCTTGCCCCTATCGATCATCCTTCCCTTAAGCGATATCTTCAATATATGTTAAATATTTACCTGCATGACAATCACCTGCGATGGGAATTAAAATCAAACGGAAAATACAAACGAATAAAACGGAAAAAAGGAGAGAAAAAAATTTCAAGTCATGATTTACTCATGGCACATACCAAAGAACTCAAAGAGCCTGTACCGCGGGCATACAGCTCAGTTTCCACAGATACCTCACAATAAATAATTAACGAAGTGCATACTCTTATATATATCATACTTTATGATATAAATGTGTGATCACTGGCCTTTTATCATCAATTACCGGAATGAACTTGACCGGCATCGAGAAGGATTACCGTTCCAGTGGAGCGGGGGCCTCGGAGGGAATATTTCCGAGCTCAATATCCAATCTATTCAGAAGTTCCAGTGCCGGACTCTTATAGCGTCCGTCCAGTTCATATACTTTATAAACTGCATCTCTGGCTTCTGCAAAATCACCGAGTTTCAGATATGTGTTTCCAAGAAACCACCAGCTTTTTTCAACTGTATGGCTTCGTAAATTATCCATATCGGTTATAGATAAAAGATGGCTTTTAGCCGACGAATAGTCCCCCTGATTGTAATGTAAAATTCCAAGATTCATTTCAATTAGTGATCTCTGATAAGCAGAAAGGGACTGATCTAAAATCTGCCCAAAATGGTGTATGGCCAGTGCCGGTTGATCATCGTAGGCAATAGCAAGTGCCTGATTGATTGCGATATCTATCTCTTCGGCCTCTTCCTCATCCGATCGTTGTACTTCAGCACCCATCAGTTCTGTACGATCGATTGATGAGATAGCCATTTTTTGAAGGGCTTGTTGCTGATCTATTGAAAAAAACTGAATACCTATTGCAATCAGTACAGCGGCAGCAGCGGCAAATAACCAGGGCCTGAAACCTCCCAGAGCATAAAGCTTCCCAGAATCACCTGAGTTATCAGTAAAATTCGGTTTTTTTCCTTTTCTGATCAGGTTGCGTAAATGCAGTTCTGTTTCAAACCATTCATAGTATTCAGGGTTTTGGAGAAACTCTTTCCATAAATCATCAATCTCATCCTGCGATAACTCACCGCGAATAAAGAGATCAATCTTTTTAAGTACTTCAATTTTTTTTTCGTTAGACATCATGTTTTACCGTATTAAACTCCTGATTGCGTCTTCCAGCTGTACACAACCTCTCGTACGTATGAACCCGATTTTCCGATTTCCTTACAATTTTTTTTAAAAAATTTTATTCACACACTCATTCAGCTGCTGAATAGCACGATGTTTGCGAATCCAGGCATTGTTCAACGAAATATTGAAATATTCAGCAATATCGTCTGGAACAGCCGCGGGATGATCAAAAAGAAACTCAATCAATTCGCGGTAATGATTTTTTAACTTTGAGAGGCATTTTTCGAGTATCAACTCTTTTTCCTCATCGATCAGATTCCAGGCTTGTTCAGCTTCAGATGCCAAATCCTCCTGTATTTCTTCGTATTGGTCGAAATCAAAATCACGGCAAATTTTGTAGTAGCTGTGCCTGGCCCCAGTGAGCATATATGAGAGAAGCCCTGATGGGCTGTTAATTTCATCCTGCTGGATTTTTGGAATCACATATTCAAACATTACCTGCACTGCATCTTCAGCATCTTCATTAGATGCATCAAGGGTTGACATTAAATATTTTTTCAGGATTGGGATTGCCTCAGCACATCGCTCGTTTGCTGTTTGCGTGTCCCCGTTTTTTATCGCATAGACCAATTCTGAATAGTCCATAGCTGGTAAATTTATTTAAATCATTTCTAAGGGATATTTTAAAAAAGTCTCTAAAGAAGATAAAAGATGAGATGAATTCTGCAAATAAATATTTCAATATTTTAGTAACCAGAATAAAAAAGATTATGACTTAATCATTTCAAAAAGGCTGAGTAGTTTTTCAATTAAAAAATGAACATTATGTCAAGAATAAAAAGAGCTGATCAGGTAGAGGTTATAAACCTCACGATTTTGCTTACTGACAAATATTTAACGCCCCTGTAAAATAAAAGCCGCCCAGTGTCGGGGTTCTGCATAATCCGGGTGTGCAATAAGATCAATCTTTGCATTTCGGAGAGATTCTCCATACGAATGTCCTTCTCGAATATAACGGTAAAACCGAATCATAAGATCGGAAGTGGGCTGATCGTTTACTCTCCACATTGAAACCACAAGATTGGCTGCACCTGCATGGATGAATGCACGGGTAAACCCTATTAAGCCCTCCCCTCTGTAGGCTGTTCCCATGCCGGTTTCACAGGCACTTAGAACGACAAGATCAGCATTCATCCGCAGATTGTATATCTCATTCAAATATAGAATTCCGTCATTCTCCTCGTCTCCCCAAAATGCAATTCCGGAAAGGTTCGGGTGAGATTCATTCACAAATGCATGGGTTGCAAAATGTATCCAGGAATAGCTGTTTAACGACTGGTTGGTTATGAACTCTTTCGAAGCACTTCTGTCCAGTAAAATATCGGTATGGTTCGGGAAAATATATTCAGCCAGACCCTGCCGTTTCCTGAACAGTGATGCAATTTCACGTGTTTCATAACGGGTAAGCGGCAACGGAGAAAGATTTGTATAATATCGCTCAGATACGGATTGATAAGTGTTAAAATCATCAACTGATTGATTAAAAGGTGCCATTGCCAGCAAATTTCTGGGTCTCTCTGGGCGGTTTTGTGTCATTCGCTGTAATATCGTGGCTGAGGGTGCATACTTAATCTGTTTCTTTTTAATTAAATAGGGAAACCGGCTGTAATCATTATGACCCGGTTTCTCAGAAAGTAGCAATTCAAATGGTAAATAATGAAGCTCCTGATCAGGGACTATTATCAGTGAATTTGTTCGGATTTCAGATAAAACAGGCTCTATAAGTTGCTCAAAAAGAGATGCAGAATTTCTAACGATGGCATCCAGGCTGTCAGCTGTAACCCCCTCACGCAAATCACGAATTTTATCAGCAAGATCTTCGTTTTTTTTCGTTTTAGTTACGGAAATATTTTCGCTGTCAACCACAATTATAAAGATATCCACTTCACCTAATACATACTTCACCAGAGTTTCATCTTCGGTCAAAAGTGCCTGTAGCTCATACCTTTCTGCAAGCTGACGATCGTATTTTAACTCATAGTAAGCAGGATATTGCTGCTCCAGTCCCTGCATAAAACGGACAATCTCCTCATTCAGGTAAAAAATTGAATCGCGATATTGAATTATCAGATCTTGATCAGCTTCATCCCCTTTCGCCTGTTCAGTATTTAACTGCTGGTAAAGGCCTGTCATTCGGCTGTTTAGTTCCATTTCCTTCTCCAGCACTTCTTCAGAAACCCCGGCTATACTTCTGGCATCCATCTCCTGTAGTAATTGGAGGGCAATTTTTGAACGGCTCATTTCACTGGTCTGATAGATTTCGTCGATCCATCTCTCCTGTCCGGTTTCTTTATACAGATAATAACTTGCTTTGATTGAGTTGGTGTAAATAGAATAATGTTGGTCAATGAGACTTAACTTGGACGCCTCATTCTGAAAGTTTGTCTGCAGAAAATCAATAACATCAATTGCAAACTCATAGTAGTAAAATGCATCAAATAAATGCCCTGCACCACTATTTGTCTGATAACTTTTTAAATGAAGATCACCCATTACCTGCAATGCGAATAAAAACTGTACAGGATGTGAAAGCAAACTCATTTCAGGATTTTGGCCGGGCGTGATACCACTCTCATCAATCATCATCCAAAGAGCTTCTTGAACATATCGTCTTCCCTCCTCAAATTTTTGTTCTTCAATATAGGATCGGCCTATATGAATTCTTATTTCCCACGCCTCGGGATGGTTTTTGCCTATACTGGTTTCAATTAATTCGAGGGCCTCATGCAAAAATTCACGTGCTGAATTATAATCCCCCACTCTGATGTAGAAAGTCCCAAACTGCAGCAGAGGTGATGCAAGGTTGGGATGACCTTCGCCATAATAATCCCGACGTATTTTAATAGAAAGACGAAAATTTTCCTCTGCTTTTTCAAAATTCTCATTTTCGGTATAAATGCTGCCGAGATTGGAATACCCTAAAGCAGTTTCAGGATGATTTTGCCCAAGTGTATATTCTTTGATCCTTTGTGCCATTTCAAACATCTCTGCAGCTCTTTCAAAATCTCTCATCCGGTAAAATGAAGCACCCGAATTGTTAATAGCTGTTGCATAACCAGGACTTTCATCACCTTGATTTGTCTGAAAAATAACTGCCGATCTATAAAAATAA
Organism: Balneolaceae bacterium; assembly: GCA_020832285.1. Classification (GTDB taxonomy): domain Bacteria; phylum Bacteroidota; class Rhodothermia; order Balneolales; family Balneolaceae; genus Rhodohalobacter. The sequence continues at coordinate 42,340 of JAFIFB010000010.1, forward strand.
TCCCCAGCAGTACCATAATCACCATACAAAAAATAGACAGTTCCCATACTATTGTAAGCATAAGCCAGTTCAATATGATCACTTCCAAACGCTCCTCTAACCATATCAAGATTAGTGGCATAGTGATCCAGGGTTTTATCTATCATACCAAGCCTTCTGTAGGTCACACCAATATTATTATGAGCCATCGCTAATACATTTATGACATCAATGGTTTTCTCCTCATCATATAGAACCTCAAGAGCCCTGTTATAATTTTCAATGGATCCTCTGAAATCCCCTCCCACAGATTTTATTCGCCCTTGAGCCACATAGGCCATCGCTTTTATTCTTCCCGTAATCTTCCCTTTTTCAACAAAATCAAGAGCCTTCTGTGCAAAGTCAGCAGCCTGTTCAGTCTCATCGATTTCCAGGCTCAGATAAAAGTGCTCTGTGTAAAGCCTGACGAATAAAGGATGATATTCATCGAGATAATCTTTTGCTATGGAATTGCCTCTCTCCCAGCTAATACCGGCTTCATCATACTCTCTCCTGTTCCGGTGCACATTTGTATTTATTACATACATCTTTACACATTTTTCAGCGTACTCTTCCTGGCTGCAAATTTCTTCTGAAAGCTCATCCAAAATTTCAAGAGACTGGCTGTATTCTTTATAATGGAAAAATTGCAAAGCTTCATCAAAACGTTCAGTGAGATCTGAAGCCTGGAGAGTTATAACAGAGGGAATAAAGCAAAGCAAAAAAACCGCTGTAGTCACTAAAAATGTGATATACTTTAACCAATATATTCCACTCCTAATTGAGCAAATTTTAACACTGACAAGAACCATTCCAATTGTAATCTTTTGTCAATGTTAATGAACCAGAATGAGATAGTAAAGTCTTAGCACTATTTTCAGTGGCTTAGGTATGTCAGATTTCGGATCCGAAAAGTGCGTTCACAAAAGAGGATCGTTCAAATACCTGTAAATCCTCTATTTGCTCACCTACCCCAATATATTTTACCGGAACACTAAGCTCATTTGATACACCAATTACTATTCCGCCTTTGGCTGTACCGTCCAATTTTGTAAGTACAAGCCCGGTTATATCCACCACATCGGTAAATGCTTTTGCCTGCTGCATAGCATTCTGGCCGGTGGATGCATCAAGTACCAGCAGGATTTCATGCGGGGCCCCATCTACGACTTTGCCCATCACTCTCTTAATTTTTCCGAGCTCATCCATCAGCGATTTTTTATTGTGAAGCCGGCCTGCCGTATCGATCAGGGCAACATCAGCCCCTTTCTTTTTTGCCGAAGCTACCGTATCGAATGCCACGGCAGCGGGATCGGCATTTTGTCCCTGTTGTATAATGGGCACTCCGGCACGTTCGCTCCAAATAGTGAGCTGATCTACTGCGGCAGCGCGAAACGTATCAGCTGCACCAAGAACCACCTTTTTCCCTGCTCTTTTGTACAAATGGGCCAATTTACCAATCGTTGTGGTTTTTCCAACCCCATTCACCCCTACAATAAGAATGACATGCGGTTTGTGGTTAAAACCGGCATCAAATTCAGCGGGCTGGTCGGGCCGGTTTTCCTTCAGCAGAGCTGTTATCACATCTCTCATGATTTGCTGAAGTTCCGCCTGTGTCACAAACTTATCGCGTGCGACCCTCTCTTCCAGCCGGTTAATAATTTCTATAGTGGTTTTTACACCCACATCCGATGTAATCAGTGCATCTTCAATTGCATCCAGTGTGGCCGCATCCACAGTGTCTTTACCTGCAATGCTTTTACTTATTTTGTTTAAAAGTCCTTCACGGCTCTTTTCTACGCCTTTTTCAAGCTTCTCTTTCTTTTTCAGCCCAAGTTTATCTAACCAGCTCATACTTCAGAATTAGTGTGTATTTTTGATATTTATTCTTCATAAAAACAGTCGACAATTATTCGGTATTTCAGAAACTATCTCTCACTGAATAGAATCGGATGGAAATCTTGTAAGCCAGACTATTTTCATCAATTAAAATCGGCACCTGCCATTATTTTTTTATACCGAACCCAGTATTCAATAAATGAGTAGGCCATGATCAGCACAGAAGCGGTTAGTAAAACCGTATGAACCGTTTCAGCCTCTCTGAAGAAAAATACCGAAAGCCAGTATAATGCCATAACATTTACCGAAATTTTACCCGACATAATCGACATGGCCACCTTTCCCCGGTGCTTTTTGATGTGGGCTGATCCGGCCATAATCACAAGATCCCTTGCAACACCGATTACAAAATACCAAACCGGAATCCATCCGATAATTACGGTGTAAAGAAACAGAAAAAATGCCATCAGCTTATCTGAGACCGGGTCAAGCAGTTTTCCCAGCTCGGAAATCTCATTGCGCCAGCGCGCAACCAGTCCGTCAAGGTAATCGGAAATGGCTCCATAGGCAATCAACAGAATAATTGCCATATTGATGTTAAAGTCATTTATATAGTGCAGATAAATAATCGGCACTACAACAATTACACGAGTCAATGAGATCAGATTCGACCAGGTGAAAATGTCGTCTTTTACCAATAACTTCTTGCCATCAACATTCTCAGCTTCTCTCATAAGAGGATTCTTATGTTAGTTTTTTTTATGCTTCTAATGATACGTTTTTTTTAACCAAGATATAGATAAATGAAAGATAAGGATTTAACGAATCCCAGAAAGAATTCTTCTTTACTTGAAGAAATACCCCTTACCTCAAAACACGTTTTTGACGGTAAACTGTTGCAGGTTTATTACGACGAAGTCGAACTTCCTGACAAAACCACATCTACGAGAGAGTGGATTAAACACCCCGGAGCAAGTGCAGTTGTTCCCGTTTTTCAGGATGGCACTATTATGCTGTTGAAACAGTTTCGATATCCACCACGGAAAATATTTATTGAAGTTCCAGCCGGCAAGATCGATCCTGGAGAAACAGCTTATTCCACAGCTGAACGAGAGCTTTTTGAGGAGAGCGGAGTTGAATGTGAACAACTTATTCAGGTAGGCTCTTTTTTTCCGGCTATCGGATATGCTGACGAGATTATCTATAGTTATGTGGCCTGGGGACTTACTGTGCATGATCAGAATATGGATGATGATGAATTCCTGGTGAATCATCGGATTCCATTTTCACAGGCACTGGAAATGATTCAAGACGGGGAAATTACAGACGGGAAAACTATCTGTACATTACTTCATGCCTCACATTGGTGGAAAAAGAATGCACCTTTTCAAATAGAGCTTTAGCAATATTTTTTTAAAAAATGCACTATACCGATTTAACACCTTTAATAAGCCCTTCCCGAATCGCAAGATTATAGAGGGACTTATGCATCTTTTTCTTTACTATTTCTCCGCGATTCAAAAGCTCATCAATCTCTTCGCCTGTAAAAAGCATCAGGCATCCTTTTTCAAGGAATTGCTGATCTATGTTGCGCGGATCGGTGAGCCTGATTTCATCGATATTTAAACCTTTCGGGCTGATTCTCAAATCGATCAGGCAATAATACTGGTCAGCCGGCTGGTCACCGAGTTCTATTTTCTGTAGAGATGTGTCTTCAAATTTCATTGGAGAATAATTGAATTACGTTTTTCTTGTACTATACGGATACTCATATATGTTTTCTCATGCTGTGATAAGTAAATCTCTGTTCTGATGCTCATTTTTTGATTTTTCGATTCTCCGTTAATTAACAAACAAAATTACTCTTCATAGCGGTCGATAAAATCCCGGGCTTTCACTATTTCAAGAATTTCGCCTGTATCTGCATCCGTAATTTGAACCTGAAATAAACTGATGATTGCCTGACTGTGGAGACAATCCAAAGTTTCAGTTAATGTACTGCACTCCTCAGTTTCGCTGACAAGATCGTTCACACCTTGCACAACATATTTTATTTTTTTCTCTTTTTTAGCAGGTTCCTGTCGCTGTTCATTCTCTTTTTGTCCCTGATCAAAATAGTCGCGAATCGCTTCTTCTGTTACAAACCACTGTACACCAAGCTTTCTTCCCTTGAGGCGCCCTTCTCTTAGGTAAGCACGCAGCGTCATTTTACTGATTCCAAGCAGTTCGTGCAGATCATCAACTGAATAGAGAGTCAAAGAGCCTATCTTTCTTGGCATATTATTTAAAATTTTTATCTGATATTATCTAATATTAATTACACTAAATATAATATTAATAAACATTAATAGCATATATGATGTATCATTCAGATGGAATAACGACATCGATACATCTTTCCGGGAAATTAAAAAAGGCATATTACTCTCCTGCAAATCAATTCCCCTCACCCCCCTTAAAACTTATTCCTGATCTTATCGTAGTATTTTATTTTCATCCAAACCATCTGAATAGTTGCTCCTTCAGTAAATCATCATGAGAAGGATTTCTAATAACTATTCCCGAGTCTCTGTTGAATCTGCCAATCGGCTATACCCGAATTTATATCTTCTATGAGTTTTTAAATAATAACAAGTGCTTTTTAAGACAGATTAGATAACTTTATAATTATTTATACACTATTAATTGACATTAGTCATATAATAAAATCCTGATTTGTTTTAAACACAAATATCACCTTATATTGGTGGTAATTGATCGAAAAATAAATCACATCCAGACCGATCATTGCTGACAGATAGCAATCCGTTAAACTTTTATCCTGATTAAGAACTAAATATTTCAGAATCTTTTTCAAAGTACTTGTCAGCCTCAATCGCTTATTGAAAAGCTATCAACCAAGACCTCACTGTCTCGTCAAAAAGAAATGCTTAATAAAAATATAGTCTGTATTCGAAAAGAAGCTTGTGCCCGATCCGATCAGCAGCTCTGAATCAAACCAGGCACAAATACGCTCAATATAATGGACCCTATGCAGAGGTTTGAGGGGCAATAACCTCCTGCCTGGAAGTGAGAAACTCCGCCTTTTTCTCCTTCACAAATTCCATAATACCGTTAGCAGTGATATAAACAACGGGAATTAAAACAAGTGTGATAAGTGTGGATGCGGTTAAACCCCCTATTACAACACGGGCAAGTGACGCCTGGATTTCACCACCTGCACCCCATCCAAAAGAGAGAGGTAAAAGCGCCAGAACCGTTGTAAAAGTAGTCATTAAAATCGGCCTGAGCCTCAGCCTTCCTGATTCAACAACGGCCTCAAATATACCAAGTTTACGGTCGCGCCTCATCAAGTTGATATAATCTACCAATACGATGGCATTATTTACTACAATTCCAACGAGCATAATCACTCCCATAATACTCTGCATATTAAATGTCGTGTTGGTAATTAACATCGTTGGTATAATTCCAACAACTGCTACCGGTACTGCAAACATTACAATAAGAGGGTCCAAAAATCGCTCGAATTGAGCGGCCATCACCATGTAAATTAATATGAGTGCCATCAGAATGGATATTATAAAATCTGTCTGGGCTCGCTGCTGCTCTTCATATTCGCCACTGTATACAATGGAGAACCCTTGCGGCATATTTATATCAGACAGCTCGGCCTGAATACGCTGAACAGCCTGACCCAGAGGCACCCCGCTCTCAAGATTAGCCGTAATGAATGTCACTCGCTGGCCATTGATCCGGTTGATCGTAACCGGGCCACGTGAGGCTTGCTGGTCAATCACCGTTGAAATAGGCACAGTACGTCCGTCAGCCGAACGTACTGAAACATTTTCAATATCCAGGGTACTCATACGGTCTTGTTCCTGCAGGCGTACGGTAATGGGAAACTCATCTCCTCCATCGCGATACACTCCGGCACGGACTCCTCCAACATTTGCCTGAACAGCCTGGGCTACTTCCCTTGCCGAGAGGCCAAGTTCAGCAATTTTTTCACGATCAAAAATGATGTTTTGCTCCGGACGTCCTTCTTCGCGATCGGACCGGACCCCACGAACTTCAGGAATTCTTTCCATTCTGCGGCGGATTTCTTCTGAAAGTTCATTGGCGATGTCCAGGTCATACCCCCTGAGCTGTACCTGGACCGCTTCATCACCACCAGAACCAAAAATTCGCCTCAGGATCCAGAGTCCGCTCTGAGCCTGAACCCGGAAAAATCCACCAGGAATAGTCCCTTCAATCTGATCTCGAATCTGATCGGCCAGATCGTATGAGCTGATTGTACGATCAGCCACATCAATCAGGTTTAAATCTACTTGTGCACGGCCGTGTCTTACATCTGTGGATATGTATTTCACCTGATCCATCGGGGCAATGGCTGTAACTTTTTCTACAAGTTCATCGAGATAGCGGTTTGCTACGGCAATGTTCATTCCGTCAGCCATATAAAAGTCGATCCTGATTTCATCCGCTTCAGTTTGTGGCGCCAGCTCCGTATCGATAAATCGGGCTCCGTACACAGCTCCAGCTATTAAAACTACCGTAATTCCGAAAACAGCATATTTGTTACGGATAGCTGTTTTTAAAAAGCCGCTGTATTTGTCCTCTACTTTTGCAAAAAAAATCTGGAACCGGCCTTTATCTTTTTCGGTAAGCTCAGAGTCCGGGCGAATACTCATAAACTTGCTTGCCAGCATTGGTACGAGTGTAAGTGCTACCAGCAGGGAACAAACAAGTGCAAATACCACAACCAGCGCCAACTCCTGGAACATGGTTCCGGTGAGGGTTTGCATAAATACTACAGGCAGAAAAATAACTGATGTTGTAATTGTTGATGCAACAATGGCTCCTGCCACTTCTTTGGTTCCCACAAGTGAACTTTCGGTCAGAGATTTACCTTTGCTTCTCAAGCGTACGATATTTTCGAGTACTACAATAGCGTTATCGACAATGAGGCCAACACCAAGTGCGAGCCCTCCGAAACTCATTTGATTGAGAGTGAGCCCGGTAAAATAGAGCAGGCCGAATGTTGCCACGATCGATACGGGAATGGCCAGTGAAATTATAAACGTTGTGGAACCATTCCTGAGGAAAAGATAGAGAATAAAAATCGCCAGAAGCGCCCCCCACATGGCCGATTGCTGTACGTTATTGATAGAGTTCTGGATAAATTCGCTTTGATCGGTAACCACAAGAAGGTTAATATCTTCCCGCTCACTATTTATTCGTTCCACTTCCCTGTGGATCAGCCGAGACACTTCCACTGTATTTGCACCAGACTGTTTTCGGATTCCCATCCGAATCATCGGTTCGTCATTAACACTCACCAGCCGCCCGATTTCTGCATAGGCATCCTCTACAGTGGCCACATCACTCACGCGAACCGGTTTTCCGTCAATCCTGGTGATAATTGTTTCTGCAATTTGTTCAATATTGGTAAACTCTCCCAGTGTGCGCACATAGAGTTGTGTAAGGCCATCTTTCACGTTTCCGCCGGGCAGAGTTGTATTTTCAGCAACAATGGCATTTTGAACATCTATGGCTGTCAGGCCACTCGCAATCAGCCGGTCTCGCTTCAGGTTCACCAGTACTTCGCGATAAACCCCTCCCCATACATCAATTGTACCAACTCCGGGAACTTGTTCAAGCCGTTTGGCAATGTCTCTTTCCAGTAGCCGGGTTAAATCATCAAGCGGCCGTGTAGACTGAGCTCCAAGGATAACAATTGGTGAGTCGTTTGGATCAAATTTACGTACTCTCGGATTATCAGCTTCTTCTGGCAAACTTCTTCTAACCCGATCGAGCGCAGCCCGAACATCATTTGCGGCTTCATCCAGATTGCTGTTTTGAGTAAAATTAAGTGTAACACGGCTGCGGCCCTCTTCCGACTGAGAGGTCACCTCTTCGAGGTTTGCCACACCGGCAACAGCGTTTTCGATCTGGTCGGTAATGATCACCTCAATCTCTTCCGGTCCCACATTCGGATAATCTACGGTAATGGATAAACGGGGAAATTCGATAGGCGGAAGAAGATCGACAGGCAGGTATCGAAAACCGGCAATTCCCAGAATCACCACAATCAGATAAACCATTGTGGTGGCAATAGGCCTTTTAATTGAAGTATCAGTTAATCCCATTTTTGTTCTGTTTTTTAAGTTAAGACCCTGTTTGAGGACGGTCAGCTACATTTCCATTCATAATCTCACGGAGCAGATCCTGTGGTTGTAATCGCTGCATTTGCATTATGTTATACCAGCTTACAGGCCTTACACGGGCTTGTCCGCTGCTGCCACGTGAGAGCAGGTTCTGGCCAACTGTGACCACCCAGTCACCACTTCTGATGCCTTCAACACCTGCGGCATCTCTTCCTCGAGCTATAATTTCCACCGGGAGAAACTCAACATCGGTTGGGTTACTCAGGCTGCCTCTTTCCCCGTTATTTTCAAGCTCTTCGATAACCTCTGCTTCCAGTCCGAAACTTGTTGCCACATATACACCGATCTGACCGGTTTGCGGGTGCCGGTAAATAGCACTGAGTGGAATAATGGTTGCCTCTTCGCTCTGACCATAAAGTACATCCACGGTTACAAACATCCCCGGGAGAAGCAGTCCATCCTGATTATCGATATCAATTTCGGCTTCAGTGCTAAAGTTCCCCGCCCCCAAAAATGGAGAAATTCGTGAAACTTCACCGGCAAGTACAGTATCCCGGATATTTTCCGAAAAAATACGAACATCCTGCCCTGTAGTAATATATCCAAGCATTCGCTCAGTAAGATTTATTGTAACTTTTGACTGTGTCAGGTCACCAAGTATAAATAGCCTTGTATTTGCACCTGCCTGCATCCCCACTTCTGCATTTCTCTGACCCACCGTTCCACTCACCGGCGCCCTTATTATGGTCTGTTCAAGTGCATCATTTTGTTCTTCTACATTTGAACGTGCCTGTTCAACTTGAGCTTCAGCCAATTCAAGGCTGGCCTCAGCCGATTCAAGCCGTGCTTCGAGCTGTTCAATTTCAAGTTCACTACTCAGATCACGTTGCTGAAGAATTCGTTCTCTTCGGATTTGGGATTCAATCTCCCCCAATGCTGCCTGTGCCTGCCGGCGCTGGGCGATATTTATGCGCAGGCTTGCTTCAGCCTGACGCAATCTTTCCCTGTACTCGGTATCACGCAATTTTATCAACGGTTCACCTTGCTGCACCAGCTGGCCATTTTGCACAAATACTTCTTCAATCGGAGCTGATATTCTGGGATAGATATCTACCTGATTGGCAGCTCTTACAATTCCATTAAGTCTCTCTTCGAGAGGCAGCCCGCCAAACTGTGCCTGAACAACTTCAACTGCCGGAACAACCTGACCCTGTCCGCTTCCGGACTGCTCATCACTGCTGCAAGCTTGAAAGGTTAGAAAAGCAAATACAATTACTGATATCTTTATAATCTTATGTTTCATCACTCAATTCTTTTATAGGATAATGATAGAATAACATTAATTTTCAATTTTCATTTCGCAAATCTTGTTAAAAAAATTAAAAGCGAATCATTATAATTGAATACTACCGCTTTTGTATTTGTTTTTAATACTGTTGCAGAAGAATCTTTTATTTTTACAGAAAACAGTAAAACTCCCTGCAATCAAATATTAATGATCAATTTTACATAAAGTTGACCAATCAGACCCTGTAATTCAGGCAGCTCCAGGCTCCTTAACAGGTGAAGATTATCAGATAAAAATTTGGCTTCTATACAACAGAATGGTATGGTTTTATAAGAACCGTTCCCTTCCTTGATCTTTTAAACTCAGATCGATTCACAATCAGTTTTATTTATTCAGTATAAAGTCTTCCGCTGGCTGGCGGAGAGATTATAGAGGGGTATCCATCCATTTTTAATATTTTAATGAACATCGCCCTTAATCCCCCGTTTTGCCAAAGGCATCATTTAAGATTCGAACTCAGGTTTTTACTGAATCCATCAATGGATGATGTAATAAATTTCATGGTGCATCAATGTCTGAAACATACTGTTATTTTACCACTGTAGCTTGGCCAGGCCGATGAAAGGCCCGGTGGATGTGACGCCAATTCTTTATTGCGAAATTAAATTATTTTTAATGGAAAATCGTATACTTTTTATTGTACTACCCTCACATTCAATACAAGATCATCCCTCATTTCACGTTTTCAAAATTGTATTTGAGGAGAATAATTCTTCTTATATTGTATTATTTTTTAATCTCTCCCGGCACGAGCTGCCAAACTGGTTCGAACTCTGCCCGGTACAATGAAATAAAATTCAACCATTTTCTGTAAGCTATCATGAAACGAAAAGCTGTTATCGGTTCTGTAATTACCGGTTTTATTCTAATCTTCGCCTATTTTTCATTTACACAAATCATTCCTGAAGATATCGAAAATGCACCGGAGTGGATGCCGCTAGAAACCGCACTTGAACAAGCTGGCCAAGACAACCGGCTCCTAATGATTGATATTTACGAAGTAGGATGCCAATTTTGCCGAAAAATGGACCGTGAAACCTACCCGGCCCCTTCTGTTCGCGCCATACTCGACCGCTCGTACCATCCTGTAAAAGTTAACGGTCATTCCACAAATATGCTCTTATTTAACGGAGAGGAGATGAGTGAACGGGAATTTGCTTCCAAAATGGGTGTCACTGCCTATCCCTTCACGGTAGTTATGGATGCTGATGGGAATGTAATTGACCGCCGCCGCGGCTATCAGGATGTTGTTGGATTTTCCCGCTTTCTGAATAATGCGCTTGAAAAAGGGAGTTGATTACTCCTTCAGACTGATGGAGGAAACACGAAATTTTCCCTGACTACAACCCTTTTGTCTGTTTTTCGTAAAGATCAGGCATTTTTGTTATTGCTGATTGTCTGCTGATCCGGGTCATCGGAAACCATAACAGAATCATCCTCTGTTGCCACGTCTGTTAGATCTGCACTTTCAGGCATTTGTTCCGTTTCCTCTTCCTCTTCTGTTATGGGCATAATTTTTTTGTGGAAAAGAATCAGTACAATTATAGATGTGCTTATAGCAATATCAGCAACATTAAAAATGTATGGGAAAACCGGCCAGTCGCCTATAGTAAGTGTAAAGTGTATAAAATCGACAACATGCCCGTGAAGTACTCCGCCATAACCACCCGCAATTCCCATAAAAATACGGTCGGTAATATTACCGAGTGCTCCTCCAAGAATCAGCCCCATGCAGATGAGGTATGCAAAATTAGCTTTTTCAAGAGTGATCAGAATGTAAACCAGAATCCCGATCGTGGCGAGGATCGCAATTACACTGATTGTAGGCGTAGAAAGCCAATCCATGCCCATTGCCATGCCGGGATTTTTGGTAAAATTAAGTGCCAGCCAGCCTTCAATCACTTCAACTCTGTGTAAGCCGGGATTTGTCCGGACTAAATTTTTGGTGATCTGATCTACGATCACCACTAAAATAACAGGAACAAAAAGTGCTGTAAGTTTTTTTCCTCGTAACGACAAATCTATATACTCTTATCGGCGTTTTAATTTAGCTTCGATGCTGAGCTGCGTGTGAGGAACGGCTTCGAGGCGTCCTTTGGCAATTTTTTTGCCGGTAACTTTACACACACCGTATGTTTTGTTCTCAATTCGCTTTAGTGCATCATCGAGATACCGGACAAACTTTTTGGTGCGGTTAAAAAGCATGTACGTTTTCTCCCGCTCCTGTGCGTCCGTGCCGGCATCAGCCATGTGAAAAGAGTATGCTGACTCATCGGATGCATTCTCCATACTTTCACGCAGTAAATTCTGCAATGTAGTGAGCTCCTGCTCAGCCTCATCCCTCTTTTTCACGATAATTTGCTTAAAGTACTCAAGCTCCTCATCGTTGTAGGGGGAAATTCTTTCCTCTTTTTTTGTTTCTTTTGAAGATGCCATAATCTTAATGATTAATTGTTAATTGTTCTTCGTATCGAAATTTCGGTTTCGTCGCCCTCGATTTCCCAGGTCTTGACAAAATCAGATACGTCCAGTATGCTGGTATTGATCTCTTCTGCAAGTGTTTCGGTTTTGATATTATCCAATGAAGATTCAACCGCTTTTTTCAGTACATCCGAACCGGAGAACCCGATCACAATGCGGTCTGTCACTTCAAAATCGGCCTCTTTGCGCATATTCTGAATGCGGTTCACGAATTCACGTGACAACCCTTCTTCAATCAGTTTGGGGGTCAGTTCTGTATCCACAGCAACAGTTATGCCTTTTTCTGTTTCAACAGACCATCCCTGGAGGCCGGTTCGCTGAATTTCTATTTCATTTGATGAAATTCTTACTTTTTCATCATCATCCAGAAGAAGTTCAATAACGCCTTCATCTTCGAATTTAGTAATATCTTCGGTAGATAGTTGATTTATTTTTTTGGCAACTGCTTTCATCCGCTTTCCGAGCCGCTTTCCAAGTACCGGGAAGTTCGGTTTGGCAGATTTACTCACAATACCGGAATCATCATTCACATACTCAATTTCTTTAACGTTTACCTCATCCAAAATAATGCCTTTCACCGCATTAACTACCGTTCGCTCATCGCTGGCAATTGGAAGTATAATTTTTTTCAGTGGCTGTCTAACGTTCACATTGATTTGATTTCGAACCCGCAACACAATGGAGCTAATAATTCTGGCCACATCCATACGGCGTTCGAGCTGTTTGTCGATGGCAGTTTCCTCAACCGTCGGATAAAATGAGATATGGACAGAATCTTCATCCTGTTTCACTACCTCGTTCAAGCGCTGGTAGAGCCATTCACCCATATAAGGTGCGATGGGCGACATGATTTTCGCCAGACTGAGCAGACACTCGAAAAGGGTTTGATAAGCGGCCGTTTTGTCCAGGCTTTTGCCTTCTTTCCAGAAACGTCGACGGCTTCGGCGGATGTACCAGTTACTCAATTCATCCAAAAAGTGTTCCATCTCACGGACTGCTTTGGTGGGTTCGTACTCATCCAAAAATTCATCCACCTGTTTTACAGTAGTGTTGAGGCGGGAGATAATCCAACGATCCATCTCGGTTCTTTCAGAACTTGGGATAGGCGAACCAGAGTAGGTAAACCCGTCGATATTTGCATAAAGAGCAAAAAAGGAGTACGTATTTACGATAGTATTGAAAAACTTTCGCTGAACTTCATTCAAGCCTTCTTCACTGAACTTCAGGTTTTCCCACGGAGATGAATTCGACATCATATACCAGCGAACGGTATCCGCTCCAAAATTTTGAATCACTTCCTGCGGATCCACCGTATTCCCTTTCGACTTGCTCATCTTCTCGCCTTTGGCATCCAGCACCAGGCCATTAGATACCACATTCATATAAGCCGGTTTGTCGAACAGCATGGTTCCGAGTGCATGCAGTGTGTAAAACCATCCCCGGGTCTGATCAACCCCTTCAGCGATAAAATCGGCAGGGAAATTTTCCTTGAATTTCTTTTTGTTTTCAAACGGATAGTGCCATTGTGCCCAGGGCATCGCTCCCGAATCGAACCAAACGTCCAGTAGATCGGGAATTCGCCTCATAGTGCCGCCATTCGGGCACTTCCATGTAAACTCGTCGATATGCGGACGGTGCATATCCAGATCCAGATCATCAGGGATTTTCGCTTTTTTCCTGAGCTCTTCCACACTGCCGATGCACTCCACATAATCGGGATCTTTATCACTTACCCATATAGGTATAGGCGTGCCCCAATAGCGCTGGCGTGATACAGCCCAGTCTACATTATTTTCGAGCCAGGTTCCAAAACGGCCAGTGCCGGTGCTCTCCGGCTTCCAGTTAATTTTCTTGTTGAACTCCACCATTTTGTCTTTCACGTCGGTGGTGCGGATAAACCACGATTCAACCGGATAAGACATCAGCGGAGTTCCTTTTCGCCAATCAAAAGGATAATTGTGCACGTACGTTTCGTGGTGATACATGCGGTTTTTATCCTTGATGGCACGGATAATTTCCTTGTCGGCATCTTTGAACCACATTCCCGCATAATCTTTCACCTCACCGGTAAAGCGGCCTTCGCGGTCAATAGGGTTATAAAGGGGAATGCCGGCTTTTTTACAAGTTTCGAAGTCATCAGCACCAAAAGCTGGAGCGGTATGCACCACACCGGTGCCATCTTCAGTTGTCACATAATCGGCCGCAACCACTCTCCATGCATCCTCTTTTTCATATTCCTGCATCGCATATTCAAAAACAGGCTTATACACCCAGCCGATCAGGTCACTTCCTTTGTAATGTTCTGTGATTTCATACTCTTGCCGGATTGCATCATCCAGGCAGTCCTTGGCCAGGATATAAAATTCGGTTTTCTCTTCCTCGGATACTTTGATTTTCACATACTCCAGTTCCGGATTCACCGCAAGTGCCATATTTGAAATAATGGTCCAGGGAGTTGTAGTCCACGCCAGGAAGAAAACATTTTCATCGGCATCGAGGGAAAATTTAACGGTAATAGAAGGATCTTGTGTCTCTTCATAACCCAAACTCACTTCATGTGAAGAAAGTACCGTTCCGCTTCCCGGTGAGTACCACTGAATTTTGTAGCCTTTGTATACCAGCCCCTTTTCATAAAGCTGTTTGAACGCCCACCAGACCGATTCGATATAATTATTTTCGAAGGTGATGTAGGGATTATCCAGGTCGACCCAGTACCCCATCCTGGTGGTGAGGTCGTCCCAAAGATGCTTGTACTTCAGCACACTTTCCCGGCACTTTGCATTGTATTTGGCCAGTCCGTACTCTTCTACCTGGGAACGGCCTTCCAGGCCAAGCTCCTTTTCTACTTCAATTTCAACTGGCAGCCCGTGCGTATCCCAGCCGCCCTTTCTTTCTACGCGGAAACCTTTCAGGGTTTTATAGCGGCAAAACAGATCTTTCACCGTACGGGCCATAACATGATGAATGCCCGGCTTGCCGTTTGCAGTAGGCGGCCCTTCAAAAAACGTAAACGGAATTCCATCACTGCGGGTGTCAAGACTTTTCTCAAAAATCTTGTTCTCTTTCCACCAGTTCAGGATTTCAACTTCCGCTTTGGGGTATGCCAGCTGTTTAACTTCTTTAAACTTATTAGCCATATTGAACGCTGTGGTTCATTTTCAAAAAATTACAAGTAAGCCTTAAATATACGAAAAGCTACGCAATCTAAATACTCTGCGACGGTCAGACTTTTCCACTCCTTGTATAAATATAAAAGCCATTAAGATAGAGAGATTCTCAAAAATATCATTATTTACTTTCTTATCCACCAAGAATAAAGGCGGAAAATGTCTGCCCCCTTCGGATTACAGTATTTAATCGCACATACCTGACTCTTATTAATTTTTGAGCCTCATACTTTCAATCAACAGGCCTGGCCCGGACATCTCACCAAAATTCAAAATTTGAACCATAAAGGACCATAAATCAATTAATCAGACTTCATTAAGTATATTTACTGTGAGATATCCGTGATACATCTTATTTTTAGTTTAACCTGAATTTGAAAAAAGAGTCTCCCTTCCTTGCCCCGAGGGATCACTATGTGGAAAAGGAGGGGACTTTCTTGTTGTCAAATTCAAAGAATTTATATCGAACTCACGTTAGATTAGTAAGAACAGATCATCAAAAAATTTGAATATGAACCGCCCAATCACCAAAGATAACCCCTACCGAATCTGTTTTGTCTGCCTCGGTAATATCTGCCGCAGCCCGACTGCCGAGGGAGTTTTTCAGCATCTTGTGAATGAACGCGGGTTTCAATCCTATTTTTATATCGATTCAGCGGGAACCTCGGCTTATCATATCGGTGAGCCTGCCAACAGCAAGAGTCAGTTTGTTGCCAATCAGCAAGGAGTAAAACTCCACTCAAAAGCCCGGCGTTTTGATATGGCCGACCTCGAGGATTTTGACCTGATACTGGCGATGGACCACGAAAACTTCAACAACCTCAACCGGCTCGATTCCAGAGGAATCCATTCCGATAAAATAAGGCTGATGCGTGATTTTGACCCTCAACCCGGAGACGGCGCTGTACCTGATCCTTACTACGGCGGCATGGACGGATTCCAGAATGTATTTGATGTTCTGAAACGCAGCAGTGAGAATTTGCTGGACGAATTGGCAAAAAGTATTAACAAGTGACGGATTAAAGTAATCTTTTACTCTTATTCACCGCCAGAATACAGCTCTTTTTAACCGGTTGCCAAATTCTGCCGAATTAGTAAGGCCGATTAGTTTTTCAAGATGGAGCAGTACAAACAGACAAAATCCGACCTGAAACAGCAGATTCATTTCCCCGGCACCCATTCCCAAAATTGAGATTTCTAACTGCGGTATCATAAGTGTAAGCAGGATTCCGAACACCGTTCCTGCAATAAAGAACACCCAGGACCAGGCTATGCCGGAACTCGATGCGTTTCGCAGCGATTCTTCGATTTCAATCTGCATCATTACATCGTGTTCAAAGTCGGGAAAAGGCATTTCCAGCCTGCTTTTACCCAGCAGTTCTTTGATCTGTTTATCTTCGTTCGGGTTTTTCATTCGAAGCTCTCTATTGGTTTGATATTATAGGTTTCAGTAAGGATTTCTTTCAGCTTTTTTCGTGCCCGGTGCAGAAGCACTTTAGTTTTTGACTCCGACCAGCCGGTTATCTCTCCGGTCTCTTTAATACTGTACTCCTCAAGATAAAATAACTGCAGGGCAAGAGCTTCATCCGCGGTTAACTCCTTCATAGCTTCACGGATGTAAAACCGAAGGTGATCGTCGTCCGTCTTCTGTTCTATGTTATTGACAGTTCCGGATATTCCCTCTCTATCTGCTTTCAGGGCAAAAGACAGTTTTTGCCGGCGTTTTTGACTCCTCAGCAACTGAAATGCTTCATTTACCACAATGCGGTGAAACCATGTCCTGAAGGACGATTTTCGCTCAAACGTGTGGAGCCGGGTATACGTTTTCACAAAAGCAGCCTGAACAGTGTCTTTAGCGGCAAACTCCTCTTTCAAAATGGATACAGCCAGCATGTATGCACCGTCCTGAAACTGACGAATAATAAACCGGAACGCTTCTTTCTCGCCATCCAGTACCTTTTGTATATGGGATTCCAGCATCTGGAACGATTAATCTTTCTTTTTGTCAAGAAAATGGGCGATGATCATTCCAACCCCTCCAAATAACACCAGGAAGAGCGGTGGCGCTCCCCAATATTGCCCAACATGTTCCTCCAAAATTAACCCTATTAATAAACCAATAGACAGTGAAACTAACAAGACTCCCGTTTTTAACCATGGAAATGAAAAACCGAAGTTTTTTTTATTTTCAGAGCTATGAGGTAGCTCCATTCCTTTTTCCAGCATGATCAGCCGCTCCTTTTCTCTGGTTTTATGGGTAAAATACCATGCCAAAAAAGCAGCGGTTAAAAATGCAAGAGACAAAATTGTAAAAATTACTCCATTCATAATAACTCTATTTTATTAAGATTTCTGTGCTTCTGTCAGGTTAGATTCTGTCGGGCGGAAAAAGGTTACAAATCATCTGCCGAAACTGAAAACAAACACATTTCTTTTTCTTGAAAAGAGACTGAATGGTTTCTTTAGGGCTTTTCAAAATCATTTGTAATTTTATAATAGTGTTATGTCAAAGATAAAACGTCGGGTAAGTCATAAGACGAGTTTTTCAAAAAAAACCAATGAAGATGATTGCGATGATCCCGGATCGACTCGTCTGATGACTCTATCACTCTTTTACAGTTGACACGACAATAGTCCTTAAAAAATCACAGAATTCGTCTTTATAAACAAAATCATGCTGCCCGAATCCATCCACACGATACTTTCTGAAAAATACTCTCTTTCCATTCACAGCAGCCGCTCTGTCTCCGGCGGAAGTATCAACCAGGCTTACAAACTTTCGACAAACCGGGGAGAACTTTTCCTGAAATGGAAGCAACATTCACCATCTGATTTTTTTGAACGGGAGGCTGAAGGCCTGAAGGAACTGAAATCAGCCAATGGCTCGCTTCGAATTCCGGACGTGATCGCGGTTGAAAAATCCAGCACGCATCATCCCGGATTTCTGCTTTTGGAATTTATCGAAGAAGGGCGCGGCGGAGATTCTCATCAATTCGGGGCGGAACTGGCGCGGTTACATCAAACCAAAGGAGATTATTTCGGGCTTCATTACGATAACTACATCGGAAGCCTTCCCCAACGGAACGGACAATATGATAACTGGATCTCTTTTTTCGTGGAAAAACGGATCAATATTCAGATCAAAATGGGAGTGGATTCGGGCAAACTTTCTGCCTCAGTGGTTCAAAGCTGGAAACGGCTTGCCTCAAAACTTGATAATATTTTCCCTCCGTGCAAACCTTCCCTCCTGCACGGAGACCTTTGGGGCGGCAATTACCTGTTTGATACTTCAGGCCTTGCCGTTCTAATTGATCCGGCTGTTTATTACGGGCATCCCGAAGTGGATCTTGCTTTCACAAAAATGTTCGGAGGGTTTTCGAGGGATTTTTATAATGGCTACCAATCAGTGAGCCCGATTGAAGGTGGGTTTGATGAGCGGGTTCCGATATTCAATCTCTATCCCCTGCTGGTACATGTAAATTTATTCGGAGGTCATTACGCATCTAAGTTTCAGTCGCTAATCAAAAAGTATTAAACCTGCATTATTTACGACCAAATTTCTTGGTGAATAATGCAGTTAAGAGCTTGCAAAAACAAAAAAAGCTTCCCAAATTTTCTTTCGGGAAGCTTTCTTCAAAAATCGGTTGATTTATTTCTTTTTGTCTCTCAGTTTTTTAATAGCATACCCTCCACCCGCTGCAGCGAGCAGGGCAAGGCCACCATCAATAGGTGTTTGAGTAGGTTTGTCGGGCATAGGAGGTGGTGCAGGTTGTGAAGCAGCTACATCCGGCAGAATTAAAATTGCCCCTAATAGAATCGTTAGTAATAAAGCAAATAAGATATATTTTTTCATAATCTTCAGAGTTTTTAAATGTCAACTCCCTGCAAACAATATTCAATTTGTGAATTCAATCAAATCCATCAAGCCGGGCATGACCATAAATTATCAGTACTAAATATTGTTTATTGTATTCTTAGAATATATAGTTTAAGATAACAATCTAAAAGTATTTCTAAGTAAATAAATATCTTGCTCAATATCTTTTATAATCCATTAACAATCGATATGAAAAATCAGCTTCTATTAAAAAAACCTAACAGAGCCTGTAATACCTGAAGTCAAGTTATCATCAAACAAAAGTTGTGATTATTTCAAATTGAATATTCAGCGGGTATTCCTCAGGCAGAGAAGAGCTACCTTAAACAACAGATTTTGAGTAAAACTCAGTGAGTTCATATTATATTGCTTTTTAAATGAGGCAACCCCTGAAAAAAGAATTCAGTTGATCTGTGATAAAAAGAATGTGTATACTAAGACACTTTTCACCAAATCGGTAATTTCAGAAACGAAAAGAGGTTTCATTCAGGTTATAGAGTCCTTATTTATGACTAAAACTCTAAAACACATATTTATGATTGAAATAGGAAAAAAAATTGATACTGCGTTTCAAATCGAGGTTGTTCAGGGCGGAGAGCAGAAAGAAGTAACTTTCTCCGAACTTCTGGATCGCCCTGCTATTATTTCGGTATATATGCGTAATAATACCAGTGGCTGCGATAAACAAAACCGCAGCCTTGCAGAGCACGCTTCCTGGTTTG
Organism: Balneolaceae bacterium; assembly: GCA_020832285.1. GTDB lineage: Bacteria > Bacteroidota > Rhodothermia > Balneolales > Balneolaceae > Rhodohalobacter. The sequence continues at coordinate 61,962 of JAFIFB010000010.1, forward strand.
ATAAAAAAGGTTATAATCTGATAGCCCTGAGCAAAGACACCTGCGGCTCCCACAAAAATTATGCAGAAAAGCTGGATATTAACTACATCCTGGCATCCGATCCCGATTTTAAATTTGCTAAAGCGACCGACTCGATCGTTGAGAAAAAGATGTATGGAAAAACATTTGATGCCCCCTCAAGATCGGCGTTTATTATCGATAAGGAGGGAACGGTACTTGGTATTATTGAAAAAATAAATACCAAAGCACATGCAGAGGAGTTGAAAGAGCTGATTGAGGAAATAGAACAGGCAATTTGACATAGTACCTGTTGCTGACACTGACTTCTGAAATATCCATAAAATAAAATATGTTTGATGATAGTATTGTCAGTTCAAAGCTCGACATAAGTAAATTCCGGGTTAAACAGCCTGTTTTCTTGTCAAACCAGAATTCTGATTTCTAAAAGGCAGATATTAATCATTCACAACATCTAAAATATAAATTATTAAAAATCGTCACACCTGGTGGATATCTTGATTGAGAGCTCTATCGAACTCATCCAGGCTATCGATTCGTACGAACGTTTACTACCTAATAAATACACATGAAGTCATTAGTTATCGTTGAGTCTCCAACCAAAACAAAAACCATCAAGAAGTATCTTCCCAAGGGATATGTTGTAGACTCGTCCATGGGACATATCCGCGATCTGCCTTCTTCAGCAAAGGAAATTCCTGCCAAATACAAAAAAGAGTCGTGGTCGAATCTCGGCATTAATGTGGATGAGCGTTACGAACCGCTTTATGTAGTACCCTCCGGTAAAAAGAAAGTGGTAAAAAAACTGAAAGAACTTCTGAAAGAATCGGATGAACTGATACTCGCCACAGATGAAGACCGTGAAGGAGAGGCGATATCGTGGCATCTTGTGGAACTACTGAATCCGAAAGTCCCGGTTAAACGAATGGCGTTCCGCGAAATCACCAAAGAAGCGATACAGAAAGCACTCGAAAATTTCCGTGACATTGACATGAACCTGGTTCACGCCCAGGAAACCCGCCGGATTATCGACCGCCTGGCAGGCTATACTATCTCACCGCTTTTATGGAAAAAAATCTCGCCAGGCCTCTCGGCAGGACGTGTTCAGTCGGTAGCCGTTCAGTTCCTGGTATCGCGTGAAAGGGAACGGATGAAATTTAAGAGTGGAACTTACTTTGATCTGAAGGCCTCGCTCACAAAGGAAAAAGACAAAAACCGGTTTGATGCCGACCTATCTCACCTGAATGATAAGCGCCTGGCCAGCGGAAAAGATTTTGATGAAAATACGGGTAAACTGAAAAAACCCGACAGCGTGGTTCTTCTGGATGAAGAAAAAGCCGGTAAATTACGCGACCTGCTCCATGAAGCCGGATGGTCGGTTACCAATATCGATGTGAAAACCCAAAAGCGGAACCCTTCTCCGCCTTTTATCACATCCACTCTGCAGCAGGAGGCTAACCGTAAATTTGGCTTTTCAGCCCGAGACACTATGAGTGTGGCCCAAAAACTGTATGAGAATGGTTATATCACTTACATGCGTACCGATTCGATGAATCTCTCGGGACAAGCAATCAATGCCGCCCGTAATGAGGTGGAAAAACAGTATGGTGAAGAATATTTATTTGAGCGGGTTCGTAATTTCGGAAAAACCAAAGGTGCACAGGAAGCCCACGAAGCGATACGGCCAGCCGGTTCAAGCTTTACCCATCCTGAAAAATCAGGGCTGAGCGGCCGCGAACTCAAACTGTACGACCTGATTTGGAAACGTACCATTGCAACACAGATGGCTGAAGCACAGCTTGAGTTTACCAACGTTACAATCACGGCTGAAAAAGGCGATACCAAAGCCGATTTTAAAACCAGCGGTAAAAAAATTCTGTTCCCCGGATTTTTCCGTGCCTATGTTGAAGGCAGTGACGATCCCGAAGCCGCACTTGAAAACCAGGAAATTTTCCTACCTGAGATGAAAGAGGGTGAATCGATTGAACTTCACGAACTGGAATCAATCTCCCATGAAACAAAACCGCCTGCCCGTTATACAGAAGCCACACTCGTAAAAGAGCTGGAAAAACGGGGAGTTGGCCGGCCCAGTACCTATGCAAATATTATCAGCACCATTCAGGATAGGGGTTATGCCAAGGGCGATGGAAAAACACTCATCCCAACATACACCGCATTTGCCGTTACCGGCCTCCTTGAAGAGCACTTTCCACACCTTGTTGACAGCAAATTCACATCGGAGCTGGAAGATAAACTCGACCAGATTGCGGGGGGCAATTACGATCCGGTTCAATATTTAGATGAATATTATAAAGGAGAAAAAGGACTCAAAGCCCAGGTTGAGCAGCAAGAAGATCAGATCGACCCGCAAAAAGCAAAAATCCTGAACCTGCCGATTGAGGACCTGAACGGAATGCAGGTGCACGTAGGACGATTCGGTCCCTATGTTAAAGTATCCTCCAACGGTGAAGATATTACCACATCACTTCCGGTTGACCTTGATCCCGGTGAACTTTCTGCCAGCAAAATAAAAGAGTTGCTCAAAGCCGAAAAAGATGGGCCTACTTCACTTGGTAACCATCCGGAAGCCGGCGTGCCGGTTTATGTTCTGACCGGACGCTACGGACCCTACGTACAACTCGGGGAAGTTAGTGACGACAATAAAAAGCCGAAACGCGTTTCTCTGCTTAAAGGAATGAAGCCGGCCGATGTGGATTTAGATCTGGCTATTCGTCTTCTTGAATTGCCGCGCACTCTTGGAAACCATCCGGAAACCGGAAAAGAAATAAAAGCGGGGGTTGGCCGATATGGCCCATTTGTTCTGCACGACGGCACCTTTAAATCCCTCAAGAAAACCGACGATGTGTTGGAAGTTGGCCTGGACCGGGCTGTTGAACTACTCAAGGAGAAAAGTAAAGGCAGAAGGGGCAGCTCAGCTATTCAAGATTTGGGTAACCATCCGGAAACCGACCAGCCTGTAAAAGTAATGGACGGGCGTTACGGCCCCTACATTAAATATGGGCGCAAGAATATCTCACTACCCAAAGGCACCGAACCCGAAAAAGTAACGATGGGTGATGCCGTACGGCTGATTGAGGAGAAGGGTAAAAAATAGTGAAAGGGTCCGTATGGATGTACTCATGTCAAACCGATTTGATATAGTAATGTTTATGAGGGTCCAACATATTGAAACCAGATTGTTGATTAGAAATAAAACTTATAATGAGTTTCATTTGTATAGTTGAAATCGTCTCAATGGAACTCACTGGAATGGTGTCTGTTTGACTTTCCAGTCGTTATCAGAGTTACAATGTGGTTTTCTATAGCTATGTTTTCTACTATTATCCAGGCCTTAACTTATAGTTTATAGAGGTATTTTTTCTCGATACTTACCCTGAAAGGTTCACACGCCATTAGCTTGGACACAGTGTAATAATGCCTGTGTTTTAAAACGCATTCCGGGGTTAACAAAAATCCACATCCCTACCTCAAACCTGCCAACCAAGACACAACCATTAGGTAAATCAAACGGGAATTGGATGGATTTACGAAAGAAAAGAAAAGCTACCTGACAGTGCGGCAAAGATCTCTTGGCAATGTTCACGGTACCAATTCCTCGATACCGTTAATTGATTTTCAAGGATTGTCGCTTGGTGTGTTGTAAACACGAAACCAACACATAGTATGTCAAGAAATATCAATTAAAATTTAGTGTCTTATATCTAAATAATTCAATACAGAAAGTTTTATGTTTTCCGTCATTATCCCAATTTATAACAAACTACCTCATTTAGAGAGATCTGTTCAATCTGTTCTGCAACAATCATTTGAGAATTTTGAATTAATTCTGGTAAATGATGGGTCTGATGACGGCTCAGAAAATAAGATATATGACTTCAAAGATCCTCGAATCAGAGTATTTCATAGAGAGAAACCAGTAAAAGGTGGATATGCTGCAAGAAATCTTGGAATTGAAGCTTCTAAATATAATTGGATATGCTTTTTAGATGCTGACGATAGTTGGGAAAAGGATTTTTTGAAAATGAATCAACAACTCATTAATCAATATACCGATATTTCTCTTTTTTGCTCTTCCTGGCGTATTAAAACTTCTGATCAGATTAATGTAAACAATCTCTATAAAAAACTACCGAAAAATACTATAAGTCTATTTTCATATTACCAATATTTATCGTTAACTGCATCAAAAAAACCGCCAATTAATACAATAGTTACGGTTTGTAAAAAAGCTTCGATCTTATGCTGTGGCAAATTCCCAGTGAATAAGTGTAAAGTTGGGGGTGATGTTGATACATGGTTAAGGTTAATAAAACAAGAAAAGAGATTTGTTCATATAAACAGAATCGAGGCTAATTACTACTTAGATAGTGTAAACAGGACTAATACATACAGTAATCTTGGAACTGGATGTATCATATCAACTTGCAACTCTTTTATAAACAGCACTAATGACAAAAAAGAAATCAGGTTATTAAAAAAATTTTCTAACCGTTTTCTTTACTATTTAATTATCAAAAAAATTCTGTTGAATGAAAAGTATTCAGACCTTTTGACCTACTTTTATAAAGAAAAGAACTTTTTTATATATATTGCTTTTAAGATCTCTCAATATTCATTTTTATATCGATTGGCAAGATTATTTATGAGACTCAAAATAAAAACATAGAATTTTATTTTAATCATCTTAAATTCGGGTGATTAAGAACTTTTTATCATACTTAATTTTCACTTTTATGGATAAGTGGTAATTATTTCCAATCATAGCATAAGCTTTCCTCAGGTCAACCTTTTTCTGTAACTCCATTCAAAAAAACGGGGACGGATGTGTGATCCTCCAAAACAATTTCTATTTTTATGGACTGAATTTTTTACTAATTTTAGTACTAAATCATGCCAGAAGAGGATCGAAAACTAACCGTTACAACCTACAATATTACTGAAGACACCTCGTACAACGATGAGAAATATGGCATAACTGGGCCAATCTAAACGATGTGGGCCGAAATGATCCCTGCCCTTGCGGAAGTGGCAGAAAATATAAAAAGTGCTGTTTAAGAAAATAAATTTACTGATAAATAATGCAGGTGCTGAGAAACCATTGGGAAAAGGAAGTTGTTTATGCCGGCGGTGATGGGGTTGTTCATTTTGAATTTTGCAATTATGAAACGGATGACTGCCCCTTTCCTGAAAAGTACTGCTGGTGCAAAGACCTCGATGATTCTGATTTCAGCAATGATGGGCTGCAGGGTTCCGAGCCTTTTTTATGTCATCCATTACGATTCTTACATTTAAAGATGTTTTAAACCTTAGCGGCCGTTTCCGCACCTGGTGGTTAAATAACCCCACCCGAGTTCGAAACTGGATGTACTGAATGGATCCATAACACGTGTATATGGGTGTGGCAGGACTCAAAACCGCAAAGAAATTTCTTGATGACTCTAAACTAACCTGGCCTGATCAAAACCGAAACGAAATAAACTTGTCGAACAGCGCTGTTTTGCGACATTGGTCAGGCTGGTAAAACCACAGCGTTTCTTCCCCGGTATTCCTGGTTTCTATTAAGCCAAATAGTTCCAGAGGTTTTAATAACAGGTAGTACACAATACTATCGACCTTGGAGTATATTGAACTCCGGTATGCAATTTCATCATATGACAGGGACAACAATATCTGCGCAGACAGTTCATCAATCGAAACCCAATCATCGACCAGTTGATGTAGACGGTAAAGTGCAAAGGGAATATTTTCCTGCACCTTAGGATATTCGAAAATATTATTAGACAGGTAAGAGATTTTTATTTTTCTGAAATAGGCGATAAAAAGGTGTCGATAGAGCTCGCCCGAACGAGAACTGAGGGACAGGCCAGACCGCTTTTTTACTGCCATTAATTTCCCTTTATTTTTGCGGAGCAGGCCTGAAGCCTCCAGCAGAACGCGGGTGCAGTGAAGCAGCCAGATGTCGTGTTCGTTCACAAACTTGTTATGCCTTTTTACGGCTTCCAGGTAACCATCTGGCCAGATGCAAACCGACATCAGCTCGGAAACAGACTTGCGCTGAAGATTTCCAATTTTTGTAAGTCCCAGCCCATCTTCTTTTTGCGCTTTTAGTAACATGGTTCGTGCATTGTGGAAGAGGATAGAACCTTCTATCGCTTTAGCTGTAAGCTTTCCATTTAACTGAACCGGTCCTTCGTTTTTTTCCCAGTCGCATATCAAAAGATTATATAGCTGAGCAGGATTCAGCCCCCCTGTTTCTTTCTCTAACAACCCCACCACCCCATCGATCTGCACGCTCATGTCATCCAAAAATTTCTCCTTTATCTCCGGAGGAAGATCCTTAAACCAGTTTAGAAAAGAGTTTCCATCATCCATAACTTCATCTATCAGGCCTTCGATATCAAGAAAATCTACAAAGTCCAAACTTTTGTCTTCATCTATACCAAGGTCCGTCCCATACATATCTTTAATATACTTTCTGGCTGTCTCTTCGGGAAGATAGCTCAAGTCGCTGGGTCCGTTTTCAAATCCTGTAATTTTACCACTTTGACTGCAGCTCAGACAATTCCAATGAACCTCGCATGGCAGCTCAATCCTCAGAAGTTCAATATCACCCCCACAAAAATCACCATCCTCACTTTCTTCCTCACAAGAAATGGAGGATATCAATCTGATGCCCGGCTTTACAGAGGTAGCTTCCTGGGTAAACACATGGTAATCCTCAAGCCTGAATTGCTCATCCTGGGGGAGAGCAAGAAACTCGTCAGATTCGAGGTCGGGGTAATCGGAAAGGTTAACAAATGTTTCGGTTGCTGACATTGAGTTCGTTTAGAATTGTTAATGTACCATAAGGTCAATGACCTATATTGAAAGGCAATATACTATGTAATTTTATTCGGATAGAGAATCAATTCTATTGTTTTTTTACCACTGTGTGCCAGTACATAGAAGGAGTTCCGCAATGTCACAATAAGACAATGCGGAACTGGAAGTGATTTTACTGAAGATCAAACCAGTTCAAAGTGGCTTTTAGGCAGCCACACTATTTTCCCACGGTCGTCTTCAATGCGGATGAGCAAATCATCCGGCCTTTCATCAATAATTTTATACACTTTGCCGGGTGATAGTTTATCCGAATGGCCAACCGTTTCGATACAAATGACCTGTGCCCCTTTGGTCATTCCCTGTTGCCCCTTTTCAATCCGTTTACGGCGTGCAATGTTATCTTCCAGCATCTTTATACCTTTGGCCACACCCTCGTCCGATATAAGCCCATGACCTTTCAACCATTGCAATGCCCGTTCTCTCTCCAGCCTGTTCTTATAATTGTACCAGCGATCCCGGATACCCTCATCGTCAATCGCATCATTAAACCTCCGAAACGCACCACTACCCTGGATGGTCTTCAGCAGCAGCGTTTGAACTGTATCATCCAGATCGTTTAACTGCAGGATAAAGTTTTCCATCACCTGCCAATTATCTGAACTTGGTGCCGGGTGAATGTAGATAAACCGCTCACCATCCTCATCCTTTTCAATAAGCTGTTTCAGTTCTTCCTCTTCTTCCAGCTCGTCATATTCCGTGATACCCGTAACCTTATTTTCTTTTTTGTCGAAATACCAGGCCCCCATGTAACTATTATCGTTAAGAGCCATTTCGAGCATGGAAATCATATCATCTGTCAATTCTACATTCGGCATAGTTTGAATGGATTGGTTTCGAGTTGAGGTTTAATATCTGACTGAAATATATAGACAGTTTAAAATGAAAAAAACTGGATATTTCAACTTACCTGCATTATTCACAACCATATTTCCTGGTGAATAATACAGGCTAAGAATTTTCATTCAGATATTTAGAATGGTTTCATATCTGCATAATTTATTTCCGGAATATCTCATGCACTTTAAACTGTAAAACCAATGCCCGAAACACCTGGTAAAGAGAATCCTTTTGATTTCAAGATTATACACAGTGCTGATTTTATCCTTGAAAAATACCAAATTTCAGATGAAATCGCTGTCCAGATCGATGAAATATACCCTGAAGCTTTTAAAGGAAAGAAAAGCACTATAAAGAGGCTTCACCGCCTCTGCAAAAAATATCCCCGCATTCCGTTTTTCAAAAATTACTTGTCTATAGCGTATCAAGCAGCCGGTAACGAAAAAAAATCGGCTAAGATAAATCGTGAACTATTACAGCAACATCCCGACTATCTTATTGCAAAACTAAATGAGGCAATGGATCTTATTGATAACAATCAATTAGATAAGGTTTCCGGAATTTTAGGTGAAGAGATGCATATTCATAAGCTCTATCCCAACCGTGACGCTTTCCATATTGAAGAGGTATCTAAATACTACGCTACCACCATTCAATATTTTCTAAAGGCAAATAACGTGGATGAAGCAGAACTGCGCCTTAGATTTTAGATCAAATTGATCCGGATTCACCGGAAACAAAGAGAGCCTTGTTTGAGTTTATGGGGCATAATCTGGGGAAAAACATGGAGCGTTTTGAACAGGACATGGTCATTAAACGCAAAGTTAAGAGCCGAACCTATCACATAGATCTCCAAACCGATCAAGCTCCCTCTTTTACCCATTTCGAAATTGAAGAGCTCTATAATCACGGACTGGATATTCCTGAAGAGGTTATTCAAAACATTCTAAATCTTCCCCGGGAGACTTTGATCACTGACCTTGAGCGTGTTCTTGAGGATGCCATCTGCAGATATGAATATTTCTATAATGAGACTGCAAAGGAATATGATGTTTGGAATGAAGACCGGCTCAACTTCAGCGTACACGCTATTTTGCTGCTTACGGAACTACGCAGTAAGCAATCACTTGATAAAATCCTGAACTTACTTCGCCAGGGCGATGAATTTTGGGAATTCTGGTATAGTGACCTGCTCGAAGATATATTTTCAGAATCCGTTGCAACCCTGGCTGAATATAATATTGAGGCAATCACAAATTTTGTAAAAGAGCCTGACCTGGACACCTATAGCCGGAACGTTGGAGTATCAGCACTCGAAATGGTAGCCATGTTTCACGGCGAACGCCGGAATGAAGTCATTAACCACTTCGACGATCTAATACAATTCCATCTCAGTCAGCTTGATAACGACCGTATAATCGATACAGCCCTGCTCAGTTTTTTGGTCTGGAGCTGTATGAATATATCGGCATCAGAACTTCTTCCATCCATTAAGGAATTGTATATGCACAACCTGATAGAAAAATCAATAGTAGGTGATTTCAAGCGAGTGGAAAAAGTTATAAATGACGAAATGGCTGGCAAAAGAGATCAGCCCAAAACTATTTATGAAAGGTATGACTTCCTTGACGACAGTGTGTTCATAGACGGTTTTACTCCACCAAAAAATTTGACGGATAACAAAGGTTCGCTACATCCCTTTTCAGAGTTCCGCGAGGATGATCCAGCAGATACCTCATCACCCAGCTTGTTTAATTCAAAACTGAAAACTGCAACGAATCCATACAAAGACACAGGCCGCAACGATCCCTGCCCGTGCGGAAGCGGCAAGAAGTATAAAAAGTGTTGTTTGTGAGCTTCTGTTAAAAGCGCCGACACACTAAAAGAGATCCGCAATGTCTTTGCGAGATATTGCGGATCTGGTACCGATTCCACATAATAGGTCTGTGTTAGGACTCAATACTGATATTCGAAGACCTATCAGGTTTCTGGTCTTAGATATGGATCACGCACAATCAGATTGTCTTTTTTTAAGAAAAAGTTTATGCTTATTGCAAGTGATAAAAAATCCAAAAGTGACCTAAAAAAACCGTCATAAGGAATACAAAAAATAACCTGGACCAGTTAACCACACAATTTGCTGAAGATCTGTGTTAAACATTAGAAAATCTTCCCGACCCGAATGAGGTGGCAGAGTTTAGTTTGATGAAGAGAGCCTGCCCGAAGAGCTGAAAATGTTTGTCGATGTTGAGAGTTGCCTACATGGCAAAGCCAAAAAGCTCACGGTCGCCACCGGCCATGGAGTTGTACATTATGAATTTTTCAGTTACGAACCAGACGGCTGCCCCTTGCAGAGCAGTTCTGCTGGTGTAAAGAGCTGTAGGATCCAGATTATAATCTTGATGATCTGGACGGTCCCGAACTGTTTTAATAGTCGATTTTTTAAGAAACCTTAGTGCGTTAAACCATTTCTTCATCGGAACTGACCAGTAAGTAGATCCGTAATGTCTGGAAAAGACATTGCGGATCTGGATCTATCTCGAAGAATTAATACAAAAACCCAAACAGCCACAACGGAATTTTATTACCGCTGCCCTCTTCTATTCCATCCGCTGCAATATAGGCGTTGGGGATACCTCTGATCTGTTCCCGGGTTTTGCCGGGACCGCCCACTTCAAACGTCCAGGTGTCATCCACCATAAAGTCGGCAAAACGGGAGGTCGTTACGCTATGCCGTACCTGCAACTGGTTCAGGAAAAAGGTCTCCCGCACGCTTCCTGCTTCCGGGCGGTTGTCGGATAACAGGAACATCAGATTGGGGTTTTGCAGGTATATTTTTTCGGGTTTTTGCAAATAGCTGACTCCCTGCGTATGGCTGCGCAGCAACGCCAGCACACCGGCCCTGTCCAGTAAATCCAGTATTTTAAGGATTGTGTTTCGCGGGATCTCCAGTTTTTTGGAGAGTTTGGAGATGTTGGGCGTAAACGGAACCGATTGACTGAGCACATAGATCAGCTTCTTCATGTTGCGAACCGTCAGGGCATTTAGATCTTCATAGAGTGCGATGTCCACCTCAATTGCCAGGTTGGTGGCCTCACCGAGTTTTTGGGAGAACGACCGGATTTCCTCTTTGAAATAAGGATAATATCCCACACGCAGGTATTCCCGAAAAACTTTAAGAACGTCTGCATTGTCTGATATATCGGCCGCCAGGGCCTGATGCTCATTCAAAATAGTTTCCAGGATTGGCGAATCAAATTCCAGGCCGTAATTCAATAAAGCAAAATTATATATTGTTAGTTTTATAAAGCAATTAGAAAAAGACGATACCCAGGCATGCCCTGGTTTGACAGTACGGAATCTATGGATTCTCCTTACCCGGATTAATAGCGAAGATTATATCAAAGATACGCAATGTCTTTTTCAGACATTGCGTATCTGGTAACGACCACATTTGCCAGTCCTATCCTCCCTCATCCAGTAACACCCTGTTCCATTTAAAAGGTTCTATAGGAATTGTTGTGGCTAAATTGATATGATAGCCCCTGCATCCTTTTCAAATTACGCTCGAATTGAGGCTGTTTTACTTTCCGGTCTTCCTATCAGTGTCAAACGAAATCATTTTGGTCCACAACGCTGTCAGATCCGATGGATGCTGACAGGGCCTCTCATCATTAACCCACCAAAACAAGGATTGAAACTTTTGCTCAGATTGATCGGGTCAGCGACCCGATTTACGTTTCATTTTCATACAGAAAAATCAGGACTGACACTGGGTTTCGGGTGCCGGTCAAGCTGCCCGGCGTACGGTTTTCAAAATCTCAAATATAAAAAACTCTCACTCCCGGAGGTTTTCAATCAGTTTGCTGTGAAAGCGGTCGGGGGCTTCAATGTGAGGGTTGTGGCCCACATTATCGAGCAGAATCAACCGGGCATCCGGGATGGTGTTGGTTGTGTTTTCTGCATGTTCAGCAAAATCGGGCCCGTCTTCCCGTCCCGACAAAATGAGTGTTGAAACCTGAAGGTGGGCAAACTCAAGTGCAACCGGCTGAGAGTAGACCATCTGACGGTTCAGGGCACGTACCATGGCCAATTGAGGCCAGTCGGGACTTTGAAGCCACCCGTAATGAATGCGGACATATTTTTCATACTCAGGTTGCCACTCCACATAATAGTTTTGTTGCTGTTGCAGGATGTCGTCGTATGTACGGTTCATTTCCGATTGATAGATCTCCTGAGTACTTTGCCAGCCTCGCAGCAACCGAAAATCCCGCTTTCCTATCATATTAACCAAAACAAGCTTATCGGTTCTTTCCGGATAGGAATAAGCAAACCGGGTTGCAAGCATACCGCCCATTGAGTGTCCGAGAATTACCGCATGATCCACTCCAAGGTCATCCAGCAGCGCTTTGGTATTGGCAGCTTTTTTCTGAAAACTGTACGGAATGATCGGCTTGGATGACCGTCCGAACCCGATTTGATCCACCGCAATCACCCGGTAGCCATCCTCAGTGAGAGCATCAATCGTTCCCTCCCAGTATTCACCAAAAAAATTGAGCCCATGCAGCAGTACAACCGTGCGCCCGTTTGCGGTTCCTCTTGGAGAGACATCCATGTAGGCCATTCGCACATCTTTATCCAGGATAGTGAAGTTGAAATAAGAGACAGGATGTGGATAATCGATCTCCTCCACAGAAATACTAACCGCCCCCCATTCCTCAGGCACCTGTGCAAAAAGTGAGGTATGTAGCAGTATCAGAATCGTAAATGGAATAAAAAAGAGATTGGAAAATGATTTTGAACTTCCAGTCTGTGATATAATCCGTTGTAACATCATTTTTTTGTGTTGAAATGAAAAGTAATCTGTGTTGGTTATATTCTGCATCTCATTTGTGATTAAATGTATTTACAAGAAGCTATTTAATCAACCAATAACCGCCTTTCTGATTTTTCATCTTGCCTTAAGGGATATTATGGTAAAAACCATCGCAGCGGCGAAATCAGGATTGCGCAAATTTGGGAATCTTATATGCCGCTACTATAGATAATAGCGCCTACTGACATCTCGACTAAATGAGCGGAGCGAGTGCATAGAGAGACCTCCTTGTTATTAGTGTCGCGTCAACTGTAAAAATGTGAGAGAGTCATCAGACGAGTCGGTCCGGGATCATCGTAATCATTTCCATTTGAGTATATTTTAAAAAACTCGTCAGATGACTTACCCGACATTTTATGTTTGACATAACGTTAGTACTAATCTAAAACAACACCTCAACATATTTCATAATCTCCATCTATAATCAGATCTTTTTCTTCACACAAATCCCTAAATTTTTTTGTATATATCGTACTGAATCCAGTAAACGATATCATGCAAAAAAAATCGGATTTCATATTTAAATACCCGCCAAATCTGCAAGAGCTTGATCTTGCAACGATGGTCAGTATGTATCGTGACAGAGGCGAACCCCGCCGTGCCAAACCGGGGGAATATCTTGGCTGTACTGCCAGCCACAAGCTGCTGAAACATGCAAAGTGGTGGTTTGGCCTCTATTACAGCCAGGCAGCATGGGACAACCTGCTCACCAAATCTTCCGAAGGCTACCCGCTTACCGAGGTTGAATTGAACCTGCTGGGCCTTGTTCACGCCCTTGATGAGGAACCTCCGCATCGCGAATTTGTGGAACAAAACATCGGCACTTTACCCAAGCTTGCCTATCTCATTGTGAACGATATACGGCAGTTCGGGTTTATCAGTGAAGATGAGCACGGGCACCTCACAATTACACCGGGGGGCGAACGGGCACTTCAGGGAATCTGCCGCAGGGTGTACGGGAAACGTTTCACTCCTGAAATGCTCGAACTTTATGAACAGGACTCCTCCTATTTTGCCCGAAAAACCCCTTCCCAAAGCGACCAGGCCTCCCTTTTTTGAAACCCTTCCTCTATTTCCGGACATGTCCATTTTATTTATCTCAGAGGCTTACCAATTTTAAAAAATGTCCCGATAATGATTAAAACTCTGCGTACACTGCGACTCATCCGCGCAACTCTGCGAGAAACCTACTGTTTCTGATGAAAACATACTCAGAGTTTTGAACGATGATAAAGTTTTTCTGAATCCTTCGAGGAGCCCGTCACCGGCACATATCAACATGCCCCTTTCCTATTTAACTCAAGTTCCGAAAAATGGCGATGTAGTGGCTACAAAAAATGAAAAAGTACTCCAATATTTAAGATAATGACTTGTGGATTTAAGTAAGTGGAAATCGTTTGAGAAATATTTTAACCGGCCTTGAATCGGTTGGCGGGAACAGGGTCCTTTTGGGTCAAGCCAGAAGGACAGTACAAATGAGGACGATAAAATTGGTTTCTAAATGAAAAAATGGGGTAACTTTTCAAAAATAAGATTTATTGAGATTTTTGAATATTATGGATGTAGCACTACAAATCGTTCTTTTCGAGCCATTGAGGTCGATTTTTAAAATTTTTCGGATAATGAGTTAATCCTCATCATTTTCATCATCCAGCACGAGCCACCGGTTCACACTGTTGTGAGGAGCTTCAAGGAGCACTTTATAAAAGTCGGAAGGGTGACCGGCCACGCTCATCGATGCCTGTCCGGCTGAAAGAGGAACTGTCTCAAGTAATTCATACTGATCTTCCCCGCCACCTGAAAATTCGTTCGTAACTGCCACTTTAATATTTACATCCCCGTCATTACCCCACGCGTTCCAGTTCAGATCAATGGTCTGAGTCTCTTCATCGTAAGAGATTTCGGGATCGCTGATAGAAACGTCACCAATCATCGGCACTCCGTCCAGTTCTTTTTTAAGAGCTGCGGGAATATCAAGCCCAAGATGGCGGCTGATGGTTGGATAAATGCTGGTAATAGGCGGATGCCCTTCATCAAAGAACCGGTTCATATCCGATTTATTAGAAATCATCCAGATCGTTCGTTCACGCTCGGACTGCCCGCCGTGGTGTCTGCCATCAGGAAGGCGCCTTCCATGATCGGTGGTTACCATAAACAGCCAGTCTTCATTATAATTTTCCATTCTGTATTCAACGGCCTCATAAATTCTTCCAACCTGCTCATCAGCTACTTTGATCGATTCGAAGTGCTCTTCCACCTCACCGTATGTGTGGCCTGTATCATCGGGATACCACAAATACACCCAGGAAAGATAGGGCGCATCTTCGCGGAGGCTTTCTGAAGCGTTGTTTGAAACATGTTCATCGATTTTCTGAACGTAACCGTATTCGTGTGGAAAGGCGAGGGTATCCACATCAAAACCATCGTAGTGTATATCTATGTTGATCCCGCCGGCTTCGGGAAGGCCGTCACCAACAAGTTTGGTTCGGTTATCCAGCCATGATGAGTAGATTGCGACCGGCTTTTCGGGATGGTTATGCTTGAAAAGACGGAAGAGGCTCCAGTAGTTGTAGTTTGGATCTTCGATGCTGTTCGTGTAAACATTGTGTTTGTTTGACCAGACGCCGGTGAGCACATGATTGTAACCCACTGCCGAAATGGTTGTAGATTCGGAATATTCGCCTGCAATACCGCCCAGCCATCCGTGGGTGTAGCCACCCTGTTCAATAATGCGATCCAGGTTCGGAGTATCCACCGATTCCAGAATATCGGCAGAAATTCCGTCCACAATAATGTAGATCGCTTTTTTCTCCGGCTCTGAGGGCTGTTCACATCCCCAGAACAGAAGAAAAGAAGCGAGTAAAAATGAGAGTAACTTGGCAAATGTTTTCATGGATTATTTTGATTAAAATGGATGCAATTATTAAAGTTATCTTTTTTTTTGACGGAACTATTTTTCTTTGAATCGTTCAGTTTCAGGAATAGCTCATTTTCCAAAAAACTTAAAAATCGACCTTAATGGCTTTTAAAAAACGATTTGTAGTGCTACACCTATAATAATATTCAAGAATTTCAATAAATTATTTTTGAGAGGTCATCATATTTTTTGATTTAGAAACCAATTTTATCGACCTCACTTGTATTGTCCTTTTGGCTTGACCCAAAAGGACCAAAAAGTCAAGCCCCGACGGCGGTCGGGGTTGTCGGCGGGCTTTTCATCGACGCGGCACCCTTTTCCCAAAGGGATCCCCGTGGGGTAATGGTCCATCACACTCATTGACCGTAATCAAAAATCCGGCCGGTATAAAATGCTGCCATAGCGTCGCTGAAAACACCCTGTTCCCGCCAACTGATTCAAGGCCGGTCAAAATACGTCTCAAACGATTTCCACGTATTAAATTTCATAAATTATTATTATCACTATTCTTATTTATTTGAAATCTGAAACATCGAAATAATTTTTCATTTTTTTGTACCCACTACATCGCCATTTTTCGGAACTTGAGTTAGCCAATCAGTATTCATGCTGATGATAGATTCGTTCAACCCGGCCGTCATCAAACAGGTGTAAAATGGCATAGCCAGGCGGTGTTTCATGATAGTAGCCTTTCCCCGCAGATCGCTCGTTTCCTTCGCCCCACCAGAATCCGCTCATGGCACCATTGCAAAAATAACGGATGCCATTGTAAACCGCTTCGTCCAGCAAGTGCATGTGTCCGCTGATGCAGCATTTCACCTTATCGCGATGCTGGTAAAACATTTGCGCCAGTTCATCGGCATCGGAGTGCTGATCGTTCGGGTAAAAGCGTCCGGTCACTGTTAAAACTGGATAGTGAGACATCATCAGCGCCGGACTGCCATCAGGCAAACCTTCCAATTTTTGTTTGAGCCATTCTTTCTGCTCATTGTCCAGGGTAACATCGGAATTATTTCCGTCAAGGATAAAAAAGGTCCAGCCGTTTTTGGAAAAAGAATAGTACCGATGGGGAATTCCCAGTCGCTTTTCCACATATTGTTTTCCGTACATTTCGTCATTCTCATCAGGTGCGGCCCACCACATATCGTGATTGCCCAAGCAACTGTATACAGGAGTTGAACCAAATTTTTCGGAACATTCATCCCACACGGCCCACTGTTCAAGTGTTCTCTCACGGGTGATGTCATCATAATCTGCAGCGTGAATAGTATCACCGCCGTTCAGGATAAAATCGAAATCATGTGTGAAGAGTTCATCCAAACATTTTTTAAATCGTTCCGGAACATCATTTTCCGGACGAACGTGCGTATCGGTAATGTGGGCGATTTTCAGCACCGGTTCATTGGCATGGTCATCCCCGGCACCAGCCAATTTCGGTAATGATACTGCAGAAGCTGCTGCCAGCGCACTTTTTTTAATCCAGTTTCTTCTGTTCATGAATAACATAAAAAAGCTCCTCGCTTTATTCAGGGAGGAGCTTATTAAAATCACGGTTCAATGTTTATTCCCACCCGAAAATCTGTTCCAGGTTGGGGTTAATCTGTGTATCGCGGTGCGGAACCGGACGGTAGTAGTGCTTGGGATCATCGAAGGTTCCCATATTATCCCGGGCCAAAATCGGTCCGTGATCTCCGTATTCCAGCCAAACTTGTGCATCCGAACCAAACGGGCCTGTACGGTAGTATATCAGTGTGCGACCCAAGTCGTTTTGTTCACGATCTTCCGAAGATGGAATGGACTCTGTGTGTGGAATCAGTTTTACATCCGGATGGCCGTCGCCTGTCAGGTCGTGTGTGCCAAGCCCGTCGAAATAGAGGCCGCGTGGCAGCTGCTCCAGCAAGTGCCCGGCACGGTAACGCATCAGGTCAGTAAAGCGGTGCCTTTCATTAAAGAGCTCTACTCTGCGCTCACGACGAATCTCGAGGACTATCGAAGAATTGACATTTGGGTATCGCGCTTCCTTTACAGCATCAACTGGCGGATTGACACTTAGAGGCGGCATATCTACACGGCTTCGGATCTCGTTAATGGTTATGTCCAGATCGGCCTGGGTAATCTCTCCCAGCTCCGCTCGTGCTTCAGCGTAAGTAAGCAGCACTTCAGCATATCGAAGAACAGGCACATCAATACTGGCCTGTACTATAGAACTCGGATCGTTCACAAACCACTTCAGGGTATGATAACCGGTAAAATACTGGCTCATCTGCTGAATGTATGGCTGACCAGCAGTACCCTGTGCGGTTGTACTCGGATTTTCCAGAATCCATCCAGGATAGGTGAAAGACTGAGTCAACCGCGGATCCCGATTTGTAAACTCTTCCACAAACGAATTTTCCTGATAATCGGGCTGGTCAGAATAGTAGCTTCCGTCTGCCATCAGGTAAGTCTGAACAATATCTTTGGTGTGGGATTGCTCGAAATGACCAAAACCGGTATTACCCCAACCACTGTTGCGCTCTCCTTCGATGCTGCGGTTCAGAAGAATTACTTCGGAATTGCCCTGAAGGTCGGTACTTGCAAAAAGAGTGGCATAATCCTGATCCGGATTCCCGGTAGAATAAATGGAATACCCTCCGTTATCCATCACATATTTCGCCTGGTCCCGTGCGATCTCAAGAAACTGCTGGTGCGGCAGGCTCAAATAGTCGTGATATTTTCGAAATGTTCCTTCAAAAAGGGCATGACGAGCCATAAAAGTACGCACTACCATGTTATTTACAGCGCCGATCGGGGCTGAAGTGTTGACATGTTCGGCCGCAAACTGGTAATCCTCGAAAATTCTGTCAACTACATATTCGCGGGAATCCCGGGGTTTAAATAGATCCTCATCGTCTGTACCAAGGACCTGGTCGTACCAGGGCACGTCACCAAATCGCTGCACTTTATCCATGTAAAAGCGCGCACGGTGAAACCGGGCCACTCCCTCATAGTGATTGAGTGTGGCTTGAGGAAGCTCGGCATTTTCAAAATTTTCGAGAAAATAGTTGATATCCCGAAGCCGGTTCCAGTTCCAGCCGGAAGTGATCTGCCTGGAAGTCACATCACTGGTCATGATGGTTCGGAATTCTGCCGATCCGCTTGTGGTGGCATCATCCGACTGTTCAAGGAAGA
The DNA here is from genome assembly GCA_020832285.1 of Balneolaceae bacterium. Classification (GTDB taxonomy): domain Bacteria; phylum Bacteroidota; class Rhodothermia; order Balneolales; family Balneolaceae; genus Rhodohalobacter. The sequence goes on from JAFIFB010000010.1 coordinate 80,684, forward strand.
TTGCAGAAAAGCCGATCCAGTTGATCAGGCTGTTCAGGTACATATCCAGGTCGTCGGCAGAATTGAAAAAATTCTCCCTGCCGATCTCCGTCTGTGGTGTTACATCCAGAAAATTGTCGCTGCATCCCTGATAAACAAGGGCTGCTGCCAGGATTCCAAAAAATACGATTACTTTTTTCATGATATTATCTTTTCAGAGTCTCTGATTAAAAATTGATGTTCACGCCGATGGAATACCTGCGCTGGAATGGATAGCGATAACCAAAACCGTCGTCTGTAATAGCTTCCGGATCGATAATATCGGCCACTTCCGACCATTCATAGAGATTTTCACCACTGAGATAGATACGAAGACTTTGAATACCAATTGTATTTGTCAAGTCTCTCGGAAGTGTATACCCGACTGTCAGGTTTTTCAGGCGCAGATAAGACGCGTCCAGCATAAATCCGTCATCAGCGATATTTCCAAGTCCTGATGTATTCACGTCACGCTGCCATGCCTGGAGTACCGGGAATCTGGCATCGGTGTTGGCGTCGGCCAGACCGGAATCCAGGTAGGCCTGGGAGTGTCTGTTTCGCATCTCGGCCGGATCATCCTGAGGTCTGTAAAAATCGAGAAGGTGCGTATAACCACCGGAGTAGGGCTGCTGGTAAAAGCCCCAGAACAGATAGTGATACGGCATGAAATCCCGTTTTCCCACACCCTGGAAAAACGCTCTGAAATCTAAGTTTTTAAATGCAAAATCAAGATTAAGACCAAAACGGTAGCGAGCCTGTGAGTTTCCGATGACGGTCAGGTCTCCGGGATCATCCACGGTGTCTCCCGCACGAACGGTTCCATCGTTGTTAAGATCAGCGTATTTTGGCCATCCGGGCACAATATCCAGCACACCCCATGGAACAATATCACTCTGGTCTGCGTGGTTGGCAATTTCATCTTCGGTTTCAAACAGGCCAAGATAGCGCAGTCCCCAGATCTCTCCGAGCTCCTGACCTTCGTAGTATTGGTTCAGGAAGCGTTCGGGGTTATCAAACTGGGTAATGTAGGCACGGCTGTCTGCCAGGGTAAAGCGTGCACCAAAGAAAAAAGAATCTCCGAAAAGTTCGAAGTTATCCCGGTAATGAAGCGCCATTTCCCACCCTTTGGTTTCCAGGTCAGCGGCGTTCTCATCCGGTTCACTGGTTCCCAGTACAGCAGGTAGCTCCCGGCCGAGGGTCAACATACCTTTTGTGTCGCGTACGTACAGATCAAAGGCTGCAGTAAGACGACTGCCTAATATGTCGATATCAAGCCCGAGGTTTCTTGTGGATACTTGCTCCCAGGTATAATTAGAAGAGACCAGCGGGGGTGAAGAGATCTGAAGCGGGCGCGAGTTGCCCACCAGGTAATTTGCGTTGCTTGCGCTCATGGTTGGAATGTGACCAAAAGCATCAAACTCCTGGTTACCCAGCGATCCATATGAAGCGCGTATCTTCAGCATATCGAGCCAATCGAACCGCTCCATGAATCCGGACTGATCAATTCTGTAAGCAATCGAAGCAGACGGGAAAAATCCCCATCGGCTGTCGCCTGGAAAACGTGAAGAACCATCGTAACGACCATTAAATTCGATAATATATTTATCATCGAATACATAATTTACACGTCCAAATAGCCCCCGGACGGCCCATCCTTCATAAAAATCACTGGTATTGGGGTTTCCTAAAGCAAGTGAAAGAGAGGGAAGTTCAGATGAGATCACATTGGATACATCTGAAATGATCTCATACAACTCATTTTTTTCCTGGTTAAAGCCTGCAACACCACTAATCTGATGGCGGTTAAAGTCAAGATTCACGTTGGAGTAGATGTTGAAAACCTGATAGTCATAGGTTGTTCGGTTTCTCCAAACTCGGGTTGATCCTAACTGTCTGACATCATCCGGTCCGTATCCGACATTGTACCTTCGCTGATCCCAGTTGTAATTTCTGAATTCACTGCGAATGGTGTAGTCTGCACTCACTGAAAGGATTTCCGGGATGATATTAGAGCGAGCGGTAAACGTAGTTTGATAATTTTCAAACTTGTCGCTGTGCTGACCACCTTCCGTTAACATTGCACCAAGTTCGCCGACAGGATTGTTTGCCCAAGTGCCATCAGGATTTTTATCCCAACCCATTGGTTCCAGATCATAAATAGCAAATAAAGACCAATTATCATCATCATCAACAAATCTGGATGGCAATCTGCGTTCAGTGCGTGCGATATTGGTTCGGTTACCAACCGTCAGCCAGTCAAATGCTTCGTACTGAACATTACTGCGTACACTCCATCTTTCAAATGTATCATCGGCAATCTGAAGAGCACCTGTCTGATCATCCAATGACCCGGAGAGAAAAAAGCTGGTGCTCTCGGTTGTTCCGTCGAGACTTAACGTGTTATTAGTTGACATACCGTAATCGGAAAGAAAATAGTTTGCCCAGTTGCGGTCTCCCATATACTGCCAGGTTCCCGGGTTGTTCGGATCTTCGCGAACAGCCGGGGTACTATCCGGATTATCGGATCGCTGGCGGGCCCAATCGTACATATCATCATCGAAATTGATATAGTCCCAGGGTGTGGCACTGGTACTCATATCCTGCCACCTCATATAGGTATAGGGATCGGTTACTTTGTCGGGCAAAATGGTGGGAGTATCCCAGGAAGCCCTGGATGATAAGCTTACATTAATTCCTTCGCTGGTACCTCTTTTTGTTTCAATCATCAGCACACCAAATGCGGCACGTGCACCGTATATGGCCGCCGAAGAAGCATCCTTCAGTACCGAAATACTTTCAATGTCCATCGGATCGAGACGGTTCAGGTCCCGGGTCTGCGCCGGGATGCCATCGATGATAATCAGAGGTTCACCGCCATTAATTGAGGTAAAACCCCGAATGTTAATTTGCGGCTCGGTTCCGGGTGCACCTTCCGTGTAGTCTATATTGAGGTTAGGAACCATACCCTGAAGGCCCTGTGTAATGTTCGAAATCGAACGCCCTTCAAACTGCTGCATACTTACCTGATCCACAGCTCCAGAAAGATTTACTCGCCGCTGTGTACCGTAACCCACAACCACTGCTTCATCGAGCATGGCCACATCCTGTACAAGCTGCACATTTACTTCGGTTCGGCCATCGATATCCACTTCCAGCCGCTGATAACCGATATAGGTGAACACCAGTGTATTCAGTTCATCGGGTACCTGCAAATCCCAGGCGCCATCGGCGTCGGTTTGCGTTCCAATAATTCCGCCGGTGTGCTCTTCGGAAGCTGCAACGATTACATTCACTCCGAAAAGCCTCTCTCCGGTTTCAGCATCGCGCACCACTCCGTGCACAGTCCGGTCGTTCATCTCTTCAGCCTTGGTTATTGGTTCATTATATTCAACCAATACCAGCCTTCGGTCCGGCGAAATGGCGAACCTTCTTTCAGTATCTTCAAGTATGTACCAGAGCGCATCATACAGGCTGATCTCTTCTTCACTCATTGATACGGTTTTATCCATTTCAATCAGTGATTCTTTGTAAGAGAGTTTCAAGTCAGCCTCTTCTGCTATTTCATGGAGAGCATCCCTCACCGGCAGTTCCTGGAAATCTACCCTGATGGTCTGTTCGAGTAAATCTTTGGTTTGTTCAGGCATATCAGCGAAAAGAGCTTCACTAAAAACGATCGGATCTTCATAAGGCCTGTCGGCAACGGTTTGGCCGGTCGCAGGCAATACTACTCCTGTACCCATTAAAAGATAAACAATACATGCTTTCAGCACGATTGTGTTGAGCTTTATTGTGTTCATTGTAGTTATGTCCGTTATAGATTGTTGGATTTGAAAGTTATCGTTTGGTTATCGATCTCATACCGGATGTTCATCGAAAGGGCAATGACATCCAATACCTGCCGCAAAGGTTCATCTTCGAAAACCGAAGTTAATTTCTCCTTTTTAATGGCAGGGTCTGTAATAATGCACTCTACATCGTACCATCTCTCAAGACGTTCGGCTACTTCCCCGAAAGGAGTGTCGTAAAAAATAAGTTTACCGTTTCTCCATCCTGTATAGCGTTCAATATCCCGAATCTCTTCAATCTCTATTTCCTGTCCTGTTATCAGCAGGCCTCCCTGGTTTTTTGTGATAATTTTTTCCTCAGTAGTTCCTGATTCTAAGGCTCCTATTGCAACTTTTCCATCATTTACAACAACCCGGGTTGATTTTTCCTTCGGGTAAGATTCCATCACAAAAGAAGTACCCAGAACCCTCACCACGCTGTTGGAGGCCTCAATATGGAAAGGATGTTCATCATCAGATTCCACTTCAAACCAGACCTGTCCCTCCATGGAAACCCGTCGGTTTGTTGCTGAAAAATTATCGGGTATGGTAATGCGGCTTTCATGGTTCAAAACGAGAGTGCTTCCATCCCTGAGATATACGGTTTTACGTTCACCCCGGTCGGCCTCAAAAACCTGGTAGGAAGCTGGCGGCTCCTCTAACCCGGTATAGAATGGGTTAAAAATCATAACAGCCACTGCAATAAATGCAGCCGCCATAGCAAATGGTAAAAAGTTTTTTCTGGGCTGCCGTGATTTATTCTGATAACTGTTTCTGCTATTTTTAATTTTTTTATCAGATTGAGAACTACCGGTCAATCTCCGCTTCTCCTTAATCTGCTCAAGGAGCAAAACTGAATCGAGTTCAGGATAAAATTCGGTTTCCTTTGAATGAAAAAAGTAATCTTTATCATGGCTGATTTTCCACGTTAAAAAAGCTTCTCCTTCTTTAGTTTTCAGCCATTCAAGTACTTCATCTGCCTCTTCAGGAGTACATCGGTTTTCAAGATATTTTTGTACCAGTTTTTGCATAATTGCAGCTAATCCGGATTTCTCACCAAGAGATTTTTTGTGCTTTGTAACAGTTAATAAACCTGTCCGCCAAAAAAGTATTAAAAGTCCCTTTTTATTCGGCCTGAAGTTTGTTTTGAAAACTGTACATCTATGGAAGCAATTGAATAAGAAAACCTGCGATGATAGATTCTGATCGCAAAAAAATTTTGTTATACCCGATACAGTTCAGGATGTCCCCGGACTGAATTCCGTTCGGTGAATTTGCGGGGTTTTTATTTGACAGAGGCAAGATCTGCGTTCTTTCTCATATATTCGCGCAGAGAGCGGGTGGCAAGATAATATTGCGATTTTACCGCATGGATGGAGATATCAAGCTTTTTGGCAACTTCTTTGTTTGTCAGGCCCTGTTCAGATCTCATCCGGTGTATCTGCTCTTGTCGGTAAGAAAGCTGTTTCAGACCCATCTCTTTAATCCGGCAGTAATCGGAATGGATTACGGTTTCTTCGGTACTATTTGAGCTTTTTTTCTTCTGGCGGGAAAATTCGATATGCTCCCGGATTCTTCTGTCCTGATTCCGGATGGTGTTCAAAATTTCGTTTCTGAGGAACGTAGTGAGAAGCGGCTGAAGAGAATCTGCTCTTTCGGAATCCAGCTTTGTGCGGAAATCCCATAACCTCAGATATACATTCTGGACAGCATCTTTTGCCAGAGTTCGATTTTTCAGCCAATTTACAGCCATTCCGTACAGGCTCTTATGATAGATTTTATAAGCCTGTTCAAAAGCAAATTCATCACCGGCTTTCAACCTGTTTATCAACTGTTTATCATCGTCAGGGTTGTGGTGCATCTGTATAAGGTATTTCTGAATTTAGAAACTGAATGCCAACTAAGAGGGTGTTTCACCAGCTATAATACCAAAGAATTGTTACCCTACTGTTAAAAATTTGACCCGTTATTACATTGTAAATAAAATAAAAGCAAAGAGCCAACACTTTCAAATTCTTTTAAGAATGGCTCATTTTTTTCTGAAAACTGAAACGATACCGGAATCTCTTTTTGAAACGAAGATTTGAATTCAATAACTTCTCGGAGCTTTCGAAAAGCTTTTATACAGGGCAACTACGCTAAATTGAAAAGGTAAAATAACCGGACAGAAATATTTTCAGTTTCACAAAAGAATCACCGATCTATCCTGTAGCCGTACTCATGATCGTGTTGATTATACTCGGTTTTGTGATCGAGTTGATGGACACACAGGAATCGCTGTACTGGCCCGGATACATCTCCATGATGTTCTTTTATGGAGTGATTTTTTACATCGGCCTGTACGCAGGCAAGAAGCGCAAAAGTAACAATCCTGACGAAATTATTCTCGCAGGAAGAAATATTCCGCTGCTTGTTGCTGTGTTTACCATGAGTGCCACCTGGGTGGGAGGGGGCTACATTAACGGCACTGCAGAATACGCCATGAGCGACGGCCTGGCATGGGTTCAGGCCCCCTGGGGGTATTCGATGAGTCTGATTTTGGGCGGAATTTTCTTTGCCCGGAAGATGCGCCGATACGAATTTACCACATTGATCGACCCTCTTAAACAACGTTTCGGTATAAAAATGGGAGCGGTACTCACTATCCCCGCCGTGACTGCCGAAATTTTCTGGACTGCCGCCATACTCACTGCACTTGGAACCACATTCGGTACCATTCTCGGACTCGATTTTACCACATCGATCATTCTCTCTGCCATTATTGCCATTTTATACACTGCAATCGGCGGCTTATGGGCAGTAGCTTTTACCGATATTTTCCAATTAATTATTTTGATGTTCGGGCTGATTCTTGTGCTGCCTTTTGCTTTTTCACATGTGGGCGGTATGGAAGCAGCATGGGAAAGCTACCAGGACAGCAAAGGAATTTTTGCTTCTCTTTTTCCGCCAATCGATGGGTGGAAACATCCAGAATGGGGTAACTACTACTGGCTCTGGTGGGACTCAATGCTTCTGCTGATGCTGGGCGGTATTCCGTGGCAGGTTTACTTTCAGCGGGTACTTGCTTCAAAAAATGAAAAAACAGCGATGTGGCTCTCCATTATTGCCGGATTTGTCTGCATTATGGCAGCTATTCCAGCCATGATGATAGGAATTATTGGTGATGTGGTTTCCTGGGAGGCTATAGGTGCCCCAACACCTGAAGAACCGGCTCTTGTACTCCCTTACGTTGTGCGATATTTAACCAATCCGATTGTGGCAACCATCGGACTGGGAGCCATTGCAGCAGCGGTGATGTCTTCAGTCGATTCCTCCATACTTTCAGCCTCTTCCATGACCTCCTGGAACGTTTATCGTCCGCTTTTCAAACCAAATATTACGGCAGACCAGCTTTCAAAAGTACTGAAAAGAGTCATCTGGATTATCGGAATCGCAGCAACACTTCTTGCTCTGCAGGTTAAAAGTGTATATGAATTATGGTTTCTTTGCAGTGATTTTGTGTATGCGATTCTATTCCCTCAGCTTGTAACAGCTCTTTTTGATAAAAAAGCGAACATGTACGGTTCTATTGCAGGATTTACCGTTTCACTCATACTCAGGCTGGGAGGCGGCGACCCAACTCTTGGCATTCCCACAATGATTCCTTACCCGATGATTGAAGATGGAGCCGTACTCTTTCCGTTCCGTACTCTTGCGATGCTTTCTGGACTGGCAACTATTATGATTGTTTCGCGACTCACACAAAAAATCTGCGAACCTCAAGAATTACACATACCGAAAAAATTTGTTGAGAAATAATATCAACTTTTACTTTTGCCGTGCCAGACTTGCAGGGCGGCATCTCAAATCCTGAATAAAAAAGATTACTACAGATGAAACAAAAAGAATACGATTACATTATTGTTGGTGCTGGTACTGCCGGCAGTGTTTTGGCCAGCCGCCTTTCCGAAAATAAAGAAAATCGTGTACTGGTTATTGAAGCGGGACCCAAAGACCGCTCCATTTTTATCCACATGCCCGCTGCATTTTCTGAGCCGCTTAAAAGCGATCGCCTGAACTGGGGATTCTATTCGGAACCTGAACCTTTCATGAACAACCGGCGAATGTACTGTCCCCGGGGCCGTGTAATCGGGGGATCATCATCCATCAACGGCATGGTTTATATTCGAGGCCACGCACTGGATTATGACCGCTGGGCCGAACAGGGTCTTCCCGACTGGAGTTACAGCAACTGCCTTCCCTATTTCCGAAGAGCACAGCGTCACGAATTTGGTTCCAATTCCTACCGTGGCGGAAATGGACCTGTACATGTAACGGCAGGCCGTGCCCGCCATATTCTTCATGCCGCCTGGATTGAGGCAGGCCAGCAAGCTGGTTACGATTATACACATGATGTAAACGGATATCAGCAGGAAGGAATCGGGCCGTTTGACCGAACTGTATGGAATGGTAAACGATGTTCAGCGGCGAGGGCCTATCTTCACCCGGCCATGAAACGGGAAAACCTGGACGTACTTTCCGGGTGCATGGCCCACCGTGTTCTGTTTGAAAAGAATAAAGCTGTTGGCATCGAATTTTCCCGGAAAAGAAAAGTTAATACAGTATATGCCGCCAAAAAAGTGATCCTCTGCGGCGGAGCTATCAACTCACCACAAATACTACAGCTTTCTGGAGTTGGACCGGCCGAACGCCTGAAAAACCTGGATATTCCAGTCATAGCCGATTTACCGGGCGTGGGTGAAAATTTACAGGATCATCTTGAAGTATACATTCAGTTTGAGAGTAAAAAACCTGTTTCACTCTATCCGTCACTTCAGCCATTTGGCCGGCTTAAAGTTGGACTGGAATGGATTTTTTCAAAAACCGGGCCGGGTGCCACAAATCATTTCGAAACGGGTGGATTTATCCGATCCAAACCGGGCATACAACATCCGAATATTCAGTATCATTTTTTGCCGCTGGCAATCAATTATGATGGCTCCAGCCCTGCAGGCGGCCACGGCTTTCAAGTTCACGCCGGCCCGATGAGGCCAACAAGCACTGGTTACGTCCGCATTCGATCAAATAAACCAAAAGATCATCCGGAAATTCTCTTTAACTACATGGGCACCGAAAATGACCGTGAAGAGATGCGCGATGGAATCCGCCTTGCCCGGGAGATCATAAACCAAAAAGCTTTTGACCCGTTCCGGGGCAGAGAACTAACTCCCGGCCCAAAAGCTACTGCGGATTCTGATATCGACGCCTTTATTCGTGAACGGGGAGAAAGTGCCTACCACCCCACATGTACTTGTAAAATGGGTTCAGAGTCCGACCCGAATGCTGTTGTGGATGAAAGCGGTGCAGTATACGGTGTTGAGAATCTCCACGTTGCCGATGCATCGGTAATGCCCGACCTGATCAGCGGTAATACAGATACCCCCACGGTTATGATCGCCGAAAAACTCTCGGATAAAATTCTTGATAAAGAGCCATTACCATCGTCTGAGGCCCCATACTGGATTCATCCCGATTGGCAAAATAGCCAGCGTTAGTAATTGGATTCGTGTGAGTTAAGCAGTGAAAAGATTCTCTTCTAAACCAAGAGTTTTCTTGGTTTTTTTAAAAAACGAATTGCGCTTACATGTAAGGTTTATATCTTTCCCGCGAAATAAAAATATACACCTTACTATCAATGCTAACCAAACTTTTCGGTTTTAACCCAAAAACCCACTCTGTCGGTAAAGAGATTACGGCGGGAATTACTACATTTCTAACGATGTCCTATATCCTGTTTGTGAATCCGATGATTCTGAACAGTGCAGGAATGGATTTTAATGCCGTGATTACAGCCACAGCACTTGCCGCCTGTTTTGGCACTCTGCTGATGGCTTTTTGGGTGAAAGTTCCACTGGCGATGGCTCCCGGAATGGGCCTGAACGCTTTTTTTGCCTACACTCTTGTGATCGGGGAGGGCATTACCTGGGAAACTGCAATGGGTGTGGTTTTTATTTCAGGGTTCGTGTTTCTGCTGCTGACCTGGCTGGGCATCCGTGAAAAAATAGTAAATGCGATTCCACTCTCGCTACGTCTCTCCATTCCAGCAGGGATTGGATTGTTCATTACACTGATTGGCTTTCAGAACATGGAACTTGTGGTAATGGATGATGCCACCATGATCGCACTGGGAGAACTCTCAGCTCCTCTTCTCCTTGGACTATTCGGGATTCTGTTAATTGTAATCCTTGAAGCCAGAAAAGTACGCGGCTCCATACTGCTTGGCATTTTGGGGACTGCGCTGATGGCCTTGCTTTTTGGACAGATTACTGCGCCGGACTCCATTTTTTCCCTGCCCCCATCACCCGCTCCGGTTGCATTTCAGCTTGATGTTTTTGCGGCACTGCAGTGGGGTTTAATCGGGGCAATTTTCTCTTTTATGTTTGTGGATCTGTTTGATTCGGTAGGTACACTCGTTGCATGCTCTTACGAAGCCGGCCTTGTAGAAAAAGACGGCACCATCAAAAAGATCGATAAAATGCTGGGGGCCGACGCTGTAGCTACACTTTTTGGTTCCCTTGCAGGTACCAGCACTACCACAACTTACATCGAGTCGGCTTCCGGAATTGAGGAGGGTGGCAGGAGTGGCTTAACTGCTTTTGTTACTGCTGTTTTATTTCTTGCAGCACTCTTCTTCACACCTGTCATCTCGGCCGTTCCATCTTATGCAACAGCCCCGGCACTTGTGGCTGTTGGTATTTTTATGTTCAAAAGTATCACACGAATTCCAATGGATAGCTGGCCCGATATCGTTGCTGCATTTCTTACCATTGTTCTGATGCCGCTCACCTACAGCATTAGCCTTGGCCTTACTTTCGGTTTTCTTTTCTGGACACTTCTAACAGCCGTATCCGGAAAGGTTAAAACGATTCATCCCGTTATGTGGATTGTGGCAGTACTCTCTGCTCTGAATCTCTGGATAGCCGCAGCTGCATTCTGATAATTATATTAGACTGTTTTCAGTTTCATTGTTCTGCGGGAAATATTGTGGGTAAATTGATATGATTTACCCTATATCTTCCCCTCGTATCTGTTCTGACCGATTCGGGGTGGTTTTCCCCTTATGCATTAATCTGCCCAACGTTTTCCTTTCCGGATTCCAATGACAACCCCTCGAAACTGTGTCCTGTTTTTTCAAAAATACTCGCCTCGGGGAATTCTTGGGTTCCATTTTCTGTAGAAGCAATCTCATTTAGCCAAAACTCCAGGATTCTTGAAATTAGAGATCTATTCGAACGTTTTATATTAAAACTGAACTGATTAATTTTCATAAAATTTGAAAAACAATCGAAGGTGCCAGATATGAATCAAAAAAGGAACATATTTAAAAGCAAAGAAAAAAGAACGCGCGAAGAGGTCAGCTCTTTTTTACGTGAACTTGCCGACCGAGTCTCGGCTGGTTCCATTAAACTAAAGCAGGGAGAAAAAGAGGTTAACCTTGAACTCTCTCAGCACCTCACCCTCGAAGTCAAAGCAACAGAAAAGCAGAAAATGAAAAATGGGCTAAAATATGAACTTGAATTAGAAATTGACTGGCATGAGAATGACCAGGGTCAATCAGATGCCCCTCTTCAGCTTGGATAACTCGGATAATTCACATTCTATATACTAAACGAAGTCTAAATTATAGTTATTTCATACTTTATGATCCAGAATTGGAAAGTTTGTGATAGCTCCTAAATAGTTCTTCGACTTCAATAATTTATACATTGAAGATTCTATCACGAACATTTTTAAATAAAAAAGCCCCGCATTACCGAAGCAATACGGGGCTTTATCACATGGAATTTTCACCTCTCACTTATCGGGAGAGAGGTGTCTCGTTGGTGTCTCTCAATATGTTTAATATCTGAGTGTGACCATTTCGTGCAGCCAAATCAGCCGGAGTAAATCCGTCTTCATTTTTTGCATACACATCCGCTCCTCTTTCGATGAGCCTTTTGGCAACATCTGCCTGCCCATGTTCAGCCGCAATCATTAATGCGGTTTCCCCATGGTTGTTTTTTGCATTCACATCGGGATTATGTGCAAGAATAATAGTTATCATTCTTGGGTTCCCAATTTTTGATGCAATTATCAACGGGGTATTTCCATAGGTATCTGCCGTATCAATTTCGGCACCTTCAGCCAGTAATACATTTAAACTGACGAGGTCTATATTTTCTACGGCCTCAATTAGAGTGTCTTTTAGTTTGATTTCATCTTTTAGTGTACTGTCTGCTGTTGTAACATCTGCGAATGCAGGTGATGCCAGCAGAATAGTTAGTAATACGAATAATAGTTTTTTCATTTCTTAGGTACTTCTTCTGTAATTAACCTTTTTTAATTTTTAAATTATATAGCCGGCATATTGGTTTTCAGTTCCGGCTTTCTTTATACAGTTCTTATAACGGATTCCAGGTCAAGGCGGTTTCGGGTTTATCCTCCTTTTGCTCAATACATAAAAAGTAACTCTAATCTCATTTTCCGAGTAAATAACTAACTCTTCCTTGTTTAAATTATTAAGTAAAAACGCTACCAATTCTATTATGATTAAAGGAATTACGTCAAATTTCGAATAAATTATTAAAAAATTTAAGTTTTTCCCTTTTTTTGAGATTAAATGCATCCATTTTTTTTCGCCAATTGAAAACAGCCCGTATTAATTATTTTATTCTCATAATTACTGCTCTAATTGCAGGCCTGGTTAAAGGATTCTAACTATGAGTATATCATTACTGAACTGATTAATATTTATCTTTACAAACAGTAAATAGTCCTTTATTTAATGCCCAACTGCTGTTTACCCAAGTGTTCTTAACTTCTACTCTTTTTAATGATCAACAGAATGAATGAGCAGGTAATAATTGTTGAAGATTGCTTTGTACAATCAACGGTGATACGAAAAATGCTGGAAACTGAACATTTCGGCATCAATAAAGTATGCAGGTCGGGTAATGAAGCGTTGAAAGAGATACAAAAGAATGTACCTCATCTTATTTTGATGGATATTTATATAGATGGTGATATGAATGGAATTGAAACAGTTAAACTGATTAGAGAGAAATACAATATTCCTGTCCTTTTTTTAACCGCCCTGAATAAAAGTGATGTTGCCGATCAAATTAAACAGATTCAGTTTTCCGGCCTTCTTATTAAACCTGTCTCCAAACCCGACCTGATCGCAAATATCAAAAAAGTTTTGAAATCATACCCTGCAGCTTGATTAGCAGTTATTTTATTATATTTTCCATTGGCTGAACAGGAAACGTTTAATTTTCAATATATCCCGACCACCGATGGATAAGGAAAAATTTATTTATTCGGTTTTAGGATCTCTTCTCATTTTACCGATCCTTTTTACCGGCTTTATCTCAAACAGTTATTCCAGTGAAGAATACATCGATTCGCTTACTTTTTTTGCCTCGTTCGATTATGGCAAAGATGCTGATTTTGCAAGCGGGGATTCTACTTTTTACCAGGCACGATCATGGGCAAACCGACATCAGCACATTCCCTTTTCCGAAAGCCCGCATGTTGAAATTCATCAGGATGAAGGAGTTTACAGAAATGCACTTTGGATCGACAATTCCTACACACCCGTTTTTCTCTACCGGGCGGATCAAAATGTAACCTACAGCGAAACAAACTGGAGCGGTACTGTTTCTTTTTGGATGCGACTTTCTCCCGATGAAGACCTGCCCGATGGTTTTTCCGACCCAATCCAGATTACCTCCCGAGAATGGAACGACGGTGCCCTTTTTGTTGATTTCACCGATCAGATTCCTCGTGTTTTCAGGTTCGCAATGTTTGCCGACCGCGATGTTTGGGATCCGGATAAGCGAGACTGGGATGATGTCCCCGTTGAAGAGCGCCCCATGATTGATGTGGAGAACCACCCTTTTCAGCATGATGAATGGACACATATAGCTTTCTCTTTCCAAAATTTTAATACCGGCGATTCAAACGGCATCGTTGATGGATATATAAACGGAATTCACACCGGAACCCTTTCAGACCGTGAACAAACTATAACATGGAGTCCCGAAGAAGTATTTATCTGGCTCGGCTACAACTATCGCGGCTATCTCGATGAGATTGCCATTTTCGACCGTGCACTGAGTGAATCCGAAATTCGCTCTATCTACACACTCCCAAATGGCATCGGCGAACTTCTGGATTAATCTTTAACGAACCCCGAAAATTCCCTCAGAAAATAATTTGGAATTATTACAGATTAAATACTCTTATAGACTAATAATAATCTTTTTTGTACTCTCATATTCACCTGGATGTGACTGGAGTAAGTCGGAATCTGTTTTACATGTCGAATACACTGATACTCCGTTTACATTCAAACAACTTATCTTCTTAGCAGAAGAGCTTAGTGATGAACAGCCCAAAACGATAAAAAAACGAAAACAACATCAGAAGTACAGATTCGGTGCCATATTTGCGACACTCTGATAATTGGACCGCGGAAATGGAAACGGGTTTATTATCCTGGTTTACACACTATCTGAATTGGCTTTTGAACAGTGAATTTGGTCAGGATGAAAAAAGCTCATCAAACAATCATGGTACCTGGTATGATGTTCAGATATTGACTTTTGCCCGATTTACCGGGCAAATTAAACTTACCAAACAGCATCTTAAATCTGTAACAACACAGCGAATGTATCGCCAGATTTCATTTACCGGACGTCAGAAATTTGAGATGCGGCGATCCCGGCCCGTATATTACAGTATATACAATCTGTACGGATGGATCAGGCTTGCCCAATATGGCCGTGAATTTGGGGTTGATCTTGCAAATGAACGTTCCTTTCTTAATGCAGGACTTCATCAGGCAGTACTCTATCTTATACGACAGGTTCAGAATACCGATTTTGATCAAATTCTCGATCCTTACGACCAAACTGATTCCGACCGCCTCTATCTCGAGCTTCTCTTAAGGGCTCAAGAAATCTACCATGATACTTCATTGCGGGATGAAATTATGCGAATTGAGCAACATGTTGTACTTTCGCAACTCGCATATTACTGAAATTCTAGTGTTGAACTTCGGGTTTTACTCCCATAAGTGCATTCAACCTTTGCTCAGAACGCTCCACTGCCTCATGGATGGAGGCCATATTTTCATCTTTACGGGGTTGTTGTTCCGCTATTTTCAGGCAAAACTCCATCCCTTCCTTCAGATTTTTGTGCATTTTATTCAGTCTTCTGTAATCGGCACTTTCAGGACTGATTTGACCTGCAAGATCTTCCATGTAATCAACATACATCTCCAGTTCTTTTGCAAACATATGCGGCCGTTCTTTCGGTACAATTGAATCGGACCGTCCATATATATGGTCCACCATCTCTTCAAGTAAATATTGCCGATTGAACCATGCGATATTGGGCCCGGGACAAATCGCCTGGCGCCCGTAAGAGGGTTTCATTATACCGAGTCGAATCAGCGAACCGGTCCCCAAATTTGTACAGAGGCAGGTTTTTTCCATCACTCTGCTTTTCTCTTTTT
The DNA here is from genome assembly GCA_020832285.1 of Balneolaceae bacterium. Classification (GTDB taxonomy): domain Bacteria; phylum Bacteroidota; class Rhodothermia; order Balneolales; family Balneolaceae; genus Rhodohalobacter. The sequence continues at coordinate 96,065 of JAFIFB010000010.1, forward strand.
TCTTTGCATCATCGCTGAGATTGCTCCCGCTAATCTGATTTATTTTCAAGATTTGATATTGTGATGAAGCGGTACAGATCGGATTTTCAGTAAATTCTGTGTTTGATACTAAGAACCCTTTTGGGCATTTTGAGCCCGGTTTACCTTTTTCTATCAGGTTTCTCGTATGCGAATCTGATCCAGAACCACGTATATTATTGAAAGGCACTCCCAGGGGAGACACATTACTCAGGTAGAGGTCTTGTTCTCCGGCACCAGCCAGCAGGTCTGAGGTGAAATCATCCACACAAGTTGCTTCCGGCACCAATAAAAACGGACTTCCCCAGCCGGTAGCATCCATTTCAAACTCCTCAATCAAACGCTGGTGTTCCCCGTTTGTGCCGACACCACCTTGTACTGTAATTCTCGGGCGGGCCACTTCTTCTGACAATCCAGGATAATCCCATTCCTGAGATTCATAAAAACTTCGGATCATCGGTTCAAATGTTTTCTGCAATTCTCTGCGCTTTTCCCGAAATTCATTCAAAAGAACCGGAAGCAGGAGTCCGTCAGATGCAAAAGCGTGCCCACCGCAATTCAGACCTGATTCAATTCTGAATTCGGCAACTTCAAGCCCTTTCTTTGCCAGGAATTTTCCCTGAATCAGTGCTGAACGGAAATCGCTCACTTTCAGGATGATCGACTTTTTAGCTTTTCCGGTCTTATCACGATAAAAATCTTTGAACTCAGAAAGGTAACTGTAGAGTCTGGGATTAAATCCAGCCGATAGCACCAGGCCGGAAGCGAGTTTGCTTTTGGCAAATCCCCGGAGGGCTGAACTGGCATCACTAAACTCACTGCTCAGGGGCTTATCATCACTATCCAGCTTAAGCGCATCCACTTTCGCCATTATATTTACATCGATGGAACCGGGCACCATTTTACTTGTAAGTTCACTGATCATCCGGTTTCGTTTGATGGTGTCTCTCATAGAAGCGATCGCTTCATAACTTTTTTTAAGCGAGTTACCATCAGGCAACAAAGCGAAATAGCGGTCTTTTTCTGAATTTTCAAAAAGCGGTAATTCCTTCAGCTCTTCGAACTTTTTTGATACGATATCTGCAGCGAGGTCCAGGTAAGCCGTAATACGCTCAGCCCGCCCGTCAGCCGCTGATCTTGAAATATTCTGGTAGGGCATGCCGAACACACTGCTATAATGTTTTCTGATTTTTTCACAGAGGAGATCATCCACCACAGATATTACGGAATGGATACCAAGATGTGCTACACGGATGGGACTGTCAATGGAGTGGCCGGTTCCCATCACCGGAATATGGAACTGATGTTGATTTGTATACATAAATAGGTTCTGTCAATTAAACTTGGAATGGAATAAGATAAGAGAATTAATCAAGATAAAATAGTCTTAATACCTTAGATACTTATTTTTTACATATTCTTTGGGGAATCCAGCTTATTCCAATAAAAAAAATCTGACCAGCCAGCCATAAATTTGTATTATAAAGAGATTAAAAAATGAGACCTACTAATTAAACCATTATTTTTATGCGCTTCTCTTTACTACTATCTCTTATACTTCTGATTTTATCAGCCTGTGCTTCAGAAGAAATGGAAATAACAACTGCTGGGGATACAGAACAATGGGTTGAACTTTTTAACGGTGAAAATCTTGATGGCTGGGATTTAAAAATCAGAGGTTACGAATTGAATGAGAATTTCGGGAATACTTTCCGGGTTGAAGATGGCCTCATGAAAGTCCGCTATGATGAATATGATACATTTGACGAAAAATTTGGACATATCTTTTATGAAGAACCCTTCTCCTACTACCGGTTAATTGTTGAATACAGATTCGTTGGAGAGCAGGTTGAAAATGGTCCGGGATGGGCTTTTATGAATAATGGAATTATGTTTCACTCTCAGTCTGCCGAAAGCATGGAAACTGACCAGGATTTCCCCGACTCCATTGAATTTCAGCTTTTGGGGGGTGACGGTGAAAATGAACGTTCCAATGGGAGCATTTGCACACCTGGCACGCATGTGGTTGTTGCAGGAGAACTGCGAACCGAACACTGTATCAACTCTGGCGGCCCAACACACCATGGAGATCAGTGGGTAACTGCTGAACTCGTGGCCTACGGTGATGAAATGATTCAGCACATTCTGAATGGAGAAGTTGTTTTTGAATACACCAATCCCCAACTGGAAGATGGCACTCCTCTAACCGGCGGTTATATTGCGCTGCAGAGTGAAAGCCACCCCACAGATATCCGATCCGTTCGCATTCTGAACCTTGAAGGCTGCATGGATGAAGATGCATCAAATTTCAAATCATACTATGTACAAGACAATCCTGACGATTGTGTTTATGATTAAACTCCGGAAATAGCCGTTTATAATCGATATTGCCACTGAGGCGATCCTGACCTTATTTTCTAATATGTTGTTAAGGAGATACGTGTTTAACGGTTCAAATCTAACAACCTGACAGCACCCACTGGATCTGTCAGCGTTGTAAACTAAAAATAATTCTCTTTGGTGCTGGCAGGTTTCGACCAACATTTCTTAATATATTTATCAATAGATAACCCGACTCTTTCAGAATTACCGTATTCAAGGCAGTATTGAGTCAACTGTAAAAGTTTGGGCAGCCTCGTTTTTTCGTTGACGCGTCAGTTCTAGATCATTAATGCATTGGAAGTAAATCTCTCTGTATATTTTCATGATACATAAGTACTTTTAAGTTGAGCTGAAAATAAATTTGGTTAATAAGAGTCTTTTGTCTTATTATTAATTAATGAAAGAACTAAAATCTGTCATATTGCTTTTTGCTTTCCTTGTGGGTGCAATCCAGCCTGTTGTGCCGCTGCTGGAGTATCACTTTTTTAAGGAGAGCATTATTGAACTTTTCTGTGAAAACAGAAATGTTCCTGAATCGGACTGTGACGGAATCTGTTATCTTACAAATCAAATCGAAGAGAACCGGGAAACCCAGGATGAAAGGCAAACCGGACATGTGGATTATTATCCCGGCTATGTATTTCTTGGACAATCTGTCAATTTAAATATCTACCCGGAAAAAAATTCCTGGCCAGATTATTCCAGCCTCAAAGCCAGCACCACTACTACTGTCCACACTCCACCTCCCCGTGTAAGCTGAACCTTTCTGCCCTATAGACAGCCAGGATTTTCTGAAGAAATTCAGATTATGCCTTTTCCAAGGCAGGCCCGATCAATCTATTCAAACCGCTGGGGTAACTGTACCATAAAGGCACAATGAATCATAGCGGAATTACTTTTAAATCGGGTGGATTTCACATGCGACTCCACCTGCTGCCAAAACTAAGCTTACACCATGAAACTTTTCATATTATATACAACCATTCTTTTTACGATTCTATTCGCTGTTTCCTGCAGCGAAGTAAACGACAACGACCTTGTAAATGAACCCGATCTTTACAAACTCGGGGAGTTCACCGACAACGGATTCACAGTAGAAGCCTGGGCTGAACGACCTCCATCGACAGGTTTTAATCAACTCTATTTTGAAGTCCACGAAGACGGCGTCCGCCTCGACCGCCCGCATATTTACCTCACCCCCATGATGCACATGGAAGGGCATTCCCATGCTTCACCATTTGATGAACCGGATCATCACAGAGACGATACACACGATCTTTATAAAGCGTGGGCCATTTTCACCATGCCCTCCGGAATGATGGGATCATGGGAACTTCAAATCACTGTTCACGACGAAGATCATTCCGGTTTTGAATTCTCCGGCGTGATTGAGATTGAGGTTGAAGATTCTAAACGGGTAAAAACATTTATTTCGGAGAATGAAGAGCGATATGTACTCACATGGATTGAACCGGCCGATCCCGAGACAGGACTAAACGACCTTAAAATTGCACTGCATAAACGAGAGTCGATGATGAATTTTCCCCCGGTCCTTAATGCAAATTTTGATTTTGAACCATGGATGCCATCGATGGATCACGGCTCCGGTAACAACGTGAATCCCATACATGAAGGTAACGGATTTTATAGTGGCCAGGTTAATTTCAACATGACTGGTGACTGGGAACTGAGAATCAGAATCACTCTCGATGAAGAAGATCTCGGTGAACATATTTTTGAACTAAATTTTTAACTGACTTTAGTAAGGAGTGAATCATGAGAGATCATTTCGCCATTACATCTGTTATAACACTGTTGATTTTTCTGTTGAATATTCCTGCTTTTTGCTTCCAGAATGAATCAACATTCTCAGGCATTCTTATCGATGCGGTTTCCGATGAACCAGTTCAGGGTGCACACCTTTATTTTGAAGGTATAGGGAATGGTACTGTCAGCGATGATAACGGAGAATTTTCTTTAGCATTTCCAGCTGATGAAGCAACACTCATTATTTCCCACGTTGCATACACACAGCTTAGAACAAAAATTTTCAAAGATAGTACTGAAACAGATCAGGTTATTCTTTTACAGCCCGTCAGAATCGGAAGTAATGAACTGATCGTATCTGCCGGCCGTTTTACACAAGCCTGGTCGGGGATTTACAGCAGTGCCAAAACACGGCCTGTTGAAGATCACATGGCTTCCATTTCCGGGCTCGACATGGTAAGCCGCGCTAATTTTGCCAAAGACCCGGTGATTCGTGGACTGCGTGACGGGCGCGTAAATGTGATGATTGACGGCATGCGCATGACCCCGGCTTGTGTGGATGGTATGGATCCTGTCACCGCTTATGTTGAGGCAGATAACCTGCAATCGATCCAGATCACCCGGGGACAGGAAGCTCACCCGATAGCCTCAACTGCACCGGGAGGTACCGTGAATTTTGCCATGGCAAGACCCATTCTCAACAGTGGGTTTTCTGGCAGTGCCGAGAGTGGTTATCACTCCGTTAGCCATCAACATTTGGTACAATCTGCTCTCTCATACGGTGATGAGCGCTGGGCAGTTCGATTATCTGGAACCTACCGCCATGCGGGTGACCTGATGGCAGGGAACCATTCCCGAATTCAAGGTTCCGGCCTTAAAAAAGGAAATCTGTTCACATCCTTCCTTTTCAAACCGAATGAACTTCACGAATTTTCGCTGCGATATATTGGTGATTTTGCCGGCAAAATCGGTTATCCGAAACTGTTGATGGACACCCGCCGGGCCGATGCTCATATCGCAGGACTTGAACATACCTGGAATCGCGCTTCACAGCGTATCCATTCTATTACTACGAATCTTTACATCAATCGGGTGGAACACTGGATGGATGATTATGACCGAGATGTAACCGTTCGTGAGGTGATGCCCGATATGTTTATGCCAATGTATGGAGAAACCCAAACCGCTGGAATCACAAGTTTACTGAATGCTTCTTCGGGCAGCCATCTCATAAACTTCAAACTGGACGCCTGGTCGGTGGATGCTTTTGCCGATATGGCAATGGAGCCTGTAAATCCTGGTGTGAGTGAAATGTACCTGGTGAACCTGGGAGATGTTTCGCAGCGGAATATTTCTGTTGGCGGTTCCTACCGCTATTTTACCAACAACGGATGGATTCTCGGAGTTAACGGTCAGGCTGAAGCGGGCTCCAACCGCATTCGCGAGAAAAGTGCCATCGCAACATACCGTGCCGAATATCCCGGGCTGGATGATCTGGAACCTTTTACTTTGGGCTACCTGGTTGGCCTTAGTGCTGAAAAGGTAATTTCTGAACAATTTCAGGCAGGCTTCAGGGTTTCCGACGGGCAACGACTTCCCGACCACATGGAACGCTATGGCTACTACATTTATCAGCCACTGGATGGCTTCTTTTACTATGGCAATCCAGCCCTCAATACCGAACGCAGCAGTCAGGCCGAACTGTTTTTAAACATCGGTAATGACCACTCCCGTCTGAATGGCAGCACGAGTGTGTGGGTAAACCGGATGGACCGCTACATTGCAGGAAACCGAATCGAAGGCCTTTTCAAACGATTTGAAAATATGGGAAGCGCGATACTAACCGGCTTTGAGGCTGACATAAACTATCGTTTCAACCCGAAATGGATGGGTGGTTTATCTGCATCGTATGTCCGGGGCCATCACTACCAGGCAGATGAACCCCTGCCTATGATTCCCCCTCTGAAAGGTTCACTTTTTCTGCAAAGAGAATCTGAACTGATATCCTTAGAATCACGGCTGAGATGGGCGGCTTCTCAAAATCGCATAGCTGAACAAAACAGCCTCGAAACATCCACCGGCGGCTACACGCTTTTGGATGTTTTTACAAGTGTTCAGCCCCACCGCAACATCACTCTGCGCCTGGGCATCGAAAATATTCTGAATAGATTTTACACCGATCATCTCAGCGTAAATGCAATGCCCGGTGCCGGAAGAAATGTGCAGGCGGGAATCAGGCTTTTATTTTAAGGTGGGACTGGTGAATTTATCTTTTTGTGTATCATCGAACCAGAAGCATTTTCTCTGTTAAAATTTCTCTATTGGTGATGAGACGGTAAAAATAGACTCCTGATGATAGAGCTGCAGCATCAAATGGAATTTCATAATAACCCGTGTTCAATTCCTCGTCTCTTATGGTTTGCACTCTTGCACCTGTTGAGTTATATATATCGATTCGAATTCTTGTCCTTTCAGGAAGCACCACAGGAATATGAGTTTGGTTCTGAAAAGGGTTCGGGAAATTGTTGCCGAGTAGCAACTCTCCTTCCGAGAACAGAAATTCAATTCTGAACTGTTCCTGGAGTTGAAGTTCAGCTGCGAATACAGTGTAGTGGATGGTTTCTTCCACTTCGTTGGTTACTGAAAATAGTGCTTCTCCAGCCTCGTTGCTTACTTCTTGTATTGCTATGATTTCCGATGATCCCCCATCGGGTTCGATTCGTACGCCGATACCTTCCATAACTTCACCATCACGGTCCCTAACAACCACAACTACTTCACTTTCCTGGATACCGGTAGCCAGAACCCGTTCCGGATCGTTTTTAACGCTTGATCCCCCGGCACTAACATTCAATGTTTGTACATATCCATCATCTGAATTGTCACTTTTACCAGTTTCAATCTCCGATCGCAGCCTGTAATAATATTCCTGACCCGGGCTTAACCCGGTAATTGTTGCGCTTGTGCCATCGGCCACGTTCCTGTTTTCATAACCGCTCAAATAGGTACTGAAATCTTCATTGCGTGATACATCCAGCCGATATCCATCGGCTTCTGGCACTTCCTGCCAGTTTGCTTTAAAGGATACAGCATTAACTTCTGTAACAGCAAGCAATTCCGGCGGATGTAGTGTTTCCGTTGTAAATTCCTGATCGTCACCAAATGCTGTACCGGTTTCATTCATGGCATACGCACGTATAAAATAACTTGTACTGTGATTCAGTCCGGTAACCTCAACCTCAAAAATGCCGGCTTCAACATTTGCACTTTTGCAGGTATCGTTCAGACCCGGACCAGGCTGTTCACTCCAGCACACTCCTGTACCCGTTACCTCACCGCCGCCATCATCTGTAATTTCACCAGCAGCTATCGCCGATGATACTCCTGTTTGCAGAACCGGCAGTGTACTTACAACCGGTGCACTTCTGCTTAACGTGATAAATGATTTTTCATCGCCAAAAGTGGTTCCTATCGAATTGGTCGCATAAGCCCGAACAAAATAACGAGTATTTTCAGCAAGTTCGGTCATTTCCATAGTAAATTCACCAGTTCCGCTCCCCCCTGAAATGCATGTATCTGAAAAACCTGGCATAGAAAATTCATTGTAACAAACACCGCGACTTTCCACAAACCTTCCTCCATCATCTGTCACAATTCCACCTGTTTTTGCTGTTGTAAAAGCAATCTCCTGTACATCAGCTGTAACCACTTCCGGAGCATTCACATCAATCATTCTTTCTTTGTAACCTGCAATTACGTGCTTGATTTCTCTCATGCTTCTGGCGTTATCCGATGGTGCATATTGGCCGCTGTATGAACCTGTAGGGGTCCCCTGGTATAAAATTTCGGGGTTAGAAAATATGTCCACCGCCTGATTTCCTTCCCGATAGGTCATTACAGAGGTGTAACCAACTCCATCCTGGCCTGTCCATCTCCAGCCTGTTGAATATTCAAATAACCCCCCGCTCACTCCCGCAGCATTTATTTGTTGATTCCGACTGTGGTCATTTCCAAAATTGTGTCCCATTTCATGGGCGTGAGTGGATGTCCAGCTTGCCTGTTGCACGCGGGTTACTGAAAATCCAAGTTCAGGCCTGCCATTTGTGCTATTCAGCAACCATGCAAGGCCGCCTACATCATTTGTATAAGTGAACATGGCCACAAGATCAGCTCCATATTGATACCGCATATTATGAATTTCCTGAAGGTAATCGGAATAATCACTTCCCCAGGGATTGTATTCAGAAGATGCTGTTAACCTTCGCAGATCTACAACCGAATTACCATCCTCGTTATATTCAACCCGTTCACGGTGAACCAGACGGAACTCCAGGTTTAATCCGGAATTATCTGCTGAAATCTGTGCAATAGCCATTGATTCATTGATCACATTGTCAATTCCCCCATCATTCAGGTTTGCCCACTGTTCTGCCTGAGGTGTGTAAATAATCATTACGTCAACTGTCGCTGGGCCTTCATACTCAATTTCCGGAAGTTTATACCTCACTTTTTCCATGATCATTCCGCCATACATTTCATCATGATCAGCACCGCAATTCAACTCATCCAATTGATGAGGATCTACTTTCAGCATGATGTGACCTCCCGAAGTTTCTTCATATTTGATCTGATAAAAATTGTGTTCGGAAACAATATTCATTCCCGAAAGAATCTGATTGCCTGAATATGATAGAGTAAACCGGTTTTTCCAGTTTCCGCCGATATGCCCGGTTACCGACCAGTTTATTTCATCGTGATGTATCACCCGTCTGATTTCCACATCATACCGGTTTTCGTTATGGTCTATTATTTGAACGTGTTCAATCTCCCTTTTCCTTATCAGGTCAAGTGTGTTTTCATCAAAGGTAACCAATGCAGATTCTAATTCTGCGGGACTTTTTGCTCTTATCCCTGACAAGTCAGAATCTTCAATTTCAAACAAAACCGGTACCGTTTGAGAAAATACTGGAAATAGTATTCCGGCAGAAAAAAATACAATTCCGCAGAGACTGCTGACTTTCAGCTTATTTTTAAATCCGGTTAACATGCGAATCATATCTGCTTCAACAATTCGTTTTTGCGTACACTAAATAATGGACAATTTTACTTTTAAATAGTACACAACTTTTTTTACCCAATATTACAAGCCAAGTTTATGCATCCGATTTTGAAACTGACGGATTGCATAATCAAGGAACCATTCTTTTTCCAACCCGAAAGGCACTTCATTATATGGTTCAAAAATTTCATGAATGATGTTTGTAGCATCATTCAGCAGATCTTCGAGATGATTTTCAAAACTTATTCTAAGATCAGGGTTTTCTTTCAGAATTCGACTGATTAAATATAGACCATATGCTATATGTCGCGATTCGTCCTGCTTTAGTTTGATAATTCCTTCTCTCAAGCCGGGCATCAGATCGTTTTCAGCCAACATTTTATAGTACGCCTCATAACCGGTTTCGGCCAATGTTCCTTCCACGATGATGTTGTAGGTACCCGCTGCTTTCAGTTGAGCCAGCGGGGATGTATCGGTGCAGAGCCTGTTAAGGTCCGATGGCAGTTTGTTATAAAAAAGCTCCCTGTAAAATGTGCCATGATATCTTTCAAGATTAGTTCTGCCATTCATAACCTCACTCACAAATCGTGCAAAAAACTCGGTATGTTTTGCCTCTTCCCAGAGAAATGACGTTAAAAAAATTTCTTCTTCAATCCGTCCTTCTTTCGAGATTGTCTGGATAAGCGGTAGAAGATCGAGGGTTACGGCTTCCTCTCCTGCCATAAACAGTGAGCTAAGGTGCATCAGGATATTTTTTTCATCTTCGGTCAGACCTTTCCACTGTTCTCTGTCTTTTGAAAAATCAATATCGGCAGGATTCCAGATCCCAAACTTTTTCGCTTTCTGAAAAAGCTGCATTGGAAAACTATCAAAATTGAGTCCTTTTCTTGTTGTTTTAAAATATTTATGCCTATTACTTACCGGTGCTGAACTTTGAGGATGCATCGTTTTTATATCAGCGGACTGTTTTTCATATACTGGTGCAGTTTCCAATAGGGCTTTTGCTGCTTTTCGCTGTATTGAAAGCAATACCAGGCTTCCTTTTTCCAGTTTTAACTCTCCTTTCATTATCATTATTGTTGGATCTTTTTTCTCCTCAATCAACCGAAGCCAGGTCTTCTCATCTGCAGTCAAAATCACATCACACTTATCAGGATCACTATTTTGGGCAAATCTTAGTTCGGTGCACTCTCCATATTTTAAATTCAGAAAAAAACCAATCGTCCCTTTTCGTTTAAGAAGTTCCGGGACGGGGTCAAGTTTGAGTAAAATAGGTGCATTCCAGTTTTTACCCTTTCTCTTATAATCATCGCTGCTTTCAATCGCTTCGAGCCACTCTTTTATCCACACCTCCGTGAAATATTCCTTTTTCTTCTCCTTTTCTTTTTTCTTTTTAAACCACATTCTGCCTTAAATCCAATTAATATTTCGATTCGTAACATGATTTTCATGTTTGAATCCAACTTTTATTTATCTCAATGAATAAGTATCAAATCCGTGTTTAGAAAATACCCATCATAAAAAGATTCCTTTCAGGACCCTATTATATACAGCAAATCGCATGAAAATCTTCGCCAAAACTACAGAATTTATACGATCATATTGAACAATGATTTTTCCTCAAATAATAAAACTCAATTCGAATCATTATCAGTTTTATTTATTCAATATTAAGTCTGCCATGGAATAACAGCTTCTGATTACTCTTACACACACAATATTATTGTCTTTCATTTCAGTTATAGATAGCACATTACTATTCATTATTTAATGTCACATTGATCAAATCAAGTCATTGTAAATAAATGAGATATCATATAATATTTAAAATCTGCCGACGCACGTCATAATACAGATCTGCTCGTTACTACTAAAACTGTTAATTCTTAAGAATCTGCCTTATTTTACATATTTAATCTATAGTAATTTATATAGAGCAATAAAAATAACATTAACAAATATTTATGGATAGTTTATACCCCGTATACGATGTTATCGTGGTAGGTGCAGGGCACGCAGGCAGTGAAGCCGCTGGTGCGGCAGCAAGAATAGGAGCCAAAACGCTTCTCATTACCATGAACCTTGATGCCGTTGCCAAAATGTCCTGTAATCCGGCTATGGGCGGTGTGGCAAAAGGACAACTTGTACGGGAAATAGATGCACTTGGAGGACTTAGCGGCATTGTAAGCGACCAGAGCGGAGTGCAATTCCGGATGCTTAATCTCAGCAAGGGTCCGGCCATGTGGAGTCCCCGATGTCAGAGTGACCGAATGCTCTATGCACAGCTCATGAGGGAACAACTTGAAAGCATCCCTAACCTCCACTTCCGTCAGGATAATGTGGTAGATATCTTAACGGGTGATGATGGCAAAACCGTAACCGGGGTTGTTACCCAAACCGGACAAACTTTCCAATCCAAATCTGTTGTTCTTACAAGTGGAACTTTTTTAAATGGAATTATCCATATCGGGGAGTGCCAGTACGGCGGTGGTCGTTCCGGTGAAAGAGCATCTGTAGGAATTTCAGGTTCCCTTGAAAAGTTAGGGTTTGAGGTAGGCCGCCTCAAAACAGGTACCCCACCCAGAATTGATGGTCGCTCTATTGACTACTCCAAACTTGAAATTCAATATGGTGATGAAGATCCCAGTCCGTTTTCATTTATGACTGACGAACTTCCCGGCATTGATGAACAACTCACATGTTGGATCGGTTACACCAATGACGTTGTACACAATATGCTTCGAACCGGATTTGACCGTAGCCCGATGTTCAATGGACGAATAAAATCTGTTGGTCCGCGTTACTGTCCAAGCATTGAAGATAAAATTAATCGGTTTTCTGATAAAGACCGGCATCAATTGTTTCTTGAACCGGAAGGATGGAATACATACGAAATGTATTTGAACGGTTTCTCCACATCACTTCCTGAAGATGTCCAATATCATGCACTACGAACCATACCCGGATTTGAAAAAGCTGTGATGCTTCGACCCGGTTATGCCATTGAGTATGACTATTTCCCACCCTACCAGGTTAAAAGAAGCCTGGAAACGAAACATGTAAATGGACTTTTTTTTGCCGGCCAGATAAACGGAACCACCGGTTATGAAGAAGCAGCGTGCCAGGGACTGATGGCAGGAATTAATTCAGCTCTATTTACACAGGATAAAGATCCATTTGTACTGAAACGATCCGAAGCGTATATCGGAGTTCTGATCGACGACCTGATCAACAAAGGCACAGAAGAACCTTACCGCATGTTTACTTCTCGAGCTGAACACAGGATTCTACTTCGACAGGATAATGCCGACCTTCGTCTTACCGAGCTTGGCAGACGAATAGGCTTAGTCCAAGAAGAACGGTATGACCGTTTTATAACCAAAAAGAAAGAGATTGACCTGCTATATGACCTGATCAGTGATTTCACAGTACGCCCTGAAAAAATGGATCCAATGCTATTTGAAAAAGGTACAACTGCACTATTACAACCTGTTAAAGCAAAAACACTCATTCCCCGCCCTGAAGTCGGCCTTACTGATTTGTTAGAAGCCGATGATGAATTAAAACAAAAAACTGAAGAGATTACTAATAACCGTTACGTTCTGGAACAGGTTGAAATACAGATCAAATATGATGGCTATATAAAAAGAGAATTTGAAATGGTGGAAGAAATGAACCGTCAAGAAAACACGGAAATTCCAGAAAGAATTGATTACGAGAAAATCAAAAGTCTTTCATCTGAAGGCAAAAGTAAACTCTCTAAAATTAAACCTGAAACCATCGGACAAGCATCACGGATCAGTGGTGTCTCACCAAGTGACGTTGCGGTGCTGATGGTTTATTTAAAAGGATAGGTGTTTCACGTGAAACATGGCATTAAGAAAACCACCATTGGCACTGAAATCCTGATCAAATCAAGAAAACTATATACAGAAAACGAAAAATATTTGGATCTATACATAGACCTGCTCTTAGATTGGAACCAGAAAATTAATCTTGTTAGCCGGAATGTTTCACGTGAAACAGTTCGTGAGCACATCGTCCACTCCCTCCTGCCGCTGTCAATGGATCTGATTAAAAGACACAGCAAGTGGATCGATTCAGGCACCGGTGCCGGGATCCCAGGCATCCCGCTCGCTATTTGCAACAGAAATACTGAATGGCAACTCAATGATAATGTGAGAAAAAAAATGAGAGCCGTTGATGACATAATCGATTCACTTCAGCTAAAAAACACCTCCACACTTACCAAAAGCATTTCTCTTGTTGACCTGGAAAAAGGAACAGGAATCGCCACCAAACACGCCTTTAAAATACCAGACCTGCTAAAGCTTCTCGGTAATAAACCATGGAAAACAATCCTAATGTGGAAAGGCGCAGAAGACGCTGAAGAAGAGATCCTGCGTTCCCGAAAAAAACTGAACTGCACACTTTTTGAATTTAATTTTGGTCAAGACGAACCCTTCTATGAAGGTAAAGGCCTGTTATTGATTGAGCGGTAAATTGTAATATATCCACGAAACTGAAAAATATTCCAAGGGAAAATGACTGTTTTTTTCACAAGCACTGCATTCTTTTTTAGGAGCCAAGTTTCAAATCAGAATACACAATCACGTTACCAGGTTTATAATTAATTCCATTGTAAATTAACCCTAAAAAAGACCGTTCGAGAAATAATACTGATGTTATTTTCATCACCTGTACAGCGATTGGGTCATGCTCATTCAAATTTTATTCAAAAGAAAAAAGCCCTATCCTTTTTACGAATGAATGAGTTTTATTTACCTTTTATGATTCAACTTTCCATAATTCTATCAAGAAAAGTATGTCACGATTAAAAAGTTCTGAGCGCCGTATGAAACTGATCCTGATGCTTCAGGAATCTAATAAGAAACTCACAGTTAAAGAGCTTGCCGAAACATTCGGTGTAAGCAGACGAACCATTTTCCGGGACTTTAATGTACTATCCGAAATAAATGTGCCGGTTACCTGGGATGAGTACAGCGGATATGGAATCATGGATGGATATAAAATCCCACCGCTGATGTTCACTTCGAGAGAGTTGGCCACTATAATGGTCGGGCTTAATTTTGTAAAATCACAGGTCGACAAAATGCTTATAGATGATGCCAAAGGTGTTGAGGTAAAAATCAAAAATGTAGTCCCGGATAACATGAAAATTTTTATGAAGTCACTCGATAATCGAACCGTCGTTGACCCATTTCTTCATTTTGGGCATGAAAAAAAAGAGGGCGGCAATTGGTACCTCGTTAGCAGTGCAATCTCACAAAAAAAATCCATGGAATTTTCTTACCGGAGCAAACAAGATAAAAAAGTGACCGAACGAAAAATTGATCCTTATCTTCTCGTTTTTTACCGTGACCATTGGAATGTAATCGGATATTCACACAAAAGAAACG
>JAFIFB010000019.1 GCA_020832285.1 Balneolaceae bacterium
ATACACCAAAAGCACACAATAACAAACAAAGTAAATACATTTACATGGGTACAAATAAAAGACAATGATATCCCGTAAATCTATATTTAAAAATGTCTTAGAAAGAATTTTAGGAGGTTTCTCGCTGGAACTTCAGTTTAACAGAATTGATTCGGGATCTGGAATCCGAAACGAGAGAAGAAACAAAGCGAATTCCCTGGATATTTCGTGTTACGGTAGCAGCGGGAGAACGAAATACAGATTCCGAACTTCTGGAAATCCTGGAAATTTCTCTTCCCAAACCGGGAGAGAAACTCCTTAACTGGCAGACGGTTGTTTTGGGTGGAGGGATTGTGAACGGAATCAGCCGGCAAGGCATTTGGCCTAAATCCCGAATTCATGATATTCTACAGGCCGATCACATTTTGAGTGAACGATGGAAGTATGCTATAGAGAAATCCTATCAAATAGCCGCAAATCCTGAAGTTCCCAATCCATGGCGTTATGATGCCCTGCGGATACTTGCAATGGACAGCCCTGAAAAAAGCATTCCTGAACTGCAATCGTATTTAGACCCAGACCTCGATGATCATCTGCACATGGGAGCGATCAGCGGACTGTCTGACATTCAATCCCCTGTGGTAACAGGCCTGCTGCTCTCCGGCTTACCTCATTTTTCCGACCGTAACCGGAATCTTGTGCTTGAAGCGATGCTTAGAACCGACCGGAGAATTGCTGTTCTATTTAAAAAAATTTCAAGTAATGAATTAACAATCGAACATTTTGGTATCGAACAACCCGGGCCCATTAGTTTGACTATTGAAAATTAAATCCAAATGGGCTTTGCAAAGCCTGAACTGATCAGTCAAGCCCCAATGCTTCCCGCAATTGTGGCGGCGGATCAACCTGCTCTTTACCGTAGCCGACATGATAGGGATACTCGTCGAATTTATCGCCGTCTCCAAAAATACGCGGGTCCTCAAGCGCCCGGAGTTCCGATTCCAGAAGGTTCAATAGCTGATCTTTCACGATTCGATATTCGGATTCTCCGGCAACATTGTTTAACTGATCCGGATCATTCCTCAGGTCGTAGAGTTCCAGTTCAGGACGTTTATCAAAAATTCGCAGAAAATAGGGTTTAACATCAGGGTCATTTGCATACTCAATCAGATATTGCCGGGTCAGTCCGTCATCAGAATCGGAAAAAATACCCTGGCTTGAACTGATATAGGGGGCTCCAAGCGGCCACCTGTCGGGTTCAAAATTACGAATCAGCAGGAAATCCTCCGTCCGGATCGCTCTGCTCGGATACCCTTTCCCACCCTCACGGGCCAATCCGTGGTGACGTTCCTTTGCCAGTAACAGATAGGTGCGGTAGCCCTGAACCCGGCCCTCACGGTCAGAATCCAGAATTGGCATCAGGCTTCGCCCGGTCATTTCAAGTGGAGGTTTTAGACCAGCTGCCTCGAGAAATGTCGGTGCAAGATCACTTTTCAGAACAAAATCATTGATAATGCGTCCACCTGTCCCCATTTCATCCATTCTTTTCGGCCACCAGATCGCAAGAGGCACATGGGTTCCGTCATCGTATAAATTAGACTTGCCCCTCGGAAATGGCCAGCCGTGATCACTGCCAATAACGAACATGGTGTTTTCCAGTTCTCCAATCTCTTCCAGTTTTTCTATCAGCTCGCCCAGTTCTCTGTCGAAGCGCTGTACCTGGGCATAATATTCAGCGATATCTTCCCTCACCTCGGGAACATCAGGATATTTTGCGGGCACCTCTACATCGCCGGGATCAATTCCTTTCTCCTGATGGAGCTCTCCCGGACGAACAGTTCGATGGGGATCCTGGCTGCCAAACCAAAAAGAGAAAGGCTGATCTACCGGCCTGTTTTCCAGAAAACTCTCAAAATCATCAAACCTTGGCCCTGCGGGATTACGATAACGTCCCCCCGCTTCTGCATTACCGGGACTCCATCCCTTCCTGGTGTATCCAACATAATAACCAGACTCTTCAAGCAGGTCCGGATAAACGGGGATATCAGCTGGTAATTCACTGTGAAGATTTGCACCGGGGCCAAGCCTCCAAATGTGCTGACCTGTTAGGACGGCTCCTCTTGCAGGAGTACAGCTTGGAGCATCCATAAAAGCCCTGTCAAACCTCACCCCCGCTTCAGCTACCCGATCAAAGTTTGGTGTTTGAATTCCGGCCGTTTCATAAATACTTGCATGAACTCCCCAGTCATCTGCAAAAGCAAAGACAATATTCGGCCTCTCAGAATCGCCTTCCTCCAGAGATTGAAATGCACATAAAAACAGAAGAAGAAATACCGAAGCAAACGGTATAAAAACGTTTTGCTGAATTAGGGATCTGTTTCCGGCATAACTGCTGATTCGGCTGAAACAAACGATGAAGAAAGTGCGCAGGAAAGAAGTCTCTGTATGCTTCATGTTGATTTTATTTTCATTTAAACGGCTTGTTGATTTCAATCTTCAAGGAACCTGATATGGTATTCAATTTATTGGCCTTTAATTGATTACAGCTTAATCTATATCAATAAACCTTTTTAATCAAAACTAACTCATAGCGTTAAGCCAACAAAAAGACCTTAACAGTATTTACATTAGAAAAAGGTGAACACAGGGCGATTATCTCACAAAAGCCAGCGCTGTAAGATCCCCCATAAGAGATCCCGGGGCAGCGGGTGCTGACAGGTTTCGACTACATTGAAACTTCGAGGGCAAGGAAAGCTTCACAGGGCAGACGAATAAAGCAAACTTGTTCTACTGCTGTATCATCACTTAATGAAGAGGAAAGTAAATGACAATTCGAAGAATAAAATTATAATCTTTGTTTGATGTATCTTGATCTTGAACAGAGCGATAAAACCAATCCATTATTATTTTTGAATAAAGCAGACTAATACAAGCATAATGAAAACCAAATCTTTCAAATTGTAATTGTTCATTTGATTTTGTGGAAGCGGTTTTTCAAATTACTTGTCTGTAAAATTATACATGAGCTAACCAGCAACCAAGGAGGCTACCAACATGGCAAAGCAGTATATTTTGGCCCTGGATCAGGGCACAACCAGTTCCCGCGCAATTGTTTTCGATAAAAAAGGAGAAATTATCTCCACCGCGCAAAAAGAGTTTAAACAGATTTATCCCAAAGCGGGCTGGGTAGAACACGACGGTAATGAAATCTGGTCCACACAAGCCGGGGTAGCCGCCGAGGCGATCACCAGTGCCGGTCTGAACGGAACCAACATAGCAGGTATCGGCATCACTAACCAGCGCGAAACCACGCTGATCTGGGACCGAAAAACAGGCAAGCCGGTGTATAACGCCATCGTCTGGCAGGACCGGAGAACTTCCGATTACTGCGATCAGCTTAAAAAAGAAGGACTGACCGAAAAATTTCAGGATAAAACCGGACTTATTTTAGACTCTTATTTCTCCGGAACCAAAATCAAATGGATTCTGGATAATGTAGATGGTGTCAGGGAACGGGCTGAAAACGGAGAACTCGCTTTCGGTACAATGGATACTTGGCTGGTCTGGAATTTTACCCGAGGCAATCATCATATTACCGATGTGACGAACGCCTCCCGTACCATGATCTATAATATTCACGACTTAGATTGGGACCGTGAGTTACTCGAAATTCTGGACATCCCGGAAAGCTTACTGCCTGAGGTAAAGCCTTCGAGCGAGGTATATGGAAAAACCAAAACCACCATTTTTGCCTCCGAAGTACCCATTGCCGGAATTGCGGGAGATCAGCAGGCCGCACTCTTTGGTCAGCGCTGCATCGAATCGGGCATGGTAAAGAACACCTATGGCACCGGCTGTTTCATGGTGATGAACACCGGAGAGAAACCGATCAAATCCAAAAATAACCTGCTTACCACCATCGCCTGGGAAGTTGACGGGAAAGTGGAATATGCACTCGAAGGAAGCATTTTTATTGCCGGAGCAGTGGTGCAGTGGCTTCGGGATGAGCTCGGCCTGATCCGTAAATCAGCCGACATCGAAAAGCTTGCCGCCTCTGTGGATGACAACGATGGCGTTTACCTGGTGCCAGCCTTTGCAGGGCTTGGGGCTCCTCACTGGAATCAGCATGCAAGGGGAACGATCGTGGGCCTTACACGAGGCACCAACTCCGGCCACATCGCACGCGCAGCACTTGAAGGCATCGCCTATCAGGCACTGGATGTGCTAAAATCGATGGAAGCCGACTCCGGGATTGAAATCCGCGAATTACGTGTTGACGGAGGTGCTACAGCAAATAACTTGCTGATGCAGTTTCAGGCCGATGTATTACAGGCTCCGGTCGTAAGGCCAAAAATCCTTGAGACAACCGCTTTGGGAGCTGCCTACCTGGCAGGCCTCGCTGTTGGCTACTGGGAAGATGCCGATGAAATTAAAGAACAGTGGCAGGTAGACCGTCAGTTTGATTCCGAAATGGCCGTGGAAAAAGCAGATGAATTGATCTCCGGATGGAACAGGGCGCTCAAAGCCGCCAAAGCCTGGTCTGAAAAATAGTTTTCAGTACATCTGCAGAATCCGTTGACCTATCATTATGTACAAATTATCAGGGTCAAACTTTTTTTAAATAAAAACAGGCATATTTTATCAAAAAGAAACGATTTATGATTCTAAACAGAGCTGAAATGCTGAAGCTGGTAAAAGCAAAAACCGGCTATTTCGATATAATCATCATTGGAGGAGGCGCAACTGGGCTTGGAGCCGCAGTAGATGCCGCAACACGCGGATACAGCACACTCCTGCTTGAACAGCACGACTTTTCGAAAGGAACATCCAGCCGCTCCACCAAACTGGTTCATGGCGGTGTCCGGTATCTTCAGCAGGGCAATGTTTCACTTGTTTTAGAGGCTCTTCGTGAACGCGGACTTCTGATTCAGAACGCTCCACACCTTGTTCGCAACCAATCGTTCATCGTTCCCAATTACGATTGGTGGGAAGGGCCTTTTTATGGCGTTGGAATGAAAGTCTACGACATGCTCGCGGGCAAACTGGGATTGGGGCCGTCAAAGAATCTCTCCCTGAAAAAAACCATTGAACGACTTCCCACACTTGAGCAGAAAGGATTACGTGGTGGTGTGATCTATTTTGACGGACAGTTCGATGACTCCCGGCTGGCCATCAATCTGGTTCAGACCGCAGCCGACCACGGCGCCACTCTAATCAACTACATGAAAGTGACCGGGCTGAAAAAGTCGAACGATATGGTGGACGGCGTTACCGTACAAAACCAGTTGAATGGAGAAAAGCTTGAGATAAATGCACGCGTGGTAATCAACGCTACCGGAGTATTTACCGACAATATCCTCAAGATGGACAAACCCGATGCCAAACCGATAATTTCTCCGAGCCAGGGTATTCATATTGTTATCGACAAAGAGTTTTCTCCGGGTGAATCTGCGATTATGGTTCCCCATACGGATGACGGAAGAGTGCTTTTTGCGGTACCCTGGAATGGAAAATTAGTTGTCGGGACAACAGATACACCCGTAGAAAAACCATCGCTGGAGCCGAAAGCACTGGAACATGAAATTGAGTTTATCCTAAAGCATGCATCTCAGTACCTTACCGGTAATCCTACACGAAAGGATGTAAGAAGTGTTTTTGCGGGACTCCGCCCCCTTGTAAAAGCTGGCAGCGAGAAAAATACAGCTTCCATTTCACGTGACCACTCCCTGATGATTTCCGAGTCGGGCCTGGTAACGATTACCGGAGGCAAATGGACCACTTATCGTAAAATGGGACAAGATACCATCGACCAGGCTGCCACAGTTGCCGGGCTCAACATGAAGGAGTGTGTCACCGAAAACCTGAGAATTCACGGCTGGCTTAAAAATGTTGACATGAACGATCCACTCCATTATTACGGCTCAGACCGGGTTGAAATCGATAAACTGATCAAGGAAAAACCGGAACTGGGTGAACCGCTGCATGAGCGCCTCCCCTACCTGAAGGCCGAAGTTGTCTGGGGAACTCGAAACGAAATGGCAATGACTGTTGAAGATATTCTCTCACGCCGGACCCGTGCCCTTCTGCTTGATGCCAAAGCCAGTGTGGAAATGGCGCCCGAAGTTGCCCGGCTGATGGCTGAAGAAATGGGCGAAGATAAAGCCTGGCAGGAGAATCAGGTGGCTCATTATGAGAAACTCGCAGAATCATATATCCTGGCTGATTGACCAAACTCAGACTCCCGTTAATTCAATACCGTGATCAGCCATTGCATTTACAATTCCATTGATCACAAACTGGACCGCAATAACTGCAAGAATCAATCCAAAAAGTTTGGTAATTATCTGCTTGCCCGATTCCCCGAGATAGCGCACAATTACTTTGGAATAAACCATCGAATAGTAGCAGCTAACGGTTGTAATCAGAACGGCAATAAATACCAGGCCTGTATGATAAATTGTTGGAGCCTCGCTGGTCAGAATCATGACTGTGGCGATGGAGCCCGGCCCGCTAATGAATGGAATAGCCAGAGGTATTACCGAAATATCATCGGTCATTTCGCCCTTCGATTTCATATCACTTTTATCCGCTTTTTCCCCGCTTGTTAACATACCCATCGCTATTCCAAACAAGATAATACCTCCGGCGATGCGGAATGCCGCAAGTGTAATGCCAAAAAGCTGAAAGATTACACCACCAAGAAGCGCAAACAGAAAAAAGAGTGCGGTTGCAATTTTGGTTGATTTCAGAGCGGTCTCTTTCCTCTGCTGTTCACTCATATCTGTTGTTAAAGACATAAACACAAATGCCGTGGTCAGCGGATTTACAATTACGAAAATTCCGGCAATAGTGATGAGCAGATAGTATAACGTGGCTTGAATCAGTTCTACTAATTCCATATTTCGTCTGATAATGAATTGTTATTTATACAAGATAGATGCTTCAGAGTTTGTTGTGGGCAAATTGATATTATAGCCTTATAGTCCACTATTACCTCAATGAGATCCCTGAAAATAGAAAAAAGCTTTGCATTTTATGCGCAGGCAGAGTCTTTACCTTATCAAGTGTGGAGACATTTTTTAAACAACGATCCACAAATACTCTTTTTATAATTGTAAAATATAGATTTTCTCTCTTTTTTTTAATTCAAATCCTTATCAACATGAACACTTCAGAAACAGTTATCTCACTCCTTCGGGAAATTGCTGATCCCGGAATTGCCAAACACAGCCTCAGTTTTTTTAAAGCGGGACCCGGTGAATATGCCGAAGGAGATAAATTCCTTGGTGTACGGGTTCCGGATCAGAGAAAAATTGCCCGTAAACACAGAAAGCTCTCTCTGGAAGAAGTCAAAAAACTGCTCAAATCAGAATTACATGAAGTTCGGCTCACCGGGCTCCTGATTCTTGTTTATCAATATGAAAAAGCGGACTCAATATTACAGGAAAAGATCTATCACTTTTACATGGATCATCTTGAGTATGTAAATAACTGGGACCTGGTAGACTCTTCTGCTAAATATATCGCAGGTCATTTCCTTTTTGATAAAGACCGGTCTTTACTTCACAATCTGGCTAAATCGGACAATCTCTGGGACCGGCGAGTGGCTGTTCTCTCTACGTTTTATTTCATCGACCGGGGTGATTTTCCCACCACAATTGAGATCAGTGAAAACCTGTTAAATGACCAGGATGACTTTATTCACAAAGCCGTCGGATGGATGCTCCGTGAGATCGGAAATAATGACAAACCGACACTAATCAGCTTTCTCAAGAAGCATTACAAAAAGATGCCCCGTACAATGCTGCGATATGCCATCGAAAAATTCCCGAAAGAAGAGAGGGATCACTATTTGAAAGGAACAGTCTGAATTACCGGG
Organism: Balneolaceae bacterium; assembly: GCA_020832285.1. Lineage (GTDB taxonomy): Bacteria > Bacteroidota > Rhodothermia > Balneolales > Balneolaceae > Rhodohalobacter. The sequence continues at coordinate 7,859 of JAFIFB010000019.1, forward strand.
GATTTACTTCGATGCTCGATCAAAAGAGAAGCAGACCTGAAATCATATTTCACGTTAGTTCGATATAAATACTATGAATTTGGCAACCAGAAAGTCCCCTCTTTACGAAGGAAGGGAGGCTCTTTTTCCAAATACTTATGTCGAATTCACGTCATATATGATTTTTAAGTAAGTTTCATTACCAAGTTCATCAGCCCCTCAATCTGGTTGTTATAAAGGTTGATTGATTTTTAAAAAGCTTTCCTCGAAATGATTCATTTCCCTCTCTGTTCCGATTGTGATGCGGACACAGTGTGGCAGGCCAAAACCGTTTACGCGCCTCAAAATAACTCCTTCCGCCAGCATATTTTGAGTAAAAACCTCCGCCTGTTGATCACTCTCTAAAACCATCAGAACTGAATTTGCTGCAGACTTTACATATTTCACTCCCTGCAGATCAAAAAAATCATACAACCGTTTTTTCCCTTTCTCAACCATATCCACACCCCTTTTGATGAACTCCTCATCCTGCAGTGATGCCAGTGCTGCTGCCTGGGCAGGGGTGGCTGGTTCAAAGGTTAATTTGGTTTTGGTCATCTCTCGAATCAAATTTTCATCGGCGATAGCATAACCGATTCTGAAACCCGCGAGTCCGTAAGCTTTCGAGAAAGTTCGGAGTACAATCACATTTTCTCGCCGATTCGCAAGTGCATTCGGATAATCCGTGACTGGCTGAGCATACTCAAAATAGGCTTCATCAACAATCAGAAGAACATCATCCGGCAAGCCGGATAAAAGATTCTCGTACTCTTTTTGGTTTAAATAAGTACCAGTGGGATTGTTGGGATTAGCGATGTACACCATTTTTGTACTCTCATCCACCGTATTTAATATATTCAGCACGTCAAATTTATACTCATTTGTAACAGGCACTTTTTTAACTTCTATTCCACGCACTCCGGCCTGCACAAAAAAACCTACAAATGTAGCGTCGGCGGTAATTGCGTTTTCATGATCTTTAAAAAAAGTGCGGCAAATAATAGAAATTAAACTTTCAGACCCTGCACCAAGCAAGATTTCCTTTTCGCCCACACTATATCTTCGGGCAAGCTCTCGCCGCAACTGAAGTGCGAGGGGATCTGGATAATCCTGAATCCCATCCAGTGCTTTTAAAACGGAATCCTTCACAAGTTTGCTGAAACCAAGCCGATTTTCATTGGAAGCCAGTTTGGAAATCTGTGCGGGCTGATAAAGGGCCTTCACTTCTGCGATGGTTTTACCGGAAACGTATGGCTTCAGGGTTTTGATGTTTTCCGGCAGTTTCGTTTCAAGGTTCTTCATTTTGACCTCTGGTTAATTCCTTGCCTTATTAATTATCGGGTTTTAAATAATTCCCAGTAAGATAAAGTGCTTTAAACAGAAAAAAACAATTTGAATGATTTTCAATGTATGTTGTTCTTATTATCTAACCTGCAATATTCACCAGGAAATTTGAGGAGGGCAAGGCCCTTTTATGAAGCTCCATTTTTTTATTGAAACTTTGTAGGTCAATAAAACTTCTATTTTTTTCAATTTTACAGATTAATTAAAAAGAATCACCATAATAATTCATCAATGGAAAAACACATTATCATTACAGGTGCCAGCCGAGGTATTGGGTTAGAAGCTGCTGTCATACTTGCCGATCGCGGATGTAAGGTTACTGCCATTGCCCGGTCTGAAAATAAACTAAAAAAGCTTCAACAAACGAATCCCGGCTTGATTTCCGTATTAAGCCTTGACATCACTCAACCAGGCTCCGTTCAGCCCATTTCTGAATACCTGGAAAAAAATAGACTCAATATTGATGGCCTTATTCACAACGCAGGTATCCTTGTGAATAAACCATTTTTGGAATTAACAGATGAAGATTGGCAACTTCAGCTCGATGTAAATTTGATGGGTCCTGTTCGTCTTACACGAGATCTCCTGCCACACTTTTCCGAAGGAGCTCATATTTTAAATATCAGCAGTATGGGCGGTTTTCAAGGCAGTGACAAATTCCCGGGGTTAAGTGGATACAGTGCTTCAAAAGGAGCGCTAACAATTCTAACTGAATGCCTGGCCGCTGAACTTTCCGGAAAAATGATTGCCGTTAACTGCCTGTGTCTTGGTGCGGTTCAAACTGAAATGGTTGAACAAGCGTTTCCCGGAATAAAAGCACCTGTACAGCCCAAAGAGATGGGAACATATCTTGCCGATTTTATTTTGAATGGACATCTGTTTTATAATGGTAAAATACTACCTGTATCACTGACCAATCCCACTTAAACAAAAATTTCTTATTTTCATTCCGTTCTAACATAACCTGATTTATGAAAAAAACAATATTCTATACACTATTTATAGGTTTGATATATTTTGGTTTACCCCATAAATCTTCAGCTCAGTCCGGTGAGCTAATTGGTGGTAATATTTTAAATGGAGCAGTAACCGGAACTATTCTTGGCACAGCTACCATGGGCCTTCAGAACAGTAATAATTTTGCCCCACTTCGGATTGGCCTTGGCTCAGGTATTCTGGCAGGTACCGGAATTGCTATTTACGATGTAGCCACACTTCCACAGGGACAACAGTTTTTTATAAGCGGCACTTTTAACGACGGCAGTAATACATCTATTATCATTCTGCTTGATACGGTTTACGGAGCCGGAGTTGGAGCTGCAATCGGTTCTGCTATTATGCTCATTGGTAATAAATCGATCGTAAAAGGATTACAGTATGGCGGAAGTGCCGGAGCATGGGCCGGTTTTGGCTTCGGACTTATTGATACCTTTGCTTTGGCTGAAAGAAACCGTGATTTCATCTCAGAAAGATTTCTTAACAACGACTCAATTTACAGCATTAAACACGAGAGCTTAACAGTTAATTTCTTACAACCTGATTTATTCACCTACCACAATCTGAGCGGCAATACACTTTCCTATGACATTGAACCTGCTCTTAACATTATATCTTTCTCAAAATCCTTTTAACTTTTAATCTGGCATACATCATGGTGTTTCCATGATCTTTCATAGATTGACTTACTGGAAACCTTTGTGATTAACTATCTATTGAGGGACATACACTCCTGTAATGTCAAAGATTATAAGCGATGTAAGTCATCAGACAAGTTTTTTTAATAATAAACCTATAAAAAAGTCTGTGATGATCTCGGATCGATTCGTCTGATGACTCTCTCACACTTTTACAGTTGACATGACACTGGATTGTACTGGTAAAAGTTGGGTAATCATTGAAAACATTATTCAGATTACTCAATCAATTTTTAACAACTTCCCGAGGAAAACAATAAAACCGGAAAACCACATCCAATTTCAGCTGTGGGTTTTTAAATATATTGGAGGGAACTATTTGCAGGGATAATCAATTTAAATATTTAATTATTAAACTACCTGTCCCACTATTTTAACTACTATCATTATACTCCGGCTATTATGAGAAAATTACTACTCTTTCTAATTATTTGCGGCACGCTTTCCTTTTACACTGCTGAAAACACACAAGCTCAAAAAGCAAGGTTAATTGGCAGCAATGCTTTAAATGGCGGGTTAACAGGAGCTGCACTTGGCACCGCTACGATGTTCTTAAATGACGATTCAAATTACTCGGCATTGCGTATAGGTGTTGGACTCGGAATATTAGGAGGGACCGGAGTGGCTGTTTATGATATGGTGAACCTTCCAACCGGGCAGGAACCTTTTATAGATGGCGTATTTAATGAAGCCAGTAACTCCTCTTACATTATTTTACTGGATACGATTTACGGGGCTGGTTTTGGTTCTGCCGTGGGTGCTGCCTCAGCAGTGATTGGAAACCGATCAATTGTAAAAGGCCTGCAATTTGGTGCAGGTGCAGGTGCATGGATAGGCTTTGGATTTGGTTTAATGGACAGCTTTATTTTTGCCGACAGAAATCCGGATCTGACCTCAGGCAGGCTATTGAATACAGAAGCACTTTATACTATTAATGGGCAAAACACTACTATTCATTTTGTTCAGCCCGATATTTTTACATATCAGAATCTTAAAGGGAATACTCTTTCTCTGGATATAGAGCCGGCAATAAATGTTATTTCTTTAAGAACGAGCTTTTGATTTAAACGGGTTACTCCTTGTTTTGCACCTTCGACGTAGCCAGTGATCTAAGCAGCTCTTTTACTGTATTAGCATGACCAGAAAGTGATGGATTAATTCCATCACTCAGATAATACCAGGCTTCCGGAGGGTTCCCCATACGTTTCCCAAGAGGATCTACAATGAAACCTTTCTTTCCAGTAATCACTTCACGGATTTGGGCCAGGTCCCTCTCATTCAATTCAAATTCAAATAACTCCATTTCATCAAGGAGGCCGGGAATAATGGGAGCTGGGGTGATCCAAATTGGAGGATTTTCAGTCACCGTGCCTACGGCATCTTCAATTGTAGTAAGATTTTCCCAGGTTTCGGAAAGCGGAAGTAATGTTCGTCCTGGTGCGAAGGAAAGTCGTTGAGCGTCAAATACTCCCAGGCTTACAATAACCCAATCGGGCTCATACGAAAGCACATCACGGTTCATTCGACGCAATGCTTCTGATGTGGTATTATTAGAAACTCCGGAATTAATAAAAGTAAAATCTGCCTCAGGAACGGTTATATTGAGCAGGTGTTTCAGTATTTCGAACCAGCCTTGCAGATCATCGGTAGATGAATCTCCAAAAGCAACAATTGTATCGGTATTCCTGAAGGGCAGCTGATCCACCCAATCCACCACATCATCCTCTTTCAGCAGTTCAAGAGCTGCCTGTTTTGCATTTTCTTCAAAAAGAGACCGAAGATCGTTTAATTCGCTTACATCCAGTCCCATCAGGCCTGCCACAGAGTCGCTGTTTGAGATACCCGGCAGTAACGGGAACACTTTTTCAATGTTCAGAAATTGCAGAAGATATTTCTCAAGTGCTTCTTTTTCTTTTTCACTGGCTTTCTTTTTTGACATCAAAGATTTGATATAAGTTTTTCATTTAATTCAGGCAGTCCTGTTGCGGCTCCTTTTTTGATGTGTTCCCATTCATCGGTGAGGTACATATCAGGCACAGATGGATCTATCACGTATTTATCAATGCCATTCTTCGTATAATTAATGAGTCCCGCAGCCGGGTAGACGGCAAGCGATGTGCCCACAATGATAAAAACATCGGCTTTCATTACGGCTTCTGCAGCCACCTCAATCATCGGCACCGCTTCACCAAACCAAACTACATTCGGCCGCAGCTGTGAACCGTCGGGTGCTTTTTCTCCAAGTTCAATCGGGCGGTTTCCAATATCAACCACGTATTCCGGATCTTTTTCACTTCGTGCCTCTCTGAGCATACCATGTAGATGAATAACGTTGGTTGAACCGGCCCTCTCATGCAGATCATCCACATTTTGAGTAACCACAGAAACCCTGAAAAACTCCTCCATTTGTGCAATGGCTCTGTGCCCTGAATTTGGTTGTGCTGCAGCAGCCTGTTCCCGGCGTTTATTGTAGAATTCAAGTACTCTTTTTTTATCTCTGTACCATCCTTCAATAGAAGCGACATCCTCTATATTAAAACCTTCCCAAAGACCTCCTGAATCCCTGAATGTTGCTAAACCACTTTCAGCACTTACTCCTGCTCCCGATAAGACAACAACATGCAACACGAGTTGTTTTTGTGAGTTAAATTTAGGCTTTTACGTATTTCAGCCAAGAGCTTCCTTCTTCGTAAGCTTCAATCACGGCAGCTTCTTCGTTGTTGGAGAATGAAGATATTGTTGATTGAATCTCGGCCCGAATAACTTTTATACTGTTGGAGATCATGTCGCTGTTAAAACCGCTCTCTCCAAGTTTCAGCGTCATTTCCATGGAAACGATCCTGCCCAGGGCCCGGCCGAGGGCTACCATTTTTCTCTGAGCCATTTTGGAGTCAATCTCAAAATTGAGTACATCTTTGAAGTATTCGGCTGAATTTTCTGTAAGTGAATAACTTTTCAAGAATTTATACAGATTGTTCTCTTTTGATTTCCTCATCATTTTGATTATGGATTCGGAAATTTGCTGATACAAAATATCGTTGGATCCTTCAAAAATCTGAAACGGACGGCTATCAACCATCGATCGGCCTGCGATATGATCGAGCCGATATCCTTTGGCACCTACGAGTTGCATCAGAGACTGGGAAGCTTCATGCATGTAATCTGTAACCACACTTTTTATTGAGTTAGCCGCTACATCCATTCTTGATGTATCCTGACTTAGCGGTACGTTTGTACTTGTAAAATAACTCATGGCAGAGCTGACCGTAAAATAAGATTGAAGTTTAGCCAGTCTCTCTTTCACCTGATCGTAATTGAAGAGGCTTGAACCACCAACAATTCGCTCCCTGCAATGGTTAATCGCCTCATCGAGCATTCTCTTTAAATGACCGGTACTCATACCGGGAAACTGAAGGCGGCTTCTGTGCAAAATATCCAACATCATAGTTACACCTGTCGTTTTCGGTTCGAGACGGTAGGCTTTCGGAACATCAATATTAATTTCATTTCGTCCATAAGGCAGCATATAAAGCCCGAGGTTCTTGTAATACTCCAAAACTTCAATACCACCGTTGGAGCTATCGTGCACAAAGAACCCGATATCTCTTCCAAGATCACCTTTTTTATCATATGCCCTTGCTGTAATCAGCCAGTAATCTGCCCATCCGGTTAAACCAGCCCAATGTTTCAATCCTTGTATGTTGTAAGATTGACTATCTTCTGAATATCTGAAACCTGTCTGCATCCGTAATGCATCCGAACCATAATCGGGTTCAGTAATCATTAGCCCTCCCATATTTTTTTTCCGCAAAAACTTCTTAAACACGGTTGATTTGGCTTCTCCAGAGCCATAATTAGCCAATGGCTGCAGAAAAAGCGCGCCGTTTATACCCATCATAAGAGACAAAGGCAGCGACTGATAGGATGATGTTTCGAGCATGGATAGTGCTTCACTTGTGATGGCCCCTCGTCCGTTATACTCAGTGGGTATAAAAGTGGATAAAGGGTTACACTCAAGGACTTCTCTTAAAATGTAAGGTGGAAGCCCTCTATTCGTCAAAAGTTCATTTTCATTATTTCTTTCACTAAATAATTCATGAAGCTTCTCTTTATAATCTTCAATGAACGATTGGATGTCTTTTTGTATGTTGAGAGATTGAGTAACTTCTGAATTCAATGGTAACCTGATTTTATAATAATTAATAAGCCTATCTACAAATATAATTAAATTTCCTCTTTTTTTCATTCATTTGACGTATACAGATATAAAAAAAAGCCCGGACTCAAAGAGAACGGGCTTTTTATGTTATATAAAACAGAAGATGAGGCGATGACCTACTCTACCACGTATGCAGTACCATCGGCGCTGTGGAGCTTAACGTCCGTGTTCGGAATGGGAACGGGTGGGT
>JAFIFB010000020.1 GCA_020832285.1 Balneolaceae bacterium
AAACTTCTTGGCAACCCCACCATAGGTCTTCGCCATCACCGTTGTGATCGCTGCCGTTAACGTGGTCTTACCGTGATCTACGTGACCGATCGTACCTACGTTCACGTGGGGCTTGGTACGCTGAAATGTCTCTTTTGCCATTGTTTAAAAAAATTATTTATGATTAGTATGTTTGAACCGTTCAACCTGAAGAGCCGATAGTCGGAATTGAACCGACGACCCCTTCCTTACCATGGAAGTGCTCTACCCCTGAGCTATATCGGCTTTTTTCAGAGAGCGGGCGATCGGACTCGAACCGACAACATTCACCTTGGAAGGGTGACGCTCTACCAATTGAGCTACGCCCGCCTTATAAAATTCCAAATCGCAATCACCAATACTCCAATCTGTCTTCAATCTATTTTAATCTATAATCTCATGAGTCAGCCTGATCATTGGTAATTTTTGGAATTTGGGATTTTTATCGTGGGGGGAGCAGGATTCGAACCTGCGAAGTCTTACGACAACAGATTTACAGTCTGCCCCAGTTGGCCACTTTGGTATCCCCCCTCTTTTTTCAAAGAGAGCCAGTGGCCGGATTTGAACCGACGACCGGCGGTTTACAAAACCGCTGCTCTACCCCTGAGCTACACTGGCATTTCCAGGTCAAAATTTCAAAACTGCCTTAAGCTTGAGAACAAGCATAGAGCAGCTAAACACCCTTTCTTTATTCATAAGGTTAAAAACGCCAACCTTTCACAACAAGTTGACGTAATTTTCCCGCAATTGAAAGACTTGAAGTATAAAAATATCTGCAAAATTAATCAACCTTTAACTGAAATATTTTTTTCATGACGTTTATAGAAAAACCATACTATAACCAGGCAAATAATTATCCCCAGAATAATCCAACCGTAAACATTAAGATAATGGCCAATTATCTGCCAGTTTTCATGAACAAGCCATCCCATACCGAGTAAAATAGTATTCCACAAGAGAGAACTTATGCTTGAACTAATAATAGTTGAATAAACTTTTGTTTTGGTAATTCCCGCTGTGATTGAAATGACCGAACGTGTACCTGCCAAAAACCGATTTGCCAGAATTACACCTTGCCCCCATTGATCCATCCATTTTTTCCCTTTGTCAAAATATTTCACATCAAAAAACCGCATCAACCCAACCCTGGTTCTTTTCTCTTCGATCTGGTCGCCGAAATACCTGCCTACTGCATACATACTCATAAAACCGATAACAGAGGCGATCGTTGTTATGATCAGAACGGGCGTAAAACCAATAATTCTCTCTGCTGCCAAATAGCCGCCAAAAGCCACCAGGAGATCACCGGGTATTGGGGGTATTATATTTTCGAGATAGGCAATGAGCCCAAAAATCAGATAAATACTGAGCGGGGACAGGGTCTGAATCCAGTCGATAAGTTCCTGAGTGTATCCCTCCATTTCATGACTGCTTTTTAAGAAGTACAATAGCGTGGACGGCGATACCCTCCTCACGTCCCACAAATCCCATTTTTTCGCTGGTTGTGGCTTTAACTGAAATAACTCCGGTATCGCACTTTAAAAGTTCAGCTATTTTTTCCCGGATAGTCATGATGAAAGGATTTAATTTTGGCTCTTCTGCCACAACTGTTGCATCAATATTTATTACCTCAAAGCCGGCTTTGGTTGACAAACTGAGAGTGTGCGAAAGCAGCTCGGCACTGTCTGCGCCTTTAAAGAGTGGATCTGTGTCAGGAAAATGGGTACCGATATCACCGAGAGCTGCGGCACCAAGAATAGCATCAATGATTGCGTGTAAGAGCACGTCGGCGTCGGAGTGGCCTTTCAGCCCTTTATCGTGCGGTATTTCCACCCCACCAAGAAAAAGCCTTGATGAATCCTCAAAAGGATGAACATCGTAGCCCAGCCCGACACGGTAACTCATTTCTTTTCCTGTTTTAACAAATAGCCGGCAACCTCAAGGTCGAACGGATAGGTAATTTTGAAATTTCTTCCCGTACCTTCGACAAGTACAACTTTACCTCCAACCTTTTCAACAAGAGAAGAATCATCAGACCCCAGAAAATTGTATTTTTCTGCATAATCGTACGCCTCCCTGAGTAGTGCCGCCCAAAAAACTTGTGGTGTTTGTGCCTGCCAAAGTGATTTGCGGTCGGGTGTGTGTGTAATTTCGTTATTTTTACCAGCAATTTTAATGGTATCTCTTGATGGAATCGCCAAAACAGCCCCGCCCCACCTGGAAGCTTCGGTAATACATCTTTCAATATCATCAGATTCAACAAAGGGGCGTACTGCATCATGAACGGCTATCAGGCCTGTTTTTCCGGATATTTTTTCAAGAGCATTTCGAATAGAATTCTGCCGCTCCTTTCCCCCCTTAACCACATGAGTAACCTGCTCTGGAAAAAGTTTTTCCAGTAAGGTTTTTGTCTGTTGCATATATGGATCAGACGTGGACACAATTACTTCACCCAGGCCACTGATTTCCTGAAATCTGGAAAGTGTATGTTCCAGAATAGTTTTTCCGGCCAGTTTCAGGTAGGGCTTCGGAACTTCTTCACCCAGCCTTTCCCCGATACCTGCAGCCGGTACGATTAAAGCCAGTTGCTGTTTGTCCACGTTTGTCTCAGAGTATCAACATTGAATCACCAAAGGAAAAAAACCGATAATCGTTTTTCAAGGCTTCTTTATAAGCACTTTTAACGAATTCGAATCCACCAAAAGCCGCAGCAAGCATCAACAGAGTTGATTCTGGCCTGTGAAAATTGGTGATAACTCCCTCAGTAATCTTAAAAGGGTAATCAGGATAAATAAATTTGTCGGTCCAGCCTGTACCTGCTTTCGACATCCCGCTGGCCATCACGCTGGTTTCAATAACTCTTACTGAAGATGTCCCGCAGGCAATTACGCGGTTTTTCTTGCTTTTAAGAGCCTCATTAATCCTGTCGGATGATTCCTTTGAAATATAATAATTTTCGGAATCCATTCTGTGCTTTGTCAAGTCTTCTACCTCAACCGGACGGAAGGTGCCCCAGCCGATGTGAAGAGTTACAGGAACAAAGTCTACACCTTTCTCTTTTAATTTATCTACGAGCTCAGGGGTAAAATGCATTCCCGCTGTAGGCGCTGCAACGGCACCCCGTTCTTTTGCAAAAATGGTTTGATAACGTTCTTTGTCTGTCTCTTTTGGCTCGCGCTCAATATAAGGAGGCAACGGCATATCACCGATTTTATCGAGACGATTGTAGAGTTCTTCGTTTGGACCTTCAAATAAGAAACGGATGGTTCTTCCGCGCGAAGTTGTGTTATCAACAACCTCTGCGGTCAGATCTTCGCCAAAATATAATTTATTTCCAATCCGGATTTTTCTTGCCGGTTCGACCAAAACATCCCAAAGCATATTTTCAGGCTGAAGTTCTCTGAGAAGAAACACTTCAATATCTGCCTCTGTTTTCTCTTTTTTACCTTTGAGTTTGGCCGGGAAAACTTTCGTGTTATTATAAACAACTACATCTCCCTTATTCAGGTATTTATGAATATCGGAAAAAGTTTCATGACTTATAGACTGATCTTCCCTGTTTAGCACCATTAACTTAGATGCATCTCTTGGATCAACGGGCTCATCGGGAACATTAAATTCATCGATTTCAAATTTGAAATCCGTTAATTTCATTTTAATAATAATAGGGGGGTTTAAAGTGTTGATGTTTACACGGTAAGAAAGCTTAATAATATAATTATTTTTACAGCTCTAAACAAACCACTCAAGAAACAGAAGCTGCGCCTTTTTTGAACATTTCCCAATCAAGTTTGTTCATTTGCCCTTCTTCTACTTCGGCAAGCTTGCTCTACGAAGTTTTCCTGACCCTCGAAGTTTGAAAACAGTGGATAAGCAGAGGCTATAAAGAACAGGAAATCCCGCCAACCAATTCAAGGCCGGATCAAAAATATCTTAAATGATATCCGCTTATTGAAATCCGTAAAATTATATTTTCAATATTCTTAACATTTGAATCTAATGGGATGTATTCTTGTTAGAAACAGCATCGGGCACCCTGTATACATCAATCTTTTTTACGATCACAATTCAGCTTAAACGAAAGCTGATCGGCAAGTGAATAAATTCCTTTATTTTCGGTGGTGCCAATTGCGTATAGTTCTATCAAAACAGATCGGGTTCCCGGAGAGACAAACCCATCCGTTTCTCTGTAGATCAAAACAGTTTCACCTTTTCTGTCTACACGAGTTACAGCTGGAAGGAGGGCTGAATCGATGATATCACCATTTTCATCCAGAAAAGCAGCTCTTATTTCCATCCGGTCATCCATGCTGCCTGTCCCACCCAGGTAAGCTGACAGATGAAAGTTCACACAGCGTGCATCTATTTCACTTTGATAATTATCAAGGTCTACAATCTGTGTCATTTTAGATGTCATTCCTTTACTTCCACCAGTAAACAAATTACTACTTTGCACATTTTCGGTTAAATTCTCCGCGCCGGTATATTCAACTTCAGGAGGGGTTATGATCAGTGTCATACTGTGATATCCGTCTTTGTTCCCGGTATGTTCCTGACTTCGCCAGCCGGTAATAGCCTGATCCAGTTCACGGTCCAGAAACCCGCGGTCTGATTCTCCATCGCCATTGATAAGGAGATTTTTTCCAAAACCGGCTTTTGGTATACTGTATGCATCCCGGTCAAGTAGGTTATGGCCGTCTAATTCATAGAATTCCGATTCAGCAACGCCCATGTAGGTAAGTACTGTCCTCGATACATCCACATTGCGAATACGTACTTCAGGCTTGATCCACCTGTGAGCTTCTGTTTTGCTAAGAATCATGGGAATGAAACGCTGCCTGTAGAGATTGCCGCTATGGCCGGTACCCACTCCTCCATGGTCTGTTACAAGTACAATCAGCCACTCTTCCTGTCCGCTTAGAACTTCTCTGCGACTTTTCAGTGCATCTAATACTCGGCCTATACGACTATCAGTAATCCTGAGTTGCTCCCTGTACTCGGGTTTATCAATTGAAAATCCGTAACTATGACCAGCTCCATCAATATCATTTTGATAGTAAAAAACAGCTCCCGGATTTCCGGTTTCGAGCAGTTCAACCAGATCATCAGTAACCAGAGCATCTCCATCTTCCTGACGAGGATGATAAACCAGCTCATCAACTCCGACTGGACTGCCGTCAGGGTCGGTGAAATTATTTTGAAGCAGAGACCAGGTAACAAATGCAGCTGTGTACAAATCAGGTTTATGGGCTTTCAGCCGCATCAATACATGAGGATAGTCCGTAAAATCGTGACCATGATATTGATTGGAATCCACCCCGTGGCGATCGCGATGAACACCGTGAAGTATAGCCGACCAACTCGGGCCGCTGAAAGTCAGGTCTTCGGTATAGCCATAGGTCAAAACCCCCTTCCCATCCTGATAAAGAGAGTTGATATTTGACATCTCAGGAAGCCCCACTGCCTCGGGCATGAGTCCATCTATACCTATAATCAACACCTTTCTTTGCTGGGCATCTGCTGGAGCCGAAATTGAAAAAAGAAGTAGTAACGCTATCAAAAGAGATGTTAAGCTGCGGGTCAAAAAAGACATTATCGACAAAATTTGTAATAAGTTCATAATAAGTGATGGAAAAACGACAAAAATAATATTCATGATAAAAAGCTCAATTCCCTGCTATTTTACCTGAATTATTCACTCTCTGCAATATTTTCAAGAGATCTCATTAACTGAGCCACATCATCAATCAATATCCAATCGGGTTCAAAACTCATAATTTTCCTGGCTTCTTCAAGCTCCCCGAGTGTGCCGTTGATCATCAGATTTCGTCCGGTCGCCTTAACACGATCAGCCAGTGAAGGGTCATCATCGAGCCATCTCAGCCATAACCGAAGTACATCCACTCCAGCTTCGGCATACACTTCAATATCATCCGGCGAACCCATAAACGCCAGTTGTCTGGAATTGGGCAGAAGTTCACGAAACTCCCCGGCCTGTTCGGGCGAGCGCACACCCACCACCATATTTTCTTCAATGCCATATGCTTGTACATCACCGGCTACATTCTCGGCAAACTCCCAGCCAGATTCTTTCAGGTCCAGAAGCAACACTACATTCTCTTCTGTGGCCCACTCCAGGACCTCCCGGAATGAAGGAATCCGTTCACCAGTGTATTCGGGGCCGAACCAGGAACCGGCATCCAGTAACTGAAGCTCTTCCAGAGTAAATTCGGTCGCCTCGCCCTCTGCACTAGTAGTTCGATCTAAAGTTGTGTCATGCAATATAAACAGATGACCGTCACTGCTGGTGTAGAGATCAATCTCTACAATATCCGCTCCAAGTTCGTGAGCTCGTTTGAAAGCGGCTATTGTATTTTCAGGACGCTCTTCCATGGCTCCCCTGTGAGCTACAATTTTCACATCCTGTTCAACTCCTTCATCACCACAACTTATAATTAAAAACGGGGTGAATATTAACAATATAGCTGCAAACGCCAATTTGAATGACGTACGAAAGACTAAGGTTTGTAATTTTAATATATGCGCACTCACTATCATACTATAATTTTAAGTTTCTGATCTTTTCATTCAGGATACTTCTGATGGCTTTCAGTAAAAAACAGATCACATGTTAATCTGAGTGAATATTTTCTCCGACAATCGGATTTTGCACATCAATAAACAAATTTTTCCACTGATAAATATCGCCTCCATCGTTATTGTTTTCATATTCAATTCCGGCAGAAAAGCCATCCAGCATACAGTTACTGATTTTCGCATAACGACTGACAGTATCTTCACTTTCCCGCCGGTCTCTGATTTTAATGGCAGTCCCACCGTTTCCATCCGCTTTCACCGTGTTGATCTCCACCTTTTCGCAGGCGTCCAGTTCGATCGCTTCCAGGCAAGGCAGGCCATCAGTCGGAATCAGGGTGATGTCCGAAAGAGTCAATTTTTCCGTTCCATAAATGGATATTCCGCGATAACCGTCCAGCTCATCAGAAGGCTTTTCGGGCTGATGAATCAACCCGCGAATGGAAATATTGTGCTGTTTGATCCCACTCGGTTCCAGCCAGACCGCTCTCCCCGGATTGTAGGAGATGATGTTGTTCATTTGGATATTACTATAACTCAATCCATCATCCATATAGATTCCGTTATCGGCTCCGCCAAGAATCAGATCACTGAAAAGGAATCCTTCTGACACTTCTCCGTGGAAATGAATGCTGGTATTATGCCGGGGAAGATTTCCATCCCCCGCTGTAGCTGTAATAATGGAGTTTCGAAGAATCAGATCCCGGGTGTCCGTACCGTCATGGTTGGGTGCAACTGCCTTTTCACCATCCCAAATGGTTTGAGCCCCACTTAATGAATCAATCTGGAAGACACTCCAGCCGCTGTGGCCGGTAAGAAAAAGGTTCTCACAAATAATATTTTTCCCTGCAGTATCAATAAAATGATGATAGATATCGGTTCCGTAAATATGAGAGATGTACACATTCTTCGCATGAGATACTACAATCCCGTTAGTTTTGGGGCTGTCTATGGCCAAGTGGCTGATACTCCAGTCCGACGCTCCCTCATAACCGCTGGCCTGCTGGCCTTTATTGCTGATCAGTGCCGCTCCGCGATGATCTCCCGGACGTCCTCCAATTAAAACCGAACCCCGCCCGGTTCCCGTCAGATGGACATTGGTTCCGATCAGCGGGGTTTTTTCAAGAACAAATCTCCCTGCTGGCACAAATACGTATCCGCCTCCGTTGTTTTCCGCTTCGTCGATTGCCTGCTGAAAAGCATCGGACGAGTGGGATTGTCCGTCTCCCACAGCACCGTAATCTGTGACATTGTAATGGAATTTACCGGATTCAGGACTGACTTTCAGGGATTTGCCAAGCAAGGGAGTTGCTGCAGCGCCGGCTGCAAATGTTGACAAAAAGTGGCGTCGTGAAAACATAAAATATTAAGTTTACCTGGGTTGATAGTGCTTTTCGAAAAAGGATTCAAAAACTTTCAAAAGAAGTTATCATGTCGACCGGACCGGACCCACCCTAAGTCCCTCCCTATCCCGACACAAAATGTGTGTCGAAATTAGAAAAACACTAATACGTGCCATACATTTGCGGCAAAGGGAAGGGGTCAAGGGATGGGGCCAAATGAACAGAATTATTATGTCTCCAATTTGGATCATTACAAAACTTTTTGAATGTTAAATATTACGGTCTCATTTTTTAACCGATCGAATTGCGTTGACTACCTTATCATATTCCGTTTCATAATAAAATCCACGCCATAATCTGAATGGTGATCAGACCTGTGATTCCCATGATCAGCGTGGCGATGGTGTGGGTTTTCAGGGCCGTTGACGTATCCATCTCAGAAAATTTGGCAACTACCCAAAAATAGCTGTCATTTACATGCGAAACCGTCAGCGACCCTGCACCGATGGCCAGTACGGCAAGTGCTGCTCCGGTCGTACTCTCCAGCCCCAGCGATTCCAACAGCGGAGCACAGATCGCCGCTGCCGTAATAATGGCCACAGTGGAGGAGCCTTGGGCGGTTTTCAGAAAGGCGGCTATCAAAAAAGGGATCAGAATCCCAAGGCCTTCTGCTGCCGCAAACTGCGCGGCATAGTCGCCCAGGTCCGTTTCCCGCAATACTGCTCCGAATGCCCCCCCGGCCCCGGTAATCAGAATAATGATACCGGCTTTTTTCAGTGCTTCCTCCAGCCACTGATTTTGAATTTTTTTTCTGTTTCCTTTCACCATCAAAAATGCCAGTAACACTCCCGTCAGAAGTGCTACGATCGGATCACCCATAAACACCGCTGCGTTGAAAAAGGCCCCTTCTCCAAACGGAAATGTTGGGTATTCGGCAATAGATTTGATGGCAATTAAAAGAATGGGAACCAGGATGGGTGCAACCGCTATTTTAAATGATGGCGGTGTCAGGTTTTGTTCATGTTCTTCTTTGGCCATCTCGTATTCGATCTGAAACCGTTTGCAAAACAGGGTTGCCCATATAAGTGCGGCACCCATAACCGGGATGGAAACAATCAGCCCAAGGATAAGCACCCAGCCGATATCAGCACCCAGAGTTGCGGCTGCTGCGAGCGGGCCGGGAGTGGGCGGCACAAATACATGGGTGGCGTACAGCCCGGAGGCCAAAGCCACGGCCAGGACAGCCAGGGAAATTTTGGTCCGTTTTGCAATCGCTTTGTTCAGCGCCGAAAGGACGATAAATCCGGAATCACAAAAAACGGGGATGGAGACAATGTAACCGGTCATACTCATCGAAAGCGGAGAGTTTTTCTCTCCCACTTTATCCAGAATCTTGTTGGCCAGAATTTTTGCACCTCCGCTGCGGTCCAGATATTCCCCGATGATGGCGCCGGCAGCAATCACAATTCCGATACTTTGTAAAGTGGCACCAAACCCCTGGCCAACCGAGCCTATCAAAACCCCGACTTCAAGGCGGGCTAAAAACCCCATCACAAGAGTTCCAAAAAGCAGTGCCAGAAACGGGTGCAATTTTAGCTGCACCGTCAACCAAACAATAAGAGCAACAACGAGTAGCAGCCACAGAAAAATGATCATTTATCTCTATTTTTTTCACTTTTTTGAATTAAGACAGGCACAATTTCGCCCCTCTAATTGTAGTAAAAGGAAGTGAAAAGACAAAAGTGAAAATAGAAACAATCAAAGAAAAAGCAGATACATTTCAAAAATCCCTGATGCTCTCACATCCGGGATATGAATTTGCCTCAATGAGCAGACTGAGGCATCTGTTCCAGCCACAGAACAAATCTTGATATTTTTAATACGCTTTCCATTCCCCGGTATCCCGGTCATATGAAAGCCAGGCATTTTCCGGCTGACTCCATCTGAAGGTATGGATCGGCTCGGGGTCTTCCCCGTTTTCAATGGCTGGTAACTGATCCGGATGCAAAGCAGTCACCGTCAGCCCGTCAGCGGCCAATTCTACAACGCTGATGTGGAAGGACTCCTCACCTCCAAACGACTCTCCACCCTTTTCTTCATCCACAAACCATAGCCCCGCATTTCCTCCCCCGCGTCCGCCGGGATCCCGTCTGCCCGCTGCCCAGCCGCCATGACCAATGGCGATCATTCCTTCCGGGTCATACGTAATAAAATTGCCATCATACTCCCACCCTATTATATCATCAGAATTTGTGCCCTTTAAACCATTTATTGAAAAAAAACCGTCCACATACTCTCTGCTTAGATTACCGGGCAACGTCCAGCTGGTCGGTACATATGGGATTTTTTCTTTAATAGTATTTTCAGGACGTTCCGTTGTAATCTGCATTGGAATAGTTCTGGTGAAACTGTGATCATGCCCTTCCTTAATTAGTTTCACACCATTTCTATAAAGTACTGGAAGCCAATATTTGAGTAAAGTCCTGTTTTTATATGTCATATTTTGCCTGACAGTTCCAAACAACCCTCTGTGCCAAACAGGAATAATATGAGCATATGTTTCACCTGCAGACGGACCATTCTCAGGTTCCAACAGATTTTTTAACCAAAGGTCCTGCCTGACTTCAGAATGGTGTGTTTCATACCAGGGCCATCTATCTGTGATCAGGTTTCCTTCCCGGTCTTTTAACCCTGCCTCCGGCTCTCCTTCCCAATTCTGACTATTGTCCAAACCGATCAATAGTAAATAGTCTGAAAAGCTGAGCTTTCCGAATCCTCCTTTTCCAAAACCATCTCTTACATGTTCAGGATTAATATTCGGATGATCAGGATTGAACTCACTATAAAATCCTTCACTGCTAAAAGGCCAGTGGAACAACAATTGCATCCAGTTTGAAGCAACATATTCAGGATACCCCATCCTGGATGAATACAAATCTGCCGGCCAGCGAATGTGATGTTCATCACCTGTTTCGTGATTACCCAAAATACTTACATGCGGGATAATCAGGTTTTCAAATAATTTTCCATCTATCTCTTTATCATAGATAAAATAACCTCCTTCAAAGCCATACAAGTAGTCCAAATACGTAACCCATCGATTTGCACTTTCAGAAGTAATTCTGCCTTCATCGTTTACAAAATCTCCTGCAACGACAAACATATCCGGTTTGTGCAAAGCTGCCATTCTTGCATTGTCATGAGCAAACTGATTCCAATCCGGTGACTGGTGATCGGAAGTCATTACGATTTTGATTGTCCTTTCTTCCAGGCTTGAGGGCATGGTACGAAATCGAAATCGTTCCCCGGCTTCACGTACTTTAAACTCATATACCGAACCGGGATTCAAATGGGTTAAAACAACCCGATTGACTCTTTCGTCTCTGTACCAGAACTCCATCGATTCTCCCTCAGCCGTCATCCATTCTGATTCAGGAGGGTGGATCAAACGATATCTAAGCCGTGCATCAAGCGATGAATCCATTTCCGGCAGCCGGTGCCAGTTAATGACCATGGCAGTAGTGGCATCATACTCTTCATCTGGATAACCACCAGCCCCCGTCACCGGATCGTACATGCCCCGGTGAGTTCCATCGGCAAATTCAGTGTAGGTACGGAGGATTTCGTTTTGGCCGAGTGGTTCTAAATCTTGACTGCAACCAGAGAATATCAGTAATAAAAAGGCAACACACCAGGATCTTAAGGCCATCAATTTGGTTCGTTTCTTTCAGTTACATAAAATGGCTGGGTATAGATCGTTCCTTCGCTTCCTTCAATCTCGGCTCTGACAAACAGACTGTATTCAGGAATATCTCTCATGCTTATCCTATTCCCGTAATGGACCGTTTCCGTATCATCGATAATCGGATTATGTGTGCGCCATCTTATTTCATCGACATTCTCATGATTATCAATCGTTAATTCTATATATGTATCCTCAACGACCACATTAATGATGTTGAATGCTCTCTTTTTATACTGTTCTGACGGTTTCCATAAATAAGAATATCCGTTTTGCAGTGCCTCCATCACATCCGGTGCAGATCCATCCTGTATATCCGGATACATCGAACCCGGCTGAAAATTTTCCAATAAAAATACATCTCGGTTCCAGCCCAGTTCAGCTTCCCGGTGCATATCATCTTCACCGTATAGCCAGATCGGCCTTTCGACTCCTCCCAAAAGGTGTTGAATCTTATCATAAAGGGCACGGTCTTCCGGGTGATTATCTTGTCGATTATAGATCGACTGACCAATTAGCACATCAAACCGTAAATATTTATCCACATACCAATGAGGAGTTAATCCCCACCTCTCAACATACCTACCCGGATGTGCCAGGTACGCAAATCCCCCTAATTCCGTAATCGCCTGGAAAGATTCTGCCTCTGTAGCACCCCCTTCCGAATACGCATTAAAAACACTGATGGTATGATGCGGACCGGAAATTTCTGTTCCCTGAACCGAAACCATACCCAATTCTACCGGGTCACGATCCTGCCAGGGTTCATTGTGAATCTCTTCGTATCTCTGGTTGTCTTCAGTTGGGTTTTCTACATCTTTTATAATCTCATAAATTTCAGACAACTTTGTCCATGGATAAATGGTATCAATATAATCGCTTGGTATATCATAATCGTGTGCAGCCAGCATGAGTATTTTATACCCTTCTTCATGATATCTGTCTATAGTTTGATGTGGATCATACTCTTCTCCACCCAATCCCGGATGTGTATGAAATTCAGAATCATAATGACCTATATTATCCCAGTTCAGATCTGAATAGGGTGACCAAAAAATTCGATCCGAATGATCTTGACAACCGTAAATAAAATAAAACGGAATGATGAAGAAATAACACAATTTGATTAAGGAGCGGTTATTTTTGGTCATATATTTACTGTTTTACAGTATTCAAGGATAGAGTAAGCATAACACTGCTTCATTTGCACAGTCCTGAAGTTAATGGGAATATTGGATTTTAGTACTGTTAACACAATATTTCCGAGTATCACACAGAAAATAACATAATTAATTAGGGTTTTTTTATAATTTTTCTGAGTACCATATGAAATGAATTTCATGAGACGAAATGGGGCTATATGCAGATTAAGCCGCCTGTTCCAGCTACAGAACAAATCTTGATAATTTTAATAAGCTTTCCATTCGCCGGTATCCCGGTCATACGAAAGCCAGGCATTTTCCGGCTGACTCCATCTGAAGGTATGGATCGGCTCGGGGTCTTCCCTGTTTTCAATGGCTGGCAACTGATCCGGATGCAAAGCAGTCACCGTCAGCCCGTCAGCGGCCAATTCTACAACGCTGATGTGGAAGGACTCCTCACCTCCAAACGATTCTCCACCCTTTTCTTCATCCACAAACCATAGCCCCGCATTTCCTCCTCCGCGGCCACCGGGATCTCGCCTGCCCGCCGCCCAGCCGCCATGGCCAATAGCGATCATTCCTTCCGGATCGTAGGTGGAGTAGTACCCGCCATATTCCCAGCCGGTTATCTCTCCGGTGTTCACATCCACCAGGGTATTCACCGCGTAGTATTCATCCAGATAGGCCTCACTAAGGTTGGATGTCAGCTCCCAGGTACTGGGTTCGTAGTACACTTTTTCAATAGTTGTGTTTTCAGGCTGTTCGGTGGTGATGTTCAGCGGAACCGTTCGGGTATAGATGTGATCGTGCCCCTCTTTGATCAGCCGCACTCCGTTTCGGTAGAGCAACGGCAGCCAGTTACTGAACAGTTCCCGGTTTTTCAGGCTCATGTTAAGCCGGACCGTCCCAAACAGACCCCGGTGCCAGACAGGAAGTATATGCTGGTAGCGCTCTCCGGCTGGTGGGCCGTCTTCAGGTTCTAACAGGTTTTTGAGCCACTGGTCCTGACGGACAGCGCTGTGATGGGTTTCAAACCACGGCCATTGTTCCGTAATCAGGTTTCCTTCCCAGTCTTTTAGCCCGGTATCGGGCACACCCTCCCAGTTCTGGCTGTTGTCCAGGCCGATCAGCAGCAGGTAGTCCCCGAAACTGAGCTTACCGAAACCGCCTTTCCCGAATCCCTCGCGCACCTGTTCCGGATCCATATTGGGATGGCCGGGGTGAAACTCGCTGTAAAACCCCTCACTGCTGTAGGGCCAGTGAAACAGAAGCTGCATCCAGTTGGCCGCCACAAACTGCGGATAGCCCGGCTCCTGCATTCCCGTGTTTACACAGGCTGGCCAGCGAATGTGGTTTCTCTGGCCGGTTTCGTGATTACCAAGTACGCTCAGGTGAGGGATTACCAGGTTATCAAAATGCCGGCCATCGATCTCTTTTTCATAGAGAAAGTATCCATCCTCCGTGTTGTAGAGCTGATCCAGATAGCGTGCCCATCGCTGCGCATTTTCCGGGCTCACATTACCCTCATCGTTCACAAAGTCTCCGGCAACGATAAACATGTCCGGTTGTTGAAGGGCGGCCATCCGGGCGTTGTCATGGGCAAACCGGTTCCAGTCCGGCGATTGGTGGTCAGCTGTCATCACAATCCGGAGCGGGCGTTCATCAAGCGAAGAGGGCATCGTTTGGAAGCGAAACACTTCACCTTCTTCACGCACTTTATACTCATACACTGAGCCCGGCTGCAGCCCCGTCAGCACCACACGGTTGACCCGCTCCTCGCGATACCAGAATTCAAAGGACTCTCCATTGGCCGTTTGCCAGGTGGATACAGACGGATGAACCTTTCGATACCGTAACCTGCTGTCCAGCTCTGAATTCTCTTCCGGCATCCGGTGCCAGTTAATGACCATTGCGGTGGTGGCATCGTAATCTTCATCGGGATACCCTTTCTCTTCCGTGGCCGGGTCAAACATACCCCGGTGAGTGCCATCGGCAAATTCGGTATAGGTCCGAAGGGCTTCTTGCTGGCCAAGGGGCGGGGCAGAAGAATCACAGCCTGCAGTTATAAAAAAAACGGATAGAAATAAAAAGAACAGTGGTTTGAGCAGATACTTGAACATATTATCAGAAAATTTTGATTCGGACGTGGTTTCAATCAATTCGAGACTATGAGGAGGTTTTTAAAACTATATAACAGCTTGCTATTGAAGTTACTAGCAAATTGCAATTTTTCATTTCAGGTTAAGCATTCTATTTGCGAAATTCCCGTTGCTATATTAAAGATTATAATGAAAAAAGGTTACCGTGGCTAAACTCCCCAAAAAGTCTGTAAAACAAAAAGAGCGCGCATTAAAAATTTACGAAGAACTTCTGCAACACTACCCCAATCCGCACTGTGAGTTAAATCACAGAAATCCTTTTGAACTGCTGATTGCAACAATTCTGAGCGCCCAGTGTACGGATGTTCGTGTGAATAAAGTGACTCCGGACCTATTTGAGGCGTACCCAACACCTGAAGCCATGTCGAAAGCTCCGCTTGAAGAGCTTGAAGAGCTGGTGCGCACAACAGGCTTTTACAGAAACAAAGCCAAATCACTCAAAGAATCATCAAGTACTATTGTGGAAGAGTTTGGCGGCGAAGTTCCCGACAGGATGGACGATCTTTTGAAGCTTCGCGGGGCAGCCCGGAAAACGGCCAATGTGGTACTTGGAAATGCATTTGGAATCAACGAAGGTGTGGTGGTAGATACACATGTAAAACGCATCTCAAACCGCCTTGGATTCACAAAGGAGAAGAAAAATACCAATAAAATTGAACGGGACCTGATGGCACTTTTCCCGAAAGAAACGTGGACAGACCTGTCTCACTTGCTTATTCATCACGGGCGGAATGCATGCAAGGCGAGACTATCGGAACCGCCTGAACACCCCATCTGTATCAAATATGGGGAAAAGTGTAAATGCTGGAAAATGAGAGGGCAGAAAAATGGAGAATAATGAATTCAACATCCGTTCATATACCCAAAAAATTCCTGAAATAAGGCATGATCTGCAAATTATTCCGGTTCAGGAGAATGGCAGAAAACTTTTCTATTTCCATGACGCAATGGGTTATTTATCGCCAAACTTTGCCCTCGATGCCAGTGTTCACCCGCTTCTTTCAATGTTTTCTGGTGCATTTAATGCAGAACAAATATCGCATCAGATGAACGGTGCTGTCGGGAAATCCGATATTCTTAAATTTGTTCAGCTTCTTGATAATCACAGGGTACTCAACTCCAGATATTTTAGAAATTATGCCGAAAAAACTGAAACAGAGTTTGAAATAAAAAGTGACCGTCCGCCCGCATTAGCCGGTCAAAGCTATCCGAATGACCCGGCCCGGCTTTCAGCATATCTTGATGAAATATTTCAAAATGCACCCATTTCTCAGAAAAAGACCGGTATTAAGGCTCTGTATGCTCCTCACATCGATGTAGAAATTGGCAAGAAACAATATGCAGAGGCTTTTTCTCATCTAAAACCGCTGAAACCCGGTAAAGTGATCATTCTTGCAACAGCACACTATACGGGTCACCACGGTGATTTATATGAAGAAGTCCCATTTATCGGTTCAAATAAAACCTTTCACATTCCGGGCCGATCTTTTGAGACAAATTCTGATATAATCAAAGAACTGAAAAATGGAGCTGATGATATTGGGTTTACCCTGAGTGACCGGGCACATCGGGTTGAACACAGCATAGAGCTGCATCTTCTATTTGCTTCAGCTATATGGAAGCATCATTTTTCCATTGTGCCAATTCTGGTTGGAGGTTTCGATGAGCTATACTACCATCAAAGTGGTGATCTGGCAGGAAAAATTAACCGGTTCACTACTAAATTAAAATCTCTGATCGATGAAAATACCTTCATTCTTATCAGCGGGGATCTGTCGCACGTAGGTAAAAAGTTTGGCGATGCCGAAACAGCAAATGCACTTCGCGAAAAAACCGAAGGTTTTGACCGCCAATTTTTAAACTTTTCGGCTCAGGGTAACACTGATGATCTACTCAGCCTCATTTCTGAAAATTATGACGAAACCAGAGTTTGCGGTTTCCCTCCGCTTTATAGTTTCCTAAACATGTTTCCGGCTTTGCATGGAGAACAACTAAATTACCATTGGTGGGATGAACGTGAGCGGGAAAGTGCCGTATCTTTTGGCTCTATCCTATACTGACTCTTGTATTCTTTCTTCAATGTTTAGTGATATAAGTGTTGTACCAAAAAAGAAAAATGCATTTGCTGTATCCTTTCACATCACCAAACTATTCATGATAATAATTCGGGATTTTTTTTATGATGATTTTTTGGGGTTTGGATTTTTAACACAACCTAACTGGCTTTTCTTTTCGGTTCCTTAAAGTGATCCAAATATACTTTTAAATTTAAGACTCCACACCCTCCAAACCGCCTCCCGAACAATGGTCTTCGACATTTTTGAAACACCTTCTTCTCTCTCCCTGAAAATTATGGAAACTTCTTTCAGCCTGAAGCCAGCTTTCCAGGCCCTGAAATGAATTTCTATCTGAAAGGCATATCCATTTGAGCTGATCCGGTCCAAATCAAAACTTTCAAGCACCTTTCGATGTATGCACTTGAATCCTGCGGTTGTATCTTTGATAGGTAACCCGGTAATAATTCTTGCATAAAGGTTAGCTAAATAAGACAAAAACAGTCGTCTTAAAGGCCAATTTACAATACTGATCCCCCTGGAATATCTTGAACCTATTGCAACATCGGCTTCTCCCGACTGAACTGTTTTAATGAGCCTGGGAATATCTTCGGGGCTATGTGAAAAATCTGCATCCATCTCACAGATATATTTATATTCTCTTTCCAGTGCAAACTTAAATCCCTCTACATATGCAGTTCCTAATCCTAACTTTCCACTTCGTTCAATCAGATTGATACGATCTGGATATGTTTCAATCATTTTTCTTACAATTTTTGCTGTACCATCGGGTGAGCCGTCGTCAACCACTAGAACATCAACCGGTATATTTAGCTTAAGAAGTCGTTCTATCAGCCTTTTGATGTTGTGGGCTTCGTTATATGTGGGTATAATGATTAATGAGTTATTCATTGCTTAAATGCCAATAACTTCAACAGAAAAGTTGAACATGTTGTTGAAAAGATTTCAAATTACAAAAACAGAAGTGAATAATTCTCTATTCTATTTTTAACATTATATATTGATTTCAACTAAAATGATGATCATCCCATTTTATTGTCGCTCAATATAATAGATTCTAAGCCTTTAAAATAAATATTTAACATTGTTTCAAATTGTAACACCAGCAAAAAAAACCAAAGCCAGAACCGGAATATTAACTACAGAACATGGTGAAATTGAAACACCTATTTTCATGCCGGTTGGAACACTTGCTTCAGTAAAAGCGGTGAATCAAGATGACCTTCTTAATAAGGTTAAAGCTCAAATTATTCTTGGAAATACATATCATCTCTATCTGAGGCCTGGCAATGAAATAATGAAAGAGGCCGGAGGTCTGCATCAGTTCATGGGATGGGGAAAACCATTACTGACCGATTCAGGTGGCTATCAGGTATTTTCACTGTCAGAAAACAGAAAATTAAGTGAGAAAGGTGCTAAATTTCAAAGCCATATCGATGGCTCATATCACCTATTCACTCCTGAAAACGTAGTAGACACCCAGCGTATTTTAGGGTCTGATATTATGATGATTTTGGATGAATGCCCTCCCTATCCTGCCGAGTACAACTATGTGAAAAATTCTATGGAACTGACCCATCGCTGGGCAAAACGAGGACGGGAACAGTTTGATAGCACATCACCAATTTACGGACATAAACAAATTCAATTTGGCATTGTACAGGGAGGAACATTTAAAGATCTCAGAAAAGTATCTTCTGATTTTATGGTATCGATGAATTTTGAGGGGATTGCCATAGGCGGACTTAGTGTGGGAGAGCCCTCTGAAATTATGTATGAAATTGCTGATTTTAATACTGAACATTTACCAAAAGACAAGCCCCGCTATCTTATGGGAGTAGGCACACCTGGTAATCTTATTCAATGTGTAGCTTTTGGTATAGATATGTTTGATTGTGTGATGCCCACACGCAATGCAAGAAATGGAATGCTTTTTACACGTAATGGAATTATTAATCTGAGGAATGCGAAGTGGAAACATCATCATAAGTATCTCGATTCAGATTTTCCAACTGAGGTTTCCCAGCGGTACAAAATGAGCTACCTCCACCATCTCTTTCGGGCGAATGAAATCCTTGGCCTTGAACTTTCATCCAAACACAATCTGACTTTTTACTTGTGGCTGATGAAGCAGATCAGGCATCAGATTGCAGAAGGAACATTCCACAACTGGTATTCAGGTATGATTGAGCAGGTTGAGAACCGGATATAAAAAAAGCCCGGACTCAAAGAGAACGGGCTTTTTATGTTATATAAAACAGAAGATGAGGCGATGACCTACTCTACCACGTATGCAGTACCATCGGCGCTGTGGAGCTTAACGTCCGTGTTCGGAATGGGAACGGGTGGGT
>JAFIFB010000024.1 GCA_020832285.1 Balneolaceae bacterium
CCTTCCTGAAAGCATCCCTGTATTCCCGCCCCTTTCATAGATTTGATTTTCAAACCTCCGATACCAAACCATATTTTTTACAAATCCATCCGGAGGTTTTGGGTTTTGGGCTCTCTCTAATCCCCCGGGTTCCGCAAAAGCACTCCACCCGGGGCTATTGATATGCCGCCCGCTTTGGGGCTAATTCTGGGGTAAGCACCAAACCATGTGCAATGAATTAGATCTTGCCAAAAATATCGAATATCGATCAATCGAATATCGTTAATTCGTTCAATCATTATGAATGGGTTTTCGAAAATTTAACAGAAAGTATTACGGTTCGATGCCTTGTTAACTGGATGCGGGTTGCGGGATACTGGATGCGGGATTCGGGGAGCTAAAAGCTGAAGGCTGAAGGCTGAGAGCTGAGAGCTGAGAGCTGAGAGCTGTAAACTGCCAACTTTTTACGATAATCGGTACGGTATATCGGTGTATTTACCCAATGCTGCGAAGACTTAATATGCGTTTTTAAAATTCTTATGCCTCCTCCCTCGTAATAAAAAAGGACTTGATTAAGTTAACATTATTGTTAACATTTGTTCTGTGAAAACAGTTAAGTTCTATAAAACCCAATCTGGCAAACTACCTGTCAAAGAGTTCTTAGATTCTTTGAGTTCCAAGCAAGCTCAAAAAGTTGCTTGGGTGTTGGAATTGGTTGAAAGACTGGATAAGATTCCGGTGCAATACTTTAAAAAATTAAAAAGTACAGATGATATCTGGGAAGTGCGTGCCAGAGTCGGATCCAACAGTTTTCGGTTGTTGGGTTTTATAGATAATGATGAGTTTATCATACTCACTAACGGGTTTGCTAAAAAATCACAGAAAACACCGAAAAAGGAAATTAACTTGGCAGAGCAAAGAAAAGCTGATTATCTGTCCCGAAAAAGAGGTAAAAAATGAGTGATCTTCAAGCATATATTAGTGACAGAAAAAAACGTGACCCTGAATTTGCAGAGGGGTATGATGAAGGATTCCGAAGCTTTAAAATTGGTGTTTTGCTTAAGCAAGCCCGTGAAGAAGCTGGCCTGACTCAGGATGAACTGGCTAAACAACTTAATACAAAAAAAACAGCCATCTCACGAATCGAGAATCATGCCGAAGATATTCGGCTTTCGACTTTGGAGAAGTATGCCCGGGCATTTGGGAAAAAGCTCAGAGTTGAACTCGTGGAATGAGAAGTCAGTCAACAACTATTTTTATCCCCCAATGTATGAAGAGGAGCAAGATTTACGATTCGAAGCCTTGCATGCGGGTTGCGGGATACTGGATGCTGGATGCAGAAATCGGGTAGCTAAAAGCTGATTGCTGAAGGCTGAGAGCTGAGTGCGGGATGCGGGATACTGGATACTCTGTTCCACTTACTACATCAACCATTCATCACCTTGAACAGCTGTATGCTTAGACATTAAACCGAAACAGCATCACATCTCCATCTTTAACCACATAATCCTTTCCTTCCTGTCGCATTTTGCCGGCATCTTTGGCCGCTTTTTCCGATTTCAGATCTTCATAGTCATTAAACGCAATGGTTTCTGCCCGGATAAAACCGCGCTCAAAATCGGTATGAATGACCCCGGCGGCCTGAGGCGCTTTGGTGCCTTTCTTTATCGTCCATGCCCGCACTTCTTTAGGCCCGGCCGTGAAGTAAGTAATCAATCCCAGGTTTTCGTAGGCAGCCTGAATGAGCCGGTCGAGGCCAGAATGTTTCAGGCCAAGTTCCTCCAGGAACATCTCTTTTTCTTCGGCCTCCAGTTCGGCAATTTCTGCCTCAATTTTTGCACAGAAGGTCACCACATTATCACCAAACTTATCAGCAATTTTTTTTACCGTTTCCACATATTCATTCCCGCTGTTCAACTCTTCTTCGGCTACATTACACGCATACAGAACCGGTTTTTCAGAGAGCAAAAAGAGATCGCGGTACGATCTTTTCTCTTCAGCATCCATAGAAATTGTTCGCGCAGTCTGCCCCGATTCGAGATGAGCAGCCAGTTTTTCTACCACATCATGCTGCTCTTTCATTTTTTTATCACCGCTTTTTGCCTGCTTTTTCAGGTTGTCAAGGCGTTTTTCTACCGATTCGAGGTCTTTCAGGATTAGTTCATCTTCGATAATGCGGATGTCGCGTTCAGGGTCAACTGAACCCTCTACATGGATAATATCATCATCATCAAAGCATCGCACAACATGAACAATCAGATCCACCTCACGAATGTGAGAAAGAAATGCGTTTCCTTTGCCTTTTCCTTCGGAGGCTCCTTTCACCAGGCCTGCAATATCCACAAATTCAATGGTTGCAGGAAGCGTCTGTTTTGGAGAAACCAGGTTGGCCAGTGTATCAAGCCGTCCATCCGGAACCTGCACCAATCCTACGTTCGGGTCAATCGTGCAAAAAGGGAAGTTGGCCGATTCGGCGCCGGCATTACTGAGTGCATTAAAAAGTGTCGATTTTCCGACATTGGGCAATCCGACAATTCCGCATTTTAAATTCATAATCTATCTGAGGTTTATATTCTTTTGTACCTTCGCTGAGTATATGGCCGGATTTATCGCATAGAAGTGATTTTTCAAAACGGCCGGTTCAGTCAAGAGAAGTTTGCTGTATAAATTTTGTTTCGGGCAGCACTACTGCCGTGAGTTTTCCATATCCCAGTTCATCATAAACACATCCGGTATCAATCCCGATCATTTTGGGTTTTCTGATGGGATACGGTCTCGGTGTATGCCCGAATACCACGGTTTTTTCCCAGGGTGTTTCAAATGCGTTGAGGTGTTCTCGTCCCCAGAGAAAAAATTGTTCCGCTTTCGGATCGTTCTTGCTCTGTTCAATAGTTTGATGAGGCGGAGCACCGGCATGGACGAAGAAATAACTGTCTGTATCGTAATAAAGCTTGGTTTCGTGATAAAATTCTATGTGCGAAGCGGGTAAATCAGCAAGGTTTTGGGGATTGTTGTACGATTTGAGTGTGGAATCACCCCCGTTGTAAATCCAGTTATCCACTTCATTTCTATCGAGAGCATCCAGCAGCATCTGCTCGTGATTTCCTCTCAAAAATACACAGTTTCGATCGTACCTTACATCCAGTAAAAATTCCACGACAAGACTGGAATCTGGCCCCCGGTCTATGTAGTCGCCAATAAAAACATGGGTAGCCTCTTTGTATGGTTTGAGTATG
Source organism: Balneolaceae bacterium (assembly GCA_020832285.1). Taxonomy (GTDB): domain Bacteria; phylum Bacteroidota; class Rhodothermia; order Balneolales; family Balneolaceae; genus Rhodohalobacter. The sequence goes on from JAFIFB010000024.1 coordinate 3,216, forward strand.
TTCCACATTGTTTTCAGGGAACGCACGCAACCATGAATATCTCCAATAGCTACAATTTGATTATTCATTGATGACTGGAGGCTTCAATCAAACCTCTTCCTTTTTTGTTAATTCTGTTCTCTTTTTTCAGTGTGCTGAGTACAGCATCCAAAATACCATTCACAAAATTTCCGCTTTTTCGTGTAGAATAACTTTTTGCCAGCTCTATGGCTTCGTTGATCGTAACTTTAGTTGGTATTTCATCGAAAAAAAGAAGTTCCGAGATCGCCATGCGGAGAATCAGTTTATCAATAATCGCAAGTCGATGAACTTCCCAATTTTTTATGTGATCTTCGATAATATTATCATGATCTGCAGCATAATCTACAGTGATAAGCAACAGCTTTTCGGCAAATTTAATGGAATCCCTGTCGTCGCGGAACGTATCCTTGATGATATATTTAGTAACATCCTGCGGGGAATTCCGGCCTACTTCTACGGCATAGATCGATTTTAACGCAGCTTCTCGCGCAGCTCTTCTGTTTTGCATAAATTTTCTAACATTTCAAAGTTAGGAAAAATACGAACCTTTACGATCAGCCGAAAGAACCAATTTCTTATTTGTATTGCGATTGAATGACAACCCTTGCTATATTTGGTTTCTGTGAAGGGTTCATAGCTCAGTTGGTTAGAGCGCTACGTTGACATCGTAGAGGTCGGCAGTTCGAATCTGCCTGAACCCACTTTAAAGAATGAAAATTAATGACTGACAATAGCTTAGCTTTTAAGTTACAAGACAGAGTACAAAAATAATCAATTTTTCTTCTCTCTTTTTTTGATCTCTGTTTGACCTGGAAATACTCATTCTGCTTCTGAATAAATTTACCCAAGCCGGATTGGCAATCAGGCTCTCAATCCTAAAACCTTATGCGCCCGTTCTTCACCGTGCCGCCAATCCTCCTTAATAAATTCATGATGAAATCGTGTTGCAGGTGCAAGGGCTTGTGTTGGTTTGATAATCAGTGATGGATAATACCGGTAATCAGGATGTCCGAATTGCGCAAGCTGGTTTCGGTAATCGAAGTCGGCAAAATCTTTTTCAGGCACGAGACTGATCAGGTCAGTAAGCACCTCGGGCAGATAGTCCAGATCAGACTTTATGTTCTCGAGCTGCCGGCGTTCCCTGGCACCGGCACTGATAATCGTCAGGTGATCGGCCTGGGCCAGAAGCTGCTTTGTAGGTTGAATAGGTGTATGCGTTTTTACACCACCGTCTACATAATACTGCCCGCCGATCTTCTCAGGAGGAAAAATACCCGGAATCGCAGTAGAGCTGATAATCATCGAAACAAAAGAGTCCACATCAGCATCGGTAAATATTGTCCCTTTTGGTATCTGCCACCAAATCTCTCGGCCTGTGTGTGCATTTACAGAAACACAGGTGTAATGAATATGAACCTTTTGTCCCAAAAGTTCTTTACGAATTAACTTCCGTAGAGGGGTATTATCGTAGATTCCTTTAATCGGGCTGGCAATGCCAATCAAATGAAACAGTAGTCGGCGGGCGTAATTTTTTAATCGTTTATTAACAACGTCTTTATCTTCAATTGTAAACAGTAACTCCTGAAGACGGTCCGTTCTTCTGCACGCATACATGATACCGGTCAGTGCACCTGCACTTACTCCTACAACTTTATCGTGTTGAATCTCTTTCATTACTACTGACAGGGCACCCGCTAAAAATCCAATTGCGCCTCCTGCACCGGAAAGTACAAGGCCATTCATGATTATTTATTTTTGATTTATACAGATGAGACAACCTAACTATTTGAAATGAATATATTTTTCACCTGAAAACCAAACTTGCTGTAACATATTTATTTTCAAGGGTGCTAAAAAATACATCTTCAATTCAATCAATATATTTTCGCTTAAATGGGCCTCTATAGAGATACAGAATCCAAAAAAACACAATCAAAACAAACATTAAAACCAATACTACAGGGTTATGAAATTCATAACGAGATCCTGTTGCAGCTTCAAGAATTCCGTAAACAAATCCTGTTAAAAATCCGGCAGAAATCAGTGTCAGCCCACCTCTTAACAGAAAATCAAAAATATCATCCTTGTGTTTTTTCCGGGGAAGCTTTGAATCAGCTTTTATGCGGTTGTGCGTGTCTGCCTGAACTGAACGGGTACTCTCTTTGAGTTGGTTTACAAGTTTACGTTCCCCTTTTTCAGCCATAATATAATCTGTTTTGCATGATTTGTGAGGTGCGGAAATATATAAGAATCCGGATAGAATATCGAATCAACTCTCTTCTCTCCTTCCTGAAATGTGTTATACCTGGCCTTTAACTTAAACGCCAGCATCAATCTATTAATAAAACCTTTTAAAGGAAGCGCTGGATTTAGTATTTTTAGGGTCTTGATAAATAAAATGTATCAACCAAATTTTTACACCAAAAAACTGAATGCCAGAAGATTTTATTACGCTCACCTTCCCCGACGGTGCAACAAAAAAATATCACAAAAATATTACCGGATTTGAAGTTGCAGAGAGTATTTCAAAAGGACTTGCGCGCAATGCCATAAGCATCACACTTGACAGTGACATTTTAGACCTGGACGCCCCAATCACCCGAAGCGGTGAAATTCAGATCAACACGTGGGATTCGGAAGATGGCCAATTCACGTTCTGGCACTCTTCTGCCCACCTGCTGGCCGAGGCAGTACAAGAGCTTTATCCTGATGCTAAATTCGGGATCGGCCCGCCCATTGAAAATGGATTTTATTACGACATCGACTTTGGCGAGGAATCCTTCGGACAGGAGCAGCTTGAAGCAGTTGAGAAAAAAATGATTGAGCTGGCCCGGCAAAAATCGGGTTTCAAAAAAAGAAATGTCTCTAAAGATGAAGCTCTTGAGTTTTATAAAAAACGAAACAACGAATACAAAGTTGATCTGATTAAAGAGCTGGAAGAGGGTACCATCACTTTTTATGAACAGGGAAATTTTACTGATCTCTGCCGCGGCCCGCACCTGCCCGATACTTCCTCAATTAAAGCCGTAAAACTGACAAAGCTCGCTGGTGCCTACTGGAGGGGCGATGTAACTAAAAAACAGCTCACACGCATCTATGGTATCTCGTTTCCAAAACAGAAATTACTGGATGAATATCTGAAACAGCTGGATGAAGCCCGGAAACGCGACCACAAAAAGCTGGGCAAGGAACTCGGAATCTATATGATGGATTCCATGGTTGGACCCGGCCTGCCGCTCTGGCTGCCCAACGGAACAGTTCTGCGCAGAACGCTTGAGCATTTTCTCCGGGTAGAACAAAAGCACCGCGGTTACCAGGAGGTTATCACACCTCACATCGCCAATATTGAGCTGTATAAAACTTCGGGCCACTATCCTTATTATAAAGATTCGCAGTTTAACCCGATGGAGGTGGATGATGACCAATACATGCTGAAACCGATGAACTGTCCGCACCACCACAGAATTTACTCCAATGAACTGCGCAGCTACCGTGATTTGCCGGTACGGCTTGCCGAATTTGGTTCGGTATACCGCTACGAGCAGTCTGGCGAGTTGAACGGCCTTTCCCGTGTGCGCGGATTTACACAGGACGATGCCCATATCTATTGCACGCATGATCAGCTTAAGGATGAGATTAAAAGTGTAATTGATTTAACCCAGTTTGTCTTTAAGACATTCGGTATGCCGGTTGATATTCGCCTCTCCTATCGCGATGACAACGATGAAAAGTACGGCGGTGACTATGAATATTGGGAACGCGCCCAGAAAGAGATTAAAGAAGCAGCCGATGAGATGAACCTCGATTATAAAATTGTGAATGGTGAAGCCAGCTTTTACGGCCCTAAAATCGATTTTATTATCCGAGATGCTATTGGCAGAAAGTGGCAGCTTGGTACAGTTCAGGTGGATTATGTGATGCCCGAACGGTTCGATCTAACCTACATCGGCTCCGACAACAATAAACATCGCCCTGTCATCATACACCGTGCGCCTTTCGGTTCGATGGAACGGTTTGTAAGCATCCTGATTGAACACTTTGCGGGTGATTTCCCGCTCTGGCTGGCACCACTGCAGGTGAAGGTACTCCCGATTTCGGAAGATTATATCGCTTACGCCAAACATTGTGCCGAAAAATTAACAGCACTCGGAACCCGGGTTGAAGTGGACTCACGTTCAGAAATGATCGGAGGAAAAATCCGTGATGCAGAAACAGCGAAAATCCCTTACATGCTGATTGTGGGTGAACGGGAACAGGAGAACGGAACCGTATCCGTCAGAAGACATAAATCGGGCGATATCGGAACGTTTTCGCTTGAAGAATTTTTATCAAAAGTGGATGAAGAGATCAAAAACAAACATTTACCCCCATCACACATGGAGGAAGAGTAAAAGGTATTGCAGAACTTCATTTATGCCTGAACTCAAAATTTTCCAAAACGATAAAGGAAATTGAAACAAGTTTTCGAACCATTCAGTTTTTAAATCTGCCTAAATCAACGGAAACAATCTCGAAATGTTAAATATTTTTGCAAAAATGTTTGCCACATTCGAAAAAAACTGTTTCAATTTTAATTTTTTCATACCATTTTAAATAGTAACATTTTTTACCATCAACATTAACAAAACACAGAGGTAACTTATCGCAAGACGACGAACAATTAGGAGAAAGCGAAACGATGACCGCCCGAACGTCAACGACGAGATCAGGGCGTCCAAAGTCCGTTTAATCCGCCCGGATGATGAACATGAAATTGTTTCCATAGACCGTGCGATTGAAATTGCCGAATCCTTTCAAATGGACCTTGTTGAGGTAGCACCTAATGCAAATCCTCCAGTTTGTAAGGTTATCGATTTCGGTAAATTCATGTATGAAAAGAAAAAGAAGGAAAAAGAGGCTAAAAAGAAACAGCACACCATTCAGGTAAAAGAGCTGCGCTTTCGTCCCACTACCGACGACCACGATCTCGAATTTAAAACCCGCCACGCCAGGGAATTTTTAGAAGGAGGAGACAAAGTTAAAGCAACAGTCCAATTCCGTGGCCGCGACATGCTCTACACCGATCAGGGTGAAGTATTGCTAAACAATCTTGCCGAATCACTTGACGATGTAAGCAAAGTCGAGTCGAAGCCGACTATGGAGGGCCGCCGAATGATTATGATTCTGTCACCCTCGAAAGGATAAAGAATAGTTTTCAATACTATAGAATCCTTCTTATATTTCGGGTCTTTAAATTTTCAGAAAAAAAGAGCACGATATGCCTAAAATGAAAACGAATAGCGGTGCAAAGAAACGCTTTAAAGTTACCGGAACAGGTAAAATAAAGCGTAAAAAAGCATTTAAGCGCCATATTCTCACCAAAAAATCGAGCAAGCGCAAGAGAAATCTTGGGAAAGACACACTGGTTCACGAAACCAATGAAAAGTCAATCAAAGCGCTTCTCCCTTACAATCACTAAACAAATTTATTAACTCCTAAACGTTAGATAAAATGCCACGTTCACGAAATCTGGTGGCTTCCCGTCGCCGTCGCCGAAAAATTTTAGACCAGGCGAAAGGCTACTGGGGCAGACGCAAAAACGTTTATACCGTTGCCAAAAATGCGGTTGAAAAGGGTCTTTTGTACCAATACCGCGACCGGAAAGTTCGTAAAAGACTTTTCCGAAGGCTCTGGATTACACGTATTAATGCTGCGGCACGCCTCAACGGAACCACCTATGCCAGGTTAATCCACGGCCTCAAAGAGAACAATATCGACCTTAACAGAAAAATGCTTGCAGACATCGCAGTTCGTGATCCTGAAACATTTTCCGCTATCGTTAATGAAGCTGTGAAGTAACTCTCTTTTGTTTTACTAAAACCGGCAGATCAAAAATTTGGTTTGCCGGTTTTTTTATGTCCGTTAATCAAAATGTTTTGCCTGAAAATTTTGATTGCTCTGCTAAATAAATCTTACCTTCAGGTACCGTATATTTTACTTTTTAAGCAAATATCTGCTCCTGATTTACAGACTCCATGATCGACAAAATCAACACCATCAAACAGGAAATTAAAACCTTCAGCATTAACAATGAAGAGGACTTGGAAGCTTTCCGGCTTGAATTCCTCTCCAGAAACGGCAAGGTTCAAAAAATGTTCGGGCTGATGGGCTCTGTGCCCAACGAACAGAAAGCCAGCGTTGGCAAAGCGATGAACGAAGTCAAAAACACAGCTCAATCGGTTTTTGATGATGCAAAATCCTCGCTGGAATCCGGCTCTAAAAAAGAGTTCGGTGCACTCGATGACATCACCTTGCCTGTTGAGCCTGCCTATACCGGCTCCTACCATCCGCTTACACAAGCGCTGGATGAGATTAAACAGATTTTTCTCCGGCTGGGATTTAATATTGCCGACGGACCGGAACTGGAGGACGATTTCCATAACTTTACCGCACTCAACTTCCCGCCCGACCACCCAGCCCGCGATATGCAGGACACCTTTTTTGTGCGTAAATCTGATAATCCCGACATTGACGACCTGGTGCTTCGAACCCATACATCTCCGGTACAGATCCGCCTGATGAAAGAACAGCAGCCACCGGTCAGGTCTATTATGCCGGGGCGTGTTTTTCGCAACGAAGCCGTAACAGCAAAATCCTACTTTCAGTTTAATCAGGTAGAAGGGTTGTATGTGGATAAGAATGTCACTCTCGGTGAACTGATCGAAACACTCGTGATGTTTGCCCGGCTGATGTATGGCAGTGATGTAAAATACCGGGTGCGTCCCTCCTTCTTTCCGTTTACCGAACCCAGCCTCGAAATGGATATCTGGTGGGAAAGCGATAAAGGCGGGCAGTGGCTCGAAATTCTCGGGGCAGGCATGGTAGACCCCAACGTTTTTGAAGCGGTAGGAGTGGATCCAGAAACATACACAGGTTTCGCTTTTGGTATGGGAGTAGACAGAATCGCCATGCTGCGCTATGGAATAGACGACATCCGCCTTCTTTACGATAACGACATCCGTTTTTTACAACAATTCAAATCATAACAAACTGAAGCAAAGAGAGTTGAACGCTTTTTAAAATAACTCTCACCTGAATGAATCACTCTTTTCAGACATGAAAATTTCTTACAATTGGCTCAGACAATACCTCGATATTAACATCTCCCCGGAAGAAACTGCCGACAAGCTCACCCTGCTCGGACTTGAAGTGGAAGAAATTGAAGAGACCGGTTCCGATTTTGAAGGATTTGTCGTTGGTGAAGTTCTGGATGTGCGAAATCATCCCAATGCCGATAAACTTGTACTTTGTGATGTGAACACAGGAGACGAGCTGGTTCAGATCGTTTGTGGCGCTCCCAATGTTGCTGCCGGACAGAAAGTGCCGGTTGCCAAAATAGGTGCCACCATTCCCGTTCCAATGAAAGATGGCAGCTATCTGACCATCAAAAAAACCAAGCTTCGTGGCGAAACATCCCGGGGCATGATCTGCTCTGAAGCTGAACTGGGCCTTAGCGACGACCACACCGGTATTATGGTTCTGAATGGCGATAACAGCGTGGGCACTCCTCTTAAAAAGGTTCTCAACACCGAAAAAGATACCGTTTTTGAAATTGGACTCACACCAAACCGGCCCGATGCCGCCTGTCACCTCGGAGTAGCGAGAGACCTCTCGGCAGTGGTTGATGCGAAACTGAAAAACCCTTACAAAGAAGATACTGTCGCAGATACCGCACTTACCGAAGAAATTTCCATCAAAATAGAAGACCCGGACAAATGCCATCGCTATGTCGGGTTGATTGTGGAAAATGTAAAGGTAGACGAATCACCCGCCTGGCTTAAAAACAGGTTGACAGCAATCGGCCTGCGGCCCATAAACAATGTCGTGGATGTAACCAATTACGTGCTTCACGAAATCGGCCAGCCCTTGCACGCCTTCGATTATGACCTGATTGGAGAGAAAAAAATTATAGTAAAGAGTTTTGATGAAGTGACGAAATTTACCACACTCGACAGCATTGAACGAACAGTTCCTGCCGGTTCCCTTTTTATTTGTGACGGAAACGGCCCGGTAGCTATTGCCGGTGTGATGGGTGGCGAAAACAGTGAAGTCACAGAAAAAACCACCAAAATTCTTATTGAAAGTGCCTACTTCGATCCGTCATCGGTCCGGAAAACTTCCAAACAACTCGCCTTACAAACTGACAGCTCCTATCGTTTCGAGCGGGGTATTGATCCCAATCTTCAATTGCGTGCGGCAAAACGTGCGGCCGAACTGATCGCAGAGATTACCAGGGGAACGATTCTGGACGGAGCTGAAGATGTTCATCCTGTAAAAACTGAGCCGCAAATTGTTTCGCTGCGTCCATCCAGGGTAAATCATCTTTTAGGCACCAAACTCGGAAAAGACAAAATCCAGTCCATCCTTCAAAAGCTTGAATTTAGCGTAGAAGAAGAGGCCAGCGACCGATTTCTCTGCTCCGTGCCAACTTTTCGTCCTGATGTTACCCGCGAAGTGGATCTGATTGAAGAGGTAGGCCGTGTTTACGATTACAACAACATCCCAAAGCCCGAATCGGCCCCGTTCATAGCTCCTGAACCGCTCTCGGAAGCAGAGCAGTTCCAGCAGCGCCTGCGTTCTTTAGCCAAGTCGCTGGGTTATAAAGAAATTTCAACAAACTCACTCCTATCCAAAAAAGAGGCTGACTTACTTGCCGGTGAAGAACTTCAAATCCACACACTCAACCCGGTTTCTCAGGAAAATACCACGCTCAGAACCCATCTGACAGGCGGATTTTTGAAAGCCCTGCGCTACAATCTGAACCGGAACGCAGTAAATCTCAAATTTTTCGAAATCGGGCATGTCTTCCGGAAAAGTGATAATGGAACATGGATTAAAGGCGTGGAAGAACAGATTCATCTTCTATTTGGCCTCTGCGGAAACCGTAAAGAGGATAATTGGCAGAGCGGAGCTCAGCCCTGGACAATATTTGACCTGAAAGCAGACTTAGAAGCGCTGTTCCAGGACCTCGGAATTGCCGGTGAAATTGTTCAAGAGACAAACGGGAACCAAAGCCTCCGCTACAGGTACAAAGATGAGATTGTGGCCGTGCTGAATGAAACGGATGAAACTCTTCTGAAAGGTTTTGATGTGGAACAGGATGCGTTTGCAGCCGAAGTGAATGTGACACGGCTTTTTGACCTCGGTCTGGCACAAAAAAATGTCACCTACACTGCTGTTCCCCGGTTTCCCACATTCGAATTTGATGCCGCATTTACCGTTGATGCGTCGGTTCGCGCAGGTGATTTGGCAAAAGAGATTAAAGAGACAGCCGGAGGTTTACTAAAATCGGTTACGGTTTTTGATGTTTATGAAGGAGAAAATCTCGGAAAAGGCAAAAAAAGCATTGCTTTTAGGCTTACTTTTTTGGATAGTAATAAAACATTGAACATCAAAGATGTAGAGCCTGTAGTTCAAAAAATTGTTCAGACACTTGAAAAAACAGCAGGAGCAAAACTAAGAGCATAAATTCCGGTGCCAATGGCAATTGATGAAATTCAAAAAGAGAATTTTTTCAAATTACTCGACCAGGTGAGATCCCATGTCGATCAATTGAAAAAGAAAAACAGAGAACTGAACCGGGAGAACACCCGGCTCCGGTCCAAGCTGAATGAAGTGCACAAAGAGCAAACCGACATTTTTTCAACTATCAGCGAATCGGAGCGAATGGCAATGCGACACCAGGTTTCGGGATTGATCGAAAAAATTGACAAATATCTTGAGGATTGAATATGCAATCGATCAAAGTAAACATTTTGGGCAAACAAATTCCGCTTAAAGTCCATGAATCTGAAGTGGAGAATACCAAAAAAATTGCCGCTTATGTGGATGAAAAGCTTCGTCAATACAGAAACCAGCTCTCCAATCAGCCCGATTCCACTATCATGATCCTGGCCTGCCTCAGCATTACCGAAGAACTTTTCGAGCTCAGAACCCAATTAAACCGAACCAACAACAATGAGCATCATCTCATGGATGAAGTGAATCGGGAACTTACCAAACTGATTAAAGAAATCTCTTAGAATTCATATATAGACTTCTAATTTGGTCTGTTGTCGTCCAAATTGAACGGAATTTCCTGTGATTCTATAACAAGCTTTATCTCCTCAAATCCGATTACATTCTGAGCTGCCAATTTAATACCTTCTATCTCTTGAGAAATCAGCAATTCAAAAAACAAAATGGCAGAAAGAATCAAAATTTTCTTCATCGCAGACATTGTGGGGGAACCCGGCCTTACTTTTCTTGAAACTATGTTCCCGGCAATAAGAGACAAGCATAAACCGGACTTCATTATTGCCAATGCCGAAAATTCTCATGAAGGGCGCGGCCTGAACCGCCATATTGTAAAACGCCTCTATGACCTTGAGATAGATGTGATCACCGGGGGAAATCACTCTTTCGACAAATGGAAAATCTTTTCCTACATGAAAACAGATGACCACCTGCTGCGCCCTCTTAATTACCCGAAAGGAAATGCAGGCTATGGATTTGGTGTTTATGAAGTGAAAGAAAAAAATGTAAAAGTAGGCGTGCTTAATTTGCAGGGCCGAACATTTATGCAGCAGATAGATGACCCATTTTCCACTTCCGACTGGGCTCTCGAAAAAATTAAAGAGGAGACCGATATTGTTTTCGTGGATTTTCACGCCGAAGCCACCGCCGAAAAACTGGCTTACGCCTGGCATACCGACGGGCAGGTTTCTGCAATTGTGGGTACCCACACTCATATTCCAACAAGTGATGCCCGTATTTTCCCAAACGGGACCGGCTACATCACAGATGCGGGTATGACCGGCCCGTTCGACTCGGTGATTGGAATGGATAAAAACACCTCGATTCGCCGCTTTACACTCGGAACCCCGCAACGTTACAAAATTGCTGATAAAGACAACCGCATGTGTTCTGTTATACTTGAAGTGGACACCGAAACTGCCAAATGTGTATCGATAGAATCACTGATTTATCCAGAATTTGTGAATAAAAAAGACTGACATGAGTAACGAAAAAGAAATTGTACTGAGTTGCCGTGATCTCCATAAAAATTTCAAATCGGAGTCGGGCGACGGAGAACTGAAAATTTTACGCGGTGTGGACCTCGACATACATCTGGCAGAAATTACCGCAATTGTGGGCTCAAGCGGAAGCGGAAAAAGTACCCTGCTTCACATTCTTGGCGGACTGGACCGGCCCACTTCAGGTGATGTGTTTTGGCACGGTGAGTCGATCTACAAGCACAAACCAGACAAACTCGCAGAGCTTCGAAACGAGAATGTAGGCTTTGTTTTTCAATTCCATCATCTGCTGCCTGAATTTACCGCTCTTGAAAATGTAATGATGCCGGCCCTTATCAAAGGGGTGCGCACAGCCGATGCCGAAAAACGGGCCGAAGAGCTGCTTGAACGCTTCGGGATGAGTCAACGCCTGGAACATCGACCCTCTCAGCTTTCGGGCGGGGAGCAACAGCGCGTTTCGATGGCAAGAGCACTCACCAATCACCCTTCCATCGTACTTGCAGATGAACCCACCGGCAACCTGGATGAAAAAAATACTGAAACCATTTTAAGCTTGCTCTTTCAGCTGCAGGAAATGGAACGTGTTTCCATCGTTATCATCACCCATGAAAAAGAGATTGCCAGCCGGTGCAACAGGGTCTACAATTTGCACAACGGTGTTCTGGAACACTGACAAAACCTGTCAGCACCCACTGCCCCGAAGGGATCCCTTGGGGAATCTGAAAGTGTTGGATTTTGTGAAAATTTCGCCCTGTGTCCACCTTTTCCAAAGCTACTTACGCTGAAAGTTATACACACAAATCAACGTGGATCCTTATTTTTGAATCGTCATATCACCAAACCGGATCAGCCCTTTTTTTCGCAAATATTCAGAGAGCGGATAGCTTATAAGTGCAGGGCCGATAAAATGCAATAACATGATATACAGAACAATAAGCCAGCTAAACTCCATAGCTGTGAATGTAAAAATCTGCCCGACAAATCCGCTTGTCCCCATTCCTGCCCCTTCTGGAGTGTTTTGCATCTGAAATAATACCGTAGCAGCCGGAGCCAGAAGGGCGCCTGCTATCGTTGGCGGCAGCAGTATGAAAGGATTTTTGATGGCATTTGCGATTTGAAGCATCGATGTGCCGAGCCCCAGGGCCAGTAACCCTCCGATTCCATTTTCCCGGTAACTGCTTACTGAAAAACCCACCATTTGTGCAGAACAGCCAACAGTTGCGGCACCGGCAGCCAGTCCATCAAGCCCGATCATAATTGCAATCGCTGCACTTGAAACAGGCGAGGTTAATGCTAACCCCATAAAAGAGGCTACAAGCATACCCATCAATAAAGGATGCTGGTCCACCGACCAGTTGATCAGTTCACCGAAAGCCAGCATTCCCTGGTTGATTACCACACCCACATACTCGGCGGCAAAAAATCCGACAAACAGTGTAACCAGCGGCGTTGCAATGATATCCACCTTTGTGGAGCCGGAAACCATTTTACCAAACTCTGTGGCCAAAAGTGCCGATATATATGCACCTGCCGGACCCCCTTCAACAGCGCCGAAAGCTCCTGCAACGGCAGAAGTAAACAGAACAAGAGCGGGTGCTTTCAATCCATAGGCAACCGCTACACCCACTGCCGGCCCCATCAGGTCCATCGCCATTTGGCCGGCTTTGACAAGTAACTCAACATCGAGCTGTTCTCCGGCCGTACGGATAATCAATCCGATAATGAGTGAAGAAAACAGGCCCAAAGCCATATAGGAAAGGCCGGTTAACAGATAGGTTTTAAGAGAAAGGTCTATGCCCTTTCTTTTTAAAAATTTCATCTGCTCAGTTATTTAAATTCTGTAACAGAACCTGAAATACGCTTGGCGATTAGTGATGTTTTTTCAATCTTAAGGTAGAGTTGGTACTTAAGAGTTCAAATTATTTTTTTTGCCTATTTAAGTTCCGATATCAACAAAACTCAAGAATTAACCTGACTATTTTTATGAAAAATCAGACGTATCTGCTTGGATATGATATTGGGAGTTCGTCCATCAAAGCATCCCTTCTGAATGCTGACAACGGACAGGGGTTCGCTTCTGCACAGTCTCCCCGGAAAGAGCTGGAGATCTTGTCCCCAAAAACGGATTGGGCGGAACAGGATCCCGAAACCTGGTGGACCCATGTGAAACTATCAACGGAAGAGCTGCTAAGAGACACCGAAATCAACCCTGGTCAAATCGCTGCCATCGGTATTACCTACCAGATGCACGGACTCGTTTTGGTTGATAAAAACAAAAATATACTGCGTCCGTCAATCATCTGGTGCGACAGCCGGGCCGCCGGAATCGGTAAAAAAGCGTTTGAAACGATCGGGCCAGAAACCTGCCTGAAACATTTTCTCAACTCACCGGGGAATTTTACCGCTTCTAAACTAAAATGGGTGCAGGAAAATGAGCCACAGATTTATGAAAAGATCGATAAAATAATGCTGCCTGGTGACTATATCGCCATGAAACTTACCGATGAGATTACCACAACCGTTTCCGGACTTTCAGAAGGGGTATTCTGGGACTACACAACAGGAAGCATAGCCTCCCTCCTTCTCGATCATTACAACATATCCGAAGATCTGCTGCCAGAAGCGCTCTCGTCATTTGAAACCGGCGGGCATTTGACAGAAAACGCTGCCAAGGAACTGGGACTCAAAAAAGGCACGCCTGTCACCTATCGGGCGGGTGATCAGCCCAATAATGCATTTTCGCTGAATGCCCTGAATCCCGGTGAAGCAGCAGCCAATGCGGGAACATCCGGGGTGATTTATGGAGTTTCAGATCAACCTGTCTATGATGAAAAATCACGTGTGAACACCTTTGTTCATGTCAACCATCAGACCGAAAAACCGCGTTATGGCGTACTGCTTTGCATCAATGGTACAGGCATTCTCTACCGTTGGATTAAGGAACAACTGATTCGTAATGAAACAATCTCTTACGAAGAAATGAATAACATGGCGCTGAATACGCCCATCGGTTCTGACGGAATCACTGTGTTACCTTTTGGAAACGGGGCGGAACGGATTCTTGAGAATAAGAATCCCGGAGCACATTTTTCAGGTGTACATTTCAACCGGCACAAAACCGGGCATCTGCTGAGAGCTGCACAGGAGGGAATTGTTCACTCGCTCAATTATGGCTTTACAATTATGAATGCAATGGAGATGAAATCGGCCACTGTAAAAGCCGGGCGTGCCAATATGTTCCTGAGTCCGCTATTTCGGGAAGCCTTTGTCAACACCACCGGCAGTGTTCTGGAGCTCTACAACACCGACGGGGCTGAAGGTGCCGCCCGGGGCGCAGGTATGGCTCCCGGAATATTCAGCAGTTTTGAAGAAGCCTTTGAAGGGCTGAGAATTATCGAAACCATCGAACCGGACCAGGAAAAAATGGAGCTTTACGGCGAGTCCTACCAGCGATGGCTGCATCAACTTAACCAAAAAACCTAACAACCAAACCTACCATGAGTACAAACGAATATTTTCCCGGCATCAATAAAATTGAATATGAAGGCCCGGAGTCTGATAATCCTCTCGCATTTACCCACTACGATGAAGACCGTGTTGTAGCCGGCAAAACCATGAAGGATCATTTCCGTTTTGCCGTAGCCTACTGGCACTCATTCTGCAACGAAAACAGTGACCCTTTTGGCGTGGGTACCCGTCAGTTTCCATGGGATAAATCTTCCGATCCGATCGACAACGCAAAATTTCGCCTGGATGCCGCTTTTGAATTTTTCACCAAACTGGGCATTCCCTACTACTGCTTTCACGACCGCGACCTTGCACCGGAAGGCAGTAATGTAGCCGAATCAGAAAAAAATCTGGCCGAACTTGTTGAACTGGCCAAGCAGAAACAGCAAGAAACCGGAGTGAAACTGCTCTGGGGAACGGCAAACCTGTTTACCCACCCCCGTTACATGAACGGAGCGGCCACCAATCCCGATTTCAGGGTGATCACCCACGCCGCTGCCCAGGTAAAAGCTGCCCTGGACGCTACCGTTGAGCTGAACGGCGAGAATTATGTGTTTTGGGGCGGACGTGAAGGCTACATGCACCTTTTCAACACCGACATGAAACGTGAGCTGGACAATATGGGCACCTTCCTGCGGGCAGCCCGTGATTATGGACGAAAAATCGGCTTTGAAGGAACATTCCTGATTGAGCCCAAACCGATGGAGCCGACCAAGCACCAGTACGATTTCGATGCGGCAACAGTGATTGGGTTTTTGCATGAACAGGACCTTTTGGATGACTTCAAATTGAATGTCGAAGCTAATCACGCCACACTGGCAAGCCATTCCTTCGCCCACGATGTAATGCTGGCTGCCCAAAGCGGCTTACTGGGAAGCATCGACGCTAACCGCGGGGATAACCAGAACGGCTGGGATACCGACTACTTCCCCACCAACCTTTATGATGCTGTTGAAGTGATGTTAATTTTACTCGAATATGGCGGACTTGCTCCCGGAGGTCTGAATTTTGATGCCAAATTGCGAAGAAATTCCACCGATCCGGAAGACCTCTTCCACGCACACATCGGCGGGATGGATACTTTTGCCCGTGGCCTGCTGATTGCCGAAGATATTCTCAACAATTCCGATTACAAAAAACTTCGTCACGGACGGTACACATCCCTGGATGAAGGAAAAGGAAAAGCGTTTGAAAATGGCAAACTTTCACTCGAAGAGCTCCGCGATATCGCTGCCAAATCCGGTGAGCCTGAGCTGCAAAGCGGCAAACAGGAACTGCTCGAAAATATGATCAACCGGTTTATCCGGTAACTGAATCGATCTGTTTTGTGCGTTTTGCTTTTGAAGCAGCCATCATTTATTGTGTAGTAGTGTAATTATTAGATGGTGCTTCGAAAGCAATATTTTTTCGGAAAAGGAGCCACATCACGAATAAAGGTTTGACATGGACAGTTTTTTTGATTTCATACAAGAACATCCGCCTGTAAAGAGAATTCAGGTCAATGATCTGCTATTAGCGGAATATCAATGTCCGCTTGCCGAAACGAGATACGACATCTGGTCGCACCATAACTACTTTATCTACGTGATCAGCGGCCAAAAAAAGTGGTATACACGGGATCAGGAGATCCTGGTGCAGAAAGGGGACTGCCTGTTTGTAAGGAAAGGTGCTCACTCAGTGTATCAATATTTCGACACCGAATTCTGTGCCCTTGTACTGTTTGTTCCAGATGAGTTTATACGAACCGTGCTCCTCAACAACCGGATTAAAACGGGAGACCCGGATCATTTCACCGGCCGCGATTCGCTTTTTTCGGTAAAATCAGGAGAACAGCTCAAAGCTTATTTTCTTTCTTTTTTTTCTTACCTATCTGGATCTGAAAAACCTCCGGACAAACTTCTGGAACTCAAATTCAAAGAGCTTGTTATCATCACGGCAACCGGCAGCGGAAATTCTTCCCTTGCAGGTTACTTTGCCGGTTTGTGCCAGACGAGCAAACCGTCATTGAGAGAAGTGATGGAAGATAACTACACCTATCCGATGAGTTTGAAAGAATTTGCACGACTGAGCGGCCGAAGTCTGTCTGCCTTTAAAAGAGATTTTAATAAAACTTTTCATACAACACCGGGGCGATGGCTTACCCAAAAACGCCTCGAACTGGCAAGGTACATGCTGGAAAATACCGATAAATCCGTAACAGAAATTGCGTTTGAAGCAGGGTTCAAAAACAACTCTCACTTTAACAGAGTATTCAAAGAGAAGTTTGATATGACTCCGCTTGAATGCAGTAAAATGGCTGTTTGAAACTACCGGTAACGGCTAAGTAAAAAATTTGGACTTCTAAGTAAAGATCGGTAGTCCGGCAGGTTTTATGTTACCTGCGAACCAGATGAGAATCGGTCATAATCCGGACCGGTTTTCTTTCAATCAAACTTAAAACTGATTCTAAAAACGGAAGCAACTATGTATATAGCCATAGAACACGACATCCACGATCCCGATAAATTCCAAAAATGTGCTGAAGATGTATTCCCTCTTCCGGAAGATCTTCATGTACATCAATTCTTTCCCTCACCGGATTTGACCAAGGCGGTTTGTTTATATGAAGCACCTTCTGTAGAACGGCTTAGTAATTATCTGGACAGCAAACTCAACCCGGCAAGCAAACAGCACTATTTTCCAGTGCTGACAGAACAGGCCATTGGACTTCCTGAAACCGTTAAAGTGTAACAAAATCCGGCCTCCGGTTATTTTGAAAACAAAGGAGGCCGGTAAAAAATCATAAAATTATGAACCATAAAAAAACCCTCCCTTTTTCTGAAATTACAGAAAAACAAAAACAAACCTGGTCTTCCGGTGATTTCAATCAGATTGCCCGCCAGAACTGGGCGATGGGAGAAGCCCTTTGCAATGCTGCTGATCCTCTGCCCGGACAGCGGGTTCTGGATGTTGCTTGTGGCAGTGGAACGGCAGCTCTTGTTGCAGAACGGCGTTATTGTGAGGTCACAGGCGTCGATTATGTACCTGAACTAATAGATCGTGCGAAGCTGCGAGCGAAAGCTAACGGCCAAAAAATTAATTTTCTTACAGGGGATGCCCAGGACTTACCGTTCGATGACAACAGCTTCGATATAATCTTGTCAGTTTATGGCGTTCAGTTTGCACCCGACCAGGAGAAAGCCGCAAACGAAATGCTCCGTGTTTGCAAGCCGGGTGGCTTAATCGCACTGGCCAGTCCTTTACCCGAAGGCTGGAGCGGTGATTTTTTCGCCGTTCATGCAAAGTACAATCCGCCACCACCCGAAGTAACCTCTCCGCTGCGATGGGGAACAGAGAAAGGGGTTCAACAACTCCTTGGGCGCGGGTGCTCTTCCATCGAAATATCAAAACAGAAAGTACTTCAGTATTACAAGTCCACCGATCATGCCTTGGAAGTTTTCAGCCGATGGTTCGGCCCAACCATACAGGCTTCCCAAAAACTGAATGACGGAGAAAGGAAGAATTTGCTGCAAGATATCAAAACGGTGTTCGATCGCTATAATCAGGCTACCGATGGCAGGGCAATTGTTGAAAATATCTATTTACAGATCCTGGCAACCAAAAAGTGATGATTTACCTGATTCAGTCAGACCTTCGCAGACATCATCTCTGGAGATTGCTTTGAAAAAATTCCGGGATCATTTTGATATGCAATTAACCACGCTTTTTCAAATATCGCTTCACCACAATGGCATAAAGAATGAGATTGATCAGAATGACACCCACCCCCAGTAAAATCTGAACCTCACGGGTAAGTCCGGGCGGATAGATAACAGGCAGCAGGTAGTGCTCGATAAATCCGCCCTCATAACCTGCTTCACCAGCTGCTCTCCTGAGATGATTTTCGAGCGGGGTTAGCGGACAAATCCAGCCCATAGTTACCACCATCGCAGCCCAAAATGCAGATATGAGATGCGGGTAGATCACCCATCTCCACTTTAATACCAAAACTGCACCTATGACTGCGAAAATAATAAAAAGGAAATGGATAAATACTACTATTTCGGCCAGGATACTGTAGATCATAACTGAATTGATTAAGTATAAAAGTAATAACGCTTTCCTCAGTCTTACTGATTAAATTGCTGAAAAAAGGGATTTGTTGACCGGTTCTGTTTTAAATAAATTGTTGCAATTTATTTTAATCACGAATCAAACCTCACTGAATCAACAGTTTATATGTCTGGAAAATTTACAACAGCCACTGCTATCCGATTTTCAAAAATCCTGCTTGTCGTATTTTTCGGGTTTTACGTTTTGGTTGCTGCTTTCGGCAATGTTACGGATTCTGCTTTCCGGATCACCGCTTTCATCCTGGGAACGCTGATTTTTGTAACAATGAAGAATGATTGAGAAGCAACAGCCTGAATATTTTCTTGCAGTTTGTAAACGCGATGTACAGACATTTGCAAAAATTGGAGGAACGGGTCAGCGACCCGTTGTACTTGGTGGGCTGAATCAGTAGTTAAAGCGCTGGCGGGTAAAGGCTTTAACGGGTTCCCCGTCCTGACGGGCAGGTCGGAATCGCCACTGCATAGCGGCTTTCAGAACGGCATCCATCAGGCCATATTGAACGAAAGGAAGTTCCTGGTATGACCCATCATTATTATAAAGACGAATTTCCATTATGCTGGCCTCCTCCACATCTCCATTCTGATCTACCAAAAAATTTACAATCATCTCCAGTTTGCCTCTGTATTCGTCGGGAACCCTTTCAGGAGCCGAAGCCTCAACAATTCGGACAACAGTGGGTGGAATCTGTGGATTTCCAACGATGCGCTCTTCTTCTCCAGTGTGACCGGTTCCGTAACCGGGGTCGGGCAGCGGCAGGTCCGGCAGGTCGAGATCAACATCAAACTCGATCTCTACTTCAATGATTTCATCGTCCGGCACCGGATTTGGCATTTGGGGCCGTGGTGGCGGCGGAGGTGAAGTTTGCTGTCGGGTTACCTGAATTTCATCGAGAAGAACCGTTTCCTGTTCCTGCATCTCAAAATCGAGTGAGGGCTCGTAGGATATTTCAGGCCAAAACCGAATCAAAAGAATGGCTCCTACCTGAATAACCGCCATGCATAGCAAAACCAGATTCCGGTAGTCTTGATCTGGGAGTCGTTTATTTTTTTGATGATGTGCCAAAATAACAGCCTCTGTAACTTATGAAAGCAGGATTTTTTATAAACAATTTCTTTACTAATTAACGGAATGAACACAACAAAATGATAGAAAGAAACCAAAACATCCTTTCTATAATTTCTTTAAAACTTTTCGGATAAATCCATCGCTCTCTTGAAGTTTCCGAATTGCTTCATCCTTTGAAAGACCTGAAAGAGCCATCAGCAGCGCAGTTTTTACGTGATCATCGGCTTTGTCGAGCATCTCTTCGGCCTCTTCATAATTTATTTTTGCAAGCATCATCACAATTCTCTTGGCTCTCTCCTCCAGTTTTTTATTGGTGAGCTGCAGATCTACCATCACATTTTCATATACTTTACCCAGGCGTATCATCGCCCCGGTGGTGAACATGTTCAGAATCATTTTTTGAGCAGTCGCGCTTTTCATACGGGTGCTGCCCATAATTACTTCAGGACCAACAGGCACATCAACCATATAATCCACATCCAAATCCACCTGTTCTGCTGATACGGTGGTAACCAGAATGGTTTTACAGCCAATCTCACTTGCACGCTTCAATGCGCCATGTACATAAGGGGTGCGCCCGCTGGCGGCCAGCCCTGCAATCACATCAACTGAATTTACTTTGAGTCTGTTGATTTCTTCTGCACCATACTGCTCTACATCTTCTGCACCCTCCTGTGCGCGAAACATCGCTTTCTCTCCCCCGGCGATGAATCCCTGAACCAACTCAGGATCAGTTCCAAAGGTCGGGGGACATTCAGCGGCATCAAGTACCCCCAGTCTTCCGCTCGTACCGGCACCAAAATAGAGCAGTCTCCCCCCTTGCTTGAATCCCTCAACGATGGCGTCCACCGCATCAGCAATCACATCGAGTCGTGTTTCAACTGCTTCGGCAACTTTTTTATCCTCATCATTGATAATCCGTACAATCTCCCGGGAGTCGGCAAGATCGATTTCCCGGCTGGCCGGATTTCGCTGTTCTGTGAGCAGTTTTTCGAGTTTTCTGAAAAGTTCAGGGTTCGATTTCACAATGGTTATTTTCGTTTCCTCCACCAATTGCTATTTCGGGAACTATCAGCAGAGGGTTCGGAATGACTTTCAGAGTGATTTTCACTCATTTTCAGGAGAGAAGATACCACTGCCGCTACATTTATATGATTGAAATCCGAACTTTTTTTCATCATGAACTGATCTTTTACAAAATGAGTATCATACATACCGTTACGAAATTTTTCATGCTCCAGTGTAAATTTACAAAAAGGTATGGTGGTTCTAACACCTGAAATTTCATACTCCTCCAGTGCGCGGATCATTTTTGAAATAGCCTTATTTCGACCGGATGCATGAACACACAGTTTGGAAATCATCGGATCGTAATAAACCGGTACCTCCTGACCTTCCTCAATACCTGCATCCACTCGGACACCGGGACCTGACGGAATACGGTGGCGGCTCAAATAACCGGTACTCGGTAAAAATTGATTGGATGGATCCTCGGCATAGACCCGGCATTCAATGGCATGCCCGTTTCGCCGAATATCTTCCTGGCTGAGTGGCAGCTTTTTTCCTTCGGCTACATCAATCTGAAGGCCTACAAGATCCAGTCCGGTGATCATCTCTGTTACAGGATGTTCTACCTGAAGACGGGTGTTCATTTCGAGAAAATAGAAGTTCAGATGTTTATCCACCAGAAATTCCACAGTGCCCGCTCCTACATATCCGCAGCTTTTGGCCGCAGCTATGGCTGCTTCAGCCATCTTCTCCCGCAGATCTTCCGTTAAAATCTCAGAGGGGGCTTCTTCAATAACTTTCTGATGGCGCCGCTGAATGGAACATTCCCGTTCAAACATGTGAACTACATTTCCGTGTTGATCAGCAAAGATCTGGAATTCAATGTGTCGGGGCTCTTCAAGATATTTTTCCACAAAAACACGATCATCTCCAAATGAATTTTTCGCCTCCGACCGGGCTGATTTCACGCTTTTTTCGAAATCTTCTTCGGAATAAACAATTCTCATACCCTTCCCGCCGCCACCTGCAGCTGCTTTAATCAGAACAGGATATCCGATCTCAGCAGCGATTGTTTTTGTCTCTTCAATATCCTTGTCTTCCAGCGCCGATTCAGTGCCTGGCGGATACGGAACACCTGCTTTAGCCATCAGTTCGCGTGCACGTGTTTTGTCTCCCATCATCGCAATAGATTCCGGTTCAGGACCGATAAAAATGATACCTTCTTCACCGCACAGGCGAGCAAATTGTGCATTCTCGCTTAAAAAGCCGTACCCGGGATGTATAGCGTCGGCCCCGGTCTTTTTTGCTGCACCGATAATGCGATCCATTACAAGGTAACTTTCGGCAGAAGGTGCATTTCCAATATGAACGGACTGATCGGCAGCCAGTACATGCGGAGATGTTCCATCGGCAGAGGAATAGACCGCCACAGTTCGGATATTCCGTTCGCGGCAGGTGCGAATAATTCGAAGAGCAATCTCTCCGCGATTGGCGATCAAAACTTTATTAATTGAAGGCATCCGACTGAATCAGAACAGATTTTCTTTAAGCATTTCCGGGACAAGTGTCCAGAGGTCTGCGGTTTCTTTATCCCAAACATAATGTTCATGCTCAATAAATTTCAACCATAATATATCACTCATCCTGCGGGTTTCCTCTTTTGTTGGATCGTTTTTGAAATTGAGCAGCCTGATATCTACCGAACTGATCAGTTTCAGCATTTTTTCATCGTTCAGATTCGGCATAAATTCAACGGGATTATTGAAGTAAATGCTATCGTCTGTCATCCCGTCGAGATGGACGCTGATATCATAATAGCCGCAAATACCAATCACTTTGTGAAAGTTGGTTGGATATTTGAAGGCCATTAAAAGAGCACAGTACGCTCCAATTCCTACGCCTGTGGTAATTATAAACGGATTTGAATTGGTGTCAGAAATGAATGGCAACAGTTCATCCATCAGAAAATCCTGATATTGGGAAAATTTCATGACCCTGGTGAGCGGATCGGCTTTTTCGTTCATAAAGCTGTCGGGAGCAAAAGAATCGATACAAAAAAACTGATTATAGCCCTCTTCGATCTGTTCATTCAGTACGTTGATCGCATTGTGATTTTCCCATTCTTTGAAATTTCCGTGTGCAGACGGAAAAATAATCACTGGTGTCCCCTGCTCACCATAAATGAGCATCTCAGTAGTTTTGCCCAAACTGGGACTCTTCCATGATTTATATGTTCTTTTCATACCTAAAACCATCTTAAAGTTAGCTGTTCTGTAGTCTTTCAGATTGGGAACTACACATTTAAAAATTTGCCTAACACCCTGAATTTCACTCTCTTCTGAAAGATACCGAAATTTACAGCAACGAAAAGCGCTTTTTTATTTGATAAAAATGAAATGTTTTTTTCTTGATATTGCTCTTATACGTTACGGTTTTCGGCATCTCCAAAGAATCAAAGAATTTTTCGGGGTAGTTGATCATACACAAAATGTAAGAATTCGATTTTATTGTTGAATGAAGCCCATTTCTCAATGAAACTTGTCATCCAAATGATGGCGCGTAATGAATAGGCTAAAAAAAGTGCCATCCGGCACGCTGTATGTTGTAACCCGGTGATTCATCACCGGGTTACAAGTGCGAAAACAAAAAGAAACCATCGGGATCATTCTTGCGAAAGCAACTGCACAGAATCCGATGGTTGCTGCGAAAAAACTTCTCAACGTCACTTTTTTGCTCACAATTATGCTGACATTGTAGAATTATCTGGAATTGGTAACCTTATCGGTTTGCAATCTCATCGAGGTGCTCCTGTATTTTATCAGCAGGCCACCACGAGCCACGAACCATCACTCCGGCCTGATCACTCACGTTACCAATATCTTCAAGGGGATTTGCATTGAGCAGAATCAGATCAGCAACTTTGCCTTCTTCTATTGTTCCAAATTCATTTTCCATGTCGAAATAAAGAGCTGCATTTCTTGTGCCTGTTACAAGTACTTCGTAGGGTGTGAGCCCGGCAGCTACCATCATTTCCATTTCATGATGGATCGAAAAACCGGGCACATTGAAAAACTGGGGTGCATCGGAACCGAGTGCTACCAGCGCACCCTGATTATAGAGCTCTCGGGTCAGTTTTTGTCTGATTTCCACAAGCTGTCTTGCGGCCTCGGGCTGAAAATCATCCCGCGCCTGAAAATTGTGTTTTGACTCAATCCATCCCTCCACAACATCGGCCGGCATGTAGCGCATTTCGGGCCATTGCGCCATATCTTCTGGCGCCTGCGGAGATTCAAGGTGCTCTACCAGGCTAAGAGTGGGTACATTCCAGGTACCTGCTTCAATTGTCAGCTCTATGGCTTCATCTATTCGGTCTTCATCGGCAAGATGTACCACAGCACTGCCAAAAAATCCTGGTGAAACTCCCTCAGCATCAGGATGACCTGAAACCAAAAACTCAACATACCGGTCAAGGTGGTCGATTGAAATCTGTCCCTCCTCAAGAGCGACTACAAGACCGACTTCTTCGGGGATATGCCCGGCAAAAGGCAACCCGATCTCGCGGGATGCTTCAGCAAGAGCACGGTACGATTCAAGCGAAAGGCTGCCCATTTTCATCAGATCGAACCCGTCTTCATAATAACCGCGAACAACATCTTCCGCATCGGCCGGCTCAGCAATGGTGTTGTTACTCAGCCAGGGGCTGGCGGCAAAAATAGTTGGACCAACAATTTCATTGTTATTTACACGATCTCTCAGCTCCAGGTGATACGGATGACCGGCCATATTTCTCACAAGTGTGACACCGTTTGAAATGTACAGGAAAAGAACATCCTTGGCGTACTGACGGCGGTTTGGGCCGGGAATATGACCGTGCATTTCGGAAAGTCCGGGAATCAGATACTGGCCGGAGGCATCGATCTGATGAGCGCCGTCAGGAATCTCCACTTCTTCGGCAGGGCCAGATGCAACAATGCGCCCTTCCTCCACAACGACGGTATAATTTTCGTGAATCACTTCTTCGTACATGGGAACAACATTAACATCCAAAAAGGCATAGACTCCCGGTACTTCCGCCTCAACAACAGACGGTTCCGGTTGATCGCATGCTGCTGCAGCCATTAATAACAGGCAGACAGCAGCAAGCAATGTTATAAAACGTTGAACTTCCTGGCAGATATTAGTTAAATTTGTCATTTTTCCTTCTGTTTATTTTTGATTTAATTAGATATAGGCGATCAGCCGCCCGCAAGCGATCACTCCAAACCAGAGAAAAACAGAGAGAGCGCCAGCAATTTTCGCGGCCAAAGGCGTAGGCCGGTTTATATTCCATTCGTGCACGGAGATCATTGTAAACTTGTGAAAAACCGTAGCATTCAAAAGTGCCACACCGATAAGAATAAGTTTAATCTGAAATGCAGGATTCGAAACCATCCCTGTGGCATCCACCACAAAAAGAATCAATCCGCTAGGCAGAACTGCCAGAAAACTGAGGCGAGCCCAAAACAGAAGGTAACGAGTACAATCGGTTACCGGCACTTTTTTGGCAAAGCCGAGCAGCCTGAGATCAAAAAGCACCGCAGCACCAACCAGTACAGCAAAACCGGCAATATGAATAATCTCTACAATCGGGTAAAGCCAGATTGATTGACGAAAAAAAAGAGCCAGGCCGCTGCTCTCCAGCCACTCGAAAATGGAAAGAGTTTCGGTTGCGAAAAGCATTAACGCAATTCGATCGTCACATCACCGATAATAATCCTCTCCGCACGCATTTCATTTTCTATGGATCTGTGCGGATATCCCACAACACGAACGGTATCCCCAACGGCGAGCATCGAGTCATCCGTCATTCCGCGGTTCCTCATCCGGGTCACCGGAGCCAGGACCACTTCCCACTCATTAACCTCCACCTCTTCATCTCCGATAACCTGAAAATCGATAAAGGTGTGGGGATTGCCGATATCATTGCTTAAAATGATACCTTCGTAGTCCAGTTCGGTATCTTGATCGTAATTAGCCCATCCATGATGCAGAACAAATCCACCCAAAACGAAGGCGGTACATATAAAGAAAGTTTTTTTAATGGAATACATGATATCCCTGATTTTTAGTTTTTGTTTGTATTTCGTTTAAATAACAGATTAAATAATAGCAACAAATCCCTGTTTGTCAAATAGTTTAACCTTTTTTTTCATTATCATATAATATAAATGCACTTTTGATTATTTTTTGAAGAGTGCCCCGACTTGTGAAAGCAGGTTAAGATCTTAATCAGTCAACACAACTGACCAAAACGATTAAGAAAAATGACACGTTAGAGCTATCTGCCACTAACACGCATTTCTCACCAAGAAATTTGGTTGTGGGCAAGGTATTAATAATCAAATTGATAGATTTACTCATAATTTTTTCTGTGAGAAATCTGGGCTAACGAAGTTTACACCCTGAATGAGACATGTTTAATTTCTCGCAGAAGATCGTGGAGTTTACCGAAGATTTATGCTGAATACCTGCGAATCTCAACGGATTCACCTGTGTATCTCTGCGAAAAAAAAGAGATTGTTTTCGATTTATAAAAAGATCTGCCTAACATGATCAATAACTGTGGCTTTCAATGAATTCTAATATATTTTGGACAGTTGTTGTTAGTCAAACTCATTTCCGCCAAATAATGCAGAGTGAATAACCGGGTTAGGCATTTTCCCCTTTTTTTTCGTTTATTACAAAGATAGAGAACCGATACAGCCATGAATTATAAAGAACTTATAGAGCGCCTTGCCAGTCAAACGGGGCATTCACAAAATAAAACCAGACAACTTCTGGGTGAGGTAACTTCTGTGCTTTCTGACCAATTAAGTGAAGGAAAATCAGTTTCGATACCTGACCTTGGCACTTATGGCACCAAAATCAATGACGAAAAAAAGGTTTATAATCCTCATTATGATGCATATATCCTTGTGCCCCCCAAACGTGTAGTTGATTTCACTCCTTCGTCAGTTATCAAAGAAAAAATGAAATTTTTGGAGACCAGCGATGAGTGAAAAAATCACTTTCAAAGAGCTGGTAGAATTGATTGCCAAGCAATCGAACCAGAGCCAAAACTCCACTAACAGTTTTATCCATGAACTGGTGGGTATTATTGAGGAAGGGCTGAAAAAAAACGGTTCTGTAAGCCTCTCCGGGTTTGGTAAGTTTGAACTTCGATGGATGAAGGAGCGGGCAGGCAGGAACCCTCAGACAGGCGAAGAAATTACAATTCCCGGACAAAACAAGGTGGTTTTCAAACCATTTAAGTCTCTTCGTGAAGATGTAAATCAGCCTTTTGCAAACCTTGAATCCAAAATTATCGGAGATGACCCGGATGCTTCCAAACCTGCACCGAAAGCCGTGCCTCTTGCAGCAGCATCTTCAGTTGCATCAACTAAAGGTGATATAAGCATTGATGATCTTCTGATCGAAAAAGAAAATCCACGGTTTCCATCAGCTCCCGTCAAGAAGAAGCCTCCTCTGACAACACCATCAGAAGAAAAGCTCGCCCGGGAAGTTCAGGAAAAAGGAACCTTCAACTGGTCGTATGCAGCCGCGGTAGTTGTGGTTCTTGCAGCCTTTATCATTCTCTTTTTTATGATGCAGCGATCGGGTGAGCAAACAGATATCGCACCAACTGCCGATGACCCCACGGAACAGGTTTTAACCCCCATCGAGCCAGTAATTGAACCCGACGAACAGGCAGCTGATGATGATGAAGCTGAACCGGGTGAAGAAATAGAACAAACCTCTTTCGAAACTGCATCACATTCACTGCAAAGCGGTGAAACACTCTGGGGCATCGCCGAATCTCAGCTTGGCAATCCCTATCTTTGGCCGGTTATCTACTACCTTAATCTTGACGTGCTGGACAACCCAAACCAGATTCCCGCTGAGTCTGATATCGAAATCCCATCTATTTCAGACCCCGATAATTTAAATGAATTCGAAAGAGAACAGATAGCACTCGGATATTTTTCCTTATACGAATGGAACCGGGCCAACAATCCGGACGAAGCCCGATATTTTCTCTGGGCAGTCGGGGTTTTTTCTCCCGACCTGCTGGATCAACCGCCTTCACAAGTTGATCCCGACGACCTGACATTTGCCAGAAATCGATAGTTCATCACCAAAATCAAAACAAAGGAGTTTAATATGATACGTCATATAGTCATGTGGAAATTAAAAGACCAGGCCGCAGGTGCCACTAAAGAAAAAAATGCCGAAAAATTAAAACTGATTCTGGAAGGCCTCAGAGCCAATATCGATGAGATCAAGGCTGTTGAAGTGGGTATCCAGATCAACCCGGACGAGAAAGACGCCCTTGATGTTGTATTAATTTGTGATTTTGCAACTGATCTCGACTTTAAAATGTACACTCGTAACAGCCATCATCAAAAAGCCATTAACTTTATAGAAACGGTGGCTGAAAAACGCTTCTTCGTAGATTATAAAGTGGACCTTTGAAAGTTGTTAGAAAAACCAGGCTCATGCTCACAGAAACCGATTTAAACCTGCTCAGTAGTGAAACCTGCCAGGAAAATTTGGTAAAACTTTTTCATGAATTTGCTAATGAACTCACTCAACAGTCTTACCAGGCAATTGATACACCGGAGGCCTCAACACACCTGATCAGAAAAATGCTGAAACGTTTCCGGGCTTTTGCCAAGTTGTTACGTACAAACCGGAATTCTCCAGCTTATAAGCAGGTAAATGCCTTTTTGAGGGACCAGGGACGCGAATTTTCTGCATTAAGGGACGCACATGTACGGCACCTGTTGCTATATCAGTTACTCAGTGATACAAACTATCGACCGTTTGCTGAACTGCTCGAAAACCTTCAAAGCAGGAATAGAGATCAAGTCCGCCAACTCGAGTCAGAATTATTGGATGAAGAGAATCGCTTTGAACGATTTGCACACCGGATCGGATCAAATCAGCCTCTCAGTCAATACTTTCTCGAAAAGCAAACCGATTCAGAATTACTGGTACAAAACTATCGGAAATCTTTTGATTTAAGCCGTGCAGCTTTTCAAGCCGCTGTCACGTACAAAGACACTGAATTGTTACACGAATGGAGAAAGCGACTGAAAGATTTTCAATATCAAACCGAACTTATCGCAGGAAGCACTCCCGCTGATCTATTCCCTCAGTTCCCTGAACTTGAACAGCTATGCGATCTGCTTGGAGAAATGAATGATTATTCTATGCTGGCATGCTGGCTGCAATCAATCGAAAAAAAATCCCCGGATTCGTCCAATACTTCTGATTTAGCGGACAATCTTACTAAACAGATGTACACCCTTTATTCAGAAACAGAGCAAAAAGGAATTCAATTTTACAGTGAAAGTACAAGAATGATTGAAAAATTTATCTCCGCAGCTAAAAAGCAATGAATAATAACGAACCGCATAAACTGGAAATCAATGGAGTTCTTGACCTTCACTATTTTAAGCCAGAAGACCTCTCTACTCTCGTGGATGAATTCATCGATGCATGCCTTGAAAAAGAAATTCATGAAATAAGGATCATTCACGGCAAGGGAATCGGCAATATCCGCCGAAGTGTTCATGCTCTGCTGGACCGGAATCCCCATGTAACAGGATATCAGCTTGCAGGCCCTTCGGGAGGGGGCTGGGGAGCAACAATAGCAAATCTGATTCCCTGATGTAAGAACACTGACAAAGGTAAGTTTACCGGTAACACGTTAAACTTATTGTAACTTTTTGATATATAATAATTTTTGAGTCGAGTAGCTAAGGGGATTTCACCCTTGGCTACTCGACTATGAGACATATTTTGAGCTTTCAAATGCCGATAGCTCATCGGGGCAGGACAATTCAACTGCGAATTTCCCCCTCTGCGTTTACCAATGGCATGCCAATAGCAGAATCAAAAATGGCTCTGCTCTGCATAAAGCTTCGGAAAGCAAACGTGCAAAGTTATTCGCCTTCCATGCGAAGGTTATCCTGACCCTCGAAGTTATAACACTGTGGGCAGCATAGTGTGGCCTGCCCTGCAAAGCCATGGAATAGTAGGGCCTTACTGCGGAAAAGTTTTCGCTTCGCGGGATAAATTAGGAACTTTGTGTGATATCTGGGCTAACTCAACTTCCGAAAAAATCTTAAAAATCGCCCTCACCGGCTCATTAAGAACGATTTGTATTGCTACACCCAATTATATCCAAAAATTTTATTAAATCTTATCTTTGAGAAGTTGACCCATGTTTTGATTTAGAAATCAGTTTTATCGGCTTCACTTATACTGTTCTTTTGGCCTCACGCCGCCCAAGGCTTTGAGGGGTAGGCTTGCCCCAAAAGGACCAAATAGTCAAACCCTTCTACTACACTAAAGCTTCGAAGAACAGATGTTCCCGCCAACCGATTCAAGGCCGGTTTAAATATTTCTCAAACGATTTCCAATTATTGAAATTCATAAATTATTATTTGCACTATTCTTATTTAGTTGCAACCTGAAATATGGGCGTAACTTTTCATTTTTTGTAGCCACTACATTACAATTTTTCGGAACTTGAGCTAATTCAAAAATTGATCAAATGTATATGAAATGTAATAAATTGCGCCCAGGTTTGGCCCCCCGTAGTTAAGATAGTGACGATTATTCAGAATATTGGAGCCACCCACTTTTATAACTGAATTCAAATTGGGCACCCGCCAGGTAACTTGTGCATCAAGTGTAGAAACTGCAGGGACCGTGCCATTCGCAAATGTCGATGTCCATTCAAATTCATCCTGCCAGCGCCAGATAAGGTTAAACCCCAATCTGTCAGTGAGTCGTCGATTCCCGATCGAAAAGTTAACTTTATGTTCGGGGGTGTTGAAATCAAACACAAAACCGGCTTGCTGTTCTGTGATCAGCCTGTTCCAGTTATAATTAACTGATAGATGATAATTTCGAGGAAGGCTGTAGTCAAATCCAACAGCAGCACCGTGCGAGTGTACGGTTTCGTTCAGGTTGGTATAGAGCTGAAAAGTGTTTTCTGCATTCCCGGTCAGCAGGGAAGGTGCAATTTGCTGGTTCATCGGGTCTGCCGGGTTTTCCAGATTAATAGGACCAGCAGCACGCCGAACCCTGAATTGAGCAATGAAGTTATCATAAATATTATAGTAGTAGGCGGCATCAATCAGTAGGAGGTTTCCAAATAACCCTTTGTACCCGATTTCAAAGGATTGGATCTGCTCTGGACGAACCGGATCGAATTGAGTATAAGGTTCAAGCTCAAGCAGTGCTGCTGGATTTCCTGTAAGAAGTTGATTTATAAACCGGTCTACCGACTCGAGTGTGAAAGCATTTTCGGTAATATTGTATTTCTCAGCCAGGTAAGACAGACCACCCAAAAGTCTTGCAGTCAGCACGTCGAGGTCGATATACTGCCCCTGTGTGGTAGGGTTCCTGAACCCTGTCTGATATGATGTACGGAAATTTTGATTATCTGTAACATGAATAACAGAGGAAATTCTGGGATTGAACTGCCCGTCGAAATTTTCATTTTTATCGTATCTGACTGAGCCGGTGAACCTGATCCTATCATCAAGAAATGATTTTGCAGCCTGTATAAATCCTCCATATTCGTTAATATTTACCCCACCGTCGGCATCATCAAAAATAGTGCCGTTTGAACGAAGCTGATACTGACGAAAACTTAAACCTATTTGTAAATCAAGAAAGTGAATGTAGTTAGTAAAATCATATAATCCCTCTGTATGCAAAAAAAGTGAGTTATCATTGAATATGGCACCTTCCGGTATATTTGCTGAAAAAGAAGCAGATTTTGCTTCATCAAATTCCCGGGAATCAGGAGAATATCTGTTTTGATCGGCAATATTACGTGCAAAGGTATGAAGCTGATCCGTATTCTCAATACCTTGAGCCAATGTCCCTAAATAACCAATCCCATACGTTCCGAACCAAATCTCATTTCCACGGCCCGGGTTCGTAAAACACTGCCCGGCATTCTGAAGCTGTTCGTTACAGTCTGAATAAATTCCATTAATATAATATCCAACAAAATCAGCAATATAGGAATCTCCTGAATTCTCAAATGTCCCATATGCTCTCGCCATAAAATTATTTCCTTCAAATTCTATTTTATGTTGATGGATATAAAAATTTTTTAAACTGTAACGCTGAGCACCGGAATATACAGACGTTCCTGCTCCATAATTCAGTGTATAACTTGCCTCAAGGTTATCTGACAAACGGTAATGTAAGGATGTACCAAATTTTAAGTTTTCGGCATTATGGTCTACCAGATGTTCTTCATTGTAACCAGTACGGGCAACAGGCTGATTTGGAAGATGATTCATAGCAAACTGTTGGGCATCTTGTATGGGCATCCCGAGTTGTGTACTCAGGTTTTGAATAAAAGCATCACTAAAAGCCAATAAAGCCAAATTAAATGTTCCGTCGTCACCGTAGAGGTGAACACCGTCATAAGCCGGGTTTACAGATACTCCTGATGGTGCAAGATGAGAATTCTTGTCAGAAAAATCGATTCCGAGCCAGTCATCAGCACGCGAGTAGCTTAAGGTAGCTTTGTATGCAAACCGCTCTCCAACAACATCTGCATATCGTAATGATATATCATACATCGGCCTTGGGCTGGAGGGTTCACCCAGGTCTGTGTTTCCACCAATGTGATTTAAACCGCTCTGTACATGTACACTCAAACCGGGATAACGATAAGGATTTTTACTGTTCACAAGCAGAATTCCGTTAAATGCATTCGAGCCATAGAGCGCTGAAGAAGCCCCGGGTATAAATTCCACGCTTTCTACATCAAGAACTGAGGGGCCATTTAGATTACCAATCGGAAAGTTGAGCGCCGGTGCCTGAGTATCCATACCATCGGTAAGCTGTACCATACGTGTATTTCCGGTTGAGTTGAAACCACGTGCATTAATGATCTGAAAGTTGATACTACTGGCAGTCATATCCACTCCCTTGAGGTTTGCCAGGGCGTGATAATAACTTGGAGCCGCCGTTTGATTAACAGTAATAATATCCATTTTTTCGATGGAAACCGGTGCTTCGAGAATACTTTGTTCAATCCGGGAAGCAGAAACTACAATGTCAGTACCAAGTATGGTTTCTTCAGTCAGCCCTATTCTCAAATCCGTTACAGTTTGCTCTGTAATCTCAATCTCTTGTGATGAATACCCAATAATAGAAGCAACGATAGTGACAGGTGGCTCCGCATTAACCCGTAATGTAAACTCTCCACTCGTATTTGTAGCCACACCCACAATGGTTCCTCTTACCACAATATTTACACCTGCCAAACTCTGTCCTGTCCGTGAATCTACCACCATTCCTGAAATGGTAATTCGATCTTCGTACCCTGAAGGGCTATTTGATTCAGCTATAATTTCCTGCAACCCAATACTGCTACAAATAAAGAAAGTTAGAACAACAAGCTGAATCCATTTAAACTTGATTTTTATTATTCCCATCTGATCTAAGCTTTTATTCCGATTAACGGCCGCTGAAAGAAATGGAATTATTTAAGTCGTTATATAAATAAAAACCATATTTTTTTAAATTGCAAGCGCTTTCAAACTAAATTTATATGCTTAATGGGGTTGTTTTAATAAATCTAAAATATTCATGGCTTGTAGAGAAAGATTATAAAACAGTTTTTATTTGCGTAGCAATAAACAATATTGGGTTTCGTCTTATTATACATCCAACCGAGAGCCATTCCGGGTTACACGAATCATTTATCTGAATTGAGAATATGAAAACCAAAATTTATTATATCCTTTTCGCACTGTTTCATTTTGCGGTCCTGTTTCAAACAACAAACGTTTATTCGCAACCGGGAACCATTACAGTTGAAACAGCCGGAGAAACTGAAGTGGCTGCTGATCTGATCTACTTTCAGGTAAATATTACCCAGTTTGATAAAGACGCCCGCGAGGCTTTCCAGCGACACAAAGAACAGGAAAACTACCTAACCTCCTTGCTGAAAGAAAAAGAGATCGATGAGAGACATATTTTTGCCAATCCCATCAGCATTTCAGAAACACGCTGGCAACAGGAAGGTTCCGGGTTTGAAACACGACAGCAGGTCACCATCCGCCTGGATGATGTAACCCGGTTCGAAAGTATGCAGATTGCCCTGATAGAGAATGGTTTTGTGAACTTTTCCGGAAACTTCAGCTCTACAAAAATTGCTGAAGCCCGGGATGAGGCCCTTTCAAAGGCTGTAAAAGAAGCGAAAAGGCAGGCCGAAATTCTTGCCAATGCAGCCGGCAAGCAAATTGTTACCATCCAGTCGATTGAGTACGGTTCTCCATATGAGCATTACCCCACACTGAGAAGTGCTTCTATGGCCTTTGAATCTGACAGCGGCTCACTCCTTCAATTTGAACGAACCTTGCCGGTTAAAGAAAATGTAAAGGTAGTTTTTTTGCTGGAGAATATAGATTGACTCCAAATTTCTATACTTGCAATTTAAAAATTGTAACTGAATGTGAGTTGAATTACCTGGCCGCTTTTGTAACTGATAATCGGGTGATCTCTTCCGGTATTTATTTTACCGTTTCGGTCTGAATCCTGATAAAACGAATAACTCGAATTCAATAGGTTCTGAATCCCCAGCTGAACCGATGCTGAAGTTGTCATATATTTGGTAAGGCTTACATCCATGCTGTGCCTTGGCATTTCATAAATGGTGGGAAACAGTACATCACCCACCGAAAAAATTCTTGGACCGATCACATTATAAACAACACTTCCAGACAGATTTCTGGGATGGTCGTAATAGAGTGCAGCATTCAGAATGTATGGCGACTGTCCCTGAAGCGGCCTTACTTTTTCCTGGGCTACGGCAATCTCTCCCAAATCTACTTCAGTAAAAATAAGTGAACCATTCAGGTTTGCTGAAAAGCGGTCAATAAATACACTGCTGGTTACACCCTGGAATGACTTTCTAATCTCCAGTTCAACTCCATAACTAACAGCACTTTCAGCGTTGATGTAACCAAACTGCGGATTCTCAGTTACAACTGTTGTCTTGGTTTCAATCGGCTTGTCGAAATATTTAATAAAACCTCCAATACTTATCGTTTCACCCACTCTTGGATAAAACTCAAACCTCAGGTCGGCATTATCAATTGTAGCCGGTACTAAACCAGGATTTCCTACTCTGCCGGCATCTATTTTGTAATCATAAAAAACAAATGGCGCAAGTTCACGAAATTCCGGACGGTTGATCGTTCGTCCATAACCGGCCCTGAACTGAAGCTTTTCATGGAGAGAAAATGATGCATTTAAGAATGGCAGTACTGATAACACTGGATTTTTCACTACAATTTCCTCGAAATCATCTCTGCTCTTCAGATTTTGAACATTATTCTCAACTCTTAATCCGCCATCCATTGAGTGATTGCCAAAATGGATCTCCGTACTCAGGTAACCGGCTGCAGTCAGGCTTGTAGCTGTGTAAGAATCGATAGGCCGGGTTCCCTCTTCGATCACAAACCCGTTTGGTACCCGCACATATTCTTCCGAAAAGATCTCTTCCAGGGGCAAGCGGATTAAATCTTCCCTTACATTTGGATCGAAAAACCCGGGATAAAGATATGAAATATAACGCGATGAAAAGGTCCGGTCTCTGTAATCTACCAGGTACCCAGCCTTTATTCGGGATATAGTTCCTCCAATATTTGCAGTATAATCTGCTTTTTGATTGATAGAAAACTCTGTCATTTCCCCGAAATATCGCCCTGTATCGAACAGGTTTGAAGATGGAGGCATTTGCATGCTGAAATTTGTATTGGGTTGGCTTAAAGGCCTGAATGTCCTGAACCGGCGAAGGTCAGGTTCGTTTTCATGCAAAAGACTGCCTCCCGCGACCCAAAGGATGGAGCTCACTTCCCCGAACTGATGATAGCCTTCAAGCTGTCCGGAATAAATAGACCGGCTTCGATAACCCAGCAGGTAGTTCCGGAGTTCATCATCCGGCCTTTGAATAAAATCCGTTCCATTTCTGATGATGGTTTCATTATCTCCGATTTGATTGAACAAGTTTTTAAAGCTGATGTAATTATTTTCACTGAACCGAAGTTTCCAGTTCGACATCAGGCTGATTTTATTCTCTTTGCTATAAAAATCATCGGAATACTGAAATCTCTTCAAGATAGGCTGGGATTGATCAACCCACTCAAAATAGCGAAGAAAATCGCGCTGCGAATATTGAAATCCGGTGGAGTAATCGATGGTTGTTACCGTTGAAAGCTGCCTCCCCCTCACAGTGGAATTTCTGCCTATCTGTATACCCAGTGAGTAATCGGGCAGTGCAGTTGATTCAATTGGGTTAAAATTGTTGGGCAGCGAATGCGCACTCGAAATTCTTAAATCTGAGTTCCTTGCTGAATTCTGAAGTTCATTCGAAGAAGGAAAAT
Source organism: Balneolaceae bacterium (assembly GCA_020832285.1). Taxonomy (GTDB): domain Bacteria; phylum Bacteroidota; class Rhodothermia; order Balneolales; family Balneolaceae; genus Rhodohalobacter. The sequence continues at coordinate 39,436 of JAFIFB010000024.1, forward strand.
TTTTGGGAAGTTTACGGTAACCGTTATCGAAACCGATAAAATCGGTACCTGATCCATTGGATTGCATAAATGAACTTCCCGTTGTGCCTGTTCTGAACCCGGTGCCCATACTGAGTTTCAGGAAATTTGCATCCACATTATCAATAGTAAAAAGCTGAATCACTCCGCCTGCAAAATCGCCCGGCAGATCAGGTGAGCCGGATTTATAGATCATCATCCTGTCGAGCGATCCGCTTGAGATCATATCAAAAGAGAACGTTCGCTTGTCGATTTCGGTGCTGGGTGCAGCACTGTTGTTAATCATTACATTATTGTAGCGCTCGCTTAATCCCCGGATAAAAACAAAGCGGTTTTCAGCAATGGTTACACCTGGAATGCGCTGCATAACCTGGGCAGCATTTCCATCCTGCGACAGTGAAATTTGCTGCCTGGATACACCACTGGTTACCTGGGTGGCATAACGAACATCAAGCACAACTGAAGAGATGGTGCTTTCATCCCTGTATGCTGTTACGGTAATTTCACCCAGTTCCGCCTCTCCCATGGAGAGAACAAAATCGAGAGTGGTTCTTTCTCCGGATATGATCTCTACTTCTGTAACTGTTAACGTGCTATACCCAACAAAAGAAACTACAATATCGTAAAAACCTTCGGGTATATTTCTAATGATGTACCGACCATCAAAATCGGATGCTACACCAGTACCTGCATCTTTAATCTGTATTGTTGCCCCAATGATGGTTTCTTGTGATTGTTGATCAAATACAGTTCCCTGCAAAGAGCCTGTTTGTGCAAATACACTGTTACTAACGCCAATAATTAACAGGAAACTTGTGAGAAGAAAAAATTTGGTATCTATTGTTTTCATTTTAAAAATGGTTCATGTCAGAATTTTATATAAAATGTATTTCCTGCCTGATTAAAGACGTGCATTTCTGAATACTTCTGCAGGATTAAAAAGTGTGGTTACCCATTTTCTTTCCACAGTATCAAACGATGTATGCTCATTTGGGAATTCTATATATTCAACTCCTCCTGAGTTTTTTGTATAGTAAGGTGAGAGATCTTCACCCTGTATCAATTTAGAGAATAGCAGTTCTGATTTAACAGAAAGTTCATCGGGGACCATTTTCCAGGTACGAAATTTTTCCTCGTAAAAAGTTATATGCCCATCATCAAGGTGTACTACTCCGGCTGTAGCTGTACGCTTACCATACAGGCTGGGTGCTTCAATAGTTGTTAGAAAATAAATTTCTTTCCCGTTGCCGGGTTTAAAGTAAAATTCAAGGGTATAATTTCCCGCAAGTTTTCGATAATACTCATCGAACTCTTCTGAAAATCGGGTTTGGTACGTGGCTTCTGGGGCTAATTTGCCCATATAATGAATGATGGATGAAAGAAATTCATATTTTTCTTCACTCTTGAGGTGCAGGTCTGCTTCAAATTTCGGGATAGAGGTATGCTGTGTGCAGGACATGAACAGAATGACAGTTAATAGAATGGGCGTATATCGCATAGGTACTTCCTCAAGAGATTTTTAATTAATCGCTGATCATTTTCATTAATAAATGGCATATCCCTCACTGTGGGATATGCCTGGAACAGAAGGTGAGAAAAGGAATTAGTACACTTTATCCACAGGGTCAAACTCAGCCCAGCCACTGGCCCAGTTATCACTGCCAAAAGCACCTATGAAATCAACTTCGTCAAAAAATCCGGCGCGATATTGTTCATTAAAAATGGGGTGTGAAAAATCAGCTCCTGCGGCAAGTACACCCGATGTAACTGTAAAATCTGTAGTAGAGGGGTAATTATCTGCCAGCCTTGAACCAAAGAAAACATCAGGGTTTAATCCAAGATCCTGGTGAATTGCATCGCTGAAAGGGCCTTCGACGAAGGTGTTTTTAGCAAGGAAATAATCAGCAACCTTATCAGCTTCAACCCCGCTGCCTGCTCTGAAAGCTGAGCCATTCAATCCAACAAGGATATTGTTTTCAAGAAATCCTCTGCCCTCGTTGTAGTTGTTATAGACTGATGGCTGGTTCATTCGTATTCCGTTAGTAAAACCTGTGAACACAGAATTAAAAATTGAAATGTTCACACGCCTCCTCAGGTCAATAGCATTGCTGAAGTTGTTGTTGCCAACACTTGTTCCCTCTTTAACCGGACCAACAATAGTAACATTTGAAAATGCAGCTGATGTGTAGGGTGTAACATCATTATCATTCGGCCCGTTATCACACTCAATTCCATTCGAGCCGGATTGATCTGCAAAGCCGGGATATCGAACTGCCAATGCATATTGAACATTGCCCGACCAGCCGTAGTCACAGTCAAAATCATCATCCCACATAGCGTGAGAGATAAAATATTTTCCGTTAACGGTTCCGCCAAACCATTCAAATCCATCGTCTCCGCCAAATGAAACCATATTGTATTCCATCAAAGTACCGCGGCCTACACCACCCATAGTGATAGAGTTCGTTTCATTATTGGGTGAAAGTTCAATTCCACCAAATTCCACTCGTACATAGCGAAGGATACCGGATGATTCATCATCAAACTCGGTACTCCCTGTTGTTCCAAAAAATACTTCCGGTGTAATGCCTTCGATTGCAGGGTTAGGTTGATTTACATTTGCTCTTCCCAAAATCACAAGACCACCCCAGTCGCCTCTGTCCCGTACGCCGGGGGCCTGAGCCGAAGTGAATACTATTGGTTCATCTTTTTTGCCATCTGCAATTATCTTGCCGCCTTTATCAATAATAAGTGTGGCACGAGTAGCTTTGTCGCCAAAAATAACAGTCCCGGGATCAATGGTGAGTGTTTGCCCGTCGCGCACAAATACCTGCCCCAGCAACATATATTTCTTATCAGGTGTGAGGGTTTGTGTAGTCAGGTCACCAGTTAATTCAATAAACTCGGGATCAGGATCGGGTGTTGGATTTAGCGGATTATCATTATCGCTGCATGCTGCTGCAAGAGCGATTACCACGAATACCATGAGGATATTTCGCAGAATTAGATAGGTGTAATTTTTCATGTGCTGATAAATAAGTTTGATTAGTTGATGAGATAAATCTCACGTCAATCAAAGCTATCTACCGTGTGTTATCTAATTGTAATCAAAAGGAGGGCTAATGTTAAGAAATTGTTTTATAATCATTCTAAATCAATGTACCCCAGCTATTTTCACAAATACATATATTAGCGTATTATAAAACTATTCTCAATAAAACGGGATACTTACAGTCTTGTGACTAACAGAAAAGATAAACACTTCTACTTTGAACTACATGCTGAATCAGGTTGTAACCTTAAGCAGACTACGCTTTTCTCCCGTAAACGAATTTGGGTTAATGGACAGGACCCTGCTAAACCACACACAGCTGCCTTGTCATCTTTTAATGTATAGCTTTTACGAAGATTAGTCATTTTATAGATAATACAGACTACTGGTGATATTCTTAAAATGTAAAAAATTAGCATTGTGAGGGAAGTGCTATCACATATCACTCAGCGATCTGTTTTTCATAATACATTCTATAAAATATTAGCCTTTGTTTGTTTGTTCTGACTGATGGACAATACATTAAAGCTAATAATTATTATGAAAACCGCGGGTTAGATCTCTTCTTTTGATTCTGTCTCTTCTTCGGTTTTTAGCTCAAGCTGATGTTGATCAGCTTTGGCTTTCTTTTTATTTGCCTTTTTGCCATCCTTTTCCTTTTCAGAATGAGCACCATTTGTTTTTGCACTATCAGATGCAGAATCTTCAAAAATTCCTTCCGGATAATTTCCGCTTGGTCTGTCACCGAGCATCTCCCTAAGATCGATATGGTTCAGTACTTCTTTTTCAAGAAGTGTTTCTGCCATAACTTCAAGATCCTTTTTGTGTTTTTTCAACAGATCAAAAGTTCTCTTATAGTTTCGCTGGATGATGTTTCTTACAGCCTGATCGATCTTTTGTGCTGTGTTTTCAGAGTATTTTTTATTGAAGCCATAGCTGTTTTCCGGGCTGTTGGAATCTTTCAGGGAAAGGTAGCCAAGCTCCTCACTCATTCCATATTCAGCAACCATGGCAAATGCCATATTAGTAATACGTTCAAGGTCGTTTTGTGCACCTGTGGACACTTTTCCGAAAATAATCTCTTCGGCAACTCGCCCTCCAAGCAATGCACATATTTTATCATCGAGCTCTTCAGTTGTCATCAGGAATCGGTCTTCAAGCGGAGTCTGCAGGGTGTAGCCAAGGGCAGCAAAGCCTCTGGGCACGATACTCACCTTCAAAACAGGATCGGTGTATTTAAGCATCCATCCTACAATAGCATGACCAGCCTCGTGGTAGGCTACAATTTTTCGCTCGTTGGGACTGATGAGTTTATTTTTCTTCTCAAGACCGGCTACCACACGTTCAATGGCATCCTGAAAATCTTCCATCTCAACCTTGTCTTTATCCCGACGTGCTGCATAGAGTGCTGCTTCGTTACAGAGGTTGGCCAGTTCTGCACCTGCGAAACCAGGTGTTTGTGAAGCTAAAACTTTCAGGTCGATGTTTTCAGAAAGCACCAGTTTACGGGAATGCACTTCAAGTACCTGCATCCGGCCTTTCAGATCTGGTTTATCAATGAGTATCTGACGGTCGAATCGTCCCGGACGTAACAAGGCAGAGTCCAGAATATCGGGGCGGTTGGTTGCCGCCATAATGATGACACCCTTATCGGAATTGAATCCATCCATTTCACTAAGAAGCTGGTTGAGTGTATTCTCCCGTTCATCGTTTGAACTCATCTGCATTCCACGCCCCCGGGTACGCCCGATGGAGTCAATTTCGTCAATAAATATAATACATGGAGCTTTCTCCTTAGCTTGTTTAAAGAGGTCACGCACACGTGCTGCTCCCACACCTACAAACATCTCCACAAAGTCGGAACCGCTAAGTGAGAAAAATGGTACATCAGCTTCTCCGGCCGTTGCTTTGGCAAGCAGGGTTTTACCGGTACCCGGAGGCCCTACAAGCAACACTCCTTTAGGCAGGGTTCCTCCCAATTTGGTGAATTTTTGCGGACTTCTCAGGAATTCAACCACTTCTTCCACTTCTGCTTTCGCCTCTTGAAGGCCTGCTACGTCTTTAAAAGAGACTTTGCTCTCTGACTGTTTATCGTATAGAGAAGCTTTGTTTTTTCCGATATTAAGTACCTGCTGACCAGGATTCATCCTGCGAAATATAAAGATCCAGAAGGCAATGATAAGAGCTATAGGAATTAACCAGATAAATATCCCGCTAAACCAGTCTTCCTCTACTCTGACATCATAAACTACTTCATATTCATCAAAAAGTGCACGTACCTCGTCTCCTTCAAGCATGGTAGTGGTAAACCTTCCGGATGGCCCATCGGAACGCTCCCATCGATTTTCACTGGGTTGCGGACGCTCAACAGCTCCCTCTTCAAAAGCTTTTTCGGAATATTTACCCTCCACCTCTACATTATTGGTGATGGTAATCTCTTCTATATATCCTTGCTGTACGTAGGTCAGAAACTCACTGTACTTGATTCTTTCAGATGATTCTCCGGGTACAAACCACAGGTTAAATCCGATCAGAATCAGGAAAAGTACAACGTAAATCCAAATTGGAAATCTGGGAGCTTTTTTCCCGTCTTTACCTTCTTTGTTCGATACTGGTTTTTTAGATGGTGTATTTTTCGGCATTTCTTACATAATAAATAACAAAAGAGCCTTAAATATAACTCTTTTTAAGGAACTCTGCGTGATGAAGGGCAGATATTACGATTTTTACATCAATTCAGAAGATAAACGAACGGAGCCTTTATTTATGCAGATTATTTAAAGCTCCAGCTGAATGGTTTTATCCTCGCCGGTATTAATTCTCATCTCATGATGTTTGGCTGTCATAGTGCCTATAACTGAAAAATCTTCAAATGATTTCCTAAGTTTTTCAGCATTCTTTTCCGAAATTGTAAATAACATTTCATAATCTTCTCCACCGTAAAATGCATATTTATCAACATCTTCTTTCATTTCATCTGCTACCTTTCGCGTTTCGAGGGAGATTGGCACAGCCGGTGAATAGATCTCCAGTCCAAGGCCGGAAGCTTTGGCTATCTCTTTGGCATCTGCCACAAGTCCTTGTGTGAGATCGATCATACTTTCAGGCTTTATGCCAGCCTCTTCAAATACTTTTAACAGCTCATTTCTCGCAGCAGGTATCAACTGTCTTTTCACTACATATTCATAATCACCCAAGTCGGGTTGAAAAGTTTCCTGCCCACTCTCTTTCCAGAACTTTTTTTCTCTCATTAAAATTCTTAATCCTGCTATGGCTGATCCGAGATCACCGGTTACGCAAATCAGGTCTTTATCTTTTGCTCCTTTTCTGTAAACAAGATTTTCTTTGATAGCAGAACCAGTTACAGCAACGGATACTGCCAAAAGCTGATGAGAGGCCGTTGTATCTCCCCCGCTTACCTCAATTTCGTAATCCTTACAGGCGGCATCCACTCCTTTATAAAACTGTTCCACCATCTGAACCGAATATTTATTTGGAATAGCGATATTAACCAAAAGCTGCAATGGGTGTGCATTCATTGCATATATATCACTAACTGCAGCTGTAACGAGTTTATAGCCGAGGTGCTGGAACGGATGATAGCTGAGGTCAAAATGCACCCCTTCCAGAAAAATCTCCGAACTGATTAATGAAATCTCACCATTTCTGCTTTCAAATACCGCAGCATCATCTCCGATGCCCTGCAATATTTCGTCTCTTTTTTTTCCGGAATAACCACTCAATTTTTCGATGAGTGAACCAAAACCGATTTCCTGTACCTGTTGAAACTCTTTCTCTTTCATAGATTGGGTAAAAAATAAAAAAAACAAAAAAGGCATCCCTGCATTAATGCCGGGATGCCTGTTTAAAGTATTCTTGGTTTTGTTTTCTACAACTGCCGCCGGGTACTATAGTTAATTCTAAGTGTACCTGCATGGCGCAATTCCTGTTGCACATCAGTGATAATCCCGAATTCAGAATCTCTGTCAACCCGAAGTGATACGATCAATCGCGGCTGTTCCATCAATTTATCATACATAATATTTCTGATGGCTCCCATATCGTCAATCAGGGCATCATCGATCTGGACTCTGGTTTCACCAAGCCTTCCGCCACCAAGGCGTTCAGGGCCGATGTAAACATAACTCACAAGACGTTTTTGCTCAATCTTCTCAATATTTTCTGCTTCGGTATAATCAATTTGTACCTGGAGTTCAACCTCACGTAGTACAGTCGTCACCATGAAGAAAATAAGAAGCATGAAAACCACATCAGGCATTGCTGATGTGGGTACGCCTTGTTTCGTTTTGGCTTGTTTCTTTTGAAATTTTGACATAGAGATTAGCCCTCGTCAGGTTCTGCGATTGAGATTTGCTTGGGAAACATTTCCTGTATCTGTACTCTACGTTCACTTCCCGATTCAAGAGAACTAAAGGGGACTCCGAACTGTTCCATCGAGGCCTGATGCCTTAATTCTTCATAAGCACCCATAACCTCATCGAGCATATCTATATAAACGTTATACGGAGTTCTTCGATCTGTTTTAATAGAGACAATGGCATCATCCGGGGATTCTGACAATTCCGGATCCACACCATTATTATTTACAAATTCTCTGACACTTTCGCGAACAGAAGCAATTGCTGAGGGTTGATCATTTATCAGAACCATACCCTGTGCATTTACAAGAATGTTCATCAGATTTCTTTCCCTGACTGGTGGTGGCTCTATATCATCCGGTATCGGAGGAAGAACCAATCCAATTCCTGTATCAACATCAATTGTTGTTACTACAAGAAAGAAGATCAGTAGCAGAAAAGCGATATCAGCCAGTGATGAACCATCAATATCTGCGTTTTCTCTGCCTCTTTTTTTATTTAGCATAATCTTTCAGTTTAAAATTTGAAAGTTCCACGTGTGCCGGTAATCATAATACCGAGTATCATTATGCCCATCATAAAAACCAATGTGGCCATACCCGCCTGGTCGAATGTGCCCATCGTAACATATGAGATCACAAAGACTGCAACCGGTACAAACATAACGGTAACTCTTTTGAATTCTGATTTGCCATTAATCACATTGCGTATTCCTGATAGTGCTATACCAACTAAGCCTATTCCGATGAGCCCTAATACCAGGCCCACTGCTATCGTATCAACCATAAAATTTACCTGTTTAGTTTAAATGGGTTCAGTGAGCTGGCAATTTTAGGCATCGCCTTCTTGTTCAGTACCTTCATCTTCAGGAACAATTTGCTTTCCTTCTTTAAGAAGTACAATAGAGTCTATAAGAGTAATGGAGCTTTCTTCCATATCGGAAATCAGCCTGTCGATCTTGGATACACAGTAGTTATATCCAATCTGGAGAATAATACCTGCAAGCAGACCGGCAGCAGTTGTTAAAAGTGCAATTTTAATACCACGCGCTACAAGGCTTGGTGAAATATCGGCAGCAGCTTCAATGGCATCGAACGCTTCGATCATACCAACAACTGTTCCGAGGAATCCAAGCAGAGGTGCAATAGCAATAAATAGTGAAAGCCAAACAAGTCCTCTCTCAAGGAAGCTCATTTCAATTGACCCGTAGGTTGTGATCGCTTTTTCAGCAGCGTCAATACCTTCGTCGGCACGCATAAGGCCTGCCTGGAAAACCGAAGCTACAGGACCTCTTGTTTTTGCACAAAGTTCCTGTGCGGCGGGGATACCGCCTTCCTGTAGTGCCTGCTGTACTTCAAGTACAAATTTTCTGGTGTTGATGTCAGCCAGGTTAAGTGTGATAATGCGCTCCAGGAAAATAGCCAATCCAAGGATCAGGGCTATAAGTACCGGCCACATAAATTCACCACCTTCGTTGAACTTTTCTACTAATACATTAAAAAAGCCAGCATCAGCCCCAGCTTGAAGGAAAAAGAGAGCTAAAGATGAAGTCATACGTTTACTCCGCGTTATGTTTTGGTTATGAGCTTAAATTTTCAAGCAAAATGATAGATCATTTGTACCATAAAGTCAAAATATCAACTTATTATTTAATATTGTGAAAATAAATAGGTTGATCTGTCATTCAGCAAGTTATAAAGTTTCTCGTGGAATATATCAGATGAGAACACTAAGTGCCAAACTGATTATTGATTTTTCTTGAAAATCACCCCAAATCAGGTAATTTTTTGAAAAAATGAAAATTAATGACGGTATTTATGAATAATATTTAAAGATGTTAGCATTCTGCAGATATATTTTTTCACCGTAGGTCGATATAGAAATAGTAAATACAGGTGCTTTATAAAATTTCTGAATCTGCTTTTCATTTTTGAGCAAATAAAATACAGATGACGGGTGCATTTGCGTCTGCTGCGCGGGTTGGTTGCTTCTCTAAAAGAGATTTATTAATGCAAAAAAAAACGCATCTCTTATTTGAGATGCGTTTTTTTATAAACTCAAGAAATTATCTTGATGCTGAAGCACCCAGCGGATGAGATTCTGCCCTTCGATTTTTCTCACAGCCCGGTGAATGAGTGTCCATCTCGGCTTCTGCGCATGGAACCGGTGCTTTTCCAAGACCACGTGATTCAATCCTGCCTTCCTCAATTCCGTTCTGCTTGTAAAAATCAACTACAGCAGCCGCGCGCCTTAAACTAAGACGGAGGTTGTACTGATCGCCACCAACATGGTCAGTGTATGCATCAACACGGACACGTGTGTTAGGATTGTCTCTGAGGACTTCTATGTTCTCAGCGAGTAATCGTGCATCACGGTCTCTGATGGTATACCTGTCGAAGTCGAAGTTTATCGTATTCAGTTCTTCAACTGCTTCTGCTACTTCTTCCTCTTCTTCTACTTCCCAATCATCTTCATCCTCAACTGTAGACTCTGCGGTTTGTTCCGGCTCGGGTTCTACAATTTCTTCGGCCGTACGGCACGAACTGAAAATAAGACCAACTGATAGAAAAAAGAGTATAATTGTAAATTTATTCAGTGTAATAGTCATAGAGCGTATTAAATTTTTATGATTTGAACATGAAAAAGTGAAAATCTAAAAAGAAGCATTTATTTGCAATATATTTTCGCCTCTAAGCGAATATTTTTTTATTGCGTTGTAAAAATATTTTTTTTTGATTTTTGTAATCTCTTGGTTTCCCCGCCTGTTTTATCATTGTTTACAACTTCAACGGAAAGGTTTTATGTGGAGATTTGAATTAAAAAATATAGTCATTAATTTAGCAATTACAAATACCTGTCTTACGATAATTTTAATCTCCTGAACAAATCTTCATGATAAGATTTTTTTACCCTGACAAGCAATATTAATTGCCAATGTTAAATTAAAAAGAAAGTCATGAAAAGTAATGCAAACGTATCAACTTTGCCTGCGAGACTGGGCTCTTTGATAACGTTCAAGGCCGCGATCGAGAAATTTTTCGAAATCCGGTGCGCGTGTAAATCCTATCAACTGGTCTAAAACATCACCAGAATGAGGATCTACAATTGCGTATGTGGGAAGAGCAAGAGTTCCTGTTAACTCAAACTGAAACTTCTGATTTTCAGATGCATTTTGCCCGCCATCGGTATAGAGTTTCACCTTCTCCATTTGCTCGAATCTTTCCACAATATTTTCTCTCGGAAAAACCGTACTCTCCATCGCCCGGCAATTCGTGCAGGTGTAGCCCGTAAAATCTATAAATACAGGCCTGTTACTGGCAACCGCAGCCTCAACCGATTGTTCGAAGTTATCAGACCAGGCATCAGCTGTTACGCCTGCTCCTCCGGCCGCTCCAATAGCACTTACCACACTAACATCCGTTGCCTGACGCGCAGGAAGCCAGGCATCCCAGATTCCCATGGATGCCCCAAGCAAACCGGGAATCAGGTAAAAACTGAATAGAAAAAATGGTATCGCAATCAGCAAACGGCCGGTGGTAATGTATTTTGGCCGCTCTTCTCCGTGAAGTGCGTATGAACCGATTACATATAATCCGGCAAGGAAAAAAAGTGTTATCCAGATAGCGATTCCTAAAGGACGTGTAATAATTCCCCACTCCCAAATAATATCAGCATTCGAAAGAAATTTAACCGCTGCAGCAAGTATGATAAAGCCGAGCAGCACTTTTACAACATTCATCCATGAGCCGCTCTTCGGGAGTGATTCGAGATAACCGGGAAACATGGCAAACAGCACAAAAGGGCTTGCAAATGCTGCTGAGAAGCCCAGCATACCAATAATCGGGTAGAACCATTCACCACCTGTTGTGGCGGCGAGTATGGCGCCTACAAAAGGGGCTGTGCAGGAAAACGAAACCGCACTAATCGTAAAGCCCATGAAAAGTGTTCCGATTACCCCGCCCCCCTCATTGCTTTTCTGATTGAGCCAGTTGGTGAGCTGATAGGGAAGCCTCAGTTCGAACATTCCGAGCATGCTTACTCCGAATACAACAAACATCAGGCCGATAATGAGATTCACCCAGGGATTAGAGGCAAACTGGCTTACACCAGCTACTCCCAGAATGAGAGCAAGAAGTGCGCCTATAGCTGTAAATATTAATACGATTGAGAGGCCAAAAATAATAGCCTGGCCCCAGTTGGTTCGGGATTTTCCTTCTCCCTGGTTCGAAAAATAGGATACTACAAGAGGGATCAGCGGAAATACACAAGGTGTGAGTAAAGCGGCGAATCCTGCAGTAATCGCCAGCCAGATGAATGCCCATACATTATCGGATGTGGCACCTGCATCACTGGTTAGCTCATACGTTTCATCCTGGCCTGATACAGCCACTTCCTCCCCTTCGTCAGGAAAGTTTTCAAACGGATTATCTGCAATGCCTTCTAATACAACTTGAGCTTCAATCTCTTTTGTTTTAGGAGGCAGGCAGGAGCGATCGTCACAAACCTGATAAAGCACCTCAAGCAGAATTGTTTGCGTACCCTGAAGTTCACTCCGAAAAGCAACAGGAATTGTAAACTCAGCACTGCCGGAATGCATACCAAGTTCTGTGTCGAAATTGGGATCGAATTTGATATCAGCTTCTGACTCGGAAACATCCCCGGCTATGGCCATATCTGCTGAAGGGGATGAAAAGCGTGTTGGATATGGGCCTGCATCAGGATCATTGTGGATAGAATAAAGGTACCATTCTCCATCGATTGTGGTTTCAATTACAACATTGAATACCTCTCCTGCAAGCACAATTTCCGGCACCTGTTTAATTGTATAGTCAACAGGATCTAACAACTGCCCATAAACAAAAAATGGGGATAACGCCCATAGCGCAATCCCCAACACAATACCTGATTTTTTCATTTTAAAAAATGGAATGAGCGTTATCTACTCTTTATTTTTACGTGACTGACAGTTCTGAGTGACACTCAATCTTCTTTCACGACCCAGACTTTCACCTGGGGCTTCAGATCTCCCATCAAGTCGATGGTAGCAGTGTATTCACCAAGAGTTTTGATATCCTGATCAATGGAAATCTTTCGACGGTCAATCAGAATATCTCTGTTTTCAAGAGCTTCCGCTATTTGAATATTTGTAACGGTTCCATGAATCTTGTCATCTTCACCAACAGTAACCGGAATGGTAACGGAGGTTGCCTCAAGTTGTTGCGCCAGCTCTTTGGCAGCTTCAACAGTTAGTTCAGCTCTGAGTTCGGCATCGCGTTTCATTTTTTCATGATGGCGAATGGCTCCTTCTGTTGCCATTATTGCCTTGGCCTGGGGTATCAGGTAGTTACGGCCAAAGCCGGGCTTCACATCAACAAGATCGCCGGCTTCACCAAGCTTTTCTACGTTTTCTTTAAGTATTACTTTCATAAAATATACCTTATCTCAGATTTTCTGTTACGTATGGTATCAGGGCGAGAAAGCGTGCTCTTTTAACTGCGGTTGAGAGCTGACGCTGGTGCCTGGCGCTGTTTCCAGTTACACGTCTGGGTAAAATTTTACCCTGGTCGTTAATAAATCGATCAAGAATATCGGTCTGTTTGTAATCAACATACTCAATGCCGGACTTTGTAAATTTACAGTCCTTGCTTTTCAGATGTCCTTTTTTAGGATGTGATGGATTGTTAATCATATATTTATAAGCCTCTTAATCTTCGTCTGTGGTTTCTGCTGTTTCTTCCTCAAAAATGGTGGGAATTTCACCTTTTTGCCTCAGCTCGAAATGTCGAAGCATTTTAGCATCATATTTGAGTGTGAGGTATCTCATAATATCATCATGAATCCTCATATTTCTCTCTATCACCCCGATTGAAGAACCGGGTGCATGAAAGTAAAGGTTCACATAGTAACCGGTACTCTTGTTCTCAATTTCATAGGCAAGTTTTTTCACTCCCCATTCATCCACTTCAACGATCTCACCGCCGTTGTCTTCGATAAGTTTATTTACATGAGCTACAATTTCTGAAAACTTCTCTTCATCGAGAACCGGATTCAGAATGTAGGTCATTTCATAGAAATCTTTCTTCATTCTGTTTTTTTCTTTGGTTGATTTCCATTATTGGAAACAGTCATCGTGCGTTGTGCCGATAACAGAGCTTTGTAAGATACGGATTGTTCTTTTTTAAGACAATTTTAGATTCAACTTATGTTATCTGTGTTAACGACACATCAATTCACAGTTTTTGATAAATCTCTTCTCGTAATTTTTTTATTTCCAGGCCGGATTCAATACGTCAAATTGTTTCTTATTCGTTACAAAATTGTATAACAACGATCCTCACTTCCTGCAGAGATTCTTGATAATCAAATTGATAGATTTATTCATAATTTTTTCTGTGAGTACCGAGCGAAGCGATTCCCGTGAAACGAAATGCGGGCTAAACCGCGTAATAGGAGGTAATTAGTTCTATCAATCCTGTTGTTGGCAGAACAGGTTCAATCCCGTAATAAATGGTGAGCACCGCAAGCAATATAAGTGTGGATTTAAACAGGAGCCCGGGTGTCTTGAGAGTATATTCTTTATGAGCTTCCCTGAAGTAGAGATAGACCATAACCCTGAGATAATAATAGACACTTGCTGCACTTGCCAGTACACCAATAATGGCAAGTGGAATTAATCCGGCTTGTACAGCGGCTGCGAAAACATAATACTTACCCACAAATCCTACCAGCGGCGGGATTCCGGCAAGTGAGAAAAGAAAAACTGATAACATCACACCCATAATTGGCATCTTAAAGCCAAGACCGGCATAGCTGTCAATCTCGGTAAAATCGAGGCCGTGGTTACGTTCGTAATAGGCAATCACACCAAATGCACCCACATTCATGAGGGTGTAGGCAAAAAGGTAGTAGAGAACACCAGAGTAACCCGCAGCAGTACCGGCAGCAAGCCCTACCATCAGATAGCCTGCATGAGCAATACTTGAATAGGCCAGCATTCGCTTCACATTATCCTGGGCAAGCGCAATCAGGTTTCCGATAATCATTGTCAGAACTGCTACTACCTGGATCACGTTTGTCCAGTCTCCTGCTTCGGTATCGGGAAGCATACGAGTTAAAATCAGAATAAACGCTACAAATGTGGCAGATTTTGCTGCAGTGGCCATAAATGCGGTGAGCGTGGTTGGTGTACCCTGGTATACATCGGGCGTCCACATATGGAAAGGAACGGCCGCGATCTTGAAGAAAATACCCACAAGAAGAAGAGCAGAACCAGCAAAAAAGAGAAGCGTAGGTTCTGCTGCAGCAGCCACTTCTGTCAGATTAGTCTGTCCGGTTGCGCCATAGATAAGTGCAATTCCATAGAGTAAAAATCCGGTAGAGAAAGCGCCCAGTAAAAAATATTTGAGTGCAGCTTCGGCTCCGATTTTTTCCGTTTTAATCAATCCGGCAAGTACATAAAGACAGATCGACATGGTTTCGAGACTCACAAAAAATGAGATCAGATCGTTTGAAACGGCAAGCCCAAGCATTCCGGTAGTGGCAAACAGCAGCATCCCGTAAACCTCACCGTTGTGAAGTCCGGCATCCTGTAAATAATCTTTCGAAATAAATACGCAGAACAGAGCACCCAGCAGAACAATCATCATGCCGAAAGCGCCGGTTCCTCCATGAACAATCATCCCGGAAAAAGCGGTGCCGGTATCACCGAACATCGCCTGAATGGAAAAAATAAATGCAATTCCAAGACCTGCAACGGTTGCTCCGTAACTGAGGTGAACTCCCTTCTTGAATGCTTCAAGCATAATCACCAAAAGCCCGGCAGCGGCTACAATAATACCGGGTAGAAAGGAGTGTAAATCGTGTATATAATCCATTAAATTTTAAGTTTTAATCCTGTCTGCTTTTCGAACTTTTTTCGGATAATTTTCAGGAGGCGGCTTTTTCGATAGCCTTCGCCAGCTCAATATCTTTACTGGTTACTTTACCGCCAGCATCATGAGTACTGAGGCTGACCGACACCTTATTATAAACATTAAACCACTCGGGGTGATGGGCTTGTGCTTCAGCTTCAAAACCCACCTTCACCATAAAAGAAAGTGCTTCTTTAAAGTTGGAAAAGGTAAATTCTTTGTGAATTTTATCATCATCAAAAGTCCAGCCTTGCAGGTTATTCAGCTCCTTTTTGATCTGTTCTGGTGTAAGTGGTTCCATAATAGTTATCAGTCTTTGAGTGTTACAAAATTTCCATCACTCTGTTTTTCCGCTACGCTGTAAAATTTCGCAGTCCAATCGGGGATATTCTCTGTCCGGGTTTCATTGAGAACCGCTACACTTTTTTCCTCTGTAATGCTGATGTATGATTCAACCCACTCTTCAGAGTATTGAGTAAAATCAACCGGACGGATGCCAATCCAAACCATAAAAATCACCAGAGGCACAAGCAAGCCGATTTCGCGGCCATTCAGATCGATCAGCTTCTCATTCTCTTTGTTTGTGATGGGACCGAACATTACCCGCTGATACATCCAGAGCATATAAGCTGCCGCCAGTATGACACCGAGGGCGGCAATAACCGCATATGCTTTATTGGCGTAGAGGGTTGAAAAGAAGGCACCATTCAAAATCAGAAACTCTCCGATAAATCCGTTCAGGCCGGGAAGCCCTATAGAAGCAAGTGTTGCAATCATAAACATTACAGCAAATACAGGCATCTTTTTAGCGACTCCGCCAAAATCTGAGATCATTCGGGTGTGTCGGCGATCGTAAATCATTCCAACAATAAGGAAGAGTGCTCCGGTGGAGAGGCCGTGGTTAATCATCTGAATGATGGCACCCTGAACAGCAATCGTATTGAGAGCAAAAATTCCCAGTACCACAAAGCCGAGGTGGCTTACTGATGAGTAAGCTACCAGCTTTTTCACATCTTTCTGTACCATCGCCACAAGTGCTCCGTAGATGATCCCGATTACGGCAAGAATGGCCATATAGGGAGCAAATTCCATAAATGCATTAGGGAATACAGGCATGCATACGCGGATCAATCCATAGGTCCCCAGTTTCAGCATGATGGCTGCAAGTACTACGGAACCGGCAGTTGGCGCCTCTGTGTGTGCGTAGGGCAGCCAGGTATGAAAAGGAAAAAGCGGCACTTTAATACAGAACGCCAGGGCAAATGCAAGGAAAAGCCAGGTCTGCTCTACAAGCCCGATCGTATATTCAGGGCTGGAGATAAAGCGCCAGTCGGCAGTAAACTCATATACTCCTGTAGCTGCACCTGCATTGTAACCGAGGTAAATCAGTGCCACAAGCATTATGAGAGAACCAACGAGCGTATAGATAAAAAACTTTATAGTTGCCCGGATTCTGTCACTACCGCCCCAGATACCGATCAGGAAATACATCGGGATAAGTGAGAGTTCAAAAAACACATAAAAAACTACCAGATCGAGCGAGGAAAAAACTCCAAGTGATGCTGTTTGAAGAAGCAGAAGCATGGAGTAATAGCCGATCAGGCTTTTCTTCACTGAACTCCAGGATGAAAGAATTACAATCGGCCCGAAAAGTGTGGTGAGCATAAAAAGAAGCATGCTGAGTCCGTCCAGGCCTACAAGATATTTGATATCCATGCCGGCAAATATCGGTGAGCCTTCCGTCACATACTGCGGTACAGCCGAATTGGCCACATCGAAACTAAACAACAGAGGAAGTGAGAGGAAGAACGTCAGCGTGGTGACCCCCAGGCTGGTCCACTTCACGGCTTCATCCCCTTTGATGAACAGGAATGCCACAATCCCGAGCAGCGGTAAATAGATGGTGATATTTAGTAATAACTCCATGTGTGTCAGCAAATATCTTTAGAACAGTAATAATGTGAGTACCAGAATTACGCCAATAATCAGAAAGAGGGCGTAGTTACTGGCAATTCCGGTTTGAATGTATCGGAGCAAGCTCCCTGTCAGGCGCACAATTCCCCCAACGGCGTTCACAAATCCGTCTACAACTTTTATATCGAAAACAGCGAGGACTTTGTCGGAAAACCGTACAGTTGGATGCACCACAACGCCTTCGTACAACTCATCAAGGCTGTATTTATCTTTCCACACCTGATACAGTCCGCCAAAACGTTCAGAAATTTTAGCATCTGACTCCGCCTGGTTGTCGTTGCCATACATTCGGTATGAAACGTACACACCCGCAGCGGCAACAGCAGTGGCAAAAAACATAAGCGCCCATTCTGCAGGAATGGAAAGTATAAGCGGAATATCTGCGGCGATAGGACTCATATAAGCACCCAGCCAGTTAATAGCCCCTTCGCCACCGAAGGTTTTGGAAATAAAATTCGGAATCCCGATAAAACCGCCGACAACAGAGAGCCCTGCAAGTGTCCAAAGCGGAATTGTCATGGTCGCAGGGCTTTCATGCAGGTATTCTTCGGCTTTTTCCGCACCCTTCACTTTCTTGGGAAGTTTAAAACTGCCGTGGAAAGTGGTGAGCGTCAGCCGGAACATATAAAAGGCGGTCAGGAATGCCGTGATCGTAGCCACACCCCAAAGCAAGAAATACATGGCTCCGGCAAATTCACCAAAACCCATGTTTGCAGTGTGCATAAGAATTTCATCTTTGGAGAAGAATCCTGCCAGCGGAGGAATACCGGCAATCGCTACTGTTGCAATTAAAAAGGTTTTGTAGGTAGATGGCATATATTTCCTCAGGCCACCCATGTTGCGGATATCCTGCGGATCGAAGTGCACATCTTTTCCTTTATCGTGCAGTTTATGCTCCACATGTTCCATCGTGTGGATAACTGAACCGGAACCAAGAAAGAGACACGCTTTGAAAAATGCATGTGTAATTACATGAAAGAGTGCAGCCGTATAAGCTCCCGCACCTAAAGCAAGAAACATAAAACCGAGCTGCGAAACAGTGGAGTAAGCAAGCACCCCTTTAATATCATATTGTGTGATAGCAATGGTTGCAGCGACGATTGCGGTGAGTGCCCCGATTACGGCAATGATCATCATAATTTCCGGACTGAGAATGTACATCGGAGACATGCGCGTAATCAGGTAAATACCGGAAGTTACCATCGTAGCTGCGTGGATAAGAGCAGAAACCGATGTGGGGCCAGCCATCGCATCGGGCAGCCATACAAAGAGCGGAATCTGCGCACTCTTACCGGTTGCACCGATAAACATCAGAAAAGCGACCCAAAATATGGCATCCCCGGAAAAAGCATCAAGATTGGCAAGAACCACATCAAAATTGAGACTGCCTACCGCTTCAAACACCATAAAAATTGCTATGAGAAATGCGAAATCCCCTACCCTGTTGTAAAGAAATGCCTTCTTTGCGGCATCGGATTTCATCATGTCTGTATACCAAAACCCGATCAGCAGATAAGAGCAGAGCCCCACGCCCTCCCAACCGAGGAACAACAGGAGCAGGTTATCGGCCAATATCAGGTTCAGCATCGCAAAAATAAAGAGATTCAGATATGCGAAAAATTTCCAGTAACCGGGATCGTGATGCATATATCCGATAGAGTAGAGATGTATCAATGACCCCACTCCGGTTACAACCAAAGCCATAATCAGTGAGAGCTGATCGAGCTGATAAGCTATATCCACAGTTAAACCGCCAGTATCAATCCATGTGAAGAGTTTTGCATGGATCGCACCAGCATCGGAAGAAAAATTCAGAAAAAAGTAAACGGTAATTAAAAAAGGAATAAAAACCGCGAAATTGGCAATGATGCCAATCAAACTTTTCTTTTCGCGGTAGTCCCTCGAAGAAAGTCCCAGAAGTCCGTTAATAAAAAAACCGAGAAGCGGTAAACCAATAATCAGACTTACGAGCGCTGTGGGTGATTCCATTCAAACAGGTTAATTAGTTTGCGCTTTATATTTCGCTGGCTCATGCAGCCATATTTTCAGGTGCCAAAGATACAAAAATCTTCTCCAAGTTAAACTCAAAAGCAAGGAAATCTGCACTTCTTAAAAATTTTTTCTTCTGAAATTTGAGCGTACCATGTCATTTTTATACTTATTAATATACATGATATTTTAACAAGTCCTTTTTGCGTGAAACAATATAAAAGCGATAACTTCTATTGCAGTGAATAGCTCTTTTTTAATAAGTTTGGGGCTCACAAATTAACGTGGGCAATCTGCTTTCTAAGCTAACTAATGAACAAGCTATCTTTCTTTAGCCTTACAATGTCTTTTATCTCGTTAATGATCTTTTGGGTCATTATGAGCGGATTTTTTACAGTTACACACATTAGCATGGGTGTAGTTACTGTTGCCGGAGTTATGTATGTAAACTACAAACTGAAGACGCACAGGTTTTTCGATGATGACATGGACGACCTGAGTGAACTCCGGTTTTTCAGGGCTGCCTATTACGTGGGGTGGATGATCGTTCAAATTATTCTTGCCGGTTTGCATGTTGTTTTAATCATCATCCGGCCCAAAATGCCGATTCACACTACAATGATTACATTTCGGGTAGATCTGCCCAGTGCACACGCACGTATGATTCTTGGAAATTCCATCTCATTAACACCCGGCACACTTACCATCGACATAACCGGCGATCAATTTATCGTTCATGCGATTGATGACAAATCGTTTGATAGTATCTCATCCGATAAGATGCCCCGGCAGGTTCTAAAACTGTTTGAAAAAGAAGAGCACCAGGTTGTTAAAGACCTGCAAATTATCACGAAAACGGAGAAGGGCAGTTGATGGAATCATTTTTTCTTTACAGTGCTGTTGTGCTCACTATTATTATCGCAGTGCCTTTGTACAGGGTATTGAACGGGCCTACGTTGTACGACCGGATTTTGGCCACCAATGCCATTGCCACTAAAACGATTGTATTGATCACATTGATTGGATTTCTTTTTGGCAAAATCGAGATGTTCATAGACATTACCCTTGCCTATGCTATCCTTGGCTTCATCGGCTCGTTGATTATTGCCAAATATCTATCATCTTCAAAAATGAAAGAGGAATGACAGAGATTCAGATTACAATAAGCATTCTATTCGTGATCATCGGCATTATTTTTATGCTGGTAGGCAGTATCGGAATCATCCGTCTGCCCGATTTTTATTCACGAACCCACTCCACAAGTAAAAGTGACACTCTTGGTATCATTTTTGTTATCCTTGGCCTGGTCATTTATGAAGGCTTTACCCAAAGTTCTTTTAAACTCATTCTGGTTGTTTTATTTATTGCACTGTCGAATCCCATTGGAACCCATGCACTTGCAAGGGCAGCATATAAAGGCGGATTAAATCCCTTTTACAGCGATGATGAATTGAAAGAGGAGGACAAAGAATGATTTGGGAGTTAGAACTGATTATCTACCTTTTCCTGGCCCTTTCAGCTATCGTGGCACTTGAGGTCAAAGATTTGCTCGTTGCTGTTGTGATGATGACCATCTTCAGCTTTCTAATGGCCCTACTTTTTGTTGCGATGGGAGCGATCGACGTAGGCTTTACCGAGGCAGTTATCGGTGCGGGTGTCACAGGAATTTTATTTGTCGTGGTTGTATTTCAAACCTCAAGAAAATCAAACGATTGAAAGCACTCAAAATTCTCATATTGGTTTTATTTGCTGGCATTTTGATCTATGCTTCATCCGATCTGCCCTTCAGGGGTGATCCGGATAACCTGATGCATGCCGAAGAAAGCATAACGGGCACCACTGTGAAAGGAAATTATTTTATTCAAAATGCATACAGGGACACCCGTACCCCGAATATGGTTACGGTGGTATTGGGCGATTACAGAAGTATTGATACCTTCGGTGAGCAGGTTGTTATTTACACCGCCGGCCTCATTACACTCCTTGTACTTCGAAGAAGCAGGAGGAGAGGCAAATGAGAGATCAATTCCAAAGCCCTATTGTATTACTGGGTGCACGGCTGCTCAGTCCCTATATCATGGTTTTTGGCTGGTATGTAATTATTCACGGCCATTACAGCCCCGGCGGAGGTTTCCAGGGCGGTGCTCTCCTTGCAGCATCCCTCCTTCTGATTCGCGTTGCCGGCGGCAGCAAACTTGCAGAACTCCAGATCCAGGAATTTGCCACAACACCACTCGCCGTCATTGGCGTTGTAATCTACTTTGCAACCGGACTTGTAGCGATGGCCGCCGGGGGGTACTTTCTTGATTATGAAGCTCTTCCCATACCTGGTGTGGAACCTGACTGGCTCAGATATATCGGTATTTTAATTATTGAAGTTGGAATCGGTCTCGCTGTAATGGCCATTCTTGTAATGATTTATGATAATATGGTTCGGGGGGAAGATTATGCTTGATTTCTTTTTTGGGCACTATGCTTACTGGTTTGTAATTATCCTTCTCTGTATCGGTGCATATGGTATTTTATTCAAAAAAAACCTGATCAAAAAAACCATTGGCCTGGCTATCCTTCAAATTTCAGTCGTGCTTTATTTCGTTTCCATTGCATCAAAATGGGACGCAACAGTTACCGTTATGGACCCCGATATTCCGCTTGATCAGGTGGCTAATTACCTGAACCCGCTTCCTCATACATTAATGCTTACCGCTATTGTTGTAGGCGTTGCGACTCTTGGGGTTGCGTTCACACTACTGATCGCTATCTATAACCGATACGAAACACTGGACGAAGAAGAACTGATAGATAAAATTCAATGATTGAGTCGCATCTTCCGGCATATATCGCATTAACATTTGTACTTTTTTCTGTACTTATTCCGGCATTCGGACTTTGGAGGAGTGAACTCTCCCATCCCATTGCTGTTCTTGGCGGTGGTATTGCCGCTGGTTTTTCACTTTTTGGATTCATCGACGTTATAAACGACGGCAGCATCCGCTATTTCTTTGGCGGATGGGAACCTCCGGTGGGTATTGAGTTTGTATATGACGGTCTTTCCGCATTTTTTGTACTGGTAATTAATGTTGTTGCCTTTTTTGTGTTGATTCACTCTCATCATATCTCTAAACGGGAGTTCCCCGGTAAAGAGATGCCCTACTACTCCCTGGCCATGCTGATGATGCTCGGTTTCAACGGCATGATTATGACGGGTGACCTCTTCAACCTTTATGTTTTTCTTGAAATTGCTTCACTTGCTGGTTATGCCCTCATTGCGATTGGCGACCGTCCGGCACCCTATGCGGCCTTTCGGTATCTGATCATTGGTACCGCAGGCGGAACACTCTACCTGCTCGGTGTCGGCTTTATGTATACCGTAACAGGTACGCTGAATATTATTGATATGGCAGCGATGTTGCCTATGCTATATGAAAGCAACGCTGTTTTTGCAGCACTGATTCTGATGATTGTAGGAATTGGGGTTAAAGCAGCCCTGTTTCCAATGCACGGCTGGTTACCTGATTCGTACACCTACGCATCGTCCAGCTCAACCGCACTTATTGCACCGATCGGTACAAAAGTTGCTGCTTATATTCTTTTCAGAATTATACTTTGGCTCTTCGGTATCGAAATTACTGATGCCGTTGCACCGATCTCCTATTTTGTGGGTGTACTGGCCTGTATCGGTATTTTATACGGTTCAATCATGGCCATTGCCCAGTCGGAAATGAAGCGGATGCTTGCTTACAGCAGTATTTCACAAATCGGCTACATCATTATGGGCCTGAGTCTTGCCAATCCCTGGGGTTTTGCAGGCGCCCTTCTCCATGTACTGAATCACGCGATTATGAAAGCGTGCCTGTTCATGATCAGCGGACAACTGCGATTAAAGGAAGGCCATTCCGACATCAGCCGGTTTGATGACGGTTACCGCAAAAAGTACCCCTGGACGATGGCCTATTTTACTATTGCAGCCATTTCGATGATTGGCCTGCCGCCGCTGGCCGGATTTTTCAGCAAGTGGTACCTTGCGCTCGGAACCATTGACAACAGCAACTGGCTCTTTCTTGCAGTTATTCTGATCAGCTCGCTGCTCAATGCCGTCTATTTTTTCCGTGTGCTTGAAAAAGTTTATATGATGGATCCTTCAAAAGGACAAAAGGAGCCGACTGATGCCAAACGCGATGAAGCCTCCGCCAGCATGCTCTGGCCTACCGGCATCCTCGCTGTGAGCCTGATTGTAATAGGTTTTGCCAATGCCGTCATCGTAGGTGTATTGCTGGATATTTTCCCGATGTAGTGAGTTTGACAGTTTACAACTGACATTTCAACTTCGGATCAGACTTGTAACTGTCAACCGCCTGATGTCAGCTTTTTGAGTAGACAATTTGAAAAAAGATTTCTGAAATAAAAGACATTAAACCTTAAACAAATCCGATGGATCTTTCCCTCGTACCTTTATTGGCAGTTCTTGTTTCGCTTATAGCGGTGGTACCGATCCTGCTGAGTTCAACCAAACCAAATCTGCGGGAGTTCTGGACAATACTTGCCGCAGCGATCAAATTCGGGCTGGTTTTACTGCTTCTTCCCGGTGCTCTCGAAGGAGAGTCGGTAGAACTGCACCTTGTAGACCTGGCTCCCGGCTTGCCGCTGGCACTCAAAGCTGACCCGTTGGGTGTTTTCTTTGCTGTCATTGCCTCCGGTCTTTGGATTTTCACATCATTTTATTCCATCGGATATGTTCGCGGTGCAGGAGAGCATAAACAAACACGCTATTTTGCCAGCTTTGCTGTCTGTCTTTCTGCCACTATCGGTATCGCATTCTCTGCTAACCTGCTCACTTTTATTCTCTTCTACGAAATGCTTACTGTGGCCACCTACCCTCTCGTTATTCACAACGAGAAAAAAGAGGCTGTGGATGCCGGGCGGAAGTATCTTGCTTTCACACTCACAGCCGGCCTTCTCCTGGTTGCTGCCTCAGCGATGGTTTATCACTACACCGGCACGATTGATTTCACACCGGGTGGTGTATTTGATGGAGTTGAACTTCCACACACAGCCATGCTCGTACTGTTTATTATGTTCCTCGGGGCCGTTGGTGTCAAAGCAGGTATTATGCCCATTCACGGCTGGCTTCCTGCTGCAATGGCCGCACCAACTCCGGTAAGTGCCTTGCTTCACGCTGTAGCAGTTGTAAAATCGGGTGTATTCGCAGTACTCCGTGTTGTCGGGTATGTGTTCGGCACAGATGTAATGGGTGATTACAACCTCAACGATATTTTAATAATACTGGCAGGAACCACTATCATCCTGGCTTCACTTATTGCATTTAACCAGGACAACCTGAAACGGCGGCTGGCTTACTCAACCGTAGGACACCTTTCATACATCGTGCTGGGAATAGCCCTGCTCACTCCTATCGGGATGACAGGCGGAATCATGCACATCGCTGCTCACGCCACCATGAAAATCACCCTCTTTTTCTGTGCCGGAGCGATTTATGTAAACCTTCACCGAACGGAAATCAGCAACCTGAACGGAATAGCCAAAGTGATGCCCTGGACGATGGGCTCTTTCGCCATAGGTTCGATGGGACTGGCGGGCATCCCTCCTATCAACGGGTTTTTCAGTAAATGGAACCTGGCACTCGGTTCCCTGGAGGGAGATATGATCATTCCCGTTATAGTGCTGGTGGTGAGCGGACTTTTGAACGTTGGCTATTTCTTCCCGATTCTATACCGGGCCTACTTCAAACCGGGCGAAGGACTTAAAAAATATGGCGAGGCATCCCCGTTAATGGTCGTTCCTATCGTGATTACGGCTGCACTCTCAGTACTTTTCGGCCTGTTTCCGAACCTCTTTTTCAACTTTTTTGATCTGGCCGTGGATATCAGTTCAACCCTTTTTAATAACGGATCCCCATGAAGAAAATCCATTGGATCATATTAGGCGTACTTTTTGTCATCACCCTCGGGTTTGAATTCACCGTATTGGCCGATTATGACAGCCACTGGTGGAATGCCATTCCCGCATTTTACGCTATTTTCGGGTTCGTCTGCTGTGCGGCTATCGTCTATGTAGCAAAATTTATCGCAAAAAATATTGTAAACCGCGACATCAACTACTATGATTGAGTTTTTAACCATCCCGGGCGTCATTCTTATTACCGGTGCGCTCCTACTGCCGTTTCTGCCGGAAAAAATACGTCCTTCGGCGTTTTTGATTTTTCCGCTTATGGCCCTCTTCGTGGTCTTTACAAGGCCAGACGGATACTCGGTAACCGGCTCACTCATCGGCTATGAATTGGTAATGATGCAGGTGGACTCCCTCAGCCGTATCTTTGGAATTATTTTTGCGATCACAGCTTTTGTTGCTGGTGTCTATGCATTCCACATGAAAGAGCTTGGGCAGCAGAGTAATGCCCTGGTCTATGCGGGTGGTGCCCTCGGTGTCACATACGCCGGAGACCTGCTTACACTTGTCATTTTCTGGGAATTGATGGCCGTAAGCTCAACCTGGCTTATTTGGGCGCGACGCACAAAAGAGTCTGATGGCGCCGGAATGCGCTACCTGATTTATCACATTCTTGGAGGGGGACTCCTCTTTGCAGGAATTCTCTGGCATCTTGCCACTACCGGTTCTCTTGCAGTTGAAACCGTTGCCCAGGAATATTCCATTGCTAATGTATTGATGCTGATTGGCGTATGTGTGAACGCTGCGGTGATTCCGCTTCACACCTGGCTGGCCGATGCCTATCCAAAAGCAACCATTACCGGTTCGGTGTTTATGAGCGCGTTCACTACCAAATCTGCCGTCTATGTATTAGTGCGCATGTTCCCCGGCTGGGAAGTACTCATCTGGTTTGGCGCCGCTATGGCTCTATACGGAGTTATTTACGCGGTAATATGCAAAGATATTCGTGAAATTCTGGCCTATCACATTGTGAGTCAGGTAGGTTTTATGGTTTGCGGAATCGGAATTGGAACAGAAATGGCACTGAACGGTGCCACTGCACATGCGTACAGCCACATTCTCTACAAATCTCTACTCTTCATGGGAACCGGAGCCGTACTCTATGCAACCGGAACCAGCAAGATGGTACATCTCGGCGGACTGTTCAAAAAAATGCCTTATACGTTTGGCCTTTATATGGTGGGGGCTCTCTCCATTTCGGGAATTCCGTTATTTAATGGTTTCATCAGTAAAGGGATGACAATCGATGCAGCAGGTTATGCCGGAAATGAAACGGCTATGCTGATGCTCCTGCTCGCCTCTGTGGGTACCTGGCTGAGTGTGGGCCTGAAACTCCCCTACTTCACATGGTTCGACAAAACTGAAAATGATATCGAGGTGAAGAAGCTTCCCGTTAATATGTACATTGCGATGGGAATTGCGGCATTTGCCTGTATTTTTTATGGACTCTTTCCCAATACACTCTACACCTATCTTCCTTTCGAAGTAGATTATGAACCGTACACAATATACCACCTGGTTGAGGTGATTCAGATCAGCCTGCTCACCTTCCTTGGTTTCTGGCTGCTCAAAAAGAAGATGGCTCCCGAACTCATTGTTGCACTTGATGTAGACTGGTTCTATCGGAAAGCCGCTCCCGCTACCCGTTTGGTATTTGTAAAGAAAGTGGATGAATTTTTCGACAAAGTGGAAGAAGGAATCCTTGCCATCGCCCGTTGGCTGAGTGCAAAATTTCAAAACCCTATGGCTTGGCTTAATCCCTTCACCAAAAAAGGAAATGAAGCTTCAAACTACAGCCCGGCTATGGATGTAGTAATGAGCTTTATACTTCTCAGCTTTTTAATTTTTGCAATCGTCTATTTCGTGTAGAATTTTTTTGAAATGTAGTGTCGTGTCAACTGTAAAATTGTGAGAGAGTCATCAGACGAGTCGTTTCGGGATCATCCCAATCATCTACATTGGTATATTTTTTGAAAAACTCGTCAGATGACTTACCCGACGTTTTATCTTTGACATAACAGTAGTGCTGTAGTGTCATTTGCAAAAATGTAAGAGAGACATCGTTATATCTTTCGACACAATATGCCCGACAGATTCATTTCATTGGTATCGAAGATATCAATGAAGCAAAATCTTTGATAAAAAGCTCTTTCCTTTTACCTCCCTTTTTTAGTTATTGAAAAGTACACCTTAACCGTACTGAAATGATTATTTCCGATGTTTAATGTGATCTGTGCAGATTGGCCAAAAATCTGAATATGAGATCAGTAAAAGAGCTTTACCCAGTCTGTTTCTGAATAGAATAATGAGAGATCTCTTTTTGATGCCGGAATCTTGATGCAACTCCGGCATCAATCCTGCAATAATCTTTTCAGGTACTATGAATAAATTATGAAAGTAGAGGGTCACCAAATCTGGATTACGCTGTTTCTGGCCGTTTTCATTGTAAGCGGATACCTTTACTACACGGTGCACACAAATCAGATTCAACTTCAGGAACAGAGTATCAGGAGTTTCAGCCTTGCCAAAAATAATCTGATGAGCAGCTGGGAGAACTATAAAGTTCAATGTCAGTCAGATACAACACTCACACGCTCCATTTCGAAAGATGCAGACCTGAAGCAAGTGCTCAACTTTCTTCTCGATCAAATGCCTCCGGGAGATTTTTTTGATCTTACCATTATTGCCGACAGTTCGGGAAAAATTATGATTGCCGAACCTGACATTCCTGTTGCCAAAATGCCTGTTGATGACAGTACAACAGCCGATGAAATCAAACTCGGTATTTTACAGTCAAATATGAACATCTCTACCGAGGATTACCAGGTATATCAGGCGCCGCTTACTCTGGAATGGGAAACAGATGATTGCATAACCGAAGAAAATGAAGATGAAAATAGTATTAACAGCCAAAACGAAGAGGGAGTATCATCAGAAAGCCGGCAAATTATTCTCTACACAGCCCTCAGCCAGGATGCATTAAATCAGGTACGCTGGCACATTCCATTCCTGACAGTTTATGTTTTACTAAGTTTGGTCATCTTGATAGTGGTTTCATATCCTATTATCCGGATTTTAGGGATGGGCCGCGGTGACAATTTCACAGGTGCACATGTCTATCAAACCGGACTTTCTATCATCCTGCTTTCTCTCTTTATCGGTTTTTCGATCTCTTACTTTTCCAGCCGTACCGAAATTATAAAAAATCAGAAAAACGCCGTCCAATCGCTTTCCGATAAAATTGAGCAATTTCACAACGAGCAGATAAATTACTACAGTGACCTGCTTACTGACTTTATGAAGTATGGAGCAGATGCCGTTCATACAGAAGATTTTCCATTCAAAGAGCTGATAAGTATTGGAAGGGATGGAAGGATTTTAGATATATGGCTTTACGGTGAATCTGCTGCTGAACCGGATAGTTTTATACAGACTCTCCCCAACCTTGCCGAACGCCACTATTTCAGGCGTGCAGATACTGAAAGCTTCTACCATGGCTCTCATTTTTCTTACTCCGATGGCAACTTTGAAGGAGTCATTAGTAAAAAAGTATCTCATCGCGAAAATCTTGCTGATGATGATGTTTATATACAGGCTATCACATTCAGCTTTGATGATTTTGACCGGGCCGACTCTACCCATGTAACACGAACCATCTTTGAATCCATCAATTGTTTGGACATTCAATCCGGGATTGAATCCATCCAATTAAATAAAATTGGCCTTAAATATCTCATCATCAACAGGAATGGTGAGGTATATTATCAGTCTCCTTCCGTTAAAACCGCCACCTCTACCGTGCACGATGTAGTGAATCCGGCCCAGTGGAATGAGTTACAGGCATTGATGGCAAATAATCCAGAAACCAGCCAGCCGCTGGATTTACGACTCTCTTTTGAAGGACATTCATTTAATGCGTCTCTGCAGAAGCTGGCTGCAGAAAACCCGGCTATGAAAGAGGAATCCTGGCTTCTGGTTTTTGATGACCCCAACCTGATCGCATTTCGCAGCTATTCGGTGTTTATGTACTCGACTATTGGCTATTTTGTTATTCTGATCGTGTTTTTTGTGATCGGCCTCATTTTTTATCTGCTCCGGCCAAAACGACTTTATCTCTCTTTTCGCAGATTTAATGATTACCTGTTCAGGCCATCCTTTAAAAAAAGAAAGGAGTATGTGATTCTGACCCTTATCATCTTTACTCACATACTCTTTTTTTGCATCATATTTTTAATGGACTTGCATCATTTCTGGTTGTTCATTCCACTTTTTGGATTAACGATTACCTTCATCGCTCTCACCCGCCACATGCTGCTTTCAGGGTTTTTGAAAAATCAACGCTCATTTTCCGACTGGAAACTTCCTCTGGCTCTCGGTACTTTTTCACTGCTTATTACTTCTCTTCTTTTCCTGATGATCTTTTTTGGAATCACGTACACCTGGCTCACAATCGCTCTCATTATCATACAGCTGGCCTGGCTCTGGTTTCTGTTTTCATCGAAAGGTATTTTTTCATTCTCTTTTGTGAAAAATAAATCGGGATCTGTCATTAACCAACTGAGAGCATTCATCCGGAAACCGAAAGAACTCTATGCATTTGTCTTTGCATTCTGGGCTCTTTTGATCGGCATGATGGCTGGATATGCCATTCATCATTCTGCATTCCATTTCGAAGATAAACTCTGGGAAATTGCAGTTGAACACACCACTGAAGAAGTTCAAGCACACAGCAGCTCAGACGGTTTACAATTTCTGCACAGAAACAGAAAACACAAATTCTTAGACCATCTTGAGTATTGGCGAAGGCAATGGCTCTTCAATTATTCGGGAGTGGATTACCCGGTGATGGACCGGTACATCTACGCTGGTAGAGGTCAAATTTTCGATGCTTTCGATCATGATGGCCACACCCATGAGAATATTGACGGCCATGATCATGAAAAAGATTTCCTCGACAGAACTGTTATTATTCTCTCTTTTTTTGGAGGCTTTTTTCTGCTTTATCTGATCATCAAAAACCTTTCCCAGCGAATTTTTCTTACCGAGTACCACGATTTTATATCTGAGGATAACCCTGATCCTAAAGTAGAAAACCATACCTATATTCTGACATTAGATCATAAAAAAACTATGGTTTACCTGAAGGATGGTTTTCTGAAAAACAGAAAATACCATCTGTTAGATCTTTCTGCACAATCAGATCGGGAAAAAATTAAACTCTTTGAAAGCCGGGATTCAGTTGATGGCCTGCTGAATGATACCGACGGGCTTGTTTTGTTAAACGCAGACCGTGCCTTGATATCACCAGACACCATGCACAAGTTGACAGACCTGATTGCAGCCTCTATCAGGAGCAATAAGTTCTTGATACTTACCGGTTCAAAAAGTATGAAAGAGCTATCAGAGATAATTTCCGAAAAGAAAGATCAAGATCTTGAGAAGGCACTTTCCAACTGGCTGGATGTAATTTCCTCTTTCTTTACCACTATCATTCCCATAAATCATGGTTTAAAAATACCCTCAGAAACTCTTCAATCCAGTAAAAATAAACTGATTAACAAACTAAAAACCGAAACTCAGTTTGGCCCACATACCGAAAAACTGACTGATTTACTTGAACAGATTATCAACAGAACTGGTACAGAGCGGTTCACAAAAAAAGAGTATGAGGCTTTTATTTTACGTGTTCAGAGGCACAATAAAACGTTCTATCAAAATATTTGGGATCAACTCACTTTTCGCGAAAAACGTATGGTTCATAATTTTGCCAGGGAGGGATTTATAAATTATTCCAATATAGACGTACTCACCGAACTCCTGCAGAAAGGAATATTCAGGGCAGATAAAGAGTCTGAAGAGATGCGTCTTTTTAATCTCAGTTTCTGCAATTTTGCCACCCAGTCGGTTACCCAGGAGCTTGCCAGGTTGTTTAATAAAGACAGAAAACAGAATGGAAATGTGAGTCATATGAGAAATGCGCTGCTCACCATCATTTTTCTAACCATACTTGCAATCAGCCTATTTGCCCCCGATCTCCCTGAGCGGTATATCGGCGCAATCAGCGGCGGGCTTGCACTGATCAGTTCACTGGCGTCTGTTGCTGGTAAACTTTCATTGAACCTTCCTTTCTTTGAAAAATAATTTCAAAGAAAGTTAACTTAGAGTTAGAGAGGATTTTGAACAAAAAACGGAGAAAACAATGCCCCAAAAACCGGCCCCACACCGACGAAAAAGGAAAGAATCCGATCTTTCAGGTGATTATTTCATTCTTTTTAATCTCCGGCACTTTCTGTTAATTTTCCTCCACTTTTTAATCATTATTCCACTTGTCACCGGATGCTACCATTACCGGGTGATTGCTCCAGATCCCGAACCAGCCACTGAATATGAAAAGCGAACCGTTCACTCACTGTTCTGGGGACTGATGCAGGCCAGGGATATCTCTGCCGATGATTGCCTCAGTAATGCTCTCGATGAAGTACGGATAACCACCAATCTGGGCTACTCGATTGTTTCTGTAGCTACGCTTGGAATATGGATGCCGATGGATATGAGGTGGCGATGCGCCAAGGAGCCTCTGATTGATGGTGAAATATAAACCCGGGAAAATTCAATATGCCCAAAGAACTGAAAGCAAGGATTGTAAAAAAATCATCCCGTAACTGGACCAACAAACACGAAAATTTCACTCAGCAGGTTGCCGGACTCTATGATGTATGGAATCCCTCCGGATCGGCACACCGCCAGATTGAAGCTTATAATGCCACCACCCAGGCTCTTTGTGAATTCATCGGCAGGGCAGCAAAAAAAGGTGATCGCATTCGGGCATTGGGAAGTGCATGGTCAATCTCCAATGCCGCTGCAACTGACGGCAGACTTGTCAACACCAAACCGCTAAATCGTCTTTTTCGTGTTACCGGATCAAGTATTTCTGATGACTATAATGGCGATCCTGATAACCTCCTGTTTGTACAGTGCGGGGTTTCAATCGGTGAACTAAATCGTTTCCTTCGTCAGCAGGGAAAATCGCTTAAAACCTCCGGTGCCAGTAACGGTCAAACAATAGCTGGTGCACTCTCAACCGGAACTCACGGTTCAGCTATTGATACTGGTGCGATTCAGGACTTTGTGAAAGGATTGCATCTCATCACAGGACCAAACCGCCATGTATGGCTCGAGCGATCTTCCGATCCGGTAACATCTCCACAGCTTGCAGAACGCCTCGGGGCAGAAGTGATACGGGATGACGATACATTCAACGCTGCTCTTGTCTGCTTTGGAAGTTTCGGTATCATTCACGGTGTTTTAATCGAAACTGAAGAGCTTTTCTTGCTTGAAGCAAACCGGATAAAATTGCCTTTTGATGATGACCTTCAACATGTGATACAGACACTTGATTTTGGCCGGATTACACTGCCTGAGCCGGAACAAAGACCGTATCACTTCGAGGTCGTGATTAATCCACACGCAAAAGACGGACAGGCGTTCAGTACAGTGA
The DNA here is from genome assembly GCA_020832285.1 of Balneolaceae bacterium. Taxonomy (GTDB): domain Bacteria; phylum Bacteroidota; class Rhodothermia; order Balneolales; family Balneolaceae; genus Rhodohalobacter. The sequence goes on from JAFIFB010000024.1 coordinate 72,223, forward strand.
TGTATAAAAAACCTTTTACGCAGCAAGCCGATAACCGGCGAAAGTCCTCCGGAGGGTTTCAGCCGGGAGATGATTTTCTCTGTGTGATCGGTACACTTCTGGATATTGCTCCAGCCGCTATACCTGCAGCCGTTAACAACCTTATTGCATCACAGTATCAGGAATACTCAGGTCGAATCGGTACACTCGGAGATATTTTTTCGTCTACAAGCATTCGTGGTAAAGCAACAGGAGCAGCGATGGGCGTTCCACTCGATGAAGCCGGGCGTGCTCTGAATATCATTCTTGAAATTCACAAAAGAAGCCGAAACTTTCCCGGTGTAATTGCCCTCAGATATGTTAAGAAATCGGATGCAGTGCTGGCATTCACCCGCTTCTCACCTACTTGTATAATCGACCTGGATGCGGTTGACAATCGAACAGCAAAAAACTTTTCCAGAGGTGTGTGGCGTGCATTTAATGAGCGAAACATTCCGTACACTCTGCACTGGGGAAAGGCCAATGAACTGACTGCCGAAAGTGTACGAACCATATACGGCGAAGACCTCGAAGCCTGGCTGAAGATACGCCGCAGCCTGCTGGAGGAAGAACTCCGCAATACCTTTTCAAGCCCGTTTACGGATCAGTGCGGTTTATCCGAATGATCCAGAAGCGCTGCATCTGAGACAAGCGAAGAATTTTTATTAAGTTGATGAAAGCTTAAAAATGAACCGCCAGGAACTGTCTGATCATTGATCTGCACGCCCATCCGAAACTAACTCAACCTCCGAAAAACCTAAAAAATCGTCTCAATGGTTCGTAAAGAACGATTTGGAGAGCCATACACTGCTCTATTAAAAAACTCTAATCCATCTGCCTGTAACAAGCTTATTAGTCAGGCATCCTATGTGTACATACTACGTTAAGCGTTTTGAGAATTATTTTATAAACCAGACTATTTTTAACTGCACATCATCCCGTATACAAACATTCACCACTAATGTTAAGTCAAATCAAATTTAATCGGAGAGTCATCGAACAATTCGGTCCGGGATCATCCCAATCATTGTATTTGGCTCATTTTTCGGAAATTGGTCCAATGATCTACCCGTCGCTTTATTGTTGATACGACACTAAAATTTATTTCCGATTCCTCTGTATATCATATTAATTAATTAAAAGTATAGCCTGGAAGTTTATGACAAAAATTAAAACCCTGATAAAAAGCAGCCCGGGTGTCATTGCTTTCATCTACATTGTAATTGGCATTTTATGGATCCAGTTTTCTGATCAATGGGTACTTGCTTTTTTTGATGACCCGGAAACCATAACCCGTGTTCAGTCTCTTAAAGGCTTCTTTTTTATCATGGCCAGTGGCTTACTGATTTTTCTTTTGGTAAAAAAGAGTAATACAATTTTTGGTGAATTAATTAACAATCTTGAGGCAACAAATAAAAAATTCCATTCTACGATTGAGTACGCACCGGTAGGTTTTGCATTTAATAAACCAAATGAAAAATGGATTGAAGTAAACCAAACCCTTTGTGACATTCTCGGTTACAGCCGCGAAGAGTTGATGCAGATCAATTTTTCTGATTTTATTCATCATGAAGATCTTAATGAAGGTCGTGAACTGGATCAAAAGCTTACTGATGGAAAGATCAACTCGATAGAGATGGAAAAGCGTTACATTCGAAAGGATAGATCTCAGTTTTACGGCTTGGTTAGAAAATCTGCCGTACGGGACAAAGATGGCTCGGCTTTATATCTGATCACAGTGCTTCAGGATATTACCAGACAAAAAGAATTTGAGACCAGTATCAAGCGATCTCTTGAGGAAAAAGAAGTGCTGCTCTCTGAGGTGCATCACAGGGTTAAAAACAATCTTGCTTTAATATCGGCCTTGTTCGATCTGCAAAATATATACACCGACAATTCCCAGGTCAAATCCATCCTTGACAAAAGCAACCTGCGGATTAAATGTCTTTCAATGATCCATGAAGATTTTTCTTACAGTGGAAACACTGCTGAGATAGATTTTGGAAAATGTTTAAATGAGCTTGTAAACTTTCTGAGCCTGGAACTAAGCCCAAATAATGACAAGATTACGGTAAACAAAAACATCTTACCTATCCGGCTCAATATTAACCTTGCGATCCCGGTAAGTATGATTTTTACGGAACTGATGTTAAATTTAAATCACCAAAAACCAGACGAAAAAATCACACCGGAGCTTGCTATTTCTTTGTATGAGAAAGAAGGATTAATTACCCTCAATCTTTCTTTTTCTGATCCCGAGAAAAAACTCAAGGAAACTGATCACAGTGGATCACTCACATGCATGATTATTAACACACTTGTGAGGCAAATTGAAGGTGAGCTGGATATCTCATCACATAACGATGGACTTTCCTATCAATTAACCTTTACCAAGAACGATATGAAAGGCGGTGGAAGTGCAATTGCTGAAAATGAACTTCAGCAAAAATAATAAGCACAAAAAAGCCTGCCCCAATAGAATCAGAGCAGGCATTCTGTAATAATCAATAAGTTGTTACTACCTATTCGTAAGTCAGGCTTCGCACACCTACGGCGCTGAGCCCTTTAGGACTATCTTCAACGGAGAATTCTACTTCTTCATTTTCTTCAAGGCCTTGATTCGGGTCAAGGTTTTCAACATTATTTCTGTGTACGAAAACATCTTTGCTTCCGTCTTCGGGCTCGATAAATCCAAAGCCTTTTGTGGCGTTAAACCATTTTACTTTACCTTTTTGTGTCATTGTATTGGGTCTTGTGTATTGAATACACCTGAGCGGAGTGATTCTTATCGTATAGAGTTGGTTTTAAACGCGTCACTTAAGAAAAGAGTTCTCTCTTCAGATGGTTGTTTTTATGTTACAATCCTATAATAAAGGATTTTCTGTCCATTCCCTATTTTTTTTTGAAATTATTTAGAGCAGATCGGTGGAAAACGTAAATCACAAATAAGTTAGCTTGAAAAGACTGTATAGAGCATCATTGCACAAAGCAGCATCAGCATTATGGCAAACAGCTTTTTAAGAGTGGCCACCGGCAATTTATGAGCCAACTTTGCACCATAAGGTGCCGTAAGTATACTCACCAAAGTTATCGCCAAAACGGCAGGCAGATAAATATAACCCATCGAATAATCTGGCAACCCTTCTACATTCAGTCCGCCTGCAAAATAACCCAGGCTACCTGCAACGGCAATGGGAAAACCTACTGCCGAGGATGTACCTATCGCTTTCTGAATATTCACATTGCACCAGGTAAGAAAAGGAACGGTGAGTGAGCCACCCCCGATTGCTACAAGCGCCGAAATACCTCCGATACCTGTACCGGCAGCCGAGAGGCCGAATGTGCCGGGTAGCTCCCGTGAGGGTTTTGGTTTAATATCCATAAACATCCTCGCAGAGACATAAAACATAAAAGCCACAAAAAAGATGGCCAGTGGTTGAGGAGGGATCCACGACGCGATATAAGCAAAGCCAAACGTACCGATAATAATACCGGGTGCAATCTTTACCACCACCGGCCAAATTACTCCACCAAGACGATGATGTGCCCGCAAGCTGGATATTGATGTAAAAATGATAGCTGCCATCGATGTGGCCAAAGCCGCATGCACCGTATGCTCAATCGGAAAGCCCTGAATAACAAACATAGTGGTAAGCAGAGGCACCATAATTCCGCCTCCGCCAATTCCAAACAATCCGGCAAGAAAGCCAACAAAAGAGCCAAGTACTACATAAGTCAGAATCCATTCAAATTCAATCACAGACAAGTTTTTTAGTCCCGTATTCAGATGAATAAGTTCTCTCTACTGGTCATTCTTTTCAAGTATAAATTGAATCGCCTCCTCGGCCAGCTCCGACATGAGCATATATCCTTCACGGTTAGGGTGAACTCCATCGAAAGCAAGACTTTCCTGCATTCCGTTGTTTTCATCTACCACTGAAGAAAAATAATCCAAATAGTAGATCCCGTGCTCCACGGCAAACTCTTTGATCAGTTCATTCAGTCTGATAATTTTTCCGGCTGGCTGCTGTCCCGGTCTCCATGGATATTCATAAACCGGAAGTACAGATGATAATATTACACGAATCCCATTCGCTTTGGCCAGCTCTGCCATTGAAAACAGATTACCGGCTATCATTTCAATTGTGGATGGCCCGGTATTTCCGGCAATATCATTCGTGCCGGCCAGAATTACAACCACCCCGGGCTGCAGGGAAATCACATCTTGCCGGAAGCGCACAAGCATTTGCGGTGTAGTTTGCCCGCTGATTCCTCGATTTATATAACTCTTGCCTTCAAAATATTCGGGATAATGTTCACTCCAGCCCTGTGTGATGGAGTTGCCCATAAATACTACGCGCCTCTCTCCTTCTCGCGGAGGTCCCAGTGTCAGGTTTTCTTCTTTGAACCGGTTCAGGTTTGGCCAATCATCGCGTATGGCTGACCATCTCTCATACTCCACTGCCATCTGTTCGGTTGACAGATCACCTGATTCAGTTTGGGCATACATCTGTCCGGCTGGTAAAAATAACAGCCCAAAAAGAGAAAGGATAAAAAGAATTGTAAGCTTCATAAATTGCAATTGAGGGTCAAATCTTAAAATTGGCAACAGTTTATCAATATAGCGCAAATTTCCTTCCGGGTTCAGGCCGATCTTCCACATGGAAAAAAAGCGGATGTGTCATTAACATCCGCTTTGTTTTTTACCTTTCAGTTAATAGCACATCAATTGTTTACTCTGCCGCAATCAGATCAATAGCTTATATAAAACTACAACTTCTTATATTTATTGAAGGTTACCAGAAATAATCTTTGATTTTCATTTTGATTCTTCCGGTGCTGCCTCGATCTTGTGACCAAAAAATGAAAACATGGTTATTATTTTGATGGGTGTCTCCGGCTGCGGTAAAACCACTGTTGGAGAACTGCTTGCCAGACAGCTTGGACTGCCTTTTTTTGATGCCGACCATTTCCATCCCGAGGTAAACGTTGAAAAAATGAGATCGGGATATCCGCTGAATGACACGGACCGAATTCCATGGCTGGAAGAACTGGCGCGCCAAATTGCCAAATGGAACAGGTCGGGCGGGGCTGTCCTGGCCTGTTCAGCATTGAAAAAGTGGTATCGTGAAAAACTGGTATCGCTGTCCAATGAAGACGATGTCCTCTTTGTCTATCTGAATGGATCGAAAAAGCTAATCAGTGAACGGCTCAACAAACGACATGGCCATTATATGCCGGCAGACCTGCTGGATTCTCAGTTAAACACACTCGAAGAACCCTCAAATGCACTGAGGGTTTCAATACGGCCCTCACCGCAACAGATTGTCAGAAATATTTTAAAAGAACTAAGACATCTTAAAAAATAAATCTGCCTTCTACGGAACCTCAGACTAAAGTTCAGGTAATTCCTTAGACTAAAGTTCAGGTAATTCCTTAGACTTGCTGTTTTCTCGTTTCTTTTTAAAAAAGTTAAGACTATCATTCGTTTAAAAAAGAAAACATATTCGTACTTTCTGTGCGTCCATTCAAAAAAAATGGCTAAACTTATTTATTTCACAAACTAATAGTTGACTGATTTTATTGCTATCTACATAAGTAAGAACTTTCAAAAAAAGCTAAAAAATTTATTCAATGTTTTGTCATACTTAGCGCCCCGTGCGTTAGCGATTCCAATTTATTGAATTAAACAGGTTATTTTAATTCAGATATTTAACCCTGATGAATCTCCGAAAAAACTTTACCAGAACCGTTTCCCTTCTATTTCTTTTTTTCAGTTGTAATGCGATTGCATTTGCACAAAATCAGATAGAAGAAACTATAAAACAGCTCTCATCCGATAATGTTACAGGATACCTTCAGCCTTTTTTGAATGGTTTCGGTGCAAATCTAAACTCAGGGTTCAGCGGGACTGCCTCTGTAGAAAACGGACTTTTTATACGTGTTGATGCCATCGGTATGGCCACATTTATTCGGGATCCGGAAAAAGTATATGAAGCTGTTCCTCCTGAACCATTCCCACAGGAACGAGTTCAGACGGCCACAATTTTCGGAGGACAGGGTGCCACAGTTCAGGGGCCACAGGGGCTTACATATCAAATGCAGAACGGGCAGCTGAATCTCGACTATCTTCCTTTTGTAGTACCCCAAATAACTGTTGGTAACATTTTTAATACGCAGGTCATGGTTCGTTTTTTCACATACACTGGCGATTCGGATATACCTGACATCGACCTGGTTGGATTTGGAGTACGACATGGATTCGGACAATACATTAGTGCCCTTCCGGTTGATCTTTCAGGAGGAGTCTATTACCAAAGTTTTAAAATCGGTGAAATCATCGATACCAGCACACTTGCATTCGATGTAAAAGCAAGCAAACGGTTCGGACCTCTCACACTCTATGGCGGCACACAGTATGAATATGCAAGCATGAATGTCCAATACACGCTTACAAACCTAACTGAAGAGATGGAAGACCAGGAAATAGACCTCGATTTTCAAAGCGATAATAATTTACGCCTTACAGCTGGTCTAAACATCTCTTTGGGATTTCTCCACCTCAGAAGTGACATTAGTATCGGCAATGTTAGTGTTTGGAGTGCTGGAATTGGAATCGGAATTTAACCCGGATGTCTCAAAGGCATCTTATAATCAATATTTCTTGTAAAGGACTGAGTAATAATTAATTGGTGATATGACCGGACTAAAACGGCGGCACAAATAAATCTGGAATAATTTTAATACCCAAACCATGAAAAAGCGACTTTACACCTTTTTTTCTGCATTCATTTTCCTGACTTTAACTGCAGGCTGTGACGATATTGTGAGCGACAATTACATTATTCTGGATACAATCAACAGCTTTGAATATCAAATCGATACTGAAACAGACAACTTCAGTCAAACTCAGCGGCTCCCTCTGCAGGCCATACTAAACGAAATTTCCGGAGCAGAAGAAGTTAACCTGTACAATGTCACCGTAAAAATAAAGAACATCGGACAAACATCTCCGGAGACTGAAATAACAGCGCGGCTCGATCTATCCAGGGAAACATCGGATGAAGTTCTGAAACTGGTGGATATTTCCGATGCAACACTCTCACAATTTGAAAACAGGCAATCAATCTTTTTAGAAGATAATAACGGGATTACACCAAACCCGGAAGGCGTACAGGCGATCCAGCAGATATTCAAAGAATCCCCTCTGCCTGTAATCGACCTTTCTATTGAAGGAAATGTAAAACGTCCAACGGGTGCACCCCAGCGAGTAACTTTTGATTTTGTGATTACCATTTACACTCAACTTTCCAAAAACGATTAAACAAACCACTTTCGATACTTGTAATCATGAGCAGATCTGATATCGGAGTTTACGGACTTGGCGTGATGGGACGAAACCTTGCCCTGAACTTTGAGGATAAAGGAAATAGCGTGTCTGTATATAATCGCAGGACCGAAGGTGAAGAAACCGTCACAAATGATTTCCTTTCAGATGAAGGAAAGGGAAAAAACTTCAGTGGCCATGAAGATGTGAGATCGTTTGTTACTTCACTCAGCATTCCGCGCAAAATCCTACTGATGGTAAAAGCAGGAAAACCGGTTGACCTTGTAATTGAAGAGCTCCTCCCTTTCCTCGATAACGGTGACATCCTTATTGACGGAGGCAACTCCAACTATAGTGACACGAATCGCCGGGTTGAAAAGCTGGCTGCACGCAACATTCGATTTGTGGGTATGGGGGTTTCGGGTGGTGAAGAAGGAGCACGCCTCGGCCCTTCGATGATGCCGGGTGGAAACCCCGATTCCTGGAAAGATATTCGCTCCATTCTTGAACCGGCAGCCGCACGCGCTTTCGATGAATCCCCGTGCTGTACATGGATTGGCAGCGGTGGTGCTGGCCACTTTGTAAAAATGGTGCACAACGGCATCGAATACGCTGATATGCAGATCATTGCAGAGGCTTATCACCTGATGAAACTCGTTCTTGGAATGAACTCTGAAGAGATATCCAAACAATTCAGAAAGTGGAATAAATCGAAACTTAACAGCTATCTGTTTGAAATTACAGGTGATATTCTCGCGGTAGAAGATGAATCCGGAATGCCGCTTACAGATAAGATTTTAGACAGCGCCGGGCAAAAAGGAACCGGGAAATGGACTGCCATTACCGCTCTTGAACTGGGAGTACCCCTTCCAGGTATCGCACAGTCGGTGTTTTCAAGATTTGCATCTTCATATAAGGAGTTGCGATCAGCTATCGCAGCCAGACACGACAAAAGTTATAAAAAAACCGGCTTTAACCGTTCAGAGTTTCTCCCGGCCCTCGCCGACGCTCTGCTTGCCTCTCGTATGGTTTCCTATGCTGAAGGTTTTCACCTGATTCAGACCAAATCGGATGAAGCCGGCTGGAAGATCAGCCCGGGAGAAGTGGCCAGGATCTGGCAAGGTGGTTGCATTATCCGGTCGAAACTGCTGAACGATATCACCGGGGCTTTCCGCCAGGAGCCGGGTCTTTCTCACCTCTTCCTCTCCGAAAGTTACTACAGCAAACTTGCCGCCCTACAGGATGGATGGAGACAGATCATAACAGAAGCGGTGAAAACTGGCACTCCCGCCCCAAATATAATGGCCTCACTATCTCTCTTCGACACTATGCGTTATGAGAAACTTCCGGCCAACATCATTCAGGCGCAGCGTGACTATTTTGGCGCCCACACTTACGAGCGAACCGACAGGCCCCGGGGAGAGTTTTTTCATACAGACTGGAAAAATATATCCTGAAATTTGTCGAATAGATCCGCCTCCACCCGGCATGATCTTCAAATTCCTGGAATAAGGCAGAAGTTCCAATTGTTATACAACATCTCCATCTTCGTACAGCCAAAAAAGATGAAGGGCCAAAGGTATTCTATAAAACCAGGAGCTTTTCCCTCTCCATCCAATCCGGCAGAAAGTGGTCCATCAAACGGTAAAACCTTTTACTGTGCAGACGTTCCAGCAGATGAACCATTTCATGAACAACAATAAATTCCAGGCAAACGGGATCTTTTTTGGCAAGTTCCAGGTTAAGCCAGATACGCTTGTCACGGATATTGCAAGTACCTCATCGAGTTCTCATTCTCTTCACCCCGAATTCATTCACCGTTACACCCATTACCGGTTCCCACTTTGAAATCAACAAGGGAATTTCACGCTTCAATTCAGCGCGATACCACTCTTGAAGCAGTTTTTTACGGTGATGGATTTTAGTTCCCGCTTTCACCCAAAGATCCAATGTATCATTGCCATTCAGAAACACCCGCTGGCCATTTTCGGAGTGAATAACCCTCAATTTCTTTTCTACTCCCCATACCGGGTGCTTTTCTCCGGTTATTAATTTATTTATTTCACATCTTTTTTGATGTTTGCCCCGATCAAGATGTTTTTTGATCCATGAAATTTTTTCGGTGGCAAAATCGATGACTTTAGCCGGTTTGGTTCGGTACGGGCATGAAATTGCCACTTTACCATCGGCCGGATACACACGCAGGTTAATATTTTTTATATCTTTCCGGGCAACATCAATTGTGATGCCCGCAACAGTCAACCTGGATTTCATGAAAGTTGTGACGTTTCTGATCAGAGAAAATAAGTTCTGTGAAGATAAAAGACAGACGTAGCAATATCACCATTATTTTTATCCTTTCATCAATCTAAGGACAATATCAGGCATTCATTCAAGTAGAAAAAAGCAGGCTGTATTTAGGTATCAATTTTGGATATTTTAACACGTTAATGTTTAAAGATAAAAAATTATAAATGGATACTGTTTACTTTGATAATGCCGCCACCACCCGAGTGGATGAACGGGTATTGGAAGCTATGCTCCCCTACTTTACCCAGCAGTATGGGAATGCGAACTCTGCACATCAACTGGGCCGGATGTCCAAAGTGGCAATTGAAGATGCACGGGAAGAGATCGCTCATTTAATCGGGGCTGAACCCTCGGAAATTATTTTTACCAGCGGCGGCACCGAAAGCGATAACGCCATCATCAAGGGAACGATTGCTGCCACACGTAAAAAAGAGATTATCACCTCACCCATTGAACATCACGCAGTAATCCATCCATCCGAATCCCTTAAATTACAAGGTGTTAGAATCACCTATCTTCAGCCTGATTCAGACGGAATCATTCAGCCCGAACAAGTTGCCGAAGCCATTTCAGACGATACCGCCATTGTGAGCCTGATGCATGTAAACAACGAAATCGGATCTGTCAATCCGATCAAAGAGATTGCAGATGTATGCCGGGAGCGGAAAGTGGTGTTCCACTCCGACACCGTGCAGAGTGTGGGCAAAATTCCGGTAAATGTGAAAGAACTCGGCCTGGATGCACTAAGTATCAGCGCTCACAAAATTTACGGACCCAAAGGAATTGGTGTGCTCTATGTGAAAAACGGCACTCCGTGGATTCCCTGGCTTCAGGGTGGTTCACAAGAGCGGCGTCGGCGTGGAGGAACTTCTAATGTTGCAGGTATTGCAGGCCTCACTGCCGCAATCAGGCTGGCTGTCAACGAAATGGATCAGCACAGGGAACTCTTCAACCATCTTCGGAAAACAACAGTAAGCGAACTTGAAAAACGATTTGGCGGGCGCTTCCAGATCAACGGCCCGCAAACAGGCGGGGTTCCCAACATACTGAACATCGGCTTCATTACTGAGGTTGAGCACGGACTGGACGGTGAAATGCTGTTGCTTAACCTGGATATTGACGGAGTTTGTGTATCCAACGGTTCGGCTTGCACATCCGGTGCGATGGAACCTTCACATGTGCTGCAGGGAATTGGTGTTCCTGAGCCGATTGCACGCTCAAGTATCCGGGTAAGTTTCGGCAAACAAAACAGCGTTGAAGATGTTCAATTTTTTGTTGACAAACTCGAAAGAATTATTGAACGTATGATGGTTGCGGCATCCTGATACTGAAAGATGCATGCTTCTGGTGAAAAACCGGAAACACAAGTTTACAATCAAAACATTAGAATTAAATTTCAGGAAAATGGGTAAAAAAATAGCATTAGGTTGTTTAGGGGTATTTGCAGTAGTGGTGATCGGCGGCGGATTTTTTGCATATCAGTACGTTGCCAAACCGATGATGGGAAGTATCTCTGCACTTGAAAACATCCATGAAAAAAACACACAAATTTCGAATCAGTCATCTTACACTCCTCCGGCGAATAGAGAACTGGAAGAAGCTCAGGTTGAACGCTTTGTGAATGTCCAGCGGGAAATTCGCGAAGGGCTTGAAAATGTACTTGCCGAATTCCAGGATAAATATGAAGACCTTGGCGAGGAATGGGAAGAACGTGATCCCTCCATTCGCGAAATGATGAATGTTTGGGGTGATCTTGTGGGTATGTATTCCGGTGCCAAACAGGTTCAGGTGGATGCTCTAAACAACGCCAATTTTTCGCTTGAGGAGTACCGCTACGTTCAGCAATCTTTTTACCAGGCGCTTGGGGTAGAACTCTTTTCTTACAATATTGACCAGATTGCAAAAGCAGCATCTGAAGGTAATTTTGATTTCGATATGGAACAGTTTGAAGAAACCCAGCGGCAGATGGACGAAGTGCCTCAAAGAAACAGAGATTTAGTAGCCCCCTACGCCGATTCGGCCGAAGATTGGGTGGTATTTGCTTGGTGGGGACTGTAAAATTTATAAAATGAACATCTGTGTTTACTGTGGTTCATCACCGGGCAATGATACTGATATTCTTGAGCATGCCGAACAGTTTGGGCGTTTAATGGCAAAAAACGGCCACCGGCTAATTTACGGTGGAGCCTCGATTGGTGTGATGGGAGTTCTTGCCAATGCTGTGATGAATCACGGCGGTGAAGTTATCGGGGTGATCCCGGCGAACCTGTTTCGCAAGGAGGTGGGCCATACGGGCATCACCCGGCTTATCACGGTAAACGATATGCACGAACGGAAATCAACCATGGCCGAACTGGCCGATGCATTTGTAGCACTGCCCGGCGGCTTTGGCACCCTTGAAGAGCTGTTCGAAATCATTACCTGGAACCAGATCGGTATTCTCAGCAAACCCGTCACCCTATTCAATCCCAACGGTTTCTACGAACACCTCATAAAAATGATCGATCATGCGGCTGACACTGGCTTCATCAAACCCCGCAGCCGACGTATACTCAATGTGGCCAAAACCCTGGATGAGTGCTTCAAATATAGCACCTTATCAAATCCCGAAAGTTGACCAACGAAACCAAATTCCGTTGTAAACAAGGCTCTTTTACAGGCTACTCTTCGTTGAATGTTGAATTTAAAACGGTTTTCCTGTGCTTAGGAAAAAATCTCTTTTTAAAAGATCCGGGATAACGTTCATCATTTTCCGGAAGGAATGGAATCACACCTCATTCAGGTTCTTTTAGAAGATCTGTAATTCATTTTCGTTGTCACACGCTCAGTACTTTTTTTTATGCTCCGCGAAATCAATCATTTTATTCTCCACCTGCGACTTCACTACCAGTTTTTTATTCTGAGCGGCGGTTATCTGCTGGGCGGTTTATTGTCACAGGAGATGAACACCACACAATACTGGCTTCAGTTTTTCAATGTTCACGTTCTACTTTTCGGGGGTGCTACGGCTTACAACTCATGGTGGGATAAGGATGAAGGGCCCATCGGCGGGCTGAAAAACCCTCCGAAGATGACTCCGTGGATGCATCCTGTTTCCATGCTGATGATGTTCGCCGGGCTGGGCTGGGCTTTTATGATCGGATTGAGTTACACCGCTGTATTTGGTATCAGTCTGCTGCTTTTCTGGCTCTATTCAACACCTCATGCCCGCTGGAAAGGCAATCCACATCTAAGCCTTCTGGCTATTGCGGTCAGCACCGGGTTTAATTCGGTTTTGCTTGGTTTTGGTGCCGCCGGAGGAGTGATTTCCGCATTAATAATAGTCTGTTCTGCTGGTGCATCCCTTATTTTGCTCAGCCTTTATCCTGTTTCACAAATTTACCAGTCCGAAGAAGACGGAAAGCGGGGAGATCAGACTTTTTTCCTGGAGTATGGACAGAATGCAGTGAAAATATTTTTCAGATTCAGTTTTATCGGCGGTCTCCTGATTCTGTGCACAGGTTTGTACATGGTGTATCCGGTTCCCGCAATTTTTCTCTTCATAACTGGTTTATTATCATATCTTATCTTAAACCATTTCGTTACCCATTTGCGGGGAGAACAAAAAGAGTACAAAAACGTGATGAAAATTAAATTCTTTGCATCACTCTCTTTTGTACTTTTTTTGTTGATCTCTAATGCCATCCGGCATGAATGGATCGGAGAAACGATTTTTCGTACCTATTTTTAAATAAGACAAATTTTTTTTAAATGATGACTGAAGTAAAAACCACGGCAATTACCCGAAAAACTCTCGAAAATGCCTTCACATACCAGGAATACAGAGAATTAACTGATCAACTCCTTGAGCAGGGAAAAACCACCGGGGAAAATCACTCCGAAGTGATGCTGCATTACACTAAAATGAACATACACCGGATGAACAGACTTGATAACCGGTCCGAAATCAGTGAGGAGTTGGAGAATCGACTGCAGCAAGCAACCCGGCCGATGATTTGGCTGATCCTTACCGAAGCCTGGTGTGGAGATGCTGCACAATCTATTCCGGTGATCCAGAAAATGGCTGACCTGAGCAGCAAAATTCAAACCCGATATATCCTTCGGGACGAAAATCTGGAAATTATGGACCAGTTTCTCACAGGAGTAAAAAGCCGTTCTATCCCCAAACTTATCTGTCTGGATGCCCGCAACCTTGATATACTGGGCAGCTGGGGGCCACGATCTGCTGAAAGCCAGGCTCTTTATACTTCACTTCGAAATCAAATAGATCTTTCTTCAAGAGAAACTGCAGAACGCCTTCACAAATGGTATGCCGATGATAAAACTGTGAGCCTTCAGGAAGAATTCCTGACTCTGCTGGATGAGTGGGAACATTCTTAGTTTACTGTCTGGTGATATTTTTCCTTTTTTCCTTACTTTTTAAAAAAGTATGATGAAACAGCCAGATTCCAAACAATCATTTTTCAGGCATATTGCGCAGACCAGCGATGGACCGATGGGCCTCGAAATCGACCGGGCTGAGGGTTGTTTTATTTATACCACCGATAGCAGGCGCTATACTGACCTTATTTCGGGAATTGCCGTAAGCAGCCTGGGCCATCGCCATCCCGCCGTACTTGAAGCAATTCGCCGTCAGCTTGACAAACATCTGCATGTCATGGTATATGGTGAGTTTATCCAGGAACCACAGAGCCGGTTCGCACAGCTCTTGTGTAGTCAGCTCCCCGGCAACCTTGATCGTGTCTATTTTGTGAACAGCGGCACCGAAGCAACGGAGGGTGCACTTAAGCTGGCAAAAAAATCAACCGGCAGACAAAAACTTGTCGCTTTTCATAACAGCTACCACGGGGATACGCACGGCTCACTAAGTGTTACCGGCCGCAGTATCTATCGCGATCCTTACAAACCACTGCTGCCGGATGTACATTTTCTCGATTTCAATAGTTTTGACGGATTGGATATAATTGATGAATCCACGGCCGCAGTTATCATGGAACCAATCCAGGGAGAGGGCGGCATCATCCCGGCAGAGAACAACTGGCTCCGCGAAGTACGAAACCGATGTAATGAAACCGGTTCTCTGCTTATTTTTGATGAGATCCAGACCGGCTTTTTTCGCACCGGACATTTATTCGCATTTGAACACTACGGTATTGTGCCCGACATTCTCTGCCTCGCCAAAGCGATGGGCGGTGGAATGCCGATGGGTGCTTTTGTCTCTTCATCCGAAATTTTTAAATCTTTCAAATACGATCCTCCGCTCAACCATGTTACCACATTCGGCGGACATCCGGTAAGTTGTGCGGCGGCTCTCGCCAATCTCCGGGTTTTACTGTCCGGTTCATTTGCAAAAAAAGCAGAAACGATCGAAATAACAGCGAGGAAAATTCTGACTGGATCCGGAATCACCGAGGTACGGGGACGCGGAGCCATGCTCGGTTTGCAGCTAAGAGATGCAGAACTGACTCAAAATGTAGTCAAATCCTGTTTTGAAAAAGGCCTGATTCTTGGCTGGACTCTCCACTCAAACACACTCGTTCGCATCGCTCCGCCACTTATCATCGAACAGGAACTTTTAAAAGATTCCTTGCAAATTATTCTCGAAGCGATCAAAGAGCACCAGTAAATTCCAAATATTATATTCTTCCGGATATTTTAACCAATAAGCACCTGTTCTGAAATATTTTATGATTTTCGATTTCAGGTCTCATATTATAAGAGAATTAAAAATCATGAATGTTTTACCTAAAAAAACTGTCCATCCCTGAACTAGTGTCTGAAATCACCCCGATCATCCGTACTCCGCCCCCGGTAATTTTGAAATTTGGAACCTGCTAAAATCCGTCCAAAATCTCTTCAAACGGCTCTTTTTCTTCAAAACTCCCATTCCGGTCATAAAAATCAACCAGCTTCTCTGCGATTCGCTTAATGTCTGAGTGATTACTGTGATCTTCTTCAAGCAGTTGAAATATTGTTAAGAGATGCTCTTCCGCTGCTTCAGTATTTCCTTCCTCTTCCAGAATTTCACTCAGGTAAATCCGCGCTGATGTATGCTCCGACACCCCCTGCGGAAAGATTTCTTCGTACACTTTGGCCGCACTTGCAAATAGTTCAGCAGCCTTTTCATCTTCATTCATCATACTGTAGATACGGGCTTTTTCATAGAGTACGTCTGCAAAATAGAGATGTTCTCCTCCATAAATTTCCTGCCTTCGCTCTTTTACCTGTACCATCAGTTCCATCGCCTGTTTATAGTCTTCCGCATTACGGTGTGAAAAAGCCAGGTTAAGCTGGTTAATCACAGCATGTGGATGAGAAAGTCCGGTAGTTTCTTCATAAATTTTAAACGCTTCTTCGAGATATGCGAATGACTCTTCGGTTCTCTCCGTCTCCCTCATGTGTCGCCCAATGTTATTGAGTATCAGTGCAACGGCGGGATGAATATCCCCGAATACAGCCCTGCGGATGGCCAGCGACTCCTCGTGAATACGATCCACTTCTTCATAATCACCGCGTGCTGTATAAATCGGTACAAGATTGTTCAGTGAATAGGCAATTCCAATATCTTCATCCCCGAAAATTTTTCTTCTCATTTCAATAGCTTCAAGAAAATAAGTTTCGGCTTCATCATATTTATCCTGATACCGCATAGCCAGTCCCAGGTTATTCAGACTCATCGAAATATCTGGATGGGCCTCTCCATAAAGTGTTCTTCGCATCTCCATCGCCCGTCGATGCATCTCTTCAGCCCGGCTAAAATCTGCGATGTGGTAGTAAAGCATCCCCAGGTCATTTAATACACCGGCATAGTTGGGATGTGGCCCCTGGAAAAGCTGTTCTTTCATTTCAAGTGCCTCCTGATAATATTTTTCAGCTTCATCATATTCACCGGCCCGGTGATAGGCATAGCCCAGCCGGTGGATTCCGTAGGAGACATCGGTATGTTGCATATCGTGAATGGCAGTGAGTGTTTCAATCGCCTTTTTGTGAAGATCTTTTGCCCTTTCATATTCACCCAGATTTGTCAGAACAATTGCCCGGTTTCTTTTTGATTCTGCCGTAGCTTCATGATTATAACCAAACAGACCCGCACGCATCTCAAGGGCTTTTGCGTGAAGAGAATCGGCAGTCTGATAATCAGACATGTAGAAATACAGCTGTCCCAATTCGTTAATTCCGGCCGCTACATTTGCGTGCTCCTCACCATATAGCCCGATGTTTGTCTCAAGCGAACCCTCCAGCATAACCCGGGATTCATCAAATTTGGCAATATTCCTATAAACCTGACCCACCACATTCATAATATCGGCCTGTATTGCTGGCTGGTTTTGCAGTTCACGATCTATCCGTTCGGCACTCCTTTCAAGCACTTCGCTCACAGTAATATCGGGCTGGCCCGAAATGGCAGGATCAGATGTTTCAAACATGTCAACAATAAAATTGGTAACAGCTGCAGCACGCTCCGCCTCGATCCGGGTCTGCTCCGCCTGCCACAATATCCCTCCTGCCCCGATGATTAACAGGATTAAAGATAAGGCAGTAAGTGCGGCTCCTGTCCGATTTCGCTGAAGAAATTTCTTGAAACGGTATCCGCGTGAATCGACCCGGGCCATCACCGGTTCATCATTCAGAAAGTTGGAAATATCCCGGCCAAACTGCTCCACCGATTCGTACCTGCGCTCCGGTTCAGCACGGAGAGAGGTTAATAGAATGTCATCGAGATCACGGCTGATCTTGGTCACACCAATTCCCGATGGTTTTTCGGGCAGGTTTTTAAATGTGTTTCCGGGCCGGGAAACCGGTTCCTCTTTTAAAGCAATCACCATTTGAACGCGGCTCATACCACTAAAATCGTAAGGCTTGGCCCCGGTGATCAGTTCATGCAGAATGACGCCAAGTGAATAGATATCTGAGGTGATATTTAACACACTTCCCTCAAGTTGTTCGGGAGAGGCGTACTCAGGTGTCATAATTGCCTGGCCTTCCCTGGTAAGCGGGTTTTCTGTCCGAATGGACAGATCATCGGAGAGTGCTTTTGCAATACCAAAATCGAGCAGTTTTACCTCCTCCTCCCGGTTTACGAGTATGTTCGATGGTTTCAGGTCGCGGTGGATAATCAGGTTTTTATGAGCATGCTGAACGGCCCGGCACACATTACCGAAAAGCTTTAGACGTTCCCTCAGGCTGAGATTATTTTCATTGCAGTAATGGGTAATTGGCATGCCGTCGACAAACTCCATCGCATACCAGGGAGTACCGTATTCGGTAATACCCGAATCAATTATCCGTGTGATATTTGGGTGATTGAGTGTGGCAAGAAACTGCATCTCTTGCCGGAATCGAACCATCACCTGGGGATTAAACCCGGCAAAATGGATAAATTTAACCGCCGCTTTCATATGGAACTGGTCGTCATCACGCTCGGCCATGTAAACCGAACTCATTCCGCCTGAATCGATCAGAGACTGAATGGACCAGGCACCCAGCTTTTTCGGAATCGGCGGTTCTAAGAAATTCTCCATCCTGCCGCTTACTTCATCAAAATAGCTGAAGGCATCATCTTCTGATGTTTTCATATCTACGAGCAGTTCACGAATTTCATCGGAAACACCAAGTGTATCCAGTTCTCGCATAAACTCATCAATGCTCAAATTGCCCAGTGTGTCGTAAACATCGAGGGCTTTATCCCAGGTTTTTTTGTCCATAAAGCAGTTTTGTTAATTCTGAACCGATAAAAATAATACAAAAAATGTTACGACCTTACAGAAATCCCTTTTATCTGATGGACAGAAGCCCACAACCAATTTTTTGGTAAGAAATACGGAATAGCGGTTTTTTTAGTTTGTCCATTATCATTTATAGAAACAATGACAATTGGCCCTATCCACTCGGACCCATCCCCCGGCCCCTTTCCTTTGCCGCAAATGCACGGCACAAGGAAGGAGTGACGTTTTAAGGGTTTATGGATAGTTTAAAAACTTTTAGGACCAGGAAAACTTCGAAGAGCAGGCTTTTGGGCAAAATTAGGGGCTACCAGTGTGATGACTCCAACGCATCTCCATCATCAGTTAAATGAACCAAATCATATTGTTTTTTCGTTATTTAATGTGAATCGGATAACATTCATCAAAAACAACACACAATGTTAATACTAAAATCTTATTCAAAATTTTTTATCTTATTCACAGCTCTTTCCTTCCTTTTGATCTCATGCGATGACAGTTCTACCAATACTCATGATGACATTGCCGATGCATCCGTTTCAGTTACCGGTGATGTTAACGCTGATCTTTCCGGTCAGGCCTACTTCTCTGAGATGGATGATGGTCCCGGCGGCATTTATTCATGGCAAATCGTATTGAATGATTTCAACCCTCAGACATTCAGTCTTCAGTTTCAGCATGTCTCAAACGATCCAATTGAGCAGCCTGCTGAGGGAACTTACGAGATTCGCACAGGTTCTGAAACCCCATTTGATGAGAATGAAAATCCTGTATTCACAGGAATTTATACTGATATTGAAGATGGTGATTATGCGGATGCCACCGAATATTCCACCCATTTATGTGATGAGGAAACCGACCTTGGAGGGACTCTCGTCATAGAAACATCCGAAACCGATCTTATTTCCGGCACTTTCGAATTTACAGCCGCAAATATTGATTTTGACGAAACCGGCAATTGTGTAATTCATGGCACGATTGAGGTAAGCGGTGAGTTTACTGCATCCGACGAGGCATCATTCTAAATAATCCTGTAGTTTGGAAATGTGTAGTGTTCGCCATAATTTACATGTACAAAATATGTGTGTATTATGTCGCAACCAATCAAAGGGCGCGGTTCGGCCCATAATCCCAAAAACCGTTTTCGCGATACGCATCTGGAATTTGATGTGGATGAACAAACGGGAGAGCTGAACCGCCCCAAAACCCAACTACTTACCGATCATACCTCACAGATTATTTCCAGGAATAAAAGTCCTGATATCAGTTTTGAAGTGAGTGTAAATCCATATCGCGGCTGCGAACACGGATGTGTATATTGCTATGCACGGCCCACTCATGAATTCCTTGGAATGAGTGCCGGGCTGGATTTCGAATCGAAAATTGTCGTTAAGTACGATGCAGCCAAGCTCCTTCGTAAGGCTTTGGCCGATAAAAAATGGAAGCCTCAGCCTCTGATTATGAGTGGTGTTACCGATCCCTACCAGCCCATCGAAAGAAAACTGGAAATCACACGAAAGTGTATACATGTTTTGGCCGAATGCAGCCACCCGCTGGTCATCATCACAAAAAATCACATGGTTACCAGAGACATTGACTTTCTATCACGGCTTGCAGAAAAAGATGCGGTTAAAGTTGTTTTGTCAATCACATCTCTGGATCCTTCAATCACCAATACAATGGAGCCAAGAACATCCCGTCCCCAAAAACGGCTTCAGGCGGTAAAGGAGCTGACCGATGCTGGCATTCCGGTTCATGTGAATATTGCTCCGATTATTCCCGGCCTGACTGATGATGAGTTGGTACCGATCATGGAAGCGGCGGCCAAAGCCGGAGCAGAGTCGGTGGCATTTGTGAATTTGCGTCTGCCCTACGGTGTAAAAGATATCTTTTTAAAGTGGCTGGAAGACCACCATCCCAATCGAAAAGAGAAGGTAATCAACCGGATAAAAAGCCTGAAAAACGGAAAGCTAAACCGGTCGGAATTCGGTGAGCGATTCCGGGTTGAGGGTGCTTATGGTGAGCCGTTAAAACAGCTGATGAAAATTCATGCCAAACGCCTGGGGTTGAATCAATACACAACCAAACTAAATTGCCGTGATTTTAAGCGGCCGGAAACAGGGCAGTTAGGGCTGTTTGACTCTTTGTGAAGATTCTCATCACTCTTTGTTTCATTTTTCATTTCTTTGAAACAGCTCTATTATACGAATCATTTTAGTTCCAAATCAATCTGCATCAATAATATAGAATCAATCCCAGAAATAATTTGTATTTATTAATAATTTTTAATAAAATCGATTTATAGTTTGCAAATAACCTTTAAGATAATAGTTACTTGGAATCAACAATTGGTGGTATATAGGGGTTGCCATCATAGAATACAACAAAGTTAAAAAAAGTGTTGCGATGGTTAACACAGCCTGATCAAACCTGCAGTTTTTATTATTGGGGACACTAATCACAGCCTTGGAGAAATAGCGATGAGTGATAAAAGAAGTTCATCAACTGAATTTTCAGCATCTGCTTTCTCCCATCGCAGCAAAGCATCTTGCCAGGAACTACTATCATATAGGATCAGTCTTTTATAGTCTAATAAGCAAACTATTTGAGCAGTTGATAAAGAGCGACCAAGGGTACATCAAGAATCACGCCCTGTATTTATTACCGATGTTTATTTGAAGAGTATCTCCAAAATGGAAACAGTGACAGCAATTCACTGAATTTATCATGAGCAGTAATTCATTTTTCAAATAAACAATTTCGGCCAAACAACTATACAAGAGCATAGCTTGTAGACAACTCTTAAACACTACAAGGGGATTAGACTATGAAGTACACAATTAGTATCACAAAAGAACTATTTTCTGAATTCATCAAACCAATTCTTTTCGCGTTTTTCCTTTTAACCATAACTTTAACGGGGAATATTGACAGAAGTCTTGCCCAAAGCAGCAAAACTCCACCAAATGTGTATTCGCCGCTTATTACGGCTACTTATGAGGATGTTGAAGTTACGACAACTTCTACGCCTTTACTTACATCTTTTAACGATACAGATAACGTTATCGGCGATATAAATACTTTCGCAACATATAACTATGCCGTAACAGGCACCGGTTCGCTGAGAGTAACAGACCCGAACGCTACAACCGATCATTTTCCTGCAGGTAGTTATGCCGGTTTTGTCGTTGATAACACCATCCTGGATATAGAAATACTTGGGGAAACTACCGTTACTACCTATTTAGATGGAGATGAACAAGAATCGGTTGACGCAACAGATCTGCTGACCCTGGGTTTATTAGGAGACAGAGCCAGGGTAGGTTTTGTTACAGAATACCCTTTCGATGCTATAGAAATCTCTTATGCGGCATTAGGCTTGACAGGAAGTAAGGTAATTTACTACGCTGAAATACTAACCCCCGGCGACTCACCTGAACTTGTCTGTAATGAAACCACCCCGTTGGTTCAGGATGATTTTGCTGTCATCATTGAACCGGAACGAACGGGAATAGACGGAGATCTAACAGTGGGTTCGGTCAGCAGCACCGAAAATGTGATCAGCGATGACCTGGATGCATTCGGTACAATTACGGTGGTATTGGGCGGTGCTGTTGGTACCGGCAGTATTTCAGTCAAAGACATTGGTCAATCATATGATGCCGGCCATTTTGCAGGGTTTGAAATATCAAACACAGAACTTGTTGGCCTGGATCTGCTGAACCTGTTGGGTGCCATCACAATCACTACCTATCTGGATGGGGAACCTCAGGAGATCCAATCAGGCATAAATCAGTTGCTGCTGTCCGTTTCGGTTATCTCAGCCGAAGAACGGCATACGGTGGGTTTTGTAACCGGTGAAGAATTTGATGAAATACAAATTACAATTGGTGAAGGGCTTTTGGATGTAGATTTGGGTACAACCCAGGTGTACCATGCCGTTTTGACTGAATATTGTGAGCAGGCGTTTGAATGCGGAACCAATTTCTTATCTGCCCCAGATTTCCCGGTAATTGCGACCTCAGGTGTATCAGGAATCGGTTGTGTGGATGGTTTGGGAGTAGATTGCGGAGTGGAAAATGTTGCCAATATAGTTTCAGATGACGCAGATGATTTCGCAACAATTGAGATCCTGGCCGGTGTTGCCGGCACCGTTTCGGTTTCAGTACAGGACCTGATTTCAACATATCCTGCAGGCACTGCAGCCGGTTTTGTTATTGAGGATGTCAATAACTTTCTTATGGCAGAGCTTTTTGAAACCCTGGCAATCTGTACATATCTGAATGGCACAGAGCAGGAGTGTCAATCGGCTTCAAACCTGTTGAGCTTTTCGCTGTTTCTGGGGTTTATCTCTCCCGGCGATGGTCGATATAACGTCGGTTTTGTCAGCACTGAGCCATACGATGAGATCCGGCTTTCCGTCGGATCATTGGCTTCTGTTCTGAATGAAATCAATGTATACAATGCTTTTGTTGAGGCATATAATGAAGACGGCGACGAAAACCCCTGCCCGCCGATTGAAATCACATTAACCGAAACGGAGTGCTACCGCACACTCTCCTCGCCTGTGTTCGGGCTTACTTATCAAGATATGCTGGGTAGTTTATGGACGCAAGGCGCAGCCGGCTCCGATCACCCGGATGGTGATACGAACCTTTTTATTTGGCCTGTAGATGAACCGGATGACGATCAGGGTGGCTGGGTTTCTCTGCCGAATATGAATGATGAAATACCTGCCGGCAGCGGTTTTCTGATTTCAGTTTTTGAAGATGATGAATATGGAGTATCGAGCCCACTGCCTTGGCCCAAAACCATCAGCATTCCTTTGGGTCCGCAACCCGGAACTTTTTTACTCGATGGAGACGATATGAATCAACACCCCGATGGATGGACGCTCCTTGGTAATCCGTTTCAGTTCAATATTGATGTAACTGAAATACCAACCAATGATCTTACCGGTGCTTTCTATGTATACGACAATAATGCGAGTGACTGGGTATCCAATGCTGCAGGCTTCGGTGATCTTGAAGACAATGCAATTGCCGTTGGCCAGGGCTTTTTTGTACAAACAGACGGAAACGATCCCTCTATAATATTTTCGGAAGAAAGCCGAACCCCTGATGGAACGTTCTATGGCAAAGAGCAGGAACGCAGAAACTATGTACGCCTGGAACTTCGTGGTGATGATGTCAGCAACTCCGCATGGATCCGGTTTTCCGAACATGGTTCGTTCCGGAAGACGTATGGAGACGCTCTCCAGCTCTATCCGTTTACTGAACAGTATTCCGTACTTGCAACACAGAAAGAAGAGGGGGACTTTTTTGATATCGGGCACTTCCCAAATCCTTCCATCAATGAAAAAATGGAAATACCCTTGTACATCGATATTTCTGCATCGGGCACATACACTCTGACAGCCACTGACCTGGATCTTCCCGCGGCGACCACTCTATTTCTGAGAGATTTGCAGACAGGAGAAACTGTTCGGATTGATCACAATTTTGAATACAGTTTTACCGTATCTAAAGCCGAAAGAATGATCTCGCCGGACCAGGGGTTGGCTTGTACTAATTCAAGTCCCACACAAGCCAAGACAAATGCAGAACAGCCACGCTTTGTCATCACCAACGAAGCTCTCTCGTATGAAAGTGAACTTCCGGAAAAAATCGTCCTGAACCAAAATTATCCCAATCCATTTAATCCAACCACTGTTATCAGTTTCGAACTGCCACAAATCAGCGATGTATCCCTGCAAGTGTTCGATATATCCGGGCGTCTTGTTGCTACGCTGGCAGAAGAAACCGTAGAAGCCGGTACACATACGGTAACTTTTAATGCCGGAAACCTATCCAGTGGAGTCTATATTTACACACTCCAGGCAGGAGATGTAGTACTTAATCGGAAACTGACACTGATTAAATAAGGAACGAATATTTGATATTCCAAATAAAAAACTTTTAGACTTATGAAAACTTTCTTCTACTTCTTCGCAATTATACTAATATCAGTACTTATTATATCGGTTTTGCCGGAACTTCTTTCAGCCCAGCCAGCACCACCGCCTCTTCCTGATAAGCCTGCTCAAACCCCAATTGACGGAGGCCTTGGGCTGCTGGCAGCAGCCGGTGGCGCATATGCTATAAAAAAGATCAAGGATCGGAAAAATAATTCCAGTTTTTTTTAGTATAGCCTTACAATCGTTCAATGTTCTTCATGGGTGCTTATAGTGAGCAGTTAAAACAGCTGATTGAATTTCATGCCAAACACCTGGGGTTGAATCAGGCTGTTACACGGCTCAACAGCAATGATTTTAAGCGGCCGGAGACAGGTCAGTTGAACCTATTTTAATCTAAAGAATCGGTATCCAGTGCATTTTGGTCTGAATTGGAATGACCGCAGATCGGCTCTTCCGGTGACTCACGTAACTTCACATATGACACGGTAATAGAATGAAAACCCGAACAATTCCGAACCTTTTGCGGGCTACAATATCAAATTCGGGCCACATGTTAGTTACACACAATATATCAACACAAGAACCGGCATTTGGGCAGATTTTCAGGGACATCTTAACCGGATATCTCACAGTAAATATGTCAATCAAAGTGTAATCTATTGATGTGTATTATTTTAACATCCAAATTTGGGATCTTCAAATAAAACACTCATTTTTTCAGATTATAGCTTAGCCGGAAACGCTGACTTTGGATTTGCCGGAGGAGGCATAAAAACTGTCTTCAACCTTTTTCAAACATTCAACATTGGAGACATTGTACTCTTTCCACAGATAGGAATATATTCAAATTTAACCGGTTTTTCCGATCAGCGGTTAAACGGTTACGGTTATAATACTCATGTACAAAACAGCTCAAATATTTCTAACAGTGCAGAGCTTCAGAATTGGCATTATAATACCGGAATCTCACTTGGATTTCCAGTATCTGTTCTCCGTGACAGATCATTCAGCGTGGCTTTGGAACCCTCCTACAAAGTTAACATTGAAAACAATGAATCTCATTCTGCCAGCCGCTTTGAATTAAAGCTGCGATTCGGTTTCTGATTAGCGTAACAAGCATTTTGCCATTATTTCCTGATCAATGACCGGAAATTCCTTATTTTTTGTTCAAGCAATGACTCACTCCACAAAATAATAATCTTAAAAGTAGATAATCAACGATGGCTGCAGTAAACTCAACCATGCTACCTCTTGGAACCGAAGCGCCGCATTTTTCATTGAAAGATACCATCACAGGAAAAACCGTTTCTCTCGACAAGTACATGGGAAATTACGGGATTTTGGTGATGTTTATCTCCAATCACTGTCCATACGTAAAATTGATAAAAGAAGCGCTGGTAGAGTATGCTGTTGATTATATGGATAAAGGAATCAGTATCGTGGCAATCAGTTCGAATAGTGTAGAAACCCATCCGCAGGATGGCCCTGACAAAATGAAAGAAGATGCCGAAAAGTTTGGTTATCCGTTTCCCTACCTTTTTGATAAAACCCAGGAAGTTGCCAAGGCCTATAAAGCCGCCTGCACACCCGACCTATTCCTTTTTGATGAAAAACACGAACTTTTCTATCGAGGCCAGTTTGATAATTCCCGTCCCAAAAACAGCATTGAACCAACCGGTTCTGATCTGCGAAACGCCACCGATCTGATGCTTGCAGGTAAATCGTCTCCCGAAAATCAGACTCCAAGTATCGGCTGTAATATTAAGTGGAAAAAGGGAAATGAGCCTGCCTATTTCGGATGAAAACTTAATCCCCAAGCGAATCCAAAAAAGCCAGTTCGTTCACATTAATCAGCCCGATGTCCGGAAAAAATAAACGAAAACGGATTGCCGACATAAGCCGGTTTCCGAATGTATTAGAGTACACCGATTTCTCAGATGCTGCCCCGCCCAAAGGAAAATGGAATTCCGATATTTTCAAAAACGACTACCCGATTACACTTGAACTTGCCTGCGGGAAAGGTGAATATTCTGTATACCTTGCTCGTAAATTTCCATCCCGGAACTTTATTGGAATCGACATTAAAGGGCCCCGTATATGGCAGGGGGCAAAAATTGCACTTGACGAATCACTGGAGAATGTGCGTTTCATTCGAATGTACATCGATCACATCGAACATTTCTTTGCCAAAAATGAAGTAGATGAAATATGGATTATCTTTCCCGATCCCTATGTTCGCAAGAAAGCCAGAATTTCGAAAAGGCTCACATCACCCAAATTCCTGAACATCTATCGAAAATTGCTCAAACCCGGCGGCACCATCCACCTTAAAACCGATTCGGAAACTCTCTACCATTTCACGCTGGCAACTATTGAACAGGAGAGCTGCAAAATCATAAAAACTTCAGATGATCTTTACAGGGAAATGTCGGATGACGAGCTTCTTGCCATTCAAACCTATTACGAAAAAATGCACCTTAAAGAGGGAAAAAGAATCTGCTACGTCGCTTTTCGACTGAGTGATGAAGCTGAAAACTCTTTATAAGACTGAATAACTGTAACCGGCTGTTCTCTCTATTGGTCAGTCCGACTCTTTACCCAAGGACTTATAGTAAAAAAGTACCGCTCTTTGAAAGGCCTGTTAATTAAAGGATCTACTGTAATTACAGTAGGTAAGTTGTTATTACAGACCCTGAATCCTCCTCTTGCCTGTCCCGCCCGTTTCGAGCTGCTCCCCCCCTGAATGAATTCCGCCACGGTTTTTTTCCGGATTCCAGATTCCAGTGAAAACCCCTCGAAATTGTGTGTTGCTTTTTCAAAACTATTCGCCTCGGGTTTTTTTATGTTACATTTTATCCCAGGGCGTCGTTCGCGATGCTCACATTACCCTGGGCTCTGTGATGGCGCCATTACAGGGCTTGACAAGCACCTCCCTTGTCAGTCATTAAATCAAATACATGTCGTGTTTTTGATTAACTTTTTTAATCTCAAATTGAGTCCGTTTCGAAATACTAAACAATCGTGAAGGGAATTTCAGTTATCTCAAAAATATCTTCCCGAAAAATTTCCTGTGGAACTTAATTTATTTACCGACTCTTAATCAGAGAACGCTATCCCTAACCTGGCGAAGCCAGAACCAAAAAATTTGAATATGTTAAGCTATCAGCATTTTTTCAGCAACGATCATCTGACGGCTGATAGCTGATAGCTTTCCTTCCACTTTCACAAAGCGTTTAAAAGTTTTCTTGCCAGTTTTTGGCCGGAATTAAAATCTAAGACATTAAAATATTACCTCCATCACGATATGATAGCTTCTTGGGGGAGCAAAGATAGCAGGGCGTTCTACATAGTAGTAATCGAAAAGATTTTTCACCATCAGGGTAACGCTCATTCCCTTCCCCCGCAATGGGTTTGTATCCTGAAAACGGACTCTGGCATCGGCCACATAGACCGACGGAAACACTTCAGCATCATTCACAAAAAAAGAAAAATCGGTATCCACCTGTTCGGGTGCGCTTGCATAGCGAAAATCGGCGCCGGCTTCCATCCAGGGTCTCAAAATACTCCGGCCTGATACCTGTACAAGATGACGCGAGCGATAGGCCAGGGACCGGTTCTCTTCCATGTCCCGCGGGTCAAGCAGCGTATAGCTTGTACTGAGATGATGATCCTGATCTATCGTTGAAACCGCTGCCGAAATCTCAGCCCCGCGAATTCTCGCTTCCGTGAGGTTTACAAACTGAAAGGCTGATGTCTGGGGCTGAAAAGCCGGTTCAACCAGTCTGCGATAGTTATTCCAGAAGCCCGTGAATTCCGCTTTTAGTGAAAATCGATTCTGAACCGGCCCCTGCCAAGTCAACCCTGCTTCGTAACCCGTGCTTGTTTCCGGACGAAGCGCAAGGTTCGATTCAAGCGGGAAAAAATCGCGGTTGTTAAAAAAACGCTCCGCCACACTTGGAACCCGGAAACCTTTCCCAAATGATGTGCGTGCAGTCAGGTGGTCCGAAATCATATAAGATGCACTAAATTTGGGGCTAAACTGAGTCGCCGTATCCAGCGTATGAACGCGGTATGCATCGTAACGAAATCCGGCTGTTGTGGTCAGTCGGTTATTCCAGCTATACTCTCCCTGAACAAAAAGAGAACCCTCGGGCTGATTGCGTACCATCAGGGAATCTTCACCCACAAACACATCCGAACGCACATAATTTTCATCGAATGTAGCGCCGCCGGTCAATATCAGCTCATCTGAAACCCGATAGTTCACCTGAGCTTCACCTCCATACCGGAAACCAACATTGTGCCGATCAGACGGACGAATATTTCCCTCCCTGTCGATTGGACGAAATGCGACACCAAATACCCTCCCCTTCAGCGCATATTGAATATCCGGGCTTATGTTGTGCGTAAATACGGGAAGAAGCGTGAGCCGGTCCGACAGCCCCTGGTTTGCACCCGATGCACTATCACCGGTAAGCAGAATTTCTCCGGGTCGAAGCGGATCGCTCAGTCCATTCCAGTATAAAAACTGCTGATTCCGGTTCCGGCGAATTCCGCTGTAAAGTGAAAGATTTTTATCACCTGAGATTTCCCACCCGACCTTCGAGTATAGCTCCAGTCCCTTCGACCGGTTGTTTTGAAGATAACCGGAATCATCCTGTATTTTCCCGCTTACCCAGTAGCCCCAGCGTTCAGTTAACTGTTCCGATCTGCCAAATTGAACTCCCCGGTTAGCCCGGTAGTCAGCGGCACCTTCCCAGCTTTGCCGCCATACATCAAAACGTACCGGTTCGTATGCCCCTCCGAAAAGGCGGATGGTGGTTTCCGGTTCATCAGGGAAATCGCGCGTAATCAGGTTGATGACGCCACCCAGTGCCCCTCCTCCATATAGAGCCGATCCGGGACTTTTCAGCACTTCAATCTGACGGGTTTGCATCAGTGGCAGTCCGTCAAAATCCATTCCTCCCTGATCCGGCCCCATCAACGGAACACCGTCTACTAAAAGCAGAACCCGGCTGCCCACTCCGTACGCAAAACCGGACGATCCGCGAACATTCACCGAATTTCCGAGCACCTGAACTCCGGGTACATAATCAAGTGCCTGATCCAGTGAGGTAACATTGCGTGATCGAAGCTCTTCGGGAGATATGATATTCATACTGACCGAAACCTGCCCGATCAACTGGCTTCGGCGAGATGCCGTCACCACCAGCTCCCCGGCCTGAAGGGTAACCGGGTTCAGCTCAATGTCCAGCCAGGCCGTTTCACCGGGTTCCAGGCTGATAGCTTCGGTTATTGTCTGAAATCCAACCATTGAAAAGCGAAGGATGTGCTCACCGGATGTAATATTTCTCAAACGGAAAAAGCCATCAGAATTGGTGGTGGCACCCGACTGAAGTGCCGTAATAGAAACATGCACACCCGGCAGAGTTTCACCCGATTCATTTTTGATAATACCCTCAATCGTTCCGTGCTGCTCCTGTGCTGCCAGATAATCTGCAGAGTAAATAAATATCAAAAATACAGATAAAAAGATTTGAGCGATCTTTTTTCTCATAAACTTTCACTCCGGTGGAAAAGGTGGAAGATTGTCAAAGTCCACGTGGATATGAATGGTAGTGGTATCACCGCTTACAATAATCTCTCCTCCGTTGTCTGAGTAAACTCCCACAGGGCGCCATTCAAAAGCCGTTCCGTAACGATGAGCAATCACATTGTAGATGTAACGGCCATTTTCCACTTCATCCACAAAAAACTCATCACTGTCGGTATAATAAGCCAGTCGATCACTGAAACTCAGGTTTTGGAAATCCATTATGATGTCAGTAAATGCGGCAGGAACTGACTTCAGCGGCACAAACCTCAGGTCATTCAACGAATCCTGCGGTGGCCACTGTCCGGAATAGGTAACCGTTCCCAGGATCACTCCATAAGGTTCATCCTCGATTACAGGAGGTTCCAGTCCGCCCTCACAACTTAGCAGCCATATCAGCACCGCTGCCAAAAAAAGAGGCCATATAATTCGAACGATTCTCACTATATCTTTTTCTGTTAATATGATCAACCCAATGGATGCAGTCAAGAGGTGTGCCAAATACTATCAAAAAAAAGAGGTATAAAAAGGAAAACATATCTGCTTGACTAAATCAAAAATTAATCAGCAAAGTGAAAATGAGTTGCACATATAGAAAGTGAAATGGCCTGGCTAAAAAACACAAAACAATATGTTTATTCACAATAATAATTTAACTTTAAATAAAATAACTCTTAAAAAATGGCAAGAAGCGTCTGGTTGATTTTAATCTTTTTTTCGACACTGCTTCAAGCCAACAATATGCTTGCTCAAGAATATATTGTAGGCGACGACTCTGATTATGCTCCTTTCTCATTTATTGATAAAACAGGAAAACCAAGCGGACTTGAAATTGAGGTGACAGAAGCCATTGCCAAGTTAAGTGGTATTAAGTTAACTATTCAACTTCACAGATGGGACGCGGCATTATCCAATGTTCAATCAGGTGAAACCTACATCATTGTTGGTATTATATTTTCTGAAGAACGAGCAGAGTTTCTTGATTTTACCATTCCCATTCACACAGAATACTATACCATATTTATCCGAAAAGACCTGAAACTCGACGATTTATCCACCTTGTTTAATTACAAACTCGCGGTTTTGGATAAAGATATATCAATCGATAAGTATCTAATACCCATGGGGCCCTTTGAGGATTATATCTTGACAAAATCTCTGCCTGAAGCACTTTCAGCGATTAAGTTGGGTTTAGCTGAATATGTTTTAGCTCCAAACCTTATTGGTTTGGACGAGATTGAAAAGAACAACTATCAAAATATTATGATAAAGGGGCCATCAATCATTCCCAGTATTTACACAATGGCAGTTAGTAAGGGAAATGCCGAATTATTGAACATTTTAAACGATGGTGGCTCGGAGTTGCGGAAAAGTGGTAAGCTTACAGAAATTCAGGAAAGGTGGAAAGTTTACGAACTTGAGGATTATGAGTACAGGCAAGCTGCCAGAAATATCGGGATAATTTTCATCATTGCAATCGTTGTGTTAATTCTGGTTTTCATATGGGTTTGGTCGTTACGTGTTCAAATCAGAAAACAAACACAAAGCTTAAATCTAAAAAATCAGGAATTGCAAAAAAGCGAGGAGAAATTCAGGATCATAACTGAAAACTCGAGTGATGTAATCTGGCATTTGGATAGTAAATTTATGCTAACCTATATCAGTCCGGCAGATGAGAGAATACGAGGCTTTAAAAAAGAAGAAGTCATTGGTCAATCTCTTTTTTCTATTTTAAAACCTGAGGGTGTTCAGCTGCTGATGGAAGCGAATAAAAAAGAATGAGTGATCTGAGCAAGGGAATAAAATCTGCTCCGGCGATTTACGAGCTGGAGGAGCTTTGTAAAGATGGCAGCTGGATTTGGGTTGAAGCCACTGCGGAGGCATTTTACGATAAGGATGGTAACATTACTGGTTATCATGGTGTCTCGAGGGATATAACAAAGCGAAAAAAAGCTGAACTAAAGCTTATAGAGCATGAAGCTCAGTTAAAAGAACTTAATTCCACGAAAGACAAACTCTTTTCAATCATTGCTCACGATTTACGAAATCCGTTTACCGCCATTTTGGGTTTTTCGGATATGCTAATTGACAAAACAAACAATTTTAATGCTGCTGAATCTGAAGAGTACCTCGGCTATATTAAGTCTTCAGCAAAAAGAGCCCTTAATTTACTTGATAACTTATTAGCCTGGGCAGAATCACAAACCGGAAATAATATTTATAATCCTGAAAAAACCAATTTACAGTCGGTTATCGACGAAATCCTGGATCTATCAGAATCAGCCGCAAAAATCAAAAACATATCTTTACATTTTAATAAAAGTACTGATCTTGATGTTTATGCGGATTTAAATATGCTAAAAACAATTTTACGAAATCTTATTTCTAATGCTATAAAGTACACTCACACTAATGGAGAAATAAATATTTCGTCTCTTCAAAGAAAAAACAATATCGAAATTACCGTTAGTGATAATGGAGTTGGGATGAGTGAAGAAATTCGCAATAAATTATTCAAAATTGACAAGGGTATCACAACCAAGGGGACAGCAAATGAAAAAGGTTCAGGATTGGGCTTAATTCTGTGTAAAGATTTTGTAGAAAAGCATGGCGGTGAAATCTGGGTTAAAAGTGAGTCCGGAAAAGGAAGTGCTTTTATATTTTCTTTACCTTTAGATGATTTTGACAAATCAAAATTATCTAAAGCTGCCCATAACAGCGTATAAAATTAAGCACGATTTTCTTAGTGATAATAAGGTCTTATGGTTCGCTACAACCACGGTGTATTTCGATTGTACAGCACCCTCAACCCGAACCTGACCAAGTGATTTTCTTGCAAGGCCCTGCTACCCTACCCCACTTCGATGAAACTTCGAGGGTCAGAAACACTTCACAGAACATACAATGAACGTAGCACGATTGCTCTCCGTAGCTTTATGCTCAGGATAACCTTTTATAATTCTCTCTTGAGTATGCCTTCGGCAAAGGTAGTTTAGCGGTAGAAATGTAACAGAAAAACAGTGTAATTTGTTCGAAGTTCCCGAATTATGTTGGTGACTGTTTTAGACAAAATAGCTATACGGCGTACAACGGGTCGCTGACCCGTTACCTCGGCAACTTGCAAACATCCATCCGAACCATAAACTCCAGAATCCTCAACTGAACCTCCATTCAATCGGTTTTCAATAGATACCAAACCTTCCGGTTCGGCGAACCGGGCTACATATCCCCGTACAACGGGCAACCTGCCCGTTACTCAGTAACCAATCAGAACACAGGATCTTTTCACCTGCTCAAGCACACTAAAATACAGTATCCTTAGAACGAATTGATCCCTCTTCAAACTCCCGAGTGCCGGACAGACTGTCCGTCGTACAGCTATCCAAGCTTCTTCACTGCCGTATCAATCCGCCGAAGCACCGTCTCTTTACCCATCAGTTCCATCGAAGCAAACAGATCGGGACCGAAACCTTGTCCGGTCGCAGCAATTCTCAGCGGCATCATCAGCTTTCCAAAACCGACCTCTTCAGCATTGATCACTTCTTCCAGCAGACTCTTCAGCGTGGCGGGCTCAAACTGATCTTCATCCAGTGAAGCAATTTTTTCCTTGTAGGCCTGAACCAGCTCTGAGCTGCCATCCTTCCACTTTTTTACAGCGTTTTCATCGTATTCCTGTGGATCTCCGAAGAAAAAGCTGCCCATCGTTATGATTTCGTCAATTTTGCTGACTCTCTCTTTCAATAAACCGATCGCTTTTTCAAGAAATTCATCATCGGCATTTTTTACGGCCTCATCACCGGCAATCTTTTTAATTCTCTCAGCAAGTTTTCGATCTGAAATCTCACGAAGGTAATGTTCGTTATACCAGAGCAGTTTTTTGTGATTAAACACGGCACCACCCTTACTCACCCGATCCAGTGTAAAAAGACGGCAGAGATCATTAAGTGAATGGATTTCACTGTCATCACCGGGGCTCCATCCCAGGTAGGCCAGGAAGTTCACAAGCGCTTCTGGTTCATAATGCTGTTCAATATAATCTTTCGTATTGATCGGAATCCCCTCCGATTCGGCTTTCCGTTTAGAGAGCTTTCCTCCGCTGGGTGACATAATGAGCGGCAGATGGGCCATTTTTGGCAGTTGCCATCCGAATGCCTGATAGAGCAGCACATGTTTGGGTGTACTGCTGAGCCACTCCTCACCGCGGATCACATGTGAAATTTCCATCAGATGATCGTCCACCACATTGGCCAGGTGGTAGGTGGGCATACCATCAGACTTGAGCAGCACCTGATCATCAAGCCCTTTCGATTCGAATGATACATGGCCGCGGATCAGGTCTTCAAAGCGGATCGTTTCGCGACGTGGCACTTTCAAGCGCACTACGTATTCGTCACCTGTATCCAGCCGTTTCCGGACCTCATCGCTGGGTAAGGTGAGGCTGTTGATCATTGACTGACGGGTGATGGCATCGTATTTGGGCGACGGATTCCCTGATTTCTGAAGGCGTTCGCGCATCTGATCAAGTTCTTCGGTTGTATCGAAAGCATAGTAGGCGTGGCCATTTTCAATGAGCTCTTCAGCAAACTTTTTATACATCTCCTTTCGCTCACTTTGGCGATATGGGCCAAATTTTCCCGGATTTTCAGGGCCTTCATCAATCTCAATACCACTCCACTCCAGGGATTTAATAATATCCTCCTCGGCCTCTTTTACGTAACGGCTCTGGTCTGTGTCCTCAATACGCAGAACAAACCTGCCATTGTGATGGCGGGCAAACAGGTAGTTGTAAAGTGCGGTTCTAAGCCCCCCGATGTGTAAAAAACCGGTTGGTGATGGTGCAAATCGAACGCGAACATTGTCTTTCATGAAATGGGTTTTTCTTATTATTTCTCATTTTTTGTCACAACTTTTAAAAATACGGTGATTTCTGTTTGAAGGCTAATTTAATCGGGAACCTGTATAATGAGTTAATTATCAAAAATCTGAAGGCACGGAATCTTTTTTCGAAAAATCAGCTTTAGTTTTCTGACATTGGAATAATTAAACATATCTACATTCATTTTTTTATAATGAATGAATTCCCCTAATCAAAAAAGCTGATCATGGTTTTTGCCCGAATATTACTTTATTTATCACTGGCCACTTCCTTTATTTTTCTGATTTCCGGTTACGGTTATCAATGGGATATCTGGTCCCTCTCTGTCGGAATGTCTATGTTGCGATACAGTGCATATACTGCCATCGGTCTTGTAATTATCGGTCTTGCATCTTTCTGGTTTCTTCGAAAATCCCGGACAAGAGCCATAGCATATGCCGTCATTGCATTTCTGTTTACCGGAATTATTAGTGGCAGCGCTTTATATTGGAACCACCGTGCAACATCCGCTCCTCCCATTCACGATATCTCCACCGATCTCGAAAGTCCGCCCGAATTTGTTGCCTTGCTTCGCCTTCGTGAAGGAGCCAGAAATCAGCCCGAATATCCCGGAGAAGCCACTGCTGATGAACAGCGCCAGGCTTATACGCATATTCAGCCGCTTGAACTGGAAATAGATCTTCAGGAAGTAATGGATGCTGCCGTAATAATTCTGGCAGAGCGCAACTGGGATTTTGCAGCCATTAACCGGAATGAAGGGCGTATTGAAGCTACTGAAAAACTACCGTGGTTTGGATTTAAAGATGATGTAATTCTTCGTTTCACTCCAACAGCAACTGGTACTCGTGTGGATATGAGGTCGAAATCGCGTGTGGGCAGAGGAGATCTTGGTGTTAATGCAAGACGAATTGATCGTTTCCTAAGTGACCTTGAAGATAGTTTGAACTAATGGACGGATATCACAGGGAATTTATCCCCTTTGATTGAGTACCATTATGTGAAGTTTTTAAAATGATTATTCATAAAAGCGATCAGCTCACAGCTGTCAGCGATTAAATTCATTTAGTGTGATCTTCAATAGCTCAATCCAGGAGCATCCCTGTGGAAAAGATTTTCAGTCAAACTTTAACCAGGTTGAATCTCCATGTCAAAATAATCCGAGTTGTTTATCTTTTTTTTCCGATGGCCATTCCGGCATTGGGCTGATTTCGATCAGTTTTGCCAACTCTTTGTGAAAGTACCGTGCAAGCTCAGGAGCGTGCAATGTTTCCGGTGCATGTATAAAAATATAGGGGTGTCTGGATTCCCTGATCCAGTTGGCCGTGATGATAGCCCACTCCTTCAAATGGGCCTGATTATTGAGAACATCATTCGCTCCCACAAAACGCACAAACGGATTTGCACCTGTTGCATCAAATCGTACGGGCAGTTTCGGCTTGCGGCTCTGTGCTTTTTTCACCGATGGCTCTCCGCTTTGCAGTTCATGGAGCCTGCGTGTATCAAAAACCACACGGTTCACTCCATAGCTCTTCAAAAAATCGTTGAAATATCTCTCCTTTTTTCCTTTATCAAAGAAATCGGAGTGCCGTACCTCCACGGCAAAACTGAGATGAGGAGGCAATACCTCAATCAAAGTCTCCAGATCTTTCATCTGCTCAAATGAAAACTGAGGAGGTAACTGAACATGAAAAGGCCCGATTTTGGTACGTATTGGACTGAAGAGATCCAGGAAGGAGAGGGCTTCCTCTGTAACATGTCTGAGATGCTTCTCATGAGTAATAGTTCGCGGAAATTTGAAACAAAACTTAAAATCGGCCGGAACCTGCGATCCCCATTTTTCGATCGTTTTGGGAGCAGGAACATTATAAAATGTAGTGTTTCCTTCTACCGAATTGAAAACCGATGCATATTGCATCAAAAACTCATCGGGTTTGGCATCATCCCGGAAAAAATTACTTTTCCAATCCTTATACCCCCACTGAGTCAGGCCGATATGGTATTTTTTGATGCTCATAAGAACTCCTCTAAAATGAGGTTTTATCCGAAATAAACGAAATTTTATGATCAAATCACGCATAAACAGAGAAATGTCCTGAACTCTGTTTATCCGTATTCAATTTGACTCTTAGAAAGGGAAGCAGCAATATTAAGCCGCTATTACTTCATTTTCTATATATATTTTCTACTATGAAAAGTTTATCTCCCTTCATCCTGCTGTGCGATTCTCTGAGCCACACGAAGAATTCAGACACCAACACCAGGATATTCGTGAGGAAAACGGAGTGCAGTACGGAGATCTGCCTCAATTTATGGACTACAACTATGTGGAACGGGTGACTCAGGTAAACCTTGTTGCTCTTGCCAATCTTGCCCGGGCGCCCATGCCACCTCAGAATGTGGGAATGAATATTTCTCAGCTCGAAAATGATACCCGACTGCGATGGGAACCGTCCGGATCATCACATCTGAAAGGATACGAAGTGGTCTGGCGTGAAACCACCTCACCCTACTGGGAGCACAAAGTTTTTGTAGAGGGCGGAGAAACTCAATTTACCGCAGAACTGCTCTCGAAAGACAATTACCTCTTTGGAGTGCGGGCGGTTGGCGAAAGCGGACATACAGGACCTGCTGTGTATCCGTTCCCGTTTCGAGAGTGAGGTGATCATTCTAGTGTCATGTCAATGATAAAACATCGGGTAAAACCCGTGCCAAGGGCATCCCTTAGGGGCAAAGTTTCCTTTCTGTATTTATCACTTTCTTCAAAATTGGAAGGATTTAATTAAAAAAACTTTGCGGGTTTCTTACGAAACTTCAGACTTGACACAACACTAGATCTCACACTATTGTCGTGTCAAGCAACTAATCTTGCCCAAAAGCCTGCTCTTCGAAGTTTTAACGTAGTAGAGCCTGCTCTTCGATGTTTTCCTGACCATCGAAGCTTTGATACAGTGGGAAACGTGATTAAACGGGAAACACTATTTCAGAAGGGATATTCTGGTAAAAACCAGGGCAACGGCGTAAATCAGGGTGTTGCATGCTTCGGATACTGAAACGCCGCTTACCTATATGAATAGTAAGCATTGTCATCTCGACCAAGTGAGCGGAGCGAACGCGTGGAGAGATCTCCTTGCGATGGAGACTAACCTGAACAATGCCTCAAT
Source organism: Balneolaceae bacterium (assembly GCA_020832285.1). Lineage (GTDB taxonomy): Bacteria > Bacteroidota > Rhodothermia > Balneolales > Balneolaceae > Rhodohalobacter. Next base: position 110,187 of record JAFIFB010000024.1, read on the forward strand.
ACACTCCTTCTAATAACAAGGAGATTTCTCCACTCCATTCTACTACGCTTTCGCTCCGTAGAATTCCGGTCGAAAAGACAAGGCGCATTTGGGTAATAGCCGCGGCGTGCATCATTCCCAACAAGACCAATGCAAACGGTTACGCCGCTTGAAACTCACCTCGTTACTCAGATCTCCTTCTCCCCGTTCCCGCTGCATCACCACACTTTAAGTCTCGTAGAGACGACCGAATATAGCCCCACAGTTCACTGTGGGGTTTTTTGTCGTGCGTCAAACCAGACAAGTCCCGTTACGGGACGACACGCCGTACCCTGAATCAATCCCTAAACTCAATTCCGACAACAGTTTGAACAATTATCTGAATGGAATGACAGGTAAAATACCAGAACAACGCTGGGTTGTTCCGTCCCTGCCGGGACTCAGGAATGTAACGTTTCCTTTTTACCCCACGCTGAAGTGTCTGTTGCACAACTAAAGATCAGAAAACAGCGGATTCGCAAGATTCATTGATTGTGGTGAGAGTTTTTGCACTTGATGAGCTAAAATAGTCTCCACAAACGAATAGATCTGTTTAAAATCAAGAACATCATGGCTCCAAGGCGTACTAATGGCTCTGTGGGCCTTTACCTTTGGGGGCTTGGTGCTGTGTTTGAGCCATTTCTTTAAATTCATGGACATGCTGGCCATCATCACATGTTTATTGGCCGCTTGTATGCCCCGGGCATACACCTTCTTCATTGCGTTATTGTGGAGCAAGTTTCCAAGAGCCGGCTCGACAATGGCTTTTCGCTTGCGCAGCAACCACTTGCCATAGCTGCTGCTCAATCGCCTGGCCATCAGATCATACCACGGCTTGCCGGGCGAATGAGCCAATTGCTTGAACGTGCTTTTGCTGGTAATACACTGCTGGATTATCGGGCAGTTTTTACACTGCTTGGTGGAGGTTCTGTAGTTTCGCTTCTTGCGTTTTTTGTTGATAGTGGTTGATCGATACGTAAGATATTCACCCTGGCTGCATTCATAGCGGTCGGCCTGCTCATTGTAGGTGAACCCGGGGCGCTCCGGGGTGTAGTTTGAAGGATTGGGCATGTAGGCGGTCATATCGGCCTGCTCACACCAGCGAATATTCTCTCCCGTGGTATAGCCTGTATCGGCCAGAACTTCGTTGATGGACAGGCCATATCCAGCGAGATTTTCACGGGCTTTTGCCAGCAATTCCGCAAAGCTATAGTGATCATTTCGATCCCCGTAATCGCCCATGGCAGCGGTAACCACCCCGTGCTGACTATCCACACACACTTGCCCGTGATAGTACATGTCTTTTGGTTTATTCGGTTTGAACCCCATGCGGGCGTCCGGATCGCTGCTGCACTGGTGAGTATCATTATTTTTACTGGATTTATCTTTAGAATCCTTCGTTTTGGACGGAAGTGCCACCGCCTCTAAGGCTGGCCCGGGGCAGGGCAGGGCATCGTCTTTGTTTTCCCGGATCACCTGCCGGCAGTACTCGCTGGCATCTTCCAGGATCTGCTTGCGTTGCATCGACCCAATATGAGCATTGGCCTTGACCAATGCACTGTCAACCACTTGCCGGTCTCCCTGAACTAAACCCGCATTCACACATAAACCCAGGATTTCGCTGAACACCTGTTCGTAAATATCTTCACCGAACAGGGATCGGGTGCGCGAAAGTGTACTGTGCACTGGGAGAGCTTGGTCAATGTCATATCCAATAAACCAACGGGCTGACAAGCTATCATTGCAAAAGCGAATCAGGGCCCGATCGCCCGTGAGATTATTGAAGTAGCCCACCAGACAGATCTTAAAAAACACCACCGGATCAATACTTTTTTGTCCCTGTGATCCATAGTACGGGCGGGTTTGTTTGTAGAGAAACCGCAGATCAAGAACGTGATCGATTCGCCGCAACGGATGATCGGCGCTGATGTGGTCTTCGAGGCTGAATTGGTAGAAAAGTTTCGAGGTACGTGGTTTTATTCCTTGCATGTAGGAAGATACGAAAAAAGCTAAATAGTTCCCACTATATAATTGTTATAATTATGTTTATAAACAATAAAATGACATAAAAATGTCCAGAGCGGTTGATTTTTTCAGGGCCTTGTGCAGGCACGGGTTGAGTTGTGCAACAGACACTTTAGCATGGGGCTATTATCGGTCATCCCTGACGGGATTTATGTTTATAAACCTCCTGTCACTAATTTTGCCCAAAAGCGGGACAACACTATTTCAGAAGTGACAGGAATTAACTTTATATAGAGTTATAATTTCGATCATTGCGGACCCACCCCAACCCCTCCCTCCGGCGAAAAGCACGCCGCAAGTTGAGTGCTTTTCGAAATCCCGACCGCTCGTGGAGAGGGGCTTTTACCTATTTCGAAGGCAACCACTCAACAAAAAAGTCACCCCTTCCTTGTGCCGTTCTTATGCGGCATAGGGAAGGGGCCGGGGGAGGGGTACGAGTGGATAATAGGGCTAAACCAATCTATCACCGGTAGCCTGAAATGTCGTAAGCTCCGAGCGCAGCGTTTCCCGCGAAAGGAAACCATCACTCCTCCCCTACAACCCCAATAAAGTTAAGGAAACCAAAAGGTTCAACTTATAATTAGCCCAGTGTAATATCCAGTACCATCATCACGCAGAAACCGATGATGGTTCCCATAGTGGCAATGTCGGTATTTCCGGCCCGCTGGGAAGTGGGAATTAGCTCTTCCACGACCACAAAAATCATCGCACCTGCGGCAAAACCGAGTGCATAAGGCAGAATGGGCTGAATAAAAATTACCGCAAGAGCACCGATCACAGCTGAAGGCGGATTCACAAGACCGGAAAGTTGTCCGTAATTAAAACTGAGTGCCCTTGAAACACCCTCCCCTCTCAGCGGCATAGATACAGCCATTCCCTCAGGAAAGTTCTGAATACTGATTCCGATTGCAAGAGCAATGGCAGCCATTACAGTTGCAGTTCCGGTCGGGTCTATCCCCGAAGCAGCTGCACCAAAAAGCACGCCTACGGCAAGTCCCTCAGGAATGTTGTGAAGAGTAATCGCCATAACCAATAGTGTGGCACGCCGCCAGGTAGTCTGCACTCCCTCTGCCTCATCGCGCGGCAGGCCAAGGTGAAGGTGAGGCACGTATGCATCGGCCAGGCGAATACAGAGCGCACCCATGATAAAACCGAGAACAGCCGGAATCCATTTAATCTGTCCCATTGCTTCAGCCATTTCCATCGATGGCTCAAGAAGAGACCAAATGGTTGCCGCGATCATCACACCGGCGGCAAATCCAAGTGAAGCATCCAGAAATTTTCGGCTCACGTTTTTATTCAAAAATACTACTCCGGCTCCGATGGCAGTTGTAATCCAGCAGAGCGTTCCCGCAATAAATGCCTGCATCACAGGATGAAGCTCAAAAAACCAGCTCATAAAAGGGAGTTCAGCCATTATAGTCATCAAAAATAAATTTTTCAGGTTAATCGGTTATTTGTAAAAGAGTAAAAAGCTTGCAGTATTCTGACAGAAGAAAGTTAGCTTAGAATAAAATTTTTTTTAGTTACTGAGAAAGATAATAAAACATCATGAGTTAGCATATTTTTTAAAAATAGGGTTCTACATGAATTGTTGTGGGTTAATTGATATGATGTCCCCTGCTGGAGGCTGTCCAAAAAGTGAGTTTCAAGATCTTAAAACCTAAAAATTTTAAGCTTGTAAAGGCATTGAAAAGGAGCACCCCACGTCGTCAATAAATCAGAACAAATCCGGTTTTTGACTAACTTTTTCTCTTTCGAGAATTTGCAATAATAGTACGTAATCAAAGGTTAACGGCCTTTTATTTTTACCACAAACCTTCCGGCTGGCAGAACGATAATACACGAGGTATAATTAAATAGAAATACTGGCATTCGTGATTCTTCCTGTCTTTGCGACTTCTTGGCAAAACAGTATGAGTGTTTTAAATGCTTACTTTTTATGCTGATGCGCCTGACTGAACGGGTTAAAAACTTCAGGATATTGTAAATTACAATCCCCTGGCTCCATAACATTCAGATTTGTCAGTATTTATGATATTCAAATCTATTTATAAATTTTGAACATTAAGCAGATAAGATCGTCAGTTAAATATCTCCAACTCACTTTTCATACCCAAAAACTACGCAAGAACGGATGCCTCTCCGGTGAAAAAAGTGTATATTATAAAGATCGAAAAAAATGATTTTCTTCCGGAGCCGGTAAGTACCGCTGAACCAAACTTTTCAGCTTTCTGTTATCCGGCAAACCATTTAAATAACATATACAAAAAAGTTTTATGCAAATTCAGTTTGGCCGTGAAAAGTTTTCATCCCGTCATATCGGCCCGGATGACAAGCAAATTGAAGAGATGCTCGAGTTCTGCGACGCGAAGACGATGGATCAATTGCTCAAAGAAACCATTCCTGCAAAAATCCGTCTCGACCATCCGCTTAATCTTCCTTCTGCTCTAAGCGAAGATGAATATCTGGCACACATTAAAGAGATCGCTTCGAAAAATAAGGTGTACAAATCGTTCATCGGAATGGGTTACTACGAGACTATCACTCCGAACGTTATCCTGAGAAATGTTCTGGAAAATCCTGGCTGGTATACTTCCTATACCCCGTATCAGGCAGAAGTTTCGCAGGGCCGGCTCGAAGCACTCATAAACTTTCAAACCATGGTAGCCGAACTGACCGGCATGCAGATCGCCAACGCTTCTCTTTTGGATGAAGGGACCTCTGCAGCCGAAGCCATTACTATGCTGCACGGACGGAGACGGGGCAAAAAGCGAAAGCAGGCCAACACCTTTTTTATCTCGGAAAACTGCCACCCGCAAACCATTTCGGTAATCAGAGGACGTACCGAACCGCTGGGCATCCGCCTAAAAGTTGGAAATCCCGATGATGCGGATGTTACCGACCCTGAGCTATTCGGTATTTTTCTGCAATACCCCGACACCAACGGGACCGTAAAAGATATTTCAGGCTTGATTGAAGCCGCTTCTGAAAACGACGTTTTTTCAGTTGTTGCGGCCGATCTTCTGAGCCTAACACTACTCACCCCTCCCGGTGATATGGGAGCAGATGTTGTGGTCGGAACCACCCAGCGTTTTGGCGTTCCGATGGGGTATGGTGGTCCGCACGCCGCATACTTTGCCACACGCGAAGAGTTTAAACGGCAGATACCGGGACGCATTATTGGTGCCACAAAAGATGCCGAGGGTAACCCTGCATTCCGGATGGCCCTGCAAACCCGCGAGCAGCACATCCGCAGGGAGAAAGCTACCTCCAACATCTGTACCGCCCAGGTTTTACTGGCTGTTATCTCCGGCTTTTACGGTGTTTATCACGGACCGGAAGGACTTAAAAAAATTGCAGCCCGTATTCATGGTCTGACCAAAGTCGCGGCTGACGGCCTGCGCGATCTTGGCATGAAGGTACTGAATGAACTGTTTTTTGATACGCTCACGGTGGGTGGCCTCTCAGAAAAACAGATCTCGGCCATTCGTGAAGAAGCGCTTAAAAACAAAGTAAATTTCCGATTCGGAGATGACGGTATCGGCATTTCGTTTGACGAAGCCAAAACACCAGCCGATGTGAAGCTCGTACTCGATATTTTTGCCGCTGCCCTGGGGAAAGTCTCGTCCATGGACTTACAAAAAGCTTTTGAAACCGTCACTGTAAAATACCCCCGGGCGCTCACACGTACATCAACATACATGGATCATCCGGTTTTTAACGAATTCCATTCCGAGCATGAAATGTTGCGCTATTTAAAAACGCTGGAAAACCGCGATTTGGATCTCACCCATGCAATGATTTCGCTCGGCTCCTGTACGATGAAACTGAATGCCACCGCAGAGATGATACCACTCACATGGCCCGAATTTGGGAAGCTGCATCCATTTGTTCCGTCTGACCAGGCCCGGGGTTACCAACAAATATTTGATGAACTGGATTCCTGGCTTTCTGAGCTGACCGGTTTTGCAAAAGTTTCACTGCAGCCCAATTCCGGAGCGCAGGGAGAATTTGCCGGTTTGATGGCAATCCGGGCTTATCATCACGCAAATGACGATGTCGGCAGGGATGTAACTATTGTACCATCTTCGGCCCACGGAACCAACCCTGCCAGTGCGGTAATGGCCGGAATGAATGTTGTTGTTACCAAGTGTGATGAACATGGCAACATCGACCTGGACGATCTCAAAAAAAATGCGGAAAAATATAGTGAACGCCTCGCAGCGCTAATGATCACTTACCCCTCAACACACGGTGTGTTTGAAGAAGACATTCGTGAAATCTGTGACCTGATTCATCAGCATGGCGGCATGGTGTATATGGATGGTGCCAATATGAACGCACAGATTGGCTGGACCACTCCCAAATTAGTGGGAGCAGACGTTTGTCATCTGAACCTGCACAAAACTTTTTGCATTCCACACGGAGGGGGCGGCCCCGGGGTTGGGCCTATCGGTGTGGTAGAGAAGCTCGTTCCATTTCTGCCGGGTCACGATATCATCCCCACTGGCGGCAAACAGGCAATGCCTGCAATAACTTCAGCTCCCTGGGGCAGTGCCAGCATTTTAACCATCTCGCACGCCTTCATTCGCATGATGGGTGCCGAAGGGCTGAAAAAAGCTACAGAAGTGGCTATCCTGAATGCTAATTACTTGAAGGATCGACTGAAAAATCACTTCCCGGTTCTTTACACCGGCCGCGGCGGACGTACTGCTCATGAGTTTATAGTAGATATCCGGGGGTTTAAACAGAGCGCCGGAATTGAGGTAAATGATGTAGCAAAACGGCTGATAGATTATGGATTCCACCCACCCACTATGAGCTTTCCCGTGCCCGGTACACTTATGATCGAACCGACCGAAAGCGAATCGAAAGAGGAGCTTGACCGGTTTTGCGATGCGATGATCGGCATCCGGAATGAGATCCGGGAAATTGAAGAAGGAAATTCTGACAAACAGGAGAATGTTCTGAAACATGCCCCACACACCACACGGGTGGTAATGGATGAGGAGTGGAATCGCCCATACTCCAGAGAAAAAGCCGTATTTCCGCTGCCCCATCTGAGGTTTAACAAGTTTTGGCCATCGGTAAGCCGTGTGGATGATGCTTACGGTGACAGAAACCTGATGTGCAGCTGCCTTCCGATTGAAGCCTATGCAGAAGGTCAAGAACCTGCCGCAGGAAGCATGGTTTATCCCGTGGAAAGCTAAAAACCAAACAACCACTGCTCGCCTGACGAATTCCGCGTATGCGGTTCGTCTGGCGAATTCTTCACCCTCTTCAAATTATATACCTGCCGCGAATCAACAATACAGATCGTAACAGGCGCTCCACAACACTCAACAAACAAGCTGGGTCGACAGGCAACTTGTGGGCAGACCTCTAAATCTATCAGGTAATACAAAACCGCAGCTGGAAAATCTCAACATTTAGCGATTAACCTTGAAGTAGAGTTTGCCTGTAAAATGTTATTGAACATCTTATTTGCTGTTGATCAAAACAAGCTGACAGGAGGCTAAATTGAACAACCAAGATATTGTTATGATTGAACGATTTATGAGATATTCGATATTCGACGTAGCGATTTTAATGTCCATCAAATCGAATATAGTTGCGTCGTTACATCTTAATAAATCGAATATCATGGACTGGCGGTTGATAATTTTTTCGATATCAGAACAAACAAAAATAGTCCTGTTTATGAAATCAAAAAAAGCAGAACCTACAAAGTAAATTCCGCTTGTTTCCGCATGCTATGGCTCAGAAAATGAGTTGCCTTATTCTCAACCTCGTCCGATACTCGACATTATAAACATTACTACATATCTTTTCGAAACGCGACCCTGCACACCATTGTTGATTTGATATAACCGATAAAAAATCATGATCACTTAAATAAATTACGAGATATGAATAGCGAGATGAATGCTGCATTTTTTGAAAAGTATGGAGAGCCTGATGTTGTAAAAACGGGTAAATTACCAAAACCTGAACCTGGAGAAGCAGAGGTACTGGTCCGAGTGAAATCGGCGGGGGTTAACCCGGTGGATACCGCTATTGTGCGCGGACTTATGAAGGAGAAGATTCACGCAGAATTTCCGGCAGTACCCGGATGGGATTTGGCCGGAAAGGTTGAGGAGACCGGATTTGCCGCGCGCCGGTTCAAACCGGGAGATGAGGTGTATGCGTATGTCCGCAGGCCTTTTATTGGGCAAGGCACATTTGCGGAGTATGTGGCCATACCGGAAAGTTACCTGGCACTGCGACCCCAAAACATATCGATGGAGGAGGCGGGCGGAATTCCGCTGGTCGGACTCACCGCCTACCAGTCGCTCTTTGATGCAGGCAACCTTCAACAGGGGCAAATAGTACTGATTCTTGGAGCCTCAGGAGGTGTGGGGACATTTGCCATTCAGCTCGCAAAAACAAAAGGGGTTGAGGTGATTGGCGTTGCCAGTGAGAAAAATCACAACTATATGAAGGAACTGGGCGCCGATCACACGATTGATTACAACGACAACCACGTGGGTGAGGCAGTCTCCGCCATTGCACCCGGAGGAGTGAATCTCATTTATGACTGTTCCCGCGGAGTCGCGTTTGGGCAGGTGATGGAAACAGGTGTGCTCAAAAAGGGCGGCAAGATTGTGTCCATTACCAAAAGCAAGCCTGACATCAGTGATGATATTGATTTCAGTTATGTTTTTGTGGAACCGAATGCACGGCAGCTTGAGCGCATAAGTGAACTGGCCGATGAGGGCAGTATCCGGGTTCCCGTCACAAAAAGCTACTCCCTGGATGATGTTCCGGAGGCGCTGAAGGCCATCGAAAAACTGCACACACGAGGTAAGATTGTAATTACTCTTTAATGCAGCGTGAAGATTAACCGTTGTAAGTGCGAAGAGACATCTTGTGTTATGTCAAAGATAAAACGTCGGGTTAAGTCATCTGACGAGTTTTTCAAAAAATATTCCAATGTAGATGATTGGGATGATCCCGGAACGACTCGCCTGATGACTCTCTCAAACTTTTACAGTTGACACGACACTTGATTTTCAAATATAATGAATAGCCATTTTAAGGCCTTTCGAATCTTCAGGAGGGTTACTGGGGAGGGTTTTGATGGTTTTAGCCAGTGATTGTTTGGCAGCCAGGGCGAGCGCCATCGAATCCACAATATCATCCTCTTCAACTTCATTGCGCCGATATTCCTCTTTGATCTCCCGAAAAAAATCAGCCGCAATTTTCTCTGTTTTCCGGATCAGATCCAGCCGGTGACGAAGTCCTTTTTTAGTGTTTTTCTTCTGGAAAATCATACCGCCGTTCAGGTTCATAAAAAGCAGTTCAGGATGACTTTCGAACAACTTTTCCTGAAGCTCCGGTGTTTCGGCTAAAAAACGATCCAGCACCCTTATTTTTGGTGTGATGTTCCACGCCTGCACCGTCAGTTTTTTCTCGGTGTATTCGAAACTTTCCATATTGGCTTCCACGTATGATGGAGCGTGAAGTGCAGGACGTATTGGAGGACTGAATACACTGGATGCGTACTCTGCTCCCAGCTTTTTTCGAAGCAGTTCATCACATTCGCGTGTGTACTTTTCATCCTCCAGTCCAATCGGCATGTCGATAAAAATACGCCCGAAATCATTGAGCGTTCTGAACAGATCTTCATCTGAACGGATAATTTCATATCGCGGATTTTCCTCGTCAAAGGTTGTCAGTATCCATCCGGCTTTACAGCCATCAATTCCGGCAGTTTTCAATGTGGTAATATTTTAAGGTAAAATGATTTTTTCAGGAAATCGATCTTTTAACAAAAAAAACATTAATTTTGGCCGTTCATCACAATACAGAAATTTTTCCAAAATCAATTTTCAAATGTTAACTCAAAACCGATTTTCGCAGTGATATGTGTAATTCTTTAAGCTGTTTTTCATCCACAACATCGGGTGAGTTATCCATCATACTTTGAGCCCGCTGGTTTTTCGGGAATGCGATCACATCCCGCAGACTTTGAGCACCAGCCATCAGCATAACAATACGATCGAGTCCAAGTGCAATTCCACCGTGCGGAGGCGCACCGTACCGAAACGCATCGAGTAAAAAGCCAAATTTGTTCTGGGCTTCTTCTTCATCAATACCGAGAATACCAAATACTTTTTGCTGCAGCGAAGTATTATGAATCCGGATAGATCCTCCGCCGATTTCATTCCCATTCAGAACCAAATCGTATGCTCTGGCATTCACTTTTTCAGGTTCTTCATCCAACAGATGCATGTCATCATCAACCGGAGCAGTAAACGGATGATGCAGTGAATGATAGCGAAGGTCTTCTTTTGACCATTCAAACAGCGGGAATTCTGTCACCCATAAAAAGCGGGTTTGTGATTCATCAATCAGATCAAAATCGTGGCCGGCCATCAGTCGGAGTGCTCCCATCTGGTGATACACTTCGGGAGCGGGGCCTGCAAGAATTAGCACCAGATCACCCTCTTTTGCACCGGAGGTATCGGCCATCTTCTGCATGGTTTCATCATCCAGAAATTTACCCACACTGCATGTAATCTCTTCTTCTGTTTTCTTCATAAAAATCATTCCGGCCGCACCGGTCTGCGACTGCACCCGTTCGGTGAGACGGTCAAGTGCACCACGCCCCAGTGTTCCCTGCCCCGGTACAGTAATTGAGAGTACGCGTCCGCCTTTTTCAACTGTACTTTTGAAAATTTTGAATCCTGAATTCGCCACATCATCCGAGATATCATTCAGTTCCACACCAAAACGGAGATCGGGTTTGTCGGAGCCGTATCGCTGAAGTGCCTCTTTGTACGTAAGTCTGGGGAACGGGGTCTTCACATCCACATCTTTATATTTCTTCCAGATCCCGGACATCAGCGCTTCATGTTCGGCGTAGATCATTTCTTCATTTACAAAAGACATCTCCACATCCACCTGGGTAAATTCGGGCTGACGGTCGGCACGGAGGTCTTCATCACGAAAACATTTCACAATCTGAAAATAGCGGTCGAAACCGGAGACCATCAGAAGCTGCTTGTATGTCTGTGGGCTTTGCGGCAGTGCAAAAAACTTTCCGGCATTCACACGGCTGGGCACGAGATAGTCGCGGGCGCCTTCGGGGGTGGAACGCATCAGTACGGGTGTCTCCACTTCTGCGTATTTTCGTTCGTGGTAAAAGCTGCGAATGGTGTGATAGAGGTCAGACCTCATCAGCAGATTCTTTTGAATTTCGGGCCTGCGAAGATCCAGGTAGCGGTAGCGCAGGCGCACTTCTTCATTGGTGGGAATGCCGTCTTTGATCTCGAACGGTGGAGTTTCGGCTTTTGAATATACTATCAGCTCCGTCACCTCCACTTCCACTTCGCCAGTACCCATAGCCTGGTTGATTGTTTCTTTATCCCTTTCAAGCACCTTACCTTTCACCCCGATGGTATATTCCGGGCGGAGCTGCTCTGCCTTTCCGTGCAGATCTTTATTGGTTTCATCAAACACAATCTGAGTAATCCCGAATCGGTCCCTGAGGTCAATAAATATCAAACCACCCAGGTCACGGCGAGTGGAGATCCAGCCATTCAGTACTACTTCCTCTCCCTTGTTTTTTAGTGATAGTTCTCCACATGTATGGGTTCGTAACCAGCTCATAAAGTAAATTTGATTTAAATCGTTTTAATCGTTTCCAGTTTAGTCGCCAAAAATAAAGAATCTGGCAACCATTCGCCTACTACAACTTAAAAGTTTTATTATATCTGATTTTGAACACCCGACGCAGGTGTTTAACGGCTCGAACTTAAATAACCTGACAGCGACCGCGGCGGGTGCTGCCAGGTGACGGAAAAATTTTGCCCAAGGCATCCCTTGGGGCAAGGCCGATTAAGTTTCAATTCCTTCATAACATTAATTTACGACTGATGAAATTTTTCTATACGTCACCCATCAGCCACACTATCCCAACAAATTGATTCAAGACCAGGCAAATCTCAATCAAAAACGAATAAGAAAATTCCAATTGACACCTCCTTCTTCCTTATTATCCGGTTCCAGTATACCGCCTGCTTTCTTCTCAAAAAATTGAACTAAATGAGATTTTTTTGTATGAAATTTTCATTAATAATTTTCTTTACATTTACAAATAATAAAGTATATTCTGAAACAGAGCGGTTTAATAGAATAGAGTTAATATTTACGGTTTGACCATCTTCCGGCAGCCATTCAGCATGTTTTTTCAGGCCGGACATTTAAAGTGTACAATAACCATGAAAGCAATTAACCTGATAATAGCAGAGAGCCTTGATCTATACAGGCTTGGTATAAAAACTGCTCTTGATAATAACAGTCGATTTCGCATCATTGCATCTGTTAGAACCCGTAAAGATCTTGTCAATACCTTTCGGAACGAGTCAGATGCGATCTGTCTTATATCATCAGGTATCCAGGATGGCAATATTCATGAAATTATGAAGGAACTGAGGCAAATTCAGCCTACCGTTACCGTAGTTGTAATTTCCAACTCAACGGAAATGACTCACCTGAACCAATGTATAAAAGCCGGGGTAAAAGGGTACTTTACCAGAAATGTTTCTGAAGATGAACTGAATGATTTGCTGCTAACTGTAGCATCGGGCAGTCAGGCTTTCAGTAAGTCTGTTTCTCAACTGATGATTGGCAAATATACCGACCTGGCTAAGCGCATTCAAACCACAAATAAGAACGGAATCACAAAACGGGAACGTGAAATTCTGAAACTAATAGTAGACGGTTATACCAGTTCTGAAATTGCAAATCTTTTATATATCAGTACCAGGACAGTAGAAACCCACCGGTCTAACATCATGAATAAACTTGATTTAAAAAATACAGCTGCCCTTGTTCGCTATGCCATTGAAGAAAATCTATCCTGAGTAAAAATACGTATTTTTACGTACGCAAATTACGTTCAAATACTTATTGCAGAAAGCACTTGATATAAATATGTTAAATTTGCAAATGGGGTAATAGCCGTCTGTAGATGATATTTAGCAGCATTCTTTGGTCGGAATGCTGCTAATTTTTTTAGCTTTAAGGCAATTATTCCTCCCTCTACTTTCAAGTGCCCAATTAATGATCAGTTATATACCTGGCACAGAAATAATCTCATCAATGTAAATAATACAACTAACGGAAAGGTTATAGCAATCCATTTTCTGCACTATTCTGAATGACTGATACCTGATTTTTGGAATAAATTAACCAGAATGAACTAACAAAAACAGAATCAGCTCTTTGACCTTTTTAACATAAAAAGCCGCACCCTGAAATTCAGAATGCGGCTCTTTGTAGCGTGGGAGGGACTTGAACCCTCGACCTCCGGGTTATGAATCCGACGCTCTTACCACCTGAGCTACCACGCCGATTTATTGTCATTTTACACTTCCCCTTTTGAGGTGTAAAATCGAATAGCATTAAATATAAGAACTTTTCTAATGAATGATGAAATGGATTTCCATCTTTTTTGCACTTTTTTCACCTGTCGCTCAATTGAGACTTTATCTTGATACGATCTTGGGGTATTTTCCCTAGGTTAATGATAATTGCATGCAAACCTACAGATGGCAAAACGAATTACAAACAGAAAAGACGATTATTCACAGTGGTATTTAGATGTTGTTAAAGAAGCAAAACTGGCTGACCACTCTCCCGTGCGTGGCTGCATGGTCATTCGACCCAACGGCTTTGCTTTATGGGAAAATATGAAAAGTGCCCTGGACAAGATGTTTAAAGATACCGGCCACCAAAACGCTTACTTCCCCCTCTTTATACCCAAATCTTTTCTCTCGAAAGAAGCCCGGCATGTAGAAGGTTTTGCCAAAGAATGTGCAGTTGTCACCCACAGCCGTCTTAAAAGTGTAGATGGTGGCGTGGAGGTTGACCCCGAATCAAAACTGGATGAAGAACTGATTGTACGCCCCACTTCCGAAACCATTATCTGGGATGCCTATCGCAACTGGATCCAGTCTTACCGCGACCTGCCGATACTCATCAACCAGTGGGCCAATGTTGTTCGGTGGGAAATGCGAACCCGGCTTTTTCTGAGAACAATGGAATTTCTCTGGCAGGAAGGGCATACTGCTCACGCCTCCAAAGAAGAAGCGGTGGAAGAAACACTGCAAATGCTGGAGGTGTACCGTACTTTCGCCGAAGAGTACATGGCCATGCCTGTGGTAACCGGCGTAAAAACCGAGAGTGAACGATTCGCCGGGGCCGTTGACACCTATTGTATCGAATCGCTGATGCAGGATGGTAAAGCACTTCAAGCCGGAACCTCTCACTTTCTGGGGCAAAATTTCGCCAAAGCGTTTGATGTAAAATTCCAGGACAGCGACGGTGACCATAAATATGTCTGGGCCACGAGCTGGGGCGTTTCCACCCGGCTGATCGGCGGTTTGATTATGACCCATTCAGATGACAACGGCCTGGTCCTGCCTCCCAAACTGGCTCCTGTACAAGTCGTCATTGTACCCATTTTCAAAACTGATGAACAAAAAAACGCTGTTCTCGATTATGCCCGGCCGGTTGTCGATGAGCTCAAAGAAAAAGGCATTTCCATTAAGCTGGACGACCGTGATAATTTCAAACCAGGATGGAAATTTGCCGAGCATGAAGCCCAGGGCACCCCATTGCGGATTGCCATTGGTCCGAGGGACGTGAAGAATGGTAACATGGAAATTGCCCGCCGCGACACACTCGAAAAGAAGATCATCAGTAAAGAAGGCTCTGCTGAACTGATTTCAGAGCTTCTTGATACCATCCAAAACGATATGTTACGGGCAGCCAATGAGCGAATTGATAACCAAACGCGCCATGTTGACAGTTACGAGGAGTTCAAAACCATTATCGAAGAGGGCGGATTTGTGTACGCCCACTGGGACGGAACTGCTGACACCGAAGAGAAAATCAAAGAAGAAACCAAGGCAACCATCCGCTGTATTCCGCTGAAGGGTGATGATACACCCGGAACCTGCATGGTTACAGGGAATCCATCAGAGAAAAAAGTACTGTTTGCCCGCTCTTACTAATCACTTAACTATGCCCGATGAACTTTCCATACCGGAGTCCTGCAAGCTTTACACAGCTGAAAAAAGCCGGGAGCTGGACGGCCATACCATCAACGAGTTTGGCATCGATGGTTTTACATTGATGGAACTGGCCGCATCGGGTGCGGCAAAATATATTGGTGAAAAAGAAGGCTCCGGGCGCTGCGGGCTTTACATTTGTGGAAAAGGAAACAATGCAGGTGATGCCCTTGCAGTAGCCAGGTACATGGTAAATACTCTCCGCCATTCCCTGACGGTGTGCTTTTTATTCGGTCAAGATGATCTCTCAGCAGACTGCGGCCACAACCTCAGTCTTCTGAAAAAGTTAAAAGAGAAGGGTGCAGATATTCGGTTTTCAATTGAATTTGATGAAGCCGTACAAGAACCATTCGATTATATAGTTGACGGTATTTTTGGAACCGGACTGAACAACGACCTGCGTGACCCACTTCCCGGGATAATCGAAAAAATCAATTCGCAATCCACCCCTGTTTATGCAATGGACATCCCTTCCGGGCTGAATGCAGACACCGGCCTTCCTCACGGAGCTGCCATTAAAGCAGATTTCTCCTTCACGTTTGGAACAAATAAACTTGGCTTCTATCTGAACAGTGCCAAAAAGTTTACAGGTGAGGTGGTTTATATACCTCTGCCCTTTCCATCTTATCTTCTTTCTGATGAAACAATCTTGTTAAACAGGCGATTGTATGATACGTTACCTGAAATCAAAAGAAAAGCCAAACACAAGTATGATGGCGGTGTGGTGCATATTCTGGCCGGTTCCGAAGGGCTTACGGGTGCAGCGATCATGGCAGCCAAAAGTGCCTGGAAACAGGGCGCCGGAGCCGTTTTTTTGTACGCCCCCGGAAAACTGATGCCGGTTTATGAAATTTCATTGCCGAACATCATCAAAGTAGTACTTGGTGATGATGAAGACAGTCACTACAATGAGAAGCATGCCGATACCATCATACAAAAATTAAAAGAAAAAAAAGGCTTTTTGGTTGCCGGTCCCGGAATTGGCACAAACCCCCAAACCGGGAAGTGCCTTCAATCGGTACTTTCTGTTCATCATGGGCCTGTCCTTCTCGATGCTGACGCTCTCGCATTCTGGGAAACATTCAAAACCATTCCTGAAAAACAGAAAAATAACTGGCTGCTCACACCTCACACTGGGGAAGCCTCAGGCTATCTGAACGGAAGCTTCAACTCAGATCACGAACGGCTAAAATGGGCACAATCCTTCACATCAGAAAACAACTGTTCACTGTTCCTGAAGGGGAATCCGGCCATATTCTCACATATTTCTGAGGGAACATACATCACAGAGTACGATACATCCATATTTTCACGTGCAGGTTTCGGCGATGTACTTTCGGGAACCATTGCCGCATTCTCTGGTATTGAAAATAACCTGACTATCGGTACTCTTAAAGCTCTTTATCAAAGTTACCTTAAAAGCAAACAGGCTACATTAAAGCAACCATTTGGCCCTGAACATCTGTTATGATTGGAAAGTTAATCATCTTTCTGCTTAGAAAGAGAGTGATTGTTACCTTTTTACTATTCATCATTACCGCAATTACCCTTTATCTCACAATGATGCCGGCAGAGCGACTCGGCGACTCCTCCCTGTTTGAATATGACAAACTCGGACATTTTGCCATGTTTTTTTGCTGGACATTCGTGTTTGGTCTCTACATGTTTTCAAAAAAACACTTTAAAACCCGGCTGCTTTTTATTTTTATTGCAGGATCTCTTTTTGGAATTCTTATTGAAGTTTTGCAGGAAATTTTGCCGTATGGCAGACAAGGTGACGTGGAGGATGCCATCGCAGATATTGCCGGCAGTTTCAGTGCCACACTATTACTTTATGCTATTAAGAAAAGATATTTCAAGAAGTTCAGGCGAAAAAAGTAAAAAAAACAAAATAATAATATATAATTGACATTAAACGTTGGAAAAATACATTGAAATCAATTATACTTTAGGAGATTTCACTAAAGCGAATATATTTTAAACAGCGTATGAAAGAACGAAAAAAACCAGATGCCGATTTACGCAACTATTACACTATCTTTTGGGAGATTGGTCTTCTGCTCACATTGGTGGTATTTATTATAGCTGTAAGAGTAGATATTACCAGTTTGGGCCCCGAAGAAATTGTGATGGATGAGCAGGAAGTTGTCGAGATGGAAGAAATTATCCAGACCCGGCAAATCGAAACGCCTCCACCACCACCTCGCCCGCCTGTTCCTGTAGAAGTTCCTAACGATGAAATCATCGATGACGTGGATATTGACATCGGAGGGGATCTTGATCTCGGGGGTCAATTAAGTATGCCGCCGCCACCTGCCCAGGAAGAAGAGGAAGAAGAGGAAGACTTCTTTGTAGTGGTTGAGGAAATGCCCGAACTGATCGGAGGCCTTGGAGAACTCCAAAGACAGATCAGGTATCCTGAAATGGCTCGACGAGCAGGAATTGAAGGAAGAGTTTACGTTCAGTTTATCGTAAATGAGCAGGGCCAGGTTGAAGACCCGCGTGTTGTACGAGGAATTGGCGGTGGTGCAGATGAAGAAGCACTTCGCGTTGTAAGCCAGGCTGAATTCAGACCCGGAATGCAACGAGGCCGACCGGTTAGAGTACAGTACAGTTTGCCGATTTTCTTCAGACTTCAGAACTAAATTCTTAAAACATGAAAAAAAAGGTGTTGATCCAACCATCAACGCCTTTTTTTTATTTTAAGTTTTATACATCTGTTTCAGGATATTCTGTTTATAGTTTCATGAAGCACATTCTTCAGATTGGCAAATTCAACTAAATCAAGAGCTTTTTTAAGCGGAACCCACTCAACATTTGTAATTCCCTCCTCGGCCTGAGGTAAAAAATCCTTCTCATTCCTCCCTGCTTCCATTAAGTACCAGTATGTGGTTTTACCATACTTTGTTCCGTCCTCCACATATTCGTGGTAAGTATCGCACAAAAAAGACTGCAGCTTCAAGCCTTCAAGGCCGGTTTCTTCTTCAACTTCCCTCAAGGCACACTCCTTTACAGCTTCTTTTTTTTCCAGTTTACCCTTCGGGAGTTCCCAAAAACCGTTTCGTTTGATCACGAGAACCTGGTTTTCCGAATCATTTACCCGGAAAACAACCCCGCCTGCAGCTGTTACCGGAGTTGCATCAATCTTTTTTTGGCTCATCCTGCCCGGAACTTTCTTTCTTTTTTTCATCTGCATAATTCAGGCGCAGATTTGTAAGTGTTTGCTGTAAAAAAGCACTCATCTCTTTAGGAAGATTTCCTTCGGTGAACTTCTCAAGCATAACAAGTGTGTCGATGGCAAACTTAGCCGACTTAAGATCACGGTCGATTTCATCTGTCGAAGGGTTTTTAATTTTACCCATTCCCATCATGGCAATTTGCTCGTGCTGCTGTATCAGCATCATAAAAAGAAGTTGCTGCTGCTGGTCTGAATTCAGTTTCTCATTGTTTGAGGAAATATTCTCGCTCATGGTATTAAATATTGGTTTAATGTTCGAATTCTATACGCTGAAAAGTAAAAGAGTTTGTATACTTAGGGCTTAGCAAAAATACGAAAACAAGAACTTTTTTAATGGCAATTATTCACCCGTTTAAAGGCTGGCTTCCACGAACCGACAAAGTGGATGAAGTCGCCTGTGTACCATACGATGTAATTAGCACCGAAGAAGCAGCCCAGATGGCAGAGGGGAAACCTGACAGTTTTCTGCATGTGATAAGGCCCGAAATAGACCTTCCCGATGATATATCCATTTACGACGACAAGGTATATGAAAAGGGAGCTGAAAACCTGAAAAACCTGCTTAACTCCGATCTCTATCAACAGGATGAAAAGCATGCAATTTACATCTACCAGCTTGAAACTGCCAACCACAAACAAACCGGTGTTTTCACTTGTGCATCTGTTCAGGATTACGATAATATCGTTATACTGAAGCACGAACTCACCCGTCCCGATAAAGAGGATGACCGCACCCGGCACATTCTCACTCAGCAGGCACATGCAGAACCGGTAATGCTTACATTTAAAGATACGGCAGACATCACTTTTCATATCGAAAAGATGACACTCACACAGCCACCGCTTATTGAGCATGAAGGTGAAGGCGGTGTTATGCACCGAATCTGGAAAACTTTCTCCACCGTTGATTTTGTGGAAGGATTCTCGGAAATATCAAACTTCTATATTGCCGACGGTCACCATCGCTGTAAAAGTGCATCCCGTGTGGCCGAGGCACTCCGCAAAGAGGATAAAAGCCATCCCGGCGAGAAAGAGTACGACTACTTTCCCGTAGTGCTTTTCCCGATGGATCAGATGAGAATCCTGCCCTACAACCGGGTCATAAAAAACGTTGCCGATGAAACTTTTCTCAAATTGAAAGAAGAGTTTGACCTGAAGAAAACAGACAAAAAATCACCCGATGAAAAAGGTGTAATTTCTGTCTATTTCGATAACCAATGGTGGGAAATGGAACTTCCTGCAGCGAAAGATGGCAATGTGGTTTCCAAACTGGATGTGGCACGCCTTCAGGATCATCTCCTGAGTCCGATTTTCGGGATTGAAAATCCAAGGACCGATTCAAATATCCACTTTGTTGGCGGAATACGCGGCACGAAAGAACTGGAAAAACTGACCGACAGCGGCCAGTACGACCTGGCAATCAGCATGTACCCTACAAGTATTGAAGAACTTATCGAAGTTTCCGACCACGGTGAACTAATGCCACCCAAATCAACCTGGTTCGAGCCCAAAATCAAATCAGGATTAATCATACATACATTTTAAAAACATGAACAGAGTACACAATTTCAGTGCCGGACCGGCAACTTTACCTCTCGAAGTCTTAGAAAAAGCTCAGAAGGAACTTACCAATTACAAAGGTAAAGGCGCATCTATTATGGAGATGAGTCACAGAAGCCCTGAGTACACCGAAATCAACAATCAGGCAACAGAGCGCCTGAAAGATCTCACCGGTGCTGATGATGACTGGGAGATACTTTTTCTTCAGGGTGGCGCAAGCACGCAGTTTATGATGGTGCCATACAATGTACTGAGCGAAAATCAGACCGCAGATTATATCGATACCGGCTCCTGGTCTTCCAAAGCGATCAAAGAAGCAAAACTTTTTGGCAACGTACATGTTCCTTTTTCCGGAAAAGAGCTCAGCTACACACGGATTCCCGAGAACAGTGAACTGCAGTTATCAGAAAATCCGGTGTACACTCACATCACCAGCAACAACACCATTTTCGGCACACAGTACCAAACAGATCCTGAAACCAACGGCTCACTCCTGGTTTGTGATGCCTCCTCTGATTTTTTATCGCGCCCGATCGACCTGAGTAAATACGGATTGATATATGCAGGCGCCCAGAAAAACCTCGGCCCGTCAGGGGTAACTGTTGTTATGGTTCGAAAGTCATTTCTTGAAAATCAGAAAAACACCCCGATTCCAACCATTCTGAATTACAACACCCACATCGAAAAACTGTTCAATACACCTCCCTCTTTTGCAGTCTATATGGTGAACTATGTGCTGGAGTGGATTCAGGAGAAAGGCGGCCTCAGCTATTTTGAAAAATTCAACACTGAAAAGGCAGACTTACTCTACAACGAGATCGACAGAGACGATTTTTATCGCGGGACTGTGGATAAAAAATCTCGTTCCAAAATGAATGTCCCCTTCCGTCTTCTGAGTGAAGATCTGGAGAAAAAATTCCTTGTCGAAGCTGCGGAACATGATCTGGTTGCCCTGAAAGGACACCGAAGTGTTGGGGGAATCCGTGCAAGTATTTATAACGCCTGCGGAATGGAGAGCGTAAAAGCGCTGGTAGATTTTATGCAGGAATTCAGGAATCAGAACGGTTAAAACCAGACTTTACAACTGCCCTTACGCCGGATGTCAACAGCGTGAAAACTAAAGTTGTGTCAACTTTTTAAACTTCAGGTATTCCTGCTTCAGGAATGCCTGAGTTTATTCATCAGAGCAGCCCAAAAAGGGTAAGAAAGTGATCAACGGTATTGGGCACAAAAAGAATCAGGTACAATATACCCCAGATGGCACCGGCTATATGTGCAGCATGATTTACATTCCCGGCACCCCGTTTTCCTTCGTAGATGCTATATGCCAGAAATGCAATTCCAAATACCCAGGCAGGTATGGGAATTGGCAGTAAAACCAATATGATTTTTTCGGTAGGAAATACAAAAATATAGCTGAAAAGTACGCTTTCCACGGCTCCTGAAGCACCAATCGTTGCGTAATCAGGATTGTTTCTGTGCGAAATGAATGAAGGAACAGAAGAGAAAACCAACCCGCTGAAATAAAGAGCCAGGAAGTGATAAACACCAAGAACCTGCTCCATTACAGCCCCAAAGAAAAAGAGTACAAACATATTCACAATCAAATGCGTGAGGCTGGCATGCAAAAAACCAGACGTGATCACTTCATACCAGGTTTGCATTCTGACGGTACGGTATGGACGCAACATACCCTTTTCCAGAAGTACTCCCGGACCATAAAGAGCAGCTAAAGAAACAACTGCATTTACAGCAATTAAAATGATAGTAACCGTCATAACAGATATTTTCGCAAAAAAGATAGGGAACTCTTTTGATAAAAATGAGTTAATTCTAAATTCTTTCTTATATTTATAAGTTTAAACAATCACAGAATGATTTATAATTTACGTCTTTCAAGCCCGGTTTCCGGTACTTAAAACATGGCATTGAGACATACAACCATATTTCTGCTTTTTCTTTTTATGATGTTTCTCACTTCCTGTGGTATTGTGAAAAGAGCCGGAGCAGATGAGGAAAGTATCAGGATTGTAGGAACCGGAATTGCAAGCTGGTACGGTACAGAATTTCATGGACAACCTACCGCAAACGGCGAAGTGTACAACATGAATGATTACACCGCTGCGCACAGAACCCTGCCCTTCAACACCCTTGTGCGCGTGGAAAACCGGGAGAATGGAAAATCTGTGGTTGTGCGAATCAACGACCGGGGGCCATATGTCGGTAATCGTGTCATCGATCTTTCCCGTAAAGCTGCAAATGATATCAACATGATCGGGCCTGGAACCGCAGAAGTAATTCTTCACCTCATAGATGAGGGAGACCGGCCAATCACTACACAAAATATCAGCAGCCGGGAAACTTTCACCGTTCAGATTGCCTCTTTTCCCCGTGAATCCGAAGCAAAACAAAAATCTTCCGGTATATCCGGATCAAGAGTTGAAAAAGTAAGCATTGGCAGAAATACCGTTTACAGGGTCTATTACGGAACCTACAACACTGTACAAGAAGCCCGGCGCGCAAGAGAAGGGCTATTGGAAAATGGTATTCAGGGCTTTGTTAAGCAGATGGAAAATTAGCCCTGAAAAATTCTTGTTTCTGCAGGATTGATTTCCCCCCCTTTTTAGTTAGGATGTGCTGAACTCAGTAAACAAGTTATATGAAAAAAAATATTATTGTTATAGGCAGCGGGTTCGGGGGGCTCGCAGCTGCATCGAGACTACTCTCAAAAGGCCATAATGTTACCGTTTTTGAAAAAAGAGATAAACCCGGAGGCAGGGCCTACGTCTATGAAATGAATGGCTTTAAATTTGATGGCGGACCCACCGTTATCACCGCGCCGTTTATGTTTGATGATATTTTTGAAACCGCTGGAAAAAAACGGGAAGATTATATCACCTTTGTTCCCTGCGATCCCTTTTACCGTATTTTTGATTCCAACGGAAAAAAGTTTGATTATAATAATGATCACGATTTTATCCTGTCTGAGATCGAAAAAAGGAATCCATCAGATAAAGACGGCTACGAAAAGTTCATCGCCACCACCAAACCCATTTTTGATAAAGGTTTTGTCGAACTTGCCGATAAACCTTTCCTGAAGTTTACCGATATGCTAAAGGTTGCGCCCGATTTGATACGGCTTCAGTCCTACAAAAATGTTTACAAATATGTCTCCCAGTTTGTGGAGGATGAGTTTCTGAGACGGGTTTTTTCTTTCCACCCTTTACTCGTAGGCGGCAATCCGTTTGATACCACATCCATCTATGCGATGATTCATTACCTGGAACGAGAATGGGGCGTTCATTTTGCATTAGGTGGTACCGGAGCCATCATAGATGCTTTTGTAAAACTGATCGGTGAACAGGGTGGTAATGTAAATCTGAATGCTGAAATTGATGAAATTCTGATTAAAAATGGAAGAGCTTCAGGTATTCGCCTTAAAAACGGTGAAATTCACCATGCAGATGTGGTTGTTTCCAATGCTGATGTTGCATTCACATACAAAAATCTGATTGGCAAAGAACACCGGAAAAAATATACGGACAGAAAAATTGAGCGGACCAATTACAGCATGTCGCTCTTTGTGATCTATTTTGGCACGAAAAAACGTTACAATCATTCGGGACTGGCGCACCATAATATTATTTTGGGTGAACGTTACCGGGGCTTGCTGAGTGACATTTTTCATAAAAAAAAGCTGTCAGATGATTTTTCGCTCTATCTCCATATGCCAACCATAACAGATCCTTCACTTGCACCTGAAGGACATGAAGCTTTTTATGTACTCTCTCCTGTCCCCCACCTCGATAGTGGTACCGACTGGACGGAAACCGCGCCGAAATATCGCGATGCAATCATGAATTTCCTGGAGGAGAACTACCTTCCCGGATTACAAGAAAATATTGTAGCCGAGCACTACATCGATCCGCTGCACTTTCGCGATACCCTGAACAGTTATAAAGGCTCTGCATTTTCGGTTGAGCCGCTACTTACTCAGTCTGCCTGGTTTCGGCCACATAATCGAAGCGAAGATGTAGAAAATCTCTATTTCGTTGGGGCTGGCACCCATCCCGGTGCAGGACTTCCGGGCGTGCTTTCATCGGCAAAAATCGCGGAAAACCTGATCGGCTGAGGGTAGAAAATATATTAGAGCGTCGCGATTTCCATCAAAAAAATGTAAACTAAATGCAAAGAATCAGCTTAAATTTTGATAATTTGCAAGGTCAGTCTATTTAATTTTTTTTTGAGGTTTAATTCCGCCAAAAATATAAGAATTGACGATTCGCACATAAATAAATTTTAATAAACTCACACCGTCAATCATGATAAACAGAAGAGAATTTTTCATACAAACTGCTTTTGCCACCGCTGCAATGAGTTTTGGTTTTTCAAAATCAGAATCCGGAATCACGAACCCAAATCCGGTTTTTAAGATTTCCCTGGCACAATGGTCGGTAAACCGGTTGTTATTTTCCGGTGAAATGGACAACCTTGATTTCCCTGCAAAAACCAAAGAACATGGTATTAATGCTGTGGAATATGTGAATCAGTTTTTCATGGATAAAGCAGAAGACACAAACTATTTGAGGGCGCTAAAGCAGAGATGTGAAGATGAGGGAGTCACGTCCG
Organism: Balneolaceae bacterium; assembly: GCA_020832285.1. GTDB lineage: Bacteria > Bacteroidota > Rhodothermia > Balneolales > Balneolaceae > Rhodohalobacter. The sequence goes on from JAFIFB010000024.1 coordinate 134,781, forward strand.
TACTGATTATGTGTGATGGAGAAGGCCAATTGGCATCTTCCAGTTCAGCTGAACGAATACAGTCAGTTGAAAACCATAAAAAGTGGGTGGAAGCTGCAAAATTCCTGGATTGTCATTCTATCCGTGTAAATGCCTATACCGATATTCCCTGGAGTGAAGAGCCTCAAAAATCTGAAGAAACCATCCGTTATGCCAGTGACGGACTGAGACATTTGTGTGAGTTTGCCGATGATTTCAATATCAGTGTGATCATTGAAAATCACGGAGGTTATTCCAGTGACCCTATCTGGCTTGCAGAAGTTATCCGACAAACCGACCATCCAAAAGCGGGAAGCCTGCCCGATTTTGGAAACTTCAGGATTTATGGTGATGAGGATCGGACCGTATCATTTGATTCCTATGAAGGTGTAGAGATTTTGATGCCATCAGCCAAAGGAATCAGCCTTAAACCAACGGTCTGGGACCACAGCGGAAACCGGCATGAACTGGATTACGAACGCATGATGAAGATTGTTTTATCACACGGATATCACGGCTATGTTGGTATTGAGCATGGTGAACGGGATCGTGAGTGGGAGAGTATTGTTGAAATCCGTAAAATACTGGAAGAACTCCAAAACACACTGGCGGGTTGAAGTAATCACAGCTTTTTTTTGATTGCTTCCTGAAGTTTATCCCAATCGGCAAGAAACCGTTCCAGGCCGTTATCTGTAAGCGGGTGCTTCATGAGCTGTTCGATCACTTTCAGCGGCATGGTGGCAACGTCGGCCCCGAGACGGGCGGCTTCCAGTACATGCATCGGGTGGCGAATACTGGCAGCAAGCACTTCTGTTTGATAGCCATAATTTTCATAGATCTGAACAATATCTTCGATAATGCTCATACCGTCGTTCGAAATGTCATCCACCCTCCCGATAAACGGAGAAATATAGGTTGCCCCCGCTTTGGCAGCAATCAGCGCCTGGGTAGCCGAAAAACAGAGGGTGCAATTAGTTTTAATGCCCTCTTCGCTGAAAGTTTTTATTGCTTTGATACCATCTTTAATCAGCGGAACTTTTACTACTACATTACCGGCAATAGAGGCAATGCGTCGGCCTTCAGCCACAATATCTGCATAAGAGGTGGATATAACTTCGGCAGACACATCTCCTTCCACCATTTCACATATTTTGGCGATATGTCCTTCAAAATCTTTTACGCCAACTTTATAACAGAGGCTGGGATTGGTCGTTACACCATCAAGGACCCCCAGATCGTTAGCTTCCTGGATTTCATTTAAATCGGCAGTGTCGATAAAAAATTTCATAGTATCTCTTTATTTTCGTTGTTTAATTAACCGAAATATAATGAATGTTCAGAACCAACAAAGGACAGAATCTGTTTATTCATGAGCTACTATTTGTTATTTTATGCAAATATCTATTTAACACAATCAAAGAACTATGAACAGATCAGGTAAAGAATTTACAATTGGTTTTATCGCAGGTGCAGTTGCCGGGGCAGCGGTTGCCCTGCTTTATGCTCCGGACTCCGGGTCAACCACAAGAGGACGAATTTCTTTCAGGATGAGCTCCTACAGAGATGAAATCAACAAACTTATCAAGAAACTGAAAGAGGAAAAAGAAAAATTTTCATCCGATGCCAAACAGAAAGGAGACGATGTAGTTACGGATGCCAAGAAAAGAGCGGATGATCTGATTAAAGAGGCCGAAGCCCTTCTTGAAAATATTGAGAAGTCAAAATCTAAATAAAACGCTGAAAAACCGGCTTCATTCTAATTCACATTATTTAAAAACAGGATGCTCCCTGTTTCATCAGGGAACATCCTTATGCAACAAAACGCGCACATTATAGGTAGTGCACGTTTCTGTCGGGTTATTCAGTCATCACCGGAGTGCTTCTGCCGGTCCACCAAAGAGGTGTTGTAAAGTTATTGGCATCGGCCACTGCACTGAAGTTTTCACTGTTGTTCGATACCTCTCCTGCCGGATAAATCATTCTTTCGAAAAAGAAACGGTTTGATGGTTTCCAGAGGACACGGTCACCAATTTCGGTATAAAGCCGACGTGTTTCTGCCCAGAGTTCAAGCGGCCTCAGCACATTAAAGTGCACATATTTTTGGTCGTAAATCAAACCAAGCTGTTCATTGAAATCTGCCCCCGTAAACTCTGCCTGCATCGCTTCAATAAATGCAGTAATGGTTGCATCATCAGGTTTATCGGGCTGTGTATTTGGCACAGGGTCGGGATAGGCCGGTGTGGTTCCAGCATCGAAATCATTCATTGCGTTTATTTCGTACCAGCGGTCTATCGATGTACGGATAGCCATTCCGTACTCCTGCACAGCATCCAGTCCCAATCCCCATCGCATCGCGGCTTCGGCTTTCAGCAAATGGATTTCGGCAGCCGTGATGATCTGATAGGGCATCGCGTAATTCCCTTCAAAAGTAGTACGGTTGTAGAATGATGGATAGGTTGCCGTCAGGTCAGACTGAGTTACGGCATGAGGCAGTGCGCTTATATCAACAGTTTCACGCGGCATCGAAGTGTATTCGCCGTTCATATCGGGCTGAAAAAATACCGGAAGGCGCGGGTCTTCTGGCATTCCATCTTTTCTCATCACAAGATCCATTCCTTCGGGCATCCAAAGGAAGTTGCGGGGCTGTTCGCGGAGTGTTCTCCAGATTAGAACCACATGTGCATCCTGCGCAACTCTTCGTTCCTGGTGAAGAATTTCATTATCGAGGCTTGTTACATAGTGGCCGTCTGAAAGCACAGCCTGCATGGTACTTTGTGCAAGCGATTCATTTACATTGGTCAGCCTCATACTAAGACGCATCCGCAGGCTGTTTACAAACCGTCGCCATTGACTCAGATCTCCGCCAAACCAAATATCGTTTTCTCTGAATGCCCTGTGCGGCTGAGAATCGTTCAGCGAATATCCGTTCAGTATCGAGGACTTCTGTTCCAGGTCTGCAAGAATGTCTTCATAAATGCTTTGCTGGCTATCATAGGCTGGGAAAAAATTTCCTTCCCATGCACCCAGCGCCTCAAAATAGGGAACATCTCCGTGGGTGTCAGACAGCCTGTAATAGAGAAAGTTTCTTATAATTTCTGTGGTAATCACATAGATCTCATAGTTTTGTTGCTGCTCACTACTAAGTTCTTCATAGAAATTATTAATATTTTGAGCGATCCGAAGCTGGTTAAACGTTAATCCGTATGGATTGAACCCCCATGCGGGTGAGTTTCCGGCCCCATCGTTGTTAAACCCTCCGGTTCCAAGCATCGGGTTAAAGGCCTGCATCGTGTGCCACATCGGCGCGTAAGATGGCCTGAAAATGCCCAGTTGCTGCTGAAGGTTGGTAAACACGCCCTCAATTGTCGGTTCGGTAAACCCGTCGGGATCCATAAACTCTGTTTCAAGAGTACTGTTAATATCGCAGGAGGAGACCACCACAATTCCCATTGCAATCAATGCAGATAGGAAAAGCTGCCTTACTGATGTTTTTGATTTCATTTTTTCATTGTACTGACTCGTTTTAGAATTTCATGATTAGTAGATCTGGTGATTTAAAAACTGGCACGTAAACCCAGGCCATAACTTCTTGCCATTGGCCACCCGCTGTTTTCCGTCCAGGAATCCGTAGAGTTCAGAGCCTCGGGATCTACATTCGGCATTTTGTTATGACTCTTTTTCCTAACCCGGATTTCTCACCAAATGAGAATGAGGGGGAGTTTCTCCCATATCGCCAAACGACTGCTCTTCCTGAAATGTTCAACGGGTGACAAGCCCCTGGTTTCATTTCAGCTTACACAGCTGAGGAGAAAGTGTCGCAGAAAATCAGGATGTATTTTTTAAATAACCATAATTTGAATCATAAAGTGTTCTAAATTAAATGGTTACATTACGTTTAACATATTTACTGTGAGCACTGAGCGAAACGATATCCCGGGTAAACCGCTAAGACCGAAGAGGCGGAAAGGTATTCTGAAGAAAAATCAGGTATTAAAATCGCAAAGCAGTGGGCTAATGGAATGAATTTATTAATCGGTCGGGGCAGGCAGGGCAGGATTTCAGGGACGATCATACATATCAATATACACACAACAATTCGCAACCTTCTTTTTTATCATACTTTTCGCTTTGACCGGAGCATATAAACATAAGTAGATCAAATAAGACAAAATATTAACTGTGAACTCTAAGTGTGCAAACCTACAGTTAAAAGGTTATCAGTCCATTAACTTTGAAACCTCTTGTTGCAAATTACATTCAAACTGCCTTATTTACTTTCCGGGTATCAAATCAACTCAATTCACATAAGACATTGTAAAAGTAGAAAAACATGAAACGATTCATTCTTCTTGCAGGCTTTTTTTTAGTTGCATCATTAGCTTACAGTCAGTCCGGCCACAATCACGACCATAACCATGACCACCCTCACGATCATTCTCATTCTCATACTCATCCGCACACCCATGTACCGGTAGACTACAGTTTCCGGAGTGATGCCGGTCACTACACCCCTCCCGTTCCTGATGAAGACGGATACATTTGGTGGAAAGGAAACCTGCATACCCATACGCTTTGGAGTGATGGCGACCAATTCCCCGAAGTAGTCACAGAGTGGTATTATGAGCATGGTTACCATTTTCTTGCTCTCTCCGATCACAACACTCTTCTGCAAGGTCAGCGCTGGATCAATCCAGAAGAAAATCATTTTGTGGAAAGAGGCGGAGGTTCTGTTGTTTATGAAATCTACCAGGAACGCTTTGGGGACGACTGGATTGATACCCGCCTGGATGAAGACGGCAACCTTGAAGTTCGCCTGAAACCACTGCAGGAAGTTCGTTCACTATTTGAACAGTCCGGCCGTTTCCTGATGATTGATTCAGAAGAGATTACTGAAGGGCAGCATGTAATACACGTAAATGCAACCAATATTTTAGAATATATCGCCCCTCAAACAGGAGAAACTGTGGAGGAAACCATCCGATTAAATATGGATGCGGTCATCGACCAGCGTGAACGTACCGGCCAGGAGATGCTTCCTCACCTGAATCATCCCAATTTCCGGCATGCTGTTACTGCGGAAGATATGATGCCGGTTGAAAACCTGCGGCTGTTTGAAATCTACAACGGCCACCGGGGAGTGGTTAATTTCGGGGCAGACGACGGGATCAAACACCTGGACCGGGTATGGGACATTATTTTAACCAAGCGTTTGGGAGAACTCGGGCTTGACCCGGTCTACGGAATTGCGGTAGATGATGCCCATCACTATGAAGAAAGCACCTCTGATGTAGCACGCCCCGGACGCGGCTGGGTAAAAGTACGTTCCAAATTCCTCACACCAGAAAATATTGTCAAAAGCCTGGAAAGCGGCAATTTTTATTCAACCAACGGACTCACAATGACAAATATAACTTCAGACGGTCAAACTTACAGCGTTGAGGTGGAGCCTGAGTATGGAATCGAGTACACAATTCAATTTATAGGAACACGTGAAGGATACGACTCTTCCAGCAGTCCCTATGTGGATGATGAAGGAGAGGAACGAAGCGACCGCACCCGGCTCTACAGCTCCGATATCGGCGAAGTGCTCCAGGAAACCGAAGGCCACAAAGCCACCTATGAGTTCCAAGGCGATGAACTCTATGTACGCGCCAAATTGACCTCAACCAAACCGAAAGAAAATTATTTTTACGAAGGGGAAGTTAAAAAAGCCTGGATGCAGCCGGTCATCCCCGGATATTCTTACGGTGAAATGATTCAAAATTAATCATCGATGAGCCAGCATAACGATAAATCCAAAAACGAATATTGGATAATCTCCCGCCGCACTTTCCTGAAATCAGCTCTCGCGGGAACAGCGGGCATGGTGCTGCTGCCTTCAGGAAGTACCGCTGTATCATCCCGTAACAGAACCCTGGTCCGGTTTGGAATTGTAACGGACTCTCATTACGCTGACATTGATACGCAGGGAACAAGATATTACAGGGAATCTACCGAAAAAATGGCCGAGTGCATCTCTTTGATGAATGATCAAAAAGTGGATTTTGTGATTCATCTGGGTGATTTTATCAACGGAGCGCCGGAAATCACAGTTGAAAATTTGCGGCTGTTCGAATCGGTATATGCAGATTTTGACGGCCCCCGGTATCACGTGCTTGGCAATCACGACATGGACAGTATCTCCAAAGAGCAGTATCAATCGGTTGTTGAAAATAGCGGAATCGGACAGGATAAAACCTGGTATTCGTTTGACTTGAACGATCTTCATTTCGTAGTGCTGGATGCCAACTTTACCGAAGACGGTACGCCCTACGATTCCGGTAATTTTCACTGGACCGATGCCAATATCCCCCGGAAACAACTGGAATGGCTCGATGCTGACCTGTCATCTAACACCAACCCTGCGGTCATTTTCACCCACCAGCTTCTGGACGGTGATGATGACAGTCACTATATCCGCAATTCGGGTGAAGTACGCCGGATTCTTGAAAAGCATCCCGAGGTTTTTTTGGTCTTCCAGGGACATCAGCACGCCGGACAGTATAACCAAATCAACGGCATTCACTACTATACACTGATTGCTATGGTGGAGCAGTCCGGTAAAGAAAATAATTCTTACGCCATCGGCACCATTTTCAATGACAAAAGTGTGGAAATTACAGGATACAGAAGAGCTGTTAGCAAACAGCTCTAATGGGAGTTTCTCCTGTATCACAATCCAAACCTTTATTATGATGCCACTAAATGCTTCTTCACCTTCTCAGCCTCTATTTATTATGGCAGCATTTCTGGGTGTTGTAATATGCGGAACCATTTTTTATCAAACGAATCAGCCTGTTAGTGAAACCCGGATTGTTTTAAACCCCTATTCATCGGTTGACTGGTCATCGTCTGGTCATTATAAAGCAGCTTTGCATGTTCATACACTTCAAAGTGACGGCTACCATATGCTGGAGGATGTGGTTCATGCCTACCGGGATGCAGGATTTACTATTCTGGCCATCACCGATCACGACTGGAACTACCCTAATGCCCGTGTGGGATGGGGCCATGTACCCGAAGAGGAAGCCAGCCCCTATCCCAAAGAACCCAAACCGGAGAATTTCCCTGCCAACACCACTTGGCCGTGGACTGATTACGGTGGGCCTGCTCCCGAAGCTGTGGACATGGTAGGTATTGAAGCGGCAGAATTGACCTTTCGTCATCACATCAACAGTTATTTTACCGATTACGGTGTATGGTATGAACGGACCGGTTCCGAAGCACCTTACGGAGGCATCGTGAATGAAGAAAATGTGGAAATATGGGAAGATGATCAGCTATTTGATATTCGGGAGTCGGGTGGAATTGCCATTTTAGACCATCCCGGGCTGTCTCAATCGCATGGTTTTTGGGACCGCAAACCGCTGTATTGGTATATAGAACGGTTTAATACACACTCCCCCGATTACCTGATCGGTATGGAGGTGACCAATACCGACCGAACAGCAGATCTCCAACTACGTGAAAATTATGATGAAGGGCTTTGGGACCAGCTTCTTGCTCATTTCATGCCAGAGCGTCCCGTTTGGGGATTCGGGACGGACGACATGCACCGCCTTGATGATGTTCGCGACTCCCACACAGTATTTCTGCTGGATGAACATACCGAAGAAGCTGTACGTGATGCGATGAAAACCGGGCAGTTTTACTTTACAAAATCCACACTCCGGCTTAATTTTTTTGATGATAAAATGAGTCTTTTCCCGTCCATTGAAAGTATTTTCGTGGACAATGATGCAGGTTCTATCTCAATTGAAGCCGGTAACTACGACACGATCCACTGGATTTCCGCACCGGAATCAGCCGATCCGATCAACGACTACAAAACCAGTGATCAGCCCTGGCCATTGGGCACAATTGTGCATGAAGGAGAGACGATTCATTATCGTGATGTACAGGGAATTAATAATTACCTCCGTGCAGAAATTATCCGGGAGGAAGAAGGTGAACTGTATCGTACTTTTACGAATCCATTCGGCTTGATAAACACTGACTAAAAGATTTTATTCAAAAAAAAAGCCCTGATTCTCATCAGGGCTTTTTCGTTTATTCGTTTTCTTCTTGTGAGGTCTGATCCGCTCCAAGTGTTTCGAACACTTTTTGGATATCCTCGTCCTGCTCGTCGAAATCTGCTTTGGAACCGACGATAAGTTCATCGTATTGAAGCAGACCTGTACCGGCAGGTACTTTATGGCCTACAATTACATTCTCCTTCAGGCCGCGCAGGTGATCTTTCTTGGCCTCAATGGAAGCCTGTGTAAGCACCTTTGTGGTTTCCTGGAATGATGCCGCAGATAACCAGCTTTCAGTCGAAAGAGAAGCTCTCGTAATACCCAACAGAATCGGTTTCGAAATAGCCGGTTCAGCTTCACGGGTATGAAGTTCTTCCGTGCCTTCTTTAATCAGCTCGTTATTATGTTCGCGAACCTGGCGTCTGTCAAGCAGGGCTCCGCGTTTGAGCTCGCTTCCTCCGGGATCGGTTACTACAAACTTTCCGAACAGCTCATCATTCACGTTATTGAGCTCAAATCGGTCAACTCTGTCTCCTTCAAGGAACATAGTGTCACCCGGATCGGTCACTTCCACCTTCTGCATCATGGTGCGTACAATTACTTCAATGTGCTTATCATTGATTTTCACACCCTGCAGTCGATAAACCTCCTGGATTTCATTCACAAGGTAAGACTGTACAGCAAACGGTCCCAATATATTTAGTATCTCCTGGGCCGGGATGGTTCCGTCAGACAAGGCCTGTCCTGCTTTCACAAAGTCGTTTTCCTGCACAAGAATGTGCTTCGATAAGGAGATCAGATATCGCTTCTCTTCTGTTCCGTCTTTGCTTTCCACAATCACTTCCTGGGAACCACGTTTACGGCCGCCCATTTTCACGATACCGTCAATCTCGGATACGGCGGCAGGATCGCTTGGAGACCGGGCTTCAAAAAGCTCAGTTACCCTTGGCAGACCCGCGGTAATATCTTTCGATTTGGATGCGGCTCTCGGAATTTTGGCAAGCACTTGTCCGGCCTGTACCTTCTCGCCGTCTTCAACAACGATGTGAGTTTCTACCGGCAGCGTATTTTCCCGGATTCGATCGTCGATACCTTTCACTACAAGCGTAGGCACCAGCGAACGGTCTCTGGAATCGATAATAACTTTTTCGCGGTGACCGGTTTGTGCATCAGTATCCGCGGTATAGGTAATCTCTTCGATGATATCTTTGTACTCAACGGTACCATCAAGCTCACTGAAAATCAATGCATTGTACGGATCCCACTTACAGAGTGGCATTCCTTTCGGCACTTTGTCACCTTCTTCAATCAGCATTTCGGAGCCGTAAGGTACGTTGTAGGTGTTCAGGATTTTGCCATCTTCACCCACAATCTTCATTTCACCGGCACGGCTTAATACTACATTGTGAATCTCTTCACCGTCGTCAAACTCAACAACCCGGATATTTTCAAACTCAATCTTGCCATCGAATTTGGCTTTGTGTTGCGAGTCGGACTCCAGACGTGATGCCGTACCACCTACGTGGAAAGTACGGAGCGTAAGCTGAGTGCCTGGTTCACCGATAGACTGTGCAGCAATTACACCCACGGCTTCACCCACTTCAACAAGAGTGTTTCGGGCCATATCACGGCCGTAGCACTTGGCACATACACCGCGTTCGGTTTCACAGGTCAGTACTGAGCGGATCTCAACCTCTTCGATAGAAGTTTCAGCGATCTTCTTGGCGATTTTTTCTGTAATCAGCTGATTGGAATCACAGATATGATCGTCTGTAATCGGATCTTTGATTTCGTGCATCGACACACGGCCAATAATCCTGTTTTCCAGGCTTTCGATAATGTCTTCATTATCTTTCAGCGCCTGCATCTTAATACCTCGCAGTGTTCCGCAGTCTGTTTCGTTAATGATAATGTCCTGTGAAACATCCACCAGACGTCGGGTAAGGTAACCGGCATCAGCCGTTTTAAGGGCTGTATCAGCCAGACCTTTACGAGCACCGTGAGTAGATATAAAGTACTCAAGTACGGTAAGCCCTTCACGGAAACTCGACAGAATCGGGTTTTCTATCACTTCGTTACCCTGCTGCATCGAGCTTTTTTGTGGTTTGGCCATCAGGCCTCGCATACCACCAAGCTGACGTATCTGCTCTTTTGAACCCCGTGCACCCGAATCGGCCATCATGAAAATCGAATTGAAGCCGTCAATGTCATCAGCCAGGCTTTGGAACAGAGTCTCCGAAACACGGTTTGTTGTACTGGTCCACTTGTCAATCACCTGGTTGTATCGCTCATTATCTGTGATGAAACCCATTTCGTAACGATCCTGAATTTCACTCACTTCGCTCTGAGCTTTGTCAATCAGATCCTGCTTCAATTGCGGAATAATGATATCCTCAAGACTAAATGAAAGTCCACCTCTGGTAGCTCTTTCAAAGCCCATTGTTTTCATTTTATCAAGAAATTCGGCTGTCTTGGAAGTACCCGCCACACCGTGAATTTCACCAATGAGAACACGTAACTCTTTCTTGCCAAGTGTTTTGTTCACAAAATCAATTCCTTCCGGAACAATCCCATTGAACAATACCCGACCGGTTGTAGTCTTGATAATTTCGTACTCTTTTTCACCATTTTCGTTGGTTTTGGGAATACGAACATTGATTTTCGCATGCACTTCAATTTTGTCCTGGTCGTAAGCCACAACAACTTCATCGGTACTGGAAAAAGTTTTTCCTTCACCGCGCTTACCTGTCCCCATTTTAGTGAGGTAGTAAATTCCCAACACCATATCCTGTGAAGGAACTGCAATCGGGCCTCCACTTGCCGGGCTGAGAATGTTGTGTGAACCAAGCATGAGGATTGATGCTTCAAGAACCGCATCGTGGCTCAAAGGCAGGTGAACCGCCATCTGGTCACCATCAAAGTCAGCGTTAAACGCTGTACATGAAAGCGGATGGAGCCGGATTGCTTTCTCCTCAATCAGTACAGGCTGATAAGCCTGAATACCAAGACGGTGAAGTGTCGGTGCCCGGTTTAGCAGAACAGGATGTCCGTCAATTACATTTTCAAGAACCTCCCATACCACCTGGTCCCGGCGGTCAACTACCTTCTTGGCACTTTTTACTGTCTTCACATAACCGCGCTCAATAAGACGCCGGATCACAAACGGTTTGTATAGCTCTATGGCCATCTCTTTCGGAAGGCCGCATTCGTGCATTTTCAGTTCTGGACCTACCACAATTACGGAACGTCCGGAATAATCAACCCTCTTCCCGAGAAGGTTTTGACGGAATCGACCGCTTTTACCCTTCAGCATATCACTGAGAGATTTCAGGGGCCGGTTGTTGTTGCGAACTGCATTTGATTTTCTTGAGTTATCGTAAAGTGAATCAACGGCTTCCTGCAGCATGCGTTTCTCATTACGGAGAATCACATCTGGCGCCTTGATATCAATTAACCGCTTCAATCGGTTATTACGAATAATTACTCGACGGTAAAGATCATTCAGGTCGGATGTCGCAAACCTTCCTCCTTCAAGAGGTACAAGCGGACGTAACTCCGGCGGTATAACCGGTATTACACTCTGCACCATCCAGTCGGGATGATTTTCGGTATGCTTGTTGGCAGCTCTGAACGACTCAATTACCTGAAGGCGCTTAAGCTTTTTCTTCTTGCGCATTTGCGAGGTTTCATTTTTCACCTCATCGCGAAGAGTGTATGCCAAACCGTCCAGATCCATATTGGTCAGCAGGGCCTGGATAGCCTCGGCGCCATCTTTTACAATAAATTTATCCTCATCGTCATTCTCCAGCTCGTTATGATCTTCAGGAAGCTGATCAAGAATATCGAATTTTTCTTCTTCGGATATCATATCACCACGCTTGTAACCAAGATCGCGGGCAAGCCCCGGATTAATCACCACAAACGTCTCGTAATAAACGATTCGTTCGAGGTTTTTTGATGAGTACCCAAGTAAGTAAGCTATTTTGCTTGGCAGTGATTTGAAATACCAGATATGTACAATAGGCACGGTAAGGGTAATGTGCCCCATGCGCTCTCTTCGAACGGCTTTTCTGGTTACTTCAACACCGCATCTGTCACAGATAATCCCTTTATAACGGATGCGTTTGTATTTTCCGCAGTGGCATTCATAATCTTTTACCGGGCCGAAGATTTTTTCACAGAAAAGACCATCCATTTCCGGCTTGAATGTTCTGTAATTGATCGTTTCCGGTGTAAGAACTTCTCCATGCGAACGGGATAAAATCGTTTCGGCCGAAGCCAAAGAAATCCCTATGTTAGAAAAGTCTTTTGTAACAGTTAATGTGTTTGTTGCAGGCAAAGGAAGACCTCCGTTTTTTTTGATTTAATTAACAGAACAAACGTTAGTCAATATGGATTTCGAGACCGAGACCCATTAATTCACGTAATAAAACTTTGAACGATTCGGGTATATCGCCTTCGGGCAGGTTCTCACCTTTCACGATGGCTTCATATACTTTAGATCGTCCTTTCACATCATCACTTTTTACAGTGAGCATTTCCTTGAGAATATTTGCAGCTCCGTAAGCATAGAGTGCCCAAACTTCCATCTCTCCAAGACGCTGGCCACCAAACTGTGCTTTACCTCCAAGTGGCTGCTGCGTTATGAGCGAGTAGGGACCGATAGAACGGGCGTGCATCTTATCTTCAACCAGGTGATTCAGTTTTAACATGTACATATAACCAACCGTGGTTTTCTGATCCAGCTTTTGCCCTGAATGTCCGTCGTAAAGGTAAACGCGGCCATCTTCCGGCAATCCAGCTTTTTTCAGCTCTTCCTGAACCTGTTCATACGAAGCACCATCAAAAATCGGCGATGCATATTTAACGCCAAGTTTTGATCCGGCCCATCCCAGAATGGTTTCATAAATCTGGCCGAGGTTCATACGCGAAGGTACACCCAGCGGGTTCAGAACGATATCTACAGGAGTTCCGTCTTCCATAAACGGCATATCTTCAACAGGAACAACCTTGGCAATAACACCTTTATTTCCATGGCGTCCGGCCATCTTGTCACCCACTTGCATCTTACGCTTCTTGGCAACATAAACTTTTGCCTTCTGGATAATTCCGGGAGGCAGTTCGTCTCCAACCTGAATCTGATACTTGCGCCTTTTGGCTTCCGTATCGATTTCACGTCGAAGATCACGATAATTTTTAAACAGCAGGCGAACATGCATCACAAGTTCATCGTCTGTTGCCCAGTCAATATTTTCGTTAATATTAACGGGGTCAAGTTCTTCAAATACGGACTTTTTGTATTTCTCACCCTTAGGAATCAGTTCTACACTCGCATAATTGTACACACCGGGAGAGGTTTTATCCCTCAGCAGGCTGTACATTTTATCGGCCCATTTAGAGTTGAGTTCAGACAGCTTCTGAGCATAACGCTCATTTTCCTGCTCAACCATTTTCTTCTCTTCTTTGCGGGATATCTGCTCATCACGCTTACGGCTGAACAGTTTCGTATTGATCACAACACCTGAAACACCCGGAGGTGTTTTCAGCGATGCATCCTTCACATCACCCGCTTTGTCACCAAAAATAGCACGGAGGAGTTTCTCTTCTGGTGTAGGATCGGTTTCACCTTTTGGTGTAATTTTACCTACAAGAATATCACCGTGGTTAACTTTCGCACCCACACGGATGATACCTCGTTCATCAAGGTTTCGGGTAGCTTCCTCACTAACGTTTGGAATTTCACGGGTTAACTCCTCTTCACCACGCTTGGTATCACGAACTTGCTGTTCGAATTCGGTAATATGGATTGAGGTATAAACATCATCCTGAACGATGCGCTCACTTATCACAATCGCATCTTCAAAATTATACCCTCTCCATGGCATGAAAGCAACGAGAAGGTTACGTCCGAGAGCCAGCTCACCTTTCTCGGTAGAACAACCATCAGCAATAGGCTGATTTTCTTTTACTTTGTCGCCTACACTTACAATCGGGCGTTGGTTAACAGTCGTGTCCTGGTTGCTGCGTTCAAATTTTTGAAGTTTATAACTTTTGACTCCATCATCGAAGAAGCAATTTTGCTCCAGTTCGGTACGGTGGTATTTAACGCGAATTTCATTACCACTCACGTAAACCACTTCCCCGTCACCTTCGGCAGAAATAATCGCTCTTGAGTCTTTTGCTGCACGCTGCTCAAGACCGGTTCCTACAATCGGTGATTCCGGGCGTAATAATGGTACTGCCTGGCGCTGCATGTTCGATCCCATCAGTGCACGGTTTGCATCATCATGCTCAATAAACGGAATCAGTGCGGCTGCAAGCGATGTAATCTGGTTTGCCGAAACATCCATAAACTCAACTTGTTCCGGTTTGGCAAGACCAACATTACTGTCTCTGAACCGAGAGAAGATCGCTTCGTTTTCAAAAGTGTTCTGTTCTGTCAGGGGTGCGTTGGCCTGGGCAATCACGGTTTCATCTTCCTGCTCAGCAGCCAGATATTGCACCTCGTTTGTAACCGTTCCTTCTTTTACTTTTCGGTAAGGAGTTTCGATAAATCCGAAATCATTCACTTTGGCGTGAACACAAAGCGAAGTAATCAAACCGATGTTCGGACCTTCCGGTGTTTCAATCGGACAGAGGCGGCCGTAGTGAGTGTAGTGAACGTCACGAACTTCAAAACCGGCTCGTTCTCGAGTCAAACCACCTGGGCCCAATGCTGACATTCGCCGCTTGTGAGTCAGCTCTGCAACCGGATTGGTCTGATCCATAAATTGCGATAGCTGATTGGTGCCGAAAAAGCTGTTGATTACACTTGAGATGGTTCTTGCATTCACAAGATCCTGAGGTGTAAGCTGTTCGGCATCGCGGGAATTCATTCTTTCCCGGATTGTTCGCGCCATACGTGCCAGTCCGATGGCGAACTGCTGACCAAGCTGTTCTCCCACGGTTCGCACACGGCGGTTGCTAAGGTGATCAATATCATCCACCTGTGATTTCATTTCCTTAAGCCGGATTACCTCTTTGATAATCGCAACTACATCCTCTTTAGTAAGGTATTGGATTTCGGGATCCACATTCAGTTTCAGGCGTTTGTTGAGCCTGTAGCGGCCTACTTCACCCAGATCATACTTTTTGTCACTGAAGAATAGTCTTTCCAAAACCTGACGCGCTGTTTCCGGGTCGGGCATCTCACCGGTTCGGATTTGCTGATAAACCTCGGAAAGTGCAGTCACATCGTTATGAGATGGGTCTTTCCTGAGAGTATTCATGATTACAGAGCGCTCAGATTCTTCCGTGCCGATTTTCTGTACCAGCACTTTTTTCAAATCGGCTTCTTTCAGGATTCCAAAATCGTCTTCGGTTAATTCGTGATCTCTTTCAAGAAGAACTTTTCTGTTAGTAGCTTCGGTTATTTCACCGGTTTCATCATCTACTACTTCTTCGTTTACTTCAACAATGATATCGGTAGCAAGACGCTTACCAACCAGTTTATCATTGTATGTTTTTTTACCACCGAAAGATATTTCTTCAGAAAGTTCAAAAAGGTTCAGAATATCAAAATCTGTTGAAAAACCGAGTGCTCTTAGCAGAGTCGTGGCCGGAATTTTCTTTTTTCTGTCGATATATGCCCAGAGTACATCACGTATGTCATTGGTAAACTCAATCCAGGAACCCTTGAAAGGAATCACACGAGCTGAATAAAGTTGCGTTCCGTTCGGGTGGATATTCTGCCCGAAAAACACGCCGGGAGAGCGGTGTAACTGACTAACAATTACGCGTTCTGCACCGTTAATAATGAACGTACCACGCTCAGTCATCCAGGGTAAATCGCCCAAAAACACTTCCTGTTCGATTGTTTCGGATGCCTCATCGGTACTGTCAACAGAAGAGAGCCTCAGCCTTGCCTTCAGTGGCACGGCGTAAGTAAGTCCTCTTTCCTGACATTCCCTGATGTTGTATTTCGGTGTATCTACAGCATAATAGATAAACTCGAGAATATGAGTTTCTCTGGAATCCTGTATCGGAAAGTTCTCATTAAAAATTCGTTGTAACCCCTGGTCAACACGATCATTTGGTGCAACATCAAGCTGGGCAAAGTTGTTGAATGATTCGAGCTGTATATCTAAAAAGTCGGGGTAATCTATTACATTTTTAATTCTGCCGAATGAAAGGCGGTCGGTAAACGGGATTTTCTCCATAGTTGTACTCAAAAGGAAGTTCTCCTTTAATTAAAAAAATGTGTCAAAATGTGAGTTCTCTTTTGTTTAGTTCACTGCTCTTGGAACAAGATATCCCTCACATGGAAATAAGATGCCAAAAGCCGGCACCCCGATTTTTCGGGGTGCCGGCTATGGCAACATTATACTGCAAGTAAAACTGCAAACTTACTTCAGTTCGATCTCAGCGCCGGCTTCTTCGAGTCTATTTTTCAGCTCTTCAGCTTCATCTTTCGATACAGCCTCTTTAACAGCATTTGGTGCGCCGTCTACAAGCTCTTTTGCTTCTTTAAGGCCAAGACCTGTAATTGCACGAACTTCTTTAATAACGGCAATTTTCTTGGCACCGGCAGATTTAAGAATAACATCAAATTCGTCCTTCTCTTCTTCTGCACCTGCATCACCACCAGCTGCTGGTCCTGCTACTGCGACTGCAGCTGCAGCTGGTTTAATGTCGTATTCTTCTTCGAGAACTTTTGCAAGTTCGTTTGCTTCTTTAATTGTCAGGTTAACGAGTTGTTCTGCGAGTTCTTTAACGTCAGCCATTTTTATTATTCTCCGTTGGTCGGTTTAATTTAAAAAGTTTAAAAAGTATTGAATTTATTTTTCGCCTTTTTCAGCGATGGTTTGTACAGCTCCTGCAATGTTACTACCCTGTGCCTGTAATCCACTTACAATATTGGATATCGGTGCCATTAACAGACCAACAATATCACCAATCACTTCATTTTTCGACTTCATAGAAGCGAGGGTGTCTAACTGGTCTTCATTGTAATAGTCTCCATCAATTAAAGCTGCTTTAAATTGCGGCTTTTTATGATCTTTGATGTAATCCTTCAGCACTTTAGCAGGTGCAGCCAGCTCTTCATCTACAAATGCAAAACCATTTTGATCTTCCAGATGTTGATAGAGTTCTTCATATCCGCCAATTGCATCCATAGCTCTTTTTATCAGTGTATTCTTATACACCTTAAAGAGCACATTACCTTTTCTGAATTCCCCGCGCAGTTTGGCCATATCCGCCACAGACATCTTTTTATAATTTGCGATGTAAACTGCGTTTGAGCTGTTCAGTTGGTCGGTAATTTCTTCTACAATTGCCTTTTTGTCTGATAATGTCGGCATTGTTCTAACCTGTTAATTTCTAAATTGAAGTGATAGATGATCGGCTGATTGGTATGCTGGGCCCCATCGTGGTGCTTAAAAATGCACTTCTGATGTAAATACCTTTTGCGGATGCCGGCCTCATTTTAATAATGGTTTGCAGAAAAGAAACCAGGTTTTCACGCAAAGCATTTGCATCAAAACTTGCTTTTCCGACTGATGTATGAAGAATACCTGCTTTATCAACCCTAAAGTCAATTTTACCGGCTTTAAATTCATTCACTGCATCGGCTACATCCATTGTCACTGTGCCGCTTTTCGGGTTAGGCATCAGTCCTCTAGGGCCGAGATGGCGTCCAAGTTTACCGATTTTACCCATAACATCCGGTGTGGCCACAATTACATCAATATCGGCCCAACCTTCTTCAATTTTTGTGATGTATTCATCCAGGCCTACGTAATCGGCTCCGGCCTCTGTTGCTTCTTCTTGTTTGGCTTCATTAACCAACGCGAGCACACGAACTATTTTACCAGTTCCATGCGGAAGAGAAACAGTACCACGAACCATCTGATCGGCATGACGCGGGTCTACACCTAACCGAAGATCGAGATCAACGGATTCATCAAAAGATGCTGTACTTGTTTTTTTAACAAGGTCACAGGCTTCTTCAACGGTGTATTCCAGGTCAGGATCAATTAATTCAGCGACCTGCTGATATTTCTTACCTCTTTTTGCCATTTCTAAATCCTCTTATTTATCACGGATTACTCTCAAACCCATACTTCTGGCAGTTCCAGCAATCATTTCTGCTGCGCTTTCTATTTCAAACGCGTTGAGATCTTCCATTTTTTGTTCTGCAATTTCCTTACACTGAGTCCAGGTTACCTTTCCGACTTTAGCTCGGTTCGGCTCTCCGGATCCGGATTTGATTTTTGCAGCCTGTTTCAGGAGTACGGCAGCCGGTGGTGTCTTCGTTTTAAATGAAAAAGACTTGTCGCCATATACCGTGATCTCAACAGGAATGATTGTACCTGCTTTATCTTGGGTTTGTGCATTAAATGCTTTACAAAACTCCATAATATTGATTCCGGCCTGGCCTAAAGCGGGGCCTACCGGTGGAGCAGGGTTTGCCTGCCCTCCAACTATCTGGAGTTTAAGCACTCTGTCTACTTTTTTTGCCATATGGAATCCATTAGCGATTCATGCTTCTGTTTGCTGCGTAATAGCTCACGTTTAAGTTCTTAGGTGGTTGATTCAACCTGATTCAGGTCAACCTCAACCGGGGTTTTTCTGCCGAAGATACTTACAAGTACCCGAAGCTTGAGCTTATCGGGCAGCACCTCTTGTACTGTACCATCAAATTCTTTAAAAGGTCCGTCGATAACTTTAACAAGGTCTCCTTCTTTATAGGGAATTTTAATTGTGCCACCCTTTTCTGCCACTTCCTGGCTGTCATGAACACGGCCAAGAATTCGATCTACTTCATTTTTTTTAAGTGGCGTTGGGGTAGCATCATTTCGGCCCGCCTTTAAAAAACCGAGACAGGATGGAGCCGATTGAATCAAATTATTAACCTCTTCGTCATATCGTGTATTAACAAGTATGTAACCGGGGAAAAAATTCTTCTCTTTACTTCTTTTTTTACCTGACCGTATTTCCACAACAGTTTCTGTGGGTATTAAAATTTCTCTGATTTTATGTTCAAGTTCGAGATCTTCTATCTCGCGGGTAAGAAACTCTTTCACTTTTTTTTCATGACTGGAAAAGCAGCGTACCACATACCAATCATACCCGTTGTCGTCTGTTCCCGTTTCAGAACTCATCATCGGTAAATTGCCTCCAGAATAGTACTATAAACCTGGTCAACCCCAAAGATAAATACAGAAACAATTATTGTAAACACAATCACAATAATTGTGTTGTCTATCAGCTCCTGCTGAGTAGGCCATGAAACTTTGGCCATCTCCTTCCGAACATCATCTATAAAATTCTTTATTTTTCTCATAAAATATTCAAACTTGAAAGTAGCACGGGTGGAGAGACTCGAACTCCCGACACCTGGTTTTGGAGACCAGTGCTCTACCAACTGAGCTACACCCGTAAGAATAACGAACACCGAATGCTGAATTCAAAATGCAAAAGAATTCAATATTCATCTCTTGTGCATTCATTAATCATTCGTTCGATGCTCAATATTCATCAATCATTAATTTTACTTACCACACCGGCGCCTACTGTGCGTCCGCCTTCACGTATCGCAAAACGCAAGCCTGGCTCCATTGCCACCGGCTGGATCAGCTTCACATCCATCTTCACATTGTCACCCGGCATCACCATCTCCACTCCCTCAGGAAGCTCACAGGCTCCGGTCACATCCGTGGTACGGAAATAAAACTGCGGGCGATAACCCTTGAAAAACGGCGTGTGACGCCCTCCCTCATCCTTGCTCAGTACATACACCTCG
>JAFIFB010000027.1 GCA_020832285.1 Balneolaceae bacterium
ATACAGGCTTTTACAGTGACCCCTGATGACAGGTTATTCGATGGCGACCCACCCGTCAGTACCTCTGGGCTGTCGCACTTTGAGTATGTACTTAGGGGTGAAGAGAGCATCCAGCCGCATCAATTCGCACAGTTGGCAGAATCCTTTACCGGAGATGAACTGATCATTTTCGATCCCGATTTTGAAATCGGGGAAGATATCTACTGGCACGTCCGCGCTGTGGATCATGCCGGAAATATTGGTGAGATCAACACATTCGGGCCGTATCAACTTATCGATTATACCATTCCGCAAACCGGAATTATGAGAGCAAAACCGTACACAGACAGAATCAGGGTGTTTGTTACCGAGCCACCATTCGATCCCGAATCAGACCTGATTGGAATACAATACGCAATCGGCACCGATCCTAAAGGCGGTTCATATATCCGGCCATTCCCCGGCGGCAGTGAGGTTGATTTAAATTGGGATTATCAGAGATCACTTCAACTGTATCAAAGCCATACTGTATCCTACCACCGGTTTTTTGAAGTAACCCTGCAAGATATCGAAGCACTGGGTATCAAAGAACCGTTCTATATCTTCTACCGAAGTGTAAATACCCTCGGGATGGCATCCAACATCGCCGCCACCGGCCCGCTCATTTTCGACACCACCCCGCCGCCGCCTGCAACGGTTGATTTGAGGTATAACACCTTTCATAACCATCAGCAGGGAGGCCAGCTCCAGAACCGGTTCCGGGTTACAGTCATTAACATCACAGATCCGGAATCCGGGATACTGAAAGTAGAATATTGGGTAGAACGTAGGACAAGCCCAACACAGAGCTGGTCTGATATTTCCATCCTTGCCGGATTCGAACATTTTGTACTGGCCGAATATGATGAACCGAGACAAGGTACATTCAGTTTGAACCCGGTTATTTCACCATCCCTCAATTTTAATAATCCGAACACGCAGTACCGCATAAAAGTGCGCACCACCAACGGAAGCGGGTTAACCACAGTACAGACGGTGTATCCGGTGAACGGCCCGTTTATACCGTAGAGGGTGCAACGAGGGTATGGATTGGGTTAGCCGGTTTGAACCGACCTGTCAGCGTGCGAAGCTCCTGACAGCGTCTGTTCAGGTTGGGTTGAGAATTGAATTCTGTTCCAGACATCGTTATAAGTAAATCTAATCATTGACCTTACGGAAGTAGTTTTAGTTTATCCGGGTTCTGACGGGTATCCCAAAATCGCAATATAGTAAGCGTTATTTTCTTGTATCCTATAAAATAACTTGTAATGGCGGGCAATGACATGGAATCGAACTCCAGGCTTGTCAGTAGACAAACCGGCTGATGGGTACTCTTTAATCAATGATATTCTGTGGCTAATCGATCTGTTTAATTTTTGTGAATATTCTCTTGATTGTGTGCGTTCATTCCAGTATTCGAATACTCTGATTCGATCTTTCTGAGCAGAAATTGTCCAAATTATGTCTAAAGCCATGATTTAATTTGCTCATCGGCCTCTTTATTTGTGATAACTTTGCCTTCTTTGATATCCGTTTCTGCTTCATCAATGGCTTTTTTTTCCATCTCTGTAAGTGGATAGATTTTTAAATCGTCAGAGTCTGTTTCACTTTCAATTAACCGGAGCAGATACTCAATAAAATCATCATCTGTAAGTTTTTCGGTTTCTTCGATGAGTTTCTGTTTTTTCTGGAGTGTTGTCATGGCTAAAAAATTGATTGAATCTACAATGTAGTAAAAACGAAAGCGAGGTTCAGGTGGTATTTTGGAGATTAATAACAGATTTCTTGATTTGGTTTTAAAGGGTTGGTGCTTGAAGGATCGGTTCTCAAATTCACATGCCTATTCTCCACCTGTCTACCGATGAGGCAGGTTTGAACGCATGGGAGTCATACCGATAAGTCAAAAGTTTATTGGCTCATCTATCTTCGGCATAAAATTAAAAAAATAGGTTTGATTTTTCAGCTATGATTTTCTTTTTAATTTGTCAAGGCAAGATTATTAGTTTATGATTGTAATGGTGTTATTTAGAAAAATTAACTACAATTATTATAAATGGATACTGGAACAGGACTAACGTTATTGGGTGGTGCTATTGGCGGTGCTAAAGTAATCGAAAAAATTTTGGGACCTACATCAGAATATATTGGCGAGGGTATTAAAGAATGGACAGTGAAAAAAGTTGAAAATACCAAGCGAATTTTTAAAATTGCAGAAGAGAAATTAGGACAAAGAATTGAGGAACCAGGAAGAGTTCCCCCAAAAATTTTAAAAAGTATTTTAGAAGATGGTGCATGGTGTGAGGAAGAACTTCAAGCAGATTATTTTGGAGGTATACTCGCGTCATCTAGAAGCGGTATAAGTAGAGATGACAGAGGGGCATATATAATTTCAATTGTCAACAAGTTATCTTCATATCAACTACGAACTCATTATCTATTTTATCATGCCTTAAAACATCATTTTAATGGTCAGAATTTAAACATAGGGGTCTCTTCTGACAGGAATAAAATGAAAATTTATGTTTCTATCGAGAGCTGGATTAAATCAATTTCTTTACAACCAAATGAAATTGGCAACCTCCATCAAATCTTTCAACATTCTATTTGGGGGCTAAGTAAAGAACAGTTAATAGATACTTTTAAATATGGTGGTCCTGAAGACATGAAATATAAAGATGCCAACCAATATGGTGTTGAATTTAACCCATCATTGCTTGGTATAGAGTTATTTTTATGGGCATACGGAGAGGGAAGAAAACAAAACAATGATTTTTTAAATCTGATATTGAATTTCGAATAATTGAAGGATTTAAAATGAGTGAAACATTCAAAAGTATAGAATAAAGATGATTTTAATAATTTTTTTCAATAACTAAGATTGAACAAAACAAACTATAGCTACACAGAAGCTTAGATAAGAAGGGCTGATACTCCCTCTCCTACAGTGAAGGAACAGCAATGGATATAAATATTGTCCCCTTAAAAATTGTATTGCTCTTCATTCGGACAAAATCAATAACCAACAAATGAAATGAGAATCTGCTTGTGACAATCTTTATACATAGCTCCCAAGTCGTAGCAACGGGTTCTCGTCTTCATTTCAGTTCGCTCCGCTCACTTATATTGCGCTCGAACTGACGGGGTGGAATTAAATGCGCTTCATCGAGCCTGCCTGGCTATTTTCCTTAAAGATAACCTTGCATATCTCACCGGCAGACAGGTGCAACAAGAAGTCCCAACGCTTTTTTGTCGGGACGCCAAGTGGAGCCGAGATGTCGTGATTAACCTCTAATCTACGCATTACCCAGTACCAAACCATCAAATCATTATGCTTCAAAAAATTCTACAATCAGGTACTGTTTTATTCATTGCACTACTCACCCTGTTGCCGTTTCAACTCGCGGCACAGCAGAGTGACCACATTCTTGAAATGATTATCCTCACCCGTGAGGATGGCTCGGTGTACATTCTGCATAACACCGCCATACCGCTTTCCCATGGATTTCTTGTACACCGTAAAGTGGAAAATGGAGAGTGGGAAAAATTAACCGAAACCCCGGTTTTCCCCGTGCAGAACGGGTATCAGCTTGAGCGGCGGCTTGGCCCGATGTTCACTTTTATCGCCGAAGAACTAAACCGTGACGATCCTCAGGGCATCTTTTTATCGCTGAGGGCGCAAACCATTCAAAATACCATTACCCATGCTGCCATACCGGAACTTGCGCGTGAGCTTGGACGCTCTTACACCGACTATGATGCGCCCATTGGTTCACAGGTATCGTACCGGTTCGAGATTGTAAATGACCTCGAACGGCCAACCGGCCAGATCATCGAAGGTTCCGCCCTCATCACCCCGGAAAAACCGATTGCGCCAACTGCGGTTCAGGCTGAAAATGAAGGCAGGCGCATTACCCTTGACTGGCAATTTCCCACCCCTGAAGACCGGCCCGAAACCATGAACACCATCCGGTTCAGAACCTTTTACAGAGATGTGGAAAGCGGAGCCGTGGAAGATGTGACGAATGCTATCCTGGCCCGGACGCTCGGTGACAGAGACTTCAGAAAAAACTTTAACGTACCCCGTTTAGAACGGGAATATGAGTTTTGGGTTGAAGCGGTGGACATCTCCGGGCAGCCGTCTGATCGAAGTGAAATTATTCGACTGTTGGTAACAGACAATATTGCCCCGGCTATCATCAGCGGGGTTCAAAGCAGCCTTACCGATGATTATGAAAGTGACATCACCTGGCCGGTCAGTCCGGAAATTGACCTGGCCGGATATCATGTATATTCGGCTTTGGGTGAAGAGGAAGAGTACACACGGCTCACGGATGAACTGCTGCCGCCGTTGCAAACCTTCTATAGGCATGCTGATCCCATTCCCGGCGGCCAATACCGGTATGCAGTCACCGCTGTTGATGAAAATGGCAATGAAAGTGAACTCTCCAACCCAACGCACATCTATATCTGGGATTCCACAACACCTGATCCGGTAAGTGGGCTGAATGCAGAATTTGACAACGATCAAAAATTTGTGTCCCTGAACTGGAATGAACCCGCAGATGCAGAACAATTACGCACATTCCAGGTTCTGAGGCGGCAGATCCATCCGGCAGCCGGCGGGTTGTACGATCAGGTCAACCAAACCGCACTTCTTGATGGAACAATTGTGGATACCGGTTATGGTGCAGACGGATTCCGCGAAGGGGTATTCCTGGAATATGGTGTGGTAGCCGTTGGCCGTAACGGAAACCGAAGCGATACAACATGGACAGAAATTCAGATTCCTGTCCTCACTCCTCCCGATCCGCCTACCTCTGTACAAACCCGGATGAGAAACGGAGAATCTGTGCAGGTTACCTGGAATGCATCCCTTTCAGGTGATGTGACCAACTACAGGCTCTACAGGCAGGAAACCGGTTCAGAAGAAACAGTGCTCCTGAATGAGAGCGGGCGAGGTAATCGTTTCTTTCGTGATTCCTCCATTGAGCTGAACAGGGAATATGTGTTCTCCATTACCGCCGTGGATTCAGTCGGGAATGAATCGGTACCAACACTTGCCGAACCCATTGCCACACACAGGCTGCATCCGCCGGAGCGGACAAGGAATGTTCAAGCCATATCTACTGAAGAGGGTGTGATTTTGCAGTGGCAGATTTTGGATGATTCCCAGGTGAAAGGGTACCGGATTTATCGATCCGGCATCGCCACCGGAATATTCGAGCCCATCGGGGAGGCCGGGGAAGGCGAGCTGCGTTTCATTCATCCCGAAAGCGAAGCCGGTCAGTGGTTCAAGGTTTTTCCATATGATCACACCGGCCGCGAAGCCCGCACAGCTGTGGCCGTTCAGGCGGTGAGGAGATGATGTATACCGATGGAGATAGATTCATGAAAAAGGCCTTACTGCAAAGATTTAGCAAATGTAATACTCCCCTCCTTCCCAAGGAGGGGACTTTCTTTAATGCAACTTTTTCTGCAATCAATAAAAAATATCTGTTCAGACTCCTTAGCATATTATTTTTACTGCTGTTTCCCGCCATTCTCCCAGCCCAATCCTCCCACTATTTCACCCAGCAAGGGCTTTTGCATTATGAGCTGAAAGAGTATGATGAGGCCATACGCCATTTTGAAATGGCTCTGCAATACCCTAATCCGCAGCGCGACCTGTACACCTATATTGTGAGTTCACACCTGCTGAATGGTGAAACCGAAAAAGCCCTCCGTTGGGCGGAAGAAGGACTTGACGAACATCCTGACTTTTTACGGCTGAAAGTGATGAAGGGAGAAGCTCTCATTCAGGCCGATGTAAGAAAAGCGATCCCCGTTTTTGAGGAGGTTTGGGTAGAGTTGAATCGCACAGGCTCCGGTCAGATTGATGGCATTCAGGCAGAGGCCATCGGGCAATATATCAGCCGGCTCTATCAGCAGCTTGCAGCCGAATCATTCGAAAAAGGAGACCTATGGTCTGCCGCCGGTTCATTCCAGAGAGCAAGGGGATTTGATCAGAAGGATGTCCATGTTCACAATAACCTTGCCTACATATTTATCCAGCTTGAGGAGTGGGAGAAAGCCGATGAAGTTGTAAAATCGGGATTGAAAAGATTTCCGCAATCAGAAAACCTGCTGCTG
>JAFIFB010000030.1 GCA_020832285.1 Balneolaceae bacterium
CGACCGCCGGGCCGGGGTCTATACTGCCCGCCCGAGGGCGAGAGCCCCGACGGGCCTGTAGCTCAGTTGGTTAGAGCGCTCCGCTCATAACGGAGTGGTCGCAGGTTCAAGTCCTGCCGGGCCCACATCATCCTACCTCAGCGTTGTTCAACATACGAGCTCTGCTGACGTTTTGGATTCAACTTTTCAAATCCAGACGTTGACATTGCGAAGCAGTGCTTCGCGGTTCAAGTCCTGCCGGGCCCACTCCTACGCAAAAGCTTCGGAGTGCAGGCACGTTCTGCTCTGAAGCTTTAGAGTGGGTATAGTTTGCCTGTTTTTTTACTATGGATATGGGGATCATTAATTCAAGAAACGATGTACTACGTTTATATCCTAAAGAGTACTGTTGAGGATTGGTATTATGTGGGGCATTCATCAGATTTGAGAGAGCGTTTGAAGGACCATAATGCAGGCAAGGTTATAGCTACAAAATCCCGACGGCCTTATATGGTTGACAGCTATATTGCGGTTCAGGAAGAAGAAACTGCAATTGCTTTAGAGAAATATTTTAAAACCGGTTCTGCTATTGCATGGATGAACAAGAGGTTGCTGAGTGAAAAGTAGGTTGAAAATTTCTTTATGGTTTTCGCAATTTTTTCATGCGAGCCTTTGAATTTGTCTTCCGTCAACCGGCCGGTAAGCTGACACATATCTTCCATAGCAAACTTGTTCCCCTTATCATCACGGTCAATTCGTTTTGTGATATAGGCCAGTTCTCCGGATGCAAGATGAATTAAGCCGTATGGGACAGTTTGGAGCCCGGATGCTTCTGAAATAATCATTTCAAAGTGTTCGCTTACAATCAGTTACGGCCATCTGATCGATGAAGGTTTCAGAATTAATCTTCCCCACAGACCAACGATCGTCAGTTTATCTGCAGATTCAGTTCTACGTTCTATTTCCAGGGACAGCTTGGATAATAATTCTGTAAGTCTTCTTTTTTACCATGACAAAATGAGGCTGCAGCTCAGAGTCACTGGCAATGCTGCTATCATTAAAGCAGGTGAAGAGTTTAAGCAGAACTGGAAGGACCAAGGAAGTAAAAGCCCCCACTCATACACGTCCGTTGTTGCGCCGGGGGCAGAGATTGAGAGCCCGGAAGAGGCATATTTCTGGCATTTAGAAAACACTCCAAACTTTTGCCTTATCAAAATAAAAGCGATACGTATGGAATTTTTACAGCTGGATGGAGTCAAACATATCAGAGCCGAGAAAATCATTCGAGAGAAAAATGAGACGATTCGGTGGATAGCACCTTAGTTAAATCTTTGAGGCCAATGAACGTAAATATAATCCAATCGGTTCTCTTACAAGAGAATGATTAAAAAGGCTTAAGTTTCGGTTGTACATTCTTACCACAATTAACCATTACATTTAATTACAGGGGATTTGATCATGGAATATTTGATTATAGCATTAAAACTCATCGTTGGATTAAGTATCCTCAACGTATGGCTGGTCCGTTCGAAAAAATCCACGGCCTGGAGGGGTGGTGATGCAAATAATATTGTGGAGGAGTTCAAAACCTATGGTCTTCCGGTATGGTTTATGTATACAATTGGCACGGCTAAAGTTGCCTTGGCAATTCTTCTCTTAGCCTCAATTTTCTATCCGCAGTTTGAAGCCTTTGCCGCTTACGGAATCGCATTTTTGATGCTGGGAGCTGTATCCATGCATATAAAAATCAGTGACCCCCTGAAGAAGTCACTTCCGGCATTTACTTTTTTGGTTTTATCTCTTGGGATAGCACTTTTATAAGGATTCTGGAAAAATTTACGTTCAATGACTCCTCTTATTTGAAAAGAAGGAAAACAGGGCTTGCATTCTGCAACTCTACGCGAAGGGAAGTTTGGTTATAATAAGTTATAAAATGCGATTGACAGCCACGCATTGATCAGCATAAAAATAACTGAAGGCAGGGATTGAACTACGCTGTCTTTAATCTTTAAGCGAACGATGAAGGCAACCAGCATCATGGCAGTAAAACCGACAGCAGCCAGTAATCCGACGACCGGAAAAATCAAGCCCGCCAGCAGACCGGCTGATCCTGCTATCTGCAAATTACCGGTAAGCTTCCGCTGTGAATCAGTCAGGCCGAATCGCATAAATTCATCTTTCATTACCTGCGAATTCTGAGACTGTAACCCATAGAACAAGAAAAAAAGGGCATTCAAGATTAAACCAAATTGGAATGTAGCAGTCAAACGTATGTCGATTAGAAAGTTTAGATTAGCATGATGCTTGTTGTACCCCTGCTCCTGGAAGCCTAAACATAGAGTTTTTGTGTGGGCAGCCAAACGATAACAGCAGAAGTCTCTCCGGTCTGATTTCGTTCAGTTTTTAGAACTTATTTGTTGGGCTATGAACTGGTTGAAAGATGACCAAAAAGAAGTGTGTCAGTATACTTTTGAGGGAATGGCATTTGAAGCGGCCTTGAATCGGTTGACAGGAACACCTGCCCTTCGAAGCTGGCCCGGTTACGTAGAAAGCTGAGCGCTGAACAAGTCTCGGAACGAGCAGATATCGGTACATCAACACTCTGGAGAATCGAAAAGGGTGATCCCGGTGTGGCGATGGGAAACTATCTTCAGGTACTGGTAGCCCTGGGGCTGGACAAGGATATATTAAAACTGGCTTCAGATGATGAACTTGGCAGAAAAATACAGGATGCCGGCCTGATCTCGAAAAGAGGAGGTAAATCGTAATGGCATCTGCATTTTTAGCAGAGCCATAACATAGGGAGAAAACCGTTTATGACATGTTCGGCTTCAGAAATAAACATACTTCACTGATGATTGAAATAGCTTATAAGAACCGTAAATATTTCACGAACCTCCCCCCTGCTTCTATTAAAAAATTGTATGACATTCTTTTCTATCTTTAGAATAGCTCACTTTTTGCACCAAGCAATGTCTATATGTCCATTTCCAACAAACAGATACAACTCTTCCAATCTCTTTTTAAGGGACGGGAAGATGTCTATGCCCGGAGATGGGAAAAAGAGAGCCATAGTGGATATATGCCTGCCTACGATGTGGATTGGGACAGATATGAGAAGCACAAAGCGCTCGGCGGGACATTTCAGAACTTCAAGTATAAAACGTTAGCTCCTCTTACTCCGCAAGTCTTAAAAAATCATCTGCTGGGAAAAGAGACTGTTGGGATCTATCCTCTGTTGAAGAATAACAACTCCTGTTTTTTAGCTGCTGATTTTGACAAGGAAAACTGGATGGAGGAAAGCCTCCGCTTTATTCATGTGTGCAAACAGCACAAACTTCCCGCATATTTAGAGCGATCCAGGTCCGGCAATGGTGGCCATGTATGGGTCTTTTTCCAGGAACCCTATCCCGCCTGGAAGAACCGAAAAATTGCTTTTCACTTGTTGCGTGATGCCGGTATTCTCTCGGATTTTGAAAAAGATGCCAGCTTCGACCGGCTGTTTCCTAACCAGGATTCACATTCTGGCAAGGAATTCGGGAACCTCATTGCTCTGCCTCTCAACAAAAACCGGATGTCTGAAGGAAACACCTGTTTTATTGATCCCGAATCCGGTGAGGCTTTTGATGATCAGTGGAGCTTCCTGGAGATCATTCAGAAAACAACACGTACTGAGCTCGATCAAATCTACCGTTCAATTCACCAGCGCCCCAAAAAGTCATCCGAAACGGTTTCTTCATCCGGTGAGATCCTCAAAATTATTCTTGGTAATCAGGTCTTCCTGAACAAAGAAAATCTCACTCCGGAAATCACCAGGTACATCCGGGATAAACTGAACTTTATCAATTCAGACTACCTGATGAAAAAGAAGGTGGGCCGAAGTACCTGGCAGACCGAAAAGTACTTTAACCTGATCGGAGAAAAGGATGGCAGCATTACCATACCCAGGGGGTTCCTGCCGAATTTGGTTACATATTCCAAAAAGAATGGAATTCCGTTTAACTTAGAGGATCAACGAAAAAAACTCTCACCGGTTACCTTCCATTCGGGTATTCAACTCCATCATTGGCAGGAAAAAGCCCTTGAACCCACAAAAAAGAAGGATTTTGGTGTGATTGTAGCATCGCCCGGATCAGGAAAAACGATCATGGGATTGGAACTCATCGCCCGTAAACAGCAGCCTGCCCTGATCGTTGTGCACCGCAAGCAACTCTTCGACCAGTGGATTGACCGAATCGAATCTTTTTTAGGGATACCTGATAGAGATATTGGAAAGTATTCCGGGTCCCATAAAAATGAAGGGAAAGAGATATCAGTGGGAATGATTCAAACTCTGAAACAGCATGAGATCAGCGGCAAAATAGAGAGTTCATTCGGAACGATCATTGTGGATGAGTGTCATCATGTTCCGGCCAAAACATTTCGCGAGACCATTACCCGATACAACTCCTATTATTTGTATGGACTCACAGCCACACCGATGCGAAAGAATAATGATGAAAATCTGATTTACATTTTTATCGGAAATATTTTGTCTGAAATCACTTCTGAATATCTCGATTCAGATCAAACCGCAACCATTCAGATCAACATCAGAGAAACCGGCCTTCAGGCACCTTTTGACTACAGAATCGATGATTATGAAACCCTGTCACAGATTTTGGTATATGATACCGCCCGGAATCAGCTGATTGTTAATGACCTTTCAAAGGTAATAGAGCAGAAAAAGAAAATTTTGCTGCTTACTGAGCGAAAAGCGCATATTAACGTTCTGAATCTTTACTTGAAAGACCGGTTTGAAACCATAACCCTGAGCGGGGACGATTCTAAAGGAAGCCAGCAGTCAAAAATGAAACAAATTCTGGCAGGCCACTTTCAAATCGTGCTTTCCACCGGGCAGTTTTTTGGTGAAGGCATTGACGTGGATCAGTTCGACAGTCTCTTTTTAGTCTATCCTTTCGCCTTCAAAGGAAAGTTGATTCAATATATCGGCCGGATCACCCGGTCAAACCGACTTCCGGTAATTTATGATTACCGCGACCGGAAAATCGTCTATTTTGAAAAGTTATTCAAAAAGAGAAATCGTTTTTATGATGAAATTCGAAAAGCGAATCAGATGACGCTGGATCTCTAACCTGCTTTATTCACCAAGATCCTTTTTTTCGGGCAGTGAAATTTGGTTTTGGCAAGGTCTTGCTAAACCAATGTTTATGCTTCGAAGCCTTGCGCCTAATAGTACTTCGGGGCGCAGGCTAAGCTTTTAAAGTGGATTTCACTTTTCCGTACGAAACTCGATATCTCCACCTTCTGCCCGGACTTTCTTTACCTTCTCCTGTAGCTCATCAGGCAGCGAGTCCAACGAAACCATGAATCCGTCAATCATCACCAAATTATTGAAGGGATTGTTATCATTCATTTTTTGACTCGAAAAATTGGAATCAAAGTAGCTCATATTGAACATATCTCTGATTTTTTTTGACTTTTGAGACACTGTGGAACTGCTGGTCTCAAAATAGTCATTGATATCAGAAACCGATACATAGGGTTCAAAAGATTTGTCGAACAAAAAGTTTACAGATCCAACAGCATGAACAACCGCCGCGGCCCAAATATCGAGCTTCCCCCGTTTGAAAGGCACCACTTTTTTTCTACCCATCTTACTGATCAATTTCTCGCATAACTGTAAATACTCATCGTCCAATTTTTCCTGACAGAAAGATCGTGTCAGTTCCAGTATTTTTTCCTGTCGTTCATTTATCTTTTTTTCCGGCATTAATGTATCGTGCTTTTTGGAGTTTCTTTTTTTAAAAGTACCGGTTTGAACGGTTTTCATCTATTGATATCGACAGCTTTTTCATGATTTAAAAAAATATCATGAATTTCAAACAATTCCGTGAGGAAATGAACGGCTTCATTGTTTTCTCAACCAGGGAGTCTGAAAAACCTTTGGGAAGTTTCAGCTACCGACATACCAAACCAGTAACCATTTTTTTTACAAACTGGAATAGTGGAATCATCTTCATTTTGCAATCGCTGGTCCAGTCATTTTTAAAATAGTTTTTAATGTTATTACATGCGTGAGACACAACCGCTTTAACCCGAATACTACACCAAGAGATTTTAAACTCAGCAAGGCCCTACTGTCGTGTCAACTGTAAAAGTGTGAGAGAGTCATCAGACGAGTCGATCCGGGATCATCCCAATCATCTACATTGGTATATTTTTTGACAAACTCGTCAGATGACTTAACCCGACGTTTTATCTTTGACATAACACTACTACGCTGCCCACTATGTTAAAACTTCGAGGATCAGGAAAGCTTCGTAGGGCAGGTGAAGTACTTTGCACGCCTGCTCTCCGTAGTTTTATGCGAAGGAGAGCTATTTTAGATTCAACGAAGCTTAGAGAATTTGGCAGGTCAGCAAAGAGATGAGATCCTGGTTTTCTCACATCATTACTTGTGGACCTTTATCAATAATATTTTGAGTATCTCTGTTAAAATCACAAATAATTTTTTATAATCCGATACAGCTATCATCGGACTATCCTATAGGAAATAAATAAGATAGAAAGCAGATCTGAAAACTAAAACTTAACTATACAATTCCAGAGAATTATGAGAATCTACACAATAGCCGTATTGACAATTTTGGCATCACTACTACTTACAGGTTGTTACCATGCGCAAGTTACAACAGGACTCGAGCCCTCTGCCCAGGTATACGAGGATACCATGGCTCATGGTTTTCTATTTGGTTTGGTTCCTCCAAGCATAGTAAGAGCTCAGGACGAGTGTACAAACGGAGTAGCAAGAGTAGAAACCCGTATCAGCTTTGTAAATGGACTGTTATCAGCTATTACATTAAATTTATATACGCCCATGCATATAAAAGTAACTTGTGCCTCTTCAAGTGCAGATATTCCAAGCGACCGTTCAAATATGTATACGATCAACCGTGAAGATTCGGATGAAGTAATTAGCAGTACACTTTCCAAAGCAGTGGAAAAATCTCTCAATGATAATGAACCTTTTTATCTCGATATGAAGTAATATTATTGACTGCTTTGAATGTAAAACCCGGTATTCTGCTGAATTCCGGGTTTTTTATTTTGAACCTTTCCTTTTTGGTTTTGCCCCTCTCTGTAGGGCCTGATACATTTACTATAACTCTACAGATTTCTTTATTCAAACTTTCAATTTGAACCGATCTGCATTGATGAAAGCAACAACCCTGTCACTATTTGTTACTCTTGAAAACCAGAGGAATGAAATTGTTTCGATCTACGATCAAAAATCGCCGGAACAGCTCCGGTATAAGCCAGATCCGGATCATTGGAATCTGCTCCAGGTTATGCGTCATCTTATTACAGCGGAACAACAATCACTGAAATACGTTGAGCGAAAGTTTGCCATTCGGAACAACATCAAGCGGACAGGAACCGGTGCAGCACTCCGTTTGATAATACTTAAAGTCGCTTTTTTTCTACCCTTAAAGTACAAAGCCCCAAAAATTGCCCGGGTAAAAGAAGATGAGCCCGATTTTGAAACCATGAAAAAAGAGTGGGATTCGGTCAGGGATGAAATGAAAATGCTGATTGAGTCAGCCACTGACCAAGACCTTCGAAAAGCTCTTTACAAACACCCAAGAGCTGGTTTACTGAATATCTGTCAAATGCTCGATTTTATGAGAATTCATCTCAACCATCATAAAAAACAGATCTATCGTATTCTTCAGGGTTCCGGGTTTCCTGAGTAGATAATTTTTTTGATTCTTTATTGATTTCTGTGGCTAATTCTAATATCCAGGTCAACCAAAAGTCTCCCCTAATAAGGGGAGATTTAGAGGGGTGTCTAATATATATATGTAGTAAGTTCAATCATCACTGTGTATGGACACCCCCTCTGTCCCAGAAGCGCTAACTTAAAGCTATTTTATCATTTATTTGGAGTTTCTGAAGACCTGAGACTGTCCAAAAAGACAAAATTATTTAGGAATTAACAAGTTCCGATCGTTTCTGACCCACCCCGCCCCCTGACATTACCCATATAATTTTTGTTATAGTTAAAGTTTTGATTGAGTTTTTCCCGGCCTTGAATCAATTGGCGGGAACAGGGTGGCTGATGGGTGACGTGTAGAAAAATTTCATCAGCCGTAAAATAATGTTATGAAGGAATTTAAATCAAATCGGCCTTGCCCCTAAGGGATGCCTTGGGCAAAATTTTTCCGTCGCCCGGCAGCACCCGCCGCCAATTGATTCACCGCCTTGATCTTTTGGTTCGTTTTGGATCAAGCCAAAATGAACAATGAGTCTAACGAACGCTTTAAATCTTTGTACAACAATACTTTTTGTATTATATAATATTATTACATAGGTAATCTCAGCCTCAGCCCCTCCTTCATAAGAAGAGGATTCTACCAAATTCAACTATTTTATAATAAAGTTAGCGCTTATGCCCTCTGTCCCCCCTTATTAGGTGGGATTATTGTGCTTCGCTCCTTAATACTACACAAACAGATCAATATTATAGCCCTTTTTTGCCTGATTCTGATTGCAATGAGTTAATATTTCAAAACTGGTTTGGTTAAGAATCATACAGGCTTTATATTTATCGTAAGTTAACGATATATATTATTATGATGATAACCTCAGTTTCAATCAATGACAGCTCCATCCGACGCTCGGCTGAAATTGCCAAGGCGCTGGGCCATCCTGCCAGAATTGCCATTCTCAAAATTTTAGCTGAACGGACAACTTGTTTCTGTGGAGATATCACGGAGATTTTACCCCTTGCGCAGTCAACGGTTTCGCAACATCTGAAAGCTCTCAAATCTGCCGGATTAATTACCGGAGAAGTAGAGGGTGTGCGGACCTGCTACTGCCTGAACCCGGATGGCATCAAAGAACTTCAGTCGCTGCTCTCAGAACTTTCGAATGAATTAGTTCAAACCTGCTGCTGAAAATGAAAATTGCTCTTTTTAGTGATATTCACGCCAATATTGATGCGTTGCGCCCGGTACTAGACGATATATACGCCCGTCAGCCCGATGCAGTTTACTGCCTGGGAGACCTGGTTGGCTATGCCCCTTATCCGAATGAAGTTATTGAATTGATCCGGTCAAAAGGAGTTCCGGTTATCGCGGGGAATTATGATCAGGGAGTGGGTTTGTATAGTGATGATTGCGGTTGTGCTTACAAAACAGATGAGGATGAATCCAGGGGTGTTGATTCAATTACCTTCACAAATAAAATTATCAAAAAAGAAAACCGCGCTTATCTGCGATCCCTTCCGGCTCACCTGCGGCTTGAATTTGGAGTAAATGGCAATCCATGGAATCTGCTATTGGTGCATGGCAGCCCGCGGAAGATCAATGAGTACCTCTTTGAAGATCGGGCCGACAAGAGTTTGCTCCGGATGATGAAAAATGCAGATGCCCACATTATGGCGTTCGGACATACTCATAAACCCTATCATAAAATGATCGAAGATGAAGATGGGTCGATTCGCCATGCCATAAATATTGGATCCGTCGGCAAACCCAAGGACGGCGACCCGCGTGCCTGCTACGTTATGCTGGAGTGGGATGGAGACCTGAATTTGAAAGATCCGGCAGGCCTGAAAGTGGATTTCATTCGGGTTGAATACGATGTGGAAAAAGCAGCCAAAGCCGTTGAAGAGAGCCTGTTGCCTAATCCATTCGCTGATATGCTGAGAAACGGAGGATAATAATGGAATTTATGTACTATAAACTTTGGGAAATGGGGCGAACCCGCCTTACCAACCAGATTGAGTCCATTGATGAAACTGATCTTTTGAAGAGATTGCATCCAGATTCTGCTTCAGCCGGCTGGTTGTTACGTCACATCGCTGAAGTAGAGCTCTTGTTTGCAAAAAATGTATTTGGGAGAGAGATAACAGTAAAAGCTCAAACCATAGGCCCGATAGGAAAAGACCGGGATCAGTTTGATAAACTCAAACCGCTGCTGGATATGATTGAAGAGGCCGAAAAAGAGCTGGGACAGGCAATCGACAACATAGAGAATTGGGATGAAGATGTTTCCACTGCAGAGTTTGGTACAGTTACAAAAGCAGAAGCGCTGGGTCGCATTTTAACACATACCACATATCACGCCGGTCAGCTCGCCCTCACCCTGAAGTACGGGAAAAAGGACTAATATTTTTAGCGATAGATAAAACGGCAGTTGGAGTTCCTGTTTATTAATCGTAAATTTACGATGAAATAAAGGTTGCAATACCAATGCAAGAAACATACAAAACTGCAAACCAGATCGAAGGTATTGATCCGGTCTTTTACTTTAAAACCTTCATTGGTTCAGGAAAAAACATTTTGAGTTCACTGGGCACCAAAAGAAAAGTTACTATAATGCCCGATTCAACATAAAAAAATTTAAACAAATTAATCGCAATTTTACGATTAAAAAATCTAACAAATAAATCCATGAAAGTATTCATCAGTTATGCAATTGAAAATAAATTGGGACCGCGTTTTGCTTCTGAAACAATCCAATTAGTCGGTCCAAACCCTCCATTCAATAAGTGCGCATCACCGCCGGAGAAAGAGGTGCAAAAATGGCTTGAGCAAAAACAAGCCGCCTATGGTAACAAGCAAAAACTTACTCTGTTAAGCATTAGTAAAGTATCCTGAAAAGGTCAGAACACACCAGATATTCATATTTTACATTTACAGTACTGACAATTGAATGGAATGCACATACCGATATGAAACAAATTTTCAAACATGCACTTGTGGCACTTGATCAATCCGATGCAAGTGATATTATTGTCAATTGTCTGAATCATTTCAGACAATTTGGCACTCAAAAATTTACTCTTTTTACCTCGCTGTCTGATTCATATCCCGGAGGGTTGGATTCGGAAAACAGAAGGAAAAGATACCAGGATCAACTGTTAGAATTTAAACGAAAACTTGAACCATTCGATATTGAAGTGGATACAGACGTATGGATGAAACCGAATGCATACGCCCCAACCCAAATTCTGAAGGCAGCAAAAGAGTACGGTACCGGTTATATCATCATTGCAAATCGGGGATTTAACCGGTTGCGGGAGTTTTTACTTGGCAGCACAGCAACGGAACTTCTCCAGAGATGCGACCTTCCTGTATATTTGATTAATCTTTCTGTTACCGATGATAAGGATGCTGAAGCACGCAAACTGTATTCTGCCATATCATGCCGTGACTCATTGCAGCATATCTTACACCCTACAGATTTCTCACCAACCGCAAACCGTGCATTCGAAGTATTACTTCAACTTTCAAAAGGGAAATCCGATAAAATCACCCTATTGCATGTTCAGGCAAGTGGCCGTCCCGGGGTAGATGATCCTGAACAGCTCAGGGAGTTCGACAAAAAAGACAGAAAAACTCTTACAGGATTAAAAATGAACCTTCAGGAGAGTGGCATCTCGAACATTGACATCCGCATTGAACACGGCTCACCCGTCAGGCAAATTCTTGATACAGCTGAAGCTTCCGGGGCCAGCATGTTGATTTTGGGCAGCCAGGGAAGAGGTTATGTAAGCGATTTGTTCCTCGGCGGTGTAAGCCTGCAAGTTATACGAAAATCTTCGATACCTGTGCTCACCATTCCGGCAAAGCGTGATTAGATGTTAACAGACGGTATAAAATAAACCATCAATAAAGAAAAAAATAAAAGAGGTCGTGTTTCATAACGGCTGATCTAACTAATCGTACATCTACAATCATGACATTAACCATTTTTGCTGTACTCATTTTTCTCGTAACACTGACTCTGGTCATCTGGCAGCCACGTGGGCTATCGATCGGCTGGTCGGCCACAATCGGAGCTGTTTTAGCATTAATGGCCGGCGTTGTCAGTTTCGCTGATGTAATAACTGTTACAGAAATTGTATGGAATGCTACGCTGACATTTGTGGCCATCATCATTATCTCTCTCATTCTGGATGAAATTGGATTTTTTGAATGGTCAGCACTTCACATGGCACGGTTTGCCAATGGAAGCGGCCTCACCATGTTTGTCTACATTACCCTTTTGGGAGCTGTAGTCGCCATGTTTTTTGCAAACGATGGTGCCGCTTTGATTCTTACCCCAATTGTACTTGCTATGGTAAGGGCATTAAAATTCAAAGATCGTATGATATTACCCTTTGTGATGGCTTGCGGGTTTATTGCCGACACGGCTTCTTCACCTTTGATTGTAAGTAATTTGGTGAATATCGTATCTGCCGATTTCTTTGGTATTGGATTTATTGAATACGCCAGCCGGATGATCGTACCTAATTTCTTTGCTGTGCTTTCAAGTCTTTCTGTACTATATTTGGTTTACCGCAAAGATATTCCCAAATCCTACTCACTGGATGATGTTAAAGAGCCACGGGAAGCCATACGTGATGAACGGATGTTTAATCTTTCCTGGATTATTCTCACAGTACTTTTAATCGGTTATTTTGTAGCTGAATTTGTGCACATCCCGGTATCATTTGTGGCCGGTACCATTGCCATTTTCTTCTCAATTTTGGGATTAAAAAGCAAAGCAGTTGACACACGTAAAGTGGTTAAAAATGCTCCATGGGCGATTGTGGTTTTTTCAATCGGAATGTATGTGGTGGTTTATGGACTTCAAAATGTAGGGCTAACAGACTTACTTGCTGAAGTGATTTTGTTCGGAACCGACAAGGGACTCTTTGCCGGAACTATGCTGATGGGATTCCTGGCAGCGTTTCTTTCGTCAATAATGAATAATATGCCTACGGTTATGATAGATGCATTGGCTATCGAGGCAACGGGTACAGAAGGACTCATGAAAGAAGCATTGATCTATGCTAATATCATTGGATCGGACCTGGGACCTAAAATAACTCCGATCGGATCACTGGCTACTCTGCTGTGGCTCCACGTACTATCATCCAAAGGTGTAAAAATAACCTGGGGATATTATTTCAAGGTAGGTATTGTATTAACCATACCGACGCTCTTTTTCACACTATTAGGACTTTACCTGTGGTTGTTACTCATTGGATAAGTCAGGATATGAACAGGTAAAGGCCGGCCGCAATTGCAGCGCCAACCAGCGGACCAAAAACAGGTATCCAGGAATACGCCCAGTCGCTGCTTCCTTTGTGCGGAAACGGCAGCACTGCATGGGCGATACGTGGCCCAAGATCCCTTGCAGGGTTGATAGCATAGCCTGTGGGGCCACCTAAAGCCAGGCCAATACCCAATACAAGGAGTCCGACCGGTAGTGCGGACAGAGCACCGAGCCCAAATCCAACTTCTTGTCCATTGATTACAATTGTGGAGAGCATCTCGCCATTTGCAGTAACAAATCCCGGTGAGACAATGTAGAGCACGCCATACACAAGGATAAATGTCCCGATCACTTCAGTCATGAAATTG
This sequence comes from Balneolaceae bacterium, assembly GCA_020832285.1. Lineage (GTDB taxonomy): Bacteria > Bacteroidota > Rhodothermia > Balneolales > Balneolaceae > Rhodohalobacter. Next base: position 13,401 of record JAFIFB010000030.1, read on the forward strand.
GATGGATAGTTTCTTATTTCCGGTGCTGTGGAAAAGATGGCAAGTTTAACTCCTTCATCTTCGGTAATAGCAAAATGATCTTTATAGGCCATCCAAACCAAAACAGCACCAATAAATGCACCGATGGTTTGTGCAATAATATAAGGGATAACCATTCCCCAGTTAAACAGCCCGGCAACAGCCAGGCCAACCGTTACCGCGGGGTTTATGTGGGCTCCGCTAAACTGACCCATAGCAAATACGGCAACGAAAACACCCATAGCCCAACCCCAGGTAATCACAATCCAGCCACTGTTATTTCCTTTGGTTTTGTTTAAAACTACGTTGGCAACAACGCCTCCTCCGAATAGAATGAGAATGGCTGTTCCGATTACTTCTGCGATGACAGGTGACATGATCTACTCCCTGTTATTGGTTAATATTCATTTAAAAAATTTTTTCAATGTAATTAATTTTAGGAAGAAATTTATGTATGGTATTGTGAAATATGATATTGTTTAATTAAAACCGTTTAAGAATTCTTGGGTGGAAATTTTCCGCATCATCATAAAGCTGTGATCAAAATATAAGTACCGGTCGATATCGCCATTTATCTGATCGTAACAGTTAATGATTTATATAACTTTACATCTGGATACTGATTTTACCCAGCTCAAAGCAGGTTTTTCAGAGATTTATAAGACCAAACAAGCAGTTGTTTTATACTTGAAGGGGCATCATAGAATTTTCTTTGAAACACAGGTTCTATATAATTTTTCTTTAGTCAAATCATATAAAACTTGGATTCGGGTATACTTAATCGTATTTTTACGATTAATTAATTAATTCCACCAACTACTGAGGTAAATGATGTCAAATCAAACAGACATAAAGACCATTCTTGAAGTTTATGACCCGGCCATGTGCTGCAGCACCGGCGTATGCGGACCCGATGTGGACGATTCGCTTGCCGACTTTGCAAATGACATGAAATGGTTAAAAACTCAGGGGATTGAAGTAAAACGCTATAATCTGGGCCAAGAACCAGAAGCGTTCAAATTAAAAACTGAAGTACTTACCCGCCTGCGCAGTGAAGGAACAGCGTGTCTGCCGATCATTCTTGTAAACGATGAAATTGTATCTGAAGGTGGCTATCCCGATCGTCTGCAGCTCACAGAATGGCTGAAACTTACTGCTCCAAAAACGAATGGAGTGGCACAGTCAGCAGACCTGCTGCACGCCTTAGAAATGGCGGTTACCGATGGCAATGAAACGGATATGAAGGTTTTGTTTGAAAATGGAAAACGTAATGGATTATCCATCCAGCAGCTTGTTGGAGCCTTGCAGAACGGGATCAATAACCGTCAGCGAATCACACAATCCACCCTACAAACCGCAAATGAACTATTGGGTGTACAACCCGGCGGATGCGCCCCGGGAAGCGGGTGTTGTTAAGAAAACCTCCCCACTAGAGAGGGGTCAGATTTGAGAAAGATCGCGAAGCCAGCGCTTTTCTGGTCCCGATTATCGGGGCGAGCCTTTCGAAAAGCACTCAACTTGTCACACCGCTTTTTGGTGTAATAGGGAGTGGCCGGGGGTGGGTCTGAAAGATCAGAGCCTCCCAAGGGAGAAAGTAAGAACACTCACAAATTGAGTTTCAAACAGAAATTTTACTAATATTTCAACTATTATCATCATGAAAACACTACCTGAAATCACTCCATACCTCTTCTTCACCGGGAAAGGCGGTGTTGGTAAAACCTCGCTTGCTTGTGCAACGGCTGTTAAACTTGCCGATGAGGGCCAGTCCGTGCTTCTCATCAGCACCGATCCGGCTTCCAATTTGAAAGAAGTTTTGGAAACAAATATCACAGAAAAGATCACACCTGTGAACGACATCCCAAACCTGCATGCTGTAAATATAGATCCGGAGCTTTCTGCCGAAGAGTACCGCCAGCGTGTGACCTCCCCGATGGAAGATATCCTGCCGTCTCACGAAATTGAGAGAATTCGCGAGGAACTCTCCGGGGCCTGCACCACCGAAATTGCGGCATTCGATGAATTTGCCAGATATGTGGCCGGTAGTGAGGATGATCAGCCGTATGATGTCATCATTTTTGATACAGCCCCGACCGGACACACTCTCCGCCTGCTGGAACTGCCGGCTGCCTGGAGTGATTTCATTGAATCCAATCCCGACGGAGCTTCCTGCATTGGTCCCTCTTCTGCACTGAAAACCAGCCAGGAGCGATACCAAAAAGTGGTGGATCGGCTGAAGGATAAGGATGCAACAACGATCTACCTGGTAACCCGTCCCGATGCTTCCGCCCTGCGAGAAGCCGACCGTTCCGGTAAAGAGCTGGATGAAATGGGCCTGTCGAATCAGATCTTGCTGATTAACGGTGATTTTGAACCACAGGATGAAACCGATCCATTTGCACTGAAAATGAAGGAGTTGGCAAACCGTACACTCGAAGAGATGCCGAAGCGTCTGCAAGAGATGAAGCAGCTCCGGTTTCCTCTTCGTCCCTATAACCTGCTTGGGATCGACCGGCTTCGCATGGTATTTGAACCACTGGATAAGGAGGAGATTCGTGCCGGAAACACAGCCATGATTGCAGAAAAGCAAGAAAATGAATTGCCGGACCTGGACCAGCTTATCAAGGACATGACGGATGATAAAGAGCACGGACTCATCATGACGATGGGCAAGGGCGGTGTGGGAAAAACCACGATTGCTGCGGTTATCGCATTGAAACTGGCTCACAAAGGCTACCCGGTTCACCTGACAACAACCGACCCCGCTGCGCACCTGCTCGATCAGCTCGGTGATACCGAACTTCCGGCGAATCTTACGGTGGACCGCATTGACCCTCACGCTGAAAAACAGGCCTACATTGATAAAGTGCTGCAGCGCAGGGGCAAAGATAAAACGGACGAGGAACTAAAACTTTTACGGGAAGACCTGGAATCGCCCTGTACAGAAGAGGTTGCCGTTTTCCAGGCATTCTCGAGAGCCATTCACCAGGCCAAGCGAAAATTTGTGGTGGTGGATACCGCACCGACCGGCCACACACTGTTGCTGCTCGACACAACCGGCAGCTACCATAAAGAGATCCTCCGAAATACAGCGATGGATGCCGGCAAACTGAAAACGCCATACATGTATCTTCAGGACCCTGAATACTCCAAACTGCTGATTGTCACCCTGCCAGAAACCACACCCATTACCGAAGCTCAAAAACTGCAGGCAGATTTACGGCGATCCGGTATTGAACCCTATGCCTGGATCGCAAACCAGAGTATGTCATCATCACCTGTATCCGATCCGCTTTTAAAAATGAGGGCTGCTGCCGAAATACCACTGCTTATGGCCTTGGAAAAAGATCTTGACAGCCAATTGTACAGCATTCCGTTTGTAGTTGAGAGTCCGGTCCTTGGCCATTTGCTGGAAGGGAGAGCGGTTCAGGAAGTTCAGTCTTAATGTGTTTTGGTGAGACAACTCCATTAACCGGCCTTCGGTAATGGATTTACTAAAAATTCTGGTTTTGATCGCCTGAGGTTCATTCTTTAATCGGCCCCCAAAATATATTCATAGACATCGGACTGCAACGAATTAATATTTATTTGTGAAAGTAGAGCTGAATCGGCAATAATAATGGGGTTTTCCACACCATTGCGTGACTGGTTTACAGAATTGTGATTAATCACATTCAAATTTACCGCCACGCTTAAATTCTACATCTTAAATACTTTTTTTTTGGAATAATATAGTGTCCTGTCAACTGTAAAAGTGTGAGAGAGTCATCAGACGAGTCGATCCGGGATCATCCCAATCATCTACATTGGCATATTTTTTGAAAAACTCGTCTGATGACTTAACCCGACGTTTTATCTTTGACATAACAATAGTTATAAACTAAACTGATATTAAGTAAACTCTGAGCGGCCTCCATTCATTGATTTTGTAAGGCAGGTATGTGTCCAATGGTATTTTCCGAGATAAGAAAAGCAAAAATCTTCGTAGGTACATTTTGAATAGCCGTGCAGTGGATCGGCAATCAACAGTTCTCCGGAAGCAGCCAAACCATAAATAATTACTAAATGCCATCCGATAAAATAGCGCATACAGGCTGCTATCGGACGATTTCCCTGTATTTCAACACAGATTTCTGATTGCTTAAGACAGCGACCTTTAAAATCCCTGAGGTTGTTATTAAATTCCAGTGCTTTCCGGGGATCCAGCACATAGTTGTTATTCTTCTTCCCATAAACAGATGATGCAAGTTCCTGCTGATTATACATATACCGGGGTTCATAAAATCTTGCTATAGAAACAGCGACTGCAGCCCAGCAATGCCGTGATTTCACCTGTTTTTCAAGCGTAAGATTTAGTGTGATATCCATAATTCTTTATGAAAGGAATCAAAATACACGGTTTTATTAATACGCTCACCTACTCATCCATATAAAGCTGAACCACCCTTTTTTTAGCCAGATTCATCCATATATCCCCATCAACCGAATATTCACTGTTTTTTGATTGTACACGTTCCAGTACTTCGGTTTCCTGTATGTTTAATTGCAACGGAGGCAAGTAACGTTTAAAAAAAACGATATATGAATTCTCCTTTTTAGCCACAAAATCTATTGCCGGATTTATTCCGGCTTTCATTTTTAAACGTGCTTCTTCACGATCTTTTTTTGTAACCACATATTGTTTTCTTCCAAAAATCAACGGGGTCTCAGCCCTGAGGGCAAGAAGAAGCAACTCTTCGGGGGTTGCGGGCATTTCCTCACCATATTGGGTATCCGATAGTATAGTATGGATTGAGTTCCACTTTATTGCGGGTAAAAAAGAACGAATTGTGTCCGAAACCAAATTTGCAAGCTGATTATAATTGGTTCCGCTGTAACAACGCGCTGTACTCTTTTCAGAAATACAGAATCCCCAGCCATGTGTTCCTGCTGTATAGATAGGCTTACATGCTGAGATTCCCGGGCGTATAAAATTAAATCTCTGTTCTGATGATTTTAACATCAGTCCGAGGTTGTTGACAGATTGCTGAAGCAGGTTTAAAAGCTCTAATGAAATCTCTTCAACTTCAGCCTTTTTGCCCGATAAATTTTTCTTAAGAATAGCTTGAGCCACACGGGGCGCCAGTGATTCGGGTGTTTGATTGCTCAGCCAGTGTATGCAGCTGCGAAGCCAGTAAATAAAAGCCCTCCGGCTGTTTTGTTTCAACTCTTCAAGCTGTGCTAAACAAAAATTACTGTACAGTAAATCGCTCTCGTTTTTTACATATGCATTAACCTCGAATGCTCGCAAATAATAAGTTTCAGACATCTCAAGCTGACCAGCTTTTTTGTAGAGCCGTGCCTGGTTAATATTGTTGATATAGGTTATGTGCCAATCGCGCTTATCCTGTTTGTCCAGACTATTTTCAATTCTTTTTTCGAGAGCAAACGCTTCTTCAAGGTTACCAATACGTAGTTTATTCAATGCCGATATGTTAAGCAGATAGAGATAGAGACGGGGATATTCCTTTTCATCAAGGAACTTTTGGGCTACCTCAAAATAGGGTTCTGCTTCATGTGGCTTGTTACACATTACAAGCCCCCATGCTTTACTTTGGTTTAATGATGCTTTAAAAATTTCAGGCAAATCATCCGTTATAAAATATTCTTTTGCAGCATCTTCGAACTGCATAAGTGCGATCCTGATGTTTTGTATTTTTGATCTTGTTGCTTCCCTCTCATACGGATTTTTCAGTTTTTCAAGCAAGAGTGTGAGCAATCTGAGAGCTATTCCATAACCGCCCTCTGCGAATCTTCTGGCAGCCTCTGTATGTACCAGGTTAAAGTTAGGCTCAGAAGCAAACAGCACCTGGAATGCTGCATGTAAATGAGATTCCTTTTCCCATTCATTCTTTATCCCCTCTCCACTCCTGGAATAGCTCCTCAAACCAGGGTTCGGAACAACAAAAGAATTTTTTAACTGAACAAATTGATCCTCCCCCACCTTGATGCCTGGCACTTTCCCTTCCTTCCAGATACCAGGATAAAATGGCAATTTTCCGTGCCCCGGCTCTGACATGCTAGTTGAACTGTTTAAAAAATCCAGCCTCCAGCCATCCGGAATTACTGAATCAGTAATCAGAAGTAATACAATATTTACAGGTCTGTTTTGCAGAGCATGGTACAATAACCTGATAAATTGAAGATTCTCCTCTTCCCAAACAGAATCACCTTTGGGTGGTATTACCATCACACAGGATACCTGTTGTTGAATAAGTGATGAGCGTATTGCGATACAATTCTCTAAAGACAAATTGAAATTTTTATCTCCCTCGCTCTCATTATCAATTAATCGGCCCACAATATCGGCATAATTTTCTTCGTGCAGTAACGGTTGGATGTAGCCGCATTCACGCAAACTCAGCTGTTGTTGAAACTCCCGTGCTACCCAGTGGCCCTTCCAGGCACCTTGCGATAAATCTGTTAAAATAACTTCACTTTTGAAATCGGTTATATTCAGATCTCTGGCGATCTGTTTCCAGGAATGGAAATAGAGTGCCTTGAACTCTGGGCTGCCCGGTGTACGGGTAATAGTTTGATCCTGCCGCTGCTGTTGATATTTACTGGTTACCTGAACCGATTCCATTGATATAAATTGTTGATTGGCGTAAACCGTCGAAACCTAAAAACTGATCCATTTCCCTGTCGTGATAGCCACCGATATTAATAACTCCAAGGTTCAAAGCTGTTGCAGCCAAGTTGATATTCTGGGCAACATGCCCGGCTTCGAACAGTGTAAAACGGTACCCTTTATCGCGGTACTTGAACGTAGACCGCTGAAAAACACCTGTAATGAAAATAAACAGGGAAAGCTGATATGCCAGGTTTGACTGAAACTCCACAAGAGCTGATGATATCTGATCGCTGAAATCTCCCGTTCTTAAAAGACACACACTATTTTTTGATGGAGAATAATGATACAATCCCGCCTCAAGATCTTCTACATGGCCGTTAGAAAAGAAGTAGAGTTCGAGTGGATAAAGAGCCCCGCCCGACGGTACCGTTCTGAAAGGCCTCTTAATATATTCATCCTCTTTATTATCCCTGGTTTCACCATAGGCAAAGTGCAGAATTGTCCTGAGATCCCTGAGCGATATCTTTACAGGCTCTGGTTCCTGAACTGTTTTTCTGCTAAGGATGATCTCTTCAAATGTACGATCAGTTGGGCTAAGGGAATCGGGCAGCTGAATACGTTTTTTTAATTTATATGGAAAACTTTCATACATATTCTCCATCTGTTTCAACACCTGTTCATTGGTAAGAGCTTTATCATAGCGGCCGGTTTTGGCATTTTCGTGGAACAGTTCCCAGCAATGCACTTCCGGTTCTGTTTCCCATTCTGCATTTTCCCAGCATGTTTCTTTCATCTTATTCAATTTTTTTCCGGTTTTCTGAATACCGGAATTCAGATTTAAATTTCAATGAGGATTTACTGATTGTAATTATGGAAATGGGTGAGGATACGGGTTGTCTCCATCACCCTTTTTCATACCGTTATAGCCAAGTTTTTGTGGAATTTCATATAACCTGTGGCCGCCCATTGGTCTTTTATGGTATCCCATAAAAAGAGGATGATAACCCGGGATAACTGCCCGCACTACCGTAAATCCGAGGCTTGCAACATCAGGAGTTGTAATGTCGCGAATTAACACATCGTAACCAGAAGCTGTTATAATTTCAATGAGTTTGTGCATATCTGCTTCCGGGTTTATTTGGGAATAATCTGGTATTTCATCAAATGATTTATATACATCTGACGCATAAAGAAACTCAGCGTGCCGGGATACTTTCGGGTTCACCCAAAAATTCACATGATGAACCTGCCCTAAAACATTGTCGTAATCCTCAATCTCTTTTAGGCGTGGTAATTCATGTTTAATCTGGTATGCATATCGCTCGGTATGCGCCAGTTCTTCCAGGGCTTTCCTGACAGCTTCCCCCGGGTTCAGTGATACTGCAGCGGCTACAACAAGCGGAACAAATCCGGTTTCCTCATGAATGCCTGTTGCCAATATTCCCGGTATCCCGGTTTCATTGGATATATCCATCAGGTGGATCTTGTACCCAACAGCTTCAAACCGTTCAACCAGATCCCTGTTTTCATTATCTAATGTGCTGATGATAATTTTGTCTCTGGATAATTTTGCCTGCCAGGTTATCATAAAACAATCCCGCTCAATCACCTCGCTTATGCCGCCAATAACAACTTCTTCGTAACTGCAATGGCAGGATAATCCGGTGGATATCGGTTGTACAATCGGAGTTTCATCGCCATTTTCATAAAAAAAGTATGGCACATAAACCATGCTGGCCGGGATATAGATCTGGCGTCCTGTAACGGCGTTTTTTGCCGGGACCCAGCGAACAGGTGAGTGCTCATGAAATTCATCAAACATGAATTCCGGGTTACGGTATTGTGCCTCGCTGAACAAAGCAAACTGAGCCGGATGAACACATTGGAATGGTGCTTCTTCGTAAGTATAAAGTGGAAATTCCGTTTTGTCATAAATAGCGGCACAATAGCGTTCAATACACTCTCCTACGGTTTTGGCGAGTGCAATTTCGCGGGTTATGGCGGCTCCGCCACCCACTGCAAAATTTTTGTATTCGCTAAACGCTTCCGTATTCGCTGCCAACCCATTAAACCGAAAAAAAGAAGGGGAATCAACCTCAATAGCATGTTCGCTGATTCCTGAAATAATACCAACAGCAGGATCGAGCAGGTCGGGCAGTGTATCTTTCAGCCTTCGTATTGGTGTGATTAATTCATTCATCATAACCCACCGTTTGCTCAATTTCCTGCCAGGCTGCATCAGTGGTCATCTGTTTGTGAATATTAATAACAGGCCTTTTAGAAGCGCTGCTGCAAGTACGGCACCTCGGTGCTTTGATCAATTTTCGCTTTTTCATATTCCCGGACAGCAAATCAATTTCACAGAATGAGCCAACCTCCCATTGAATATTGTTGATGAATTTTACCAGGTCAAAAATAATGACCTCCGCCAGTACTCCAAGCATAGATTGATGGTAAGCAACCGTCTGCTGGGTTTGAAAGGCAAATTTTTCGGCATATCGTTTTTCGTTAAATCCCGGACTGTTGGAATTCTGGCGGTGCTTCAGGCATTTAAGACAGGCGCTTTCTCCGGGAATTACCAATGGGCCGGCATACCCAACCATGTTTTGCAAAACCCCGGGATAAAATGGGATATTATTTTGAACAGCAAATTGGTTCCATGTTTCAAGCAAATAAAAACTGCCAAATTCTGATGCCGCAACCATAAAACCGATATCACCAATAGATTCAGCGGCTGCATCCGCCTCTATTATTTTTATATCACTGCTTTTCCAGAAACTGTCGGTAATTTCGAATTCATCATCAAAATACGTCACATTTCGTAAGCTGGGATCATCAATTACCAGTACCTGGTTTGTGTGCTCCCTCTGTAAAGCTTTCAATAGTTTTTTTGTCAGAGTATTGATGCCAATGAGTGATACTTTCCTTTCGTTGAGCCGGACTGCAATCTCATCCTGATATTTGTTAAAATGCCAATAAAAAATATCCTGCGGGGTTTCACTTTCAGCCGGTACAGCCGGGCATCCGTTCTCATATACAACAAATCTTTTTTTCAACAGATGTTCTATAAAATTCAGAATCAGTTCTCTTGTGTTGGCTGCAAACAGACCTGCCAGCTCTTCGGCTGTATATGGTTTTTTGGCAAGGGCTTTTTGGATAACCCGAATCACAACCATTGCACTTTTATCTGGTATTACCATTGTTGAAAGCCCCCTCTTCAACAACAATTCATCTTCCATTTCAACAACCTGAAATGGCAACGCTTTTAATTTTTTATTCACAACGAAAGTTTCTGAAATTAAAATTACTACAATAGCCTGATTGTACTGTCGAAAACCGAAACAACCGGTATGTTTTTATTTCCATCCGTTTTAAAACAGCAAATAAAAAAGCCCGGAATACCAGTAAGCTGGCTCCAGGCTTTAAGACAGATGAATCAGGCAGCTTTGATTACTGCGGCAGCCGTACAGCAACAAGCAGGCGTACATGTGCAGCAGCAGGAAGCCCCTACCACCGGATCGCCGGATGAACCATAAAGACTGTGATTTTGGAAGGCTTCTTCAATCGAGTTCAGGTCCCGAACTGACAGCTTATCGGTTCTCGGGGTATGATTCTTCCATGCAATTGCAATAAGATCTCCTTCGAGAAGATTTTTTGCTGCATCTGTAAGTAGATCTGCACCATCATCTTCCAGCAGGTTTGTTATCGGATTTTTAAAATCCTCGTATTCATTTAGATTGCTCATGAGAGTATATATTTGGTTTCCTACTCGTAAGGCTTTTCGGTTACGCCCCGTTTATTATTGTGGTTTCTGGACTCCACACAGAAAAACATACTTTTTGACTCCGGCACTACACTACTTTGTTTTATCGCCACTATAAAGATTGGCAGATACAATTCATCTATGTTTTGCGACAATAGAGTTGAGTCTATTTATCCGATCATAAATGCTTTCTGTTATTTCGTATTAATTATTAACTATTTGGAGTGCATTTTCAATACCTATCTTTACTACCAAATTTTCGAACTTTTCCCGTAACTGCTGGTCAGACATATTTTTCACCTCTGTTGGAGAGCAGTTCAAATGATAGTTGATGTATTTATTCAGGGCTATTTCATCAACTAAACCATGCTGGCGGGCAACCTCAAAATTTGATTGATTATTTTTTCTCAATGCATTAGAAATACAACGTAACCTATAATATTTAAGGCAGGAGTACGGTCTGATGGAATAGTAACTCTCAAAGATTCTGGCAAAACGATCGGGACAGTTATACCCCATTAACCCGGCCCAATCTTTCACACTTTTTGTTCTCTTTAAATTATTCTTTAGCTGTTGAACAGACTCCGAAATATTTTGCCTTGACTGCATTAAAATTAAAAAAATTTAGTTCTTCTCACACGCAGCATAATCCGCAACGTATAGAAAACACTGCCTTTACTGTTAAAGATGCAGGTGATAGGCTGTTGTTACACATCTATATCAAAATTTAACATAGACTGACTTTTTATCTCAGTACAATTACTCCGTAAGTCCTCTTAAATAATCGTTTCTGGTAACATCTCCGTTAGTAATCGTTCTCCAGTTAGCCACCTTTTCCTCTCCATTTCATCGAATCTGAATGGATATCCGGTAGCATTTCTATTATCAATCACAGGTATCTCAAATTCATAAAAAAAATGACATAAAAAGGCTTATTAAGATGGATCAGATAATTGGATATCAATTATTTAAAGAAATTATTGTGAATCTGATGAAAAAACAGTTCAGCAAGGGAAAAACTGACCGGACTTTTCCTTATATGAAAAACGATTATACAAATTGACCATTAACGACATCAGAGATTCCGTTCCCGAATCAAAAGAGATCATTTTGATTTTATCTTTTTATCTGTTGTCCATGTCACTTGATACACCGTTTGTTTATTATAGTTCGCACTTCAGGTTATGCAACTTTCGCTGGTAACATAAGTAAAATGAAAGATCACGAATTTAAATCAAGGCAATGAGCATCCGAAAAGAGCTGCCGGAACTGGTAAAAGCTGATGTCATTTCACAAGAGACGGCCGACAGAATCAGCAGCTATTACAACATGAAATCTGAGCAGGGCAGTAACCGGCTTTATCTTGTATTCGGGGTATTGGGAGCCCTCTTGGTTGGCCTGGGAATTATCCTGATTATGGCACATAACTGGGATGAGCTCTCCAGGCCTGTAAAAACCGGCTTTGCTTTTCTTCCCCTTGTAACCGGACAGCTGCTTTGCGGATATGTATTTTTTAAAAAACCGGTCAGCATCGCCTGGAGAGAAAGCAGTGCACTATTTCTCTTTTTTTCTGTGGGTGCAACCCTTGCTCTGGTGAGCCAGACGTACAACATACCCGGCAGCCTCGGCCCCTTTCTATTGACCTGGATGGCTCTCTGCCTTCCCATCATCTATGTCATAAGATCATCCATTGTGTCCCTCTTTTATATTACCGGCATTACATGGTATGCATCCGAAACCGGCTATTGGTCCTATCCGCCTGAACATTCAACTTATTACTGGATTCTTTTGGCGGGTGTATTGCCATATTACTATACACTGGCAAAGAACCATCCGCAGAGCAACTTCACAGGTTTTCATCACTGGTTTATTCCGCTTTCCGTAACGATCACACTTGGCACTGCTGCGGGCCCTGCCACCGAACTGATGTTGATCGCCTATATCAGCCTGTTCGGGTTTTTCTATCTGACGGGAAATTCATCCAATTTTGAAGGCCAAAACCTGAAACGGAACGGTTATAAAGCTGTTGGCACACTCGGAACCGTGGCACTGCTTCTTGCGCTCAGTTTCAGCGGATTTTGGGATCAACTCAGCCGAGCCAATCTTCTGTTCAGTGAGGTGATCACCGCGCCTGAATTTTATACAGCCTTGATCATTACCACACTAGTGTCATGTCAAGTCTAAAGTTTCGGGTATAACCGCTTTAGTTTGATTCGGGCATCCTTTGTGGTAAATCTCCAGTCCACACTTGTATCCTTTGCGTTTCGGTCTTCCTGCCACGCTTGGACCTCCCGGCTCACCTT
>JAFIFB010000032.1 GCA_020832285.1 Balneolaceae bacterium
AGGTGAGCCGGGAGGTCCAAGCGTGGCAGGAAGACCGAAACGCAAAGGATACAAGTGTGGACTGGAGATTTACCACAAAGGATGCCCGAATCAAACTAAAGCGGTTATACCCGAAACTTTAGACTTGACATGACACTAGTCAGGATTTTTCTAAAAGTTGGTCAGACGAAAAACTCTACAAAAAATATGGCATTACGGATGAGGAGATAGAATTTATTGAATCAATGATTAGGCCAATGGAGCTTGCCGATGAGTAAAGACTTCTTCCCAGATCGGCCCGAATCCAACCCAACTATCTATGCCTATACGGATAGCAACCCTCAATATAAGGGACTACTCAAAGTTGGCTTTACCAATATTGATGCCCGAATAAGAGTATCACAACAATATCCTACAAAACGTCCGGGTAAAGCACCCTACATAATCGTATTGGAAGAGTCAGCCATGCGAAAAGACGGGAGCACTTTCACAGATCGTGAAGTGCATAATTATTTACGAAAAAAGGATTATAAAAATCAAACGGGGGAATGGTTTGAATGTACAGTAGATGAGGTTCGAATTGCTGTGGAAGCCGTTAGAACAAACCAAGAGTTTGAAAAAGAACGGATTCATAAATTCTCCATGCGACCAGAGCAGGAGGAGGCAGTGAACAAAACCATGTACTATTTTAAAAACAACCCCCAAGAGAAAACCGGAAAGATTCCACACTTCCTCTGGAATTGTAAAATGCGCTTCGGTAAAACCTTTGCCAGTTATCAGCTGGCAAAACAAATGGGTTGGAAGAAATTATTGGTTCTCACATTTAAGCCTGCGGTTGAAAGCGCCTGGGAAGAAGACCTCATGACTCATGTCGACTTTGAAGGGTGGCAGTTTATTTCACGCAACGAAAAAAGCATTGATGAGATAGATCAGGATAAGCCCTTTGTCTGTTTTGGCTCCTTTCAGGACTATTTGGGAAAAAACTCAGCTGGAGGAATTAAACCTAAAAACGAATGGGTGCATACCACTCATTGGGATGGTGTAATTTTTGATGAGTATCATTTTGGGGCATGGAGAGAAAATGCCAAAGAACTGTTTGAAGCCGAAGACAAAAAAGAGCAGGAGTATGGCGTAGGTGAAGGGATGGATTACTTTGATGAGGACATTATGCCCATTACCACGGATGCCTATCTCTATTTATCTGGCACACCCTTCCGGGCGATCAATTCCGGCGAGTTTATTGAGGAAGAGATCTATAACTGGACCTATTCCGACGAGCAGCGGGCCAAAGAAGAATGGCCTGAAAATAATGATACTCCAAATCCCTATGAATCATTACCCCGTATGGTGATGATGACCTACCAATTACCGGACTCTATTCGGGAAATTGCTCACGGTGGAGAATATGATGAGTTTGATTTAAATGCCTTTTTTACTGCCAAGGGTAATGGTGAAGAGGCTGAATTTGTGCATAAAGAATATGTTCAAAAATGGCTCAATCTTATACGCGGTTCTTTTGCAGAAACCAGTGTAGATGATCTAAAAAGAGGGGCGAAAAAGCCGCCACTTCCATTTTCACATGCGCCTTTACTTAATGTATTAAATCACACCTTCTGGTTTCTGCCAAGTGTAGCGGCCTGCCATGCCATGAAAAATCTTATGATGGAACGACAGAATACGTTTTATCATGACTACAATATTAATGTAGCAGCCGGGGCAAAAGCGGGAATAGGATTAGATGCATTGCCACCAGTTCTGGAATCGATGAACGATCCACATCCACTTGAATCCAAAACGATTACACTCTCCTGTGGTAAACTCACAACCGGTGTGACTGTAAAACCCTGGACGGGAATTTTTATGCTACGAAATTCATCCAGCCCGGAAACGTACTTTCAGGCAGCGTTTCGGGTGCAATCACCGTGGGTTATCAGAAATTCAGATGGCAAATCACCCAATAAAGATGAGATCATAAAAAAAGAGTGCTATGTATTCGATTTTGCCCCAAATCGTGCGTTAAGTCAAATTGCATCTTACAGTTGTCAGCTTGATGTATCCGAATCCAATCCGGAAAAGAAAGTTGCGGAGTTCATCAACTTCCTGCCAATTCTTGCTTATGACGGAAGTGCTATGAAGGAGATCGATGCAGCCGGAGTACTTGATATAGCAATGAGTGGAACAACCTCCACACTACTTGCCCGGAAGTGGGAAAGCGCGCTCTTGGTTAATGTTGACAATGCTACCCTTAAACGACTCATGGACAATCAAAAAGCACTGGATGCATTGATGAGCATAGAAGGCTTTCGATCACTCAACCAGGAAATTGAGACGATCATCAACAAAGCGGAGTCTATCAAGAAGACCAAAGAAAAAGCGAATGAAAAAGACCTGACGAAAAAAGAGAAGAAAGAGCTTACCAAAGAAGAAAAAGAGTATCGAAGTCTTCGTAAACAGATTCAGGACAAGCTGATCAAATTTGCAACGCGAATACCTGTTTTCATGTATCTGACAGACTACAGGGAGCGAAGCTTAAAAGATGTGATTACACAACTCGAACCTGGCTTGTTCAAAAAAGTAACCGGTCTGTCGGTTAAGGATTTTGAGCTACTTGTTAGTCTCGGTGTATTTAATGGCAAACTGATGAACGATGCCGTGTATAAATTCAAACGTTATGAGGATGCCAGTTTAGAGTACATTGGAATCAATAAACATGAAGATCAGGATGTTGGTCTTTATGATACGGTTCTCAGCCGGAAGGATTATGAGGAGACGTTTGTGAATGAGCCTGTAATTTAATTGTAAAGAAAATCATTAGAAATGGATATCACACCAGATAATCAAAACATTGACAAACTGTTTTCTAGCACAACGTATCATATTGACTTTTACCAGCGGGATTATAAATGGAGTGAAGAACCTGTAAAGCGATTACTGGATGATATCTTTTACAAGTTCAATCAGGAATATCAGGAGAATAAAGATCTGGACCCAACGGTTGAAACGGTTACAGAAAAGTATTCCTGGTATTATCTAAACACCTATGTTACCAATACAGTGGGTGGGAAAGTTTATATCGTAGATGGCCAACAGCGTCTTACCACAATCACACTAATTCTTATTAAACTTTTCCATCTGGCAAAATCGTACAGCTCGAAAACAGATAAGTGGCTTGAAAATAAAATCGCGGGTTTTTCAGGAATGGAACATTCATTTTGGATGAATCACGAGATTCACAACATCATATTAGAAGAGCTCTACGAAATGGAAAGTGAATTCAGAGAAATGGATGTTTCCAGCGGAATAACTGCTGAGAATATTTTGAACAATTACATTGAAATTGATGGGTGGCTGAACAGGGAACTAACTGATAAACACAAATTTGAAACTTTTGTTTTCTACTTTTTACAACGACTTGTTTTAATCAAACTATCTGTTGAACAAACAGATGTGCCCATGGTTTTTGAGGTGATAAATGACAGAGGTGTGAGGCTTAAGCCCTACGAAATTTTAAAAGGGAAATTATTAGGACAAATTGATAAGGTTGAGCTTGATCAAAAGAATTACAATGGCTTATGGGATAACAGGGTAAAATCATTAAACCATCTTAAGAAGGATGAAACGGATGCATTTTTCAGGTTCTATCTGAAAGCGAAATTTGCCGATACAAGAAAAGAAGGCCAGAGATTTGACGGTGAATATCACCGGGAGATGTTTTCAAATCACATGGCAGAATTATTGAAATTAAAGCACAATCCTCCGGGTGTTAAAAAGTTTCTTGAAAACGAATTCAGTTATTTCACCAAATTGTACGCTAAAATCTATGTCAATTCGGAAAATTTATCCGATGGATACGAACATCTCTACTACAATAACCTAAATGATCTTGACGGGCAATTTCTTTTAATTTTATCAGCCTGTAAGCTGAATGATTATCAAGAGGACGAAAAAATCAAAGAGGTCTCTTATCAAACAGATCGTTTTTTTGCGTTACTTCAGCTTCAAAACTCATATGACAGTAACTCTTTTAATGATGCTATATACAAGATTTCATCGGAAATTAGGGAAGCCCCATTACAGGATATAAAGACTATTTTTGAGAAGCACCTATTGTCTGAGCTATCAGAAAGGAGAAACTCTGAAGCTTTAGAAGTATTCCAATATGGATTTTTCCGAAATACGGGTATTAATCTGAATAAGCGATTTAAGAGGTACTTTTTTGGCCGTATCGATAATTTCTTGTCAAATAATTTGAATGTAGGAGTAGTGCACGAAATTGGTGACCTGGTAAAGAAAACCGGACACAAAACCGGTTTCCATATTGAACATATTCTTTCACACAATGATGAAAACCTAAAGTTATTTAGCAATGATGAAGATCGTTTCGAACAAGAAAGGAATAGACTTGGAGGAATTTTACTGTTAAAAGGAAGGGATAATATTTCTAGCAGTAATGAATCCTATTCTGAAAAACTTAAATCCTATGCTGATACATTGCTTTGGAACCGAACTTTGAGAAAAGATGCCTATAAATCAAAAATTGATGTCAGAGATTTTAAAGCAAAATATGGCCTTGGTCTTGAGCATATGGATAAATTTGGTCCTGATGAGTTAGAAAAAAGACATCGGTTGCTTTTTGAATTATCAAAATTGATTTGGAAATGAGTAGGAAGTGCTGGTGGGATACGAGGGTTTATGAATATTAGTTAAAAGGGTTAGTAAATATGAATTCAACAACTCAATATATTTTGGACTTGGATCCGATCACAACTCCTTCAATATTTTATTCTCAGAAATTAGGCAGAGTGGGGCGAATTCATCACTTACTTAAAGATGAAACGGAACATACAGCTGATTCAAGGGCAGAAGTAATTTTATCTAAGAGAAGAAAGGAGCACATTTATAAGCTAGAGAATGGTAATAAAATTATTGTTACAAAACACAAAACACATCCTGAATATAATGAAGTTGATGGCATCTTAAGTGTTGCTTTTGATAAACCTAAATGGCTTTACAATAAAAAATACGATTCTTTTGAAGCCTATTTAAAAAGAGGTGCAGATTCTACATACCGGAACAGCGTTTCTCAATCCTGGAAAAATAAATTCTACTACTCTGAAGAATTTCGGAGTAATAATGGAGAGGTTATACAGAAAGGTTTGCGAAAACCACAATTAGGAGCTTTACATGCAATAAAATCATATTGGACTCTTAAAAGTGACGCGGCTACCATTGTTATGCCAACTGGCACTGGTAAAACCGAAACAATGTTATCAACAATCATTGCAGAGGGGTGTGAATGTGTTTTGGTAGTAGTTCCTTCCATCTCATTGAGAGAACAATCAGTTCGTAAATTTAAAACACTTGGAATTTTAAAGGAAATTGGAGCTGTCGATCAGAGAGCAGAATATCCTGTTGTGGGAGAATTGGAAAAAAGGCCAAAATTGCCTGAAGATCTTAAAATCTTTGATAAATGTAACGTGGTTGTATCTACAATAAACTCAGTAGCTCAAGGTACTGCGGAAAATTTTTTAGATGATATAAAAGCTAAATGTTCTCATTTGATAATAGATGAAGCGCATCATGTACCTGCGAGCTCATGGTCCAGGCTAAAAGAAGTGTTTTCTGGAAAACCAATATTACAATTTACCGCAACTCCATACAGAGAAGATAAAAGCCCTATCAAAGGTGAAGTCATTTACAATTACCCCTTGATAAAAGCTCAGGAAGATGGAATTTTTCGCGAAATTAATTTTCAGGGAGTCTTCGAAACAGATCCCGAAAGATCTGATGGATTAATTGCGGAGAAGGCTATTAAACAACTTAGAGAGGACATAGTAAATGGCTATGAACATATTTTAATGGCCCGATGTAAAAGCATAAAACGAGCAAAAGATGTTTTTGAAATTTATAAAGAAAAAGCTTTTGATTTAAATCCTACGCTGATTCACAGCACTGTGAATAATGCGGATGCAAAAATTCAAGCTTTGATCAAAGGAGACCATAAAATTGTAGTGACAGTAAATATGCTTTCTGAGGGATTTGATTTGCCAAGATTAAAACTGGCCGCAATGCATGATAAATTTAAAAGTTTGGCAATTACCTTACAGTTTGCCGGACGGTTTACGAGGGAATCATCAGAGTCAATTGGAGTTGCTACAATTATTGCCAATACTGGGTTAGAAGATGTATATAGCTCTTTACAAAGTCTTTATGATGAAGACTCTGACTGGAATAAAATTATTGCTGATTTATCTTTTGATAAAATAGAAGAAGAGCAGGCTTTATTACAGTTTCTCAAAGAAGCCCAGCGTATTGACAGTCCAGACGAA
This sequence comes from Balneolaceae bacterium, assembly GCA_020832285.1. GTDB lineage: Bacteria > Bacteroidota > Rhodothermia > Balneolales > Balneolaceae > Rhodohalobacter. The sequence continues at coordinate 6,309 of JAFIFB010000032.1, forward strand.
GAAGATTTAATTTCAATTACACCACAATCTCTTCAACCCAAATTTAGCACACTCATTTATCGAGCATCCAGCTTTAATCCATTTAGCTTTTATAATGTGGCGCCAACAGGACAAAAAGTTGTAGGTGCTTGGAATAATACTGATCCTCAAATATTATTTTTTATTACTAAATCATCGGAAAATTTAATTTGGTGTAAAAACAAAGGGATTAGTGAAACTAAGTGGGATATTTATGTATTGTATTTTTCACAGAGCCAAAATTTACTATTCATACATTCAACCTCAGATTCAAATAATCAGCATAAAGATCTGGCAAAAGCAGTAACTAATGATAGTGCTCAGCCAATTTTTGGCGAAAACATCTTCAGAGTATTTGATGGAATTAAAAGGTTGATGCTCAATCAAGTTGGATTGTTGCATGTTGGTCCAAGAAACATGCGGTATTCGATGTTTACTGGAAAAGACATAAAGAGTGCTCTAAATGAAGTAATAAAATCAAATTCAAAAAAATCAAATTTGTTTGGTTATGGATTTGAAGATGGAGAACCAAGTAGTGTCGGTTGTTCTCAGAAAGGGAAAATTTGGACCAGGGGATTGGGTCCAATACTGCAATGGTCGGAGTGGTGTGACAAGATTGGAGAAAAAGTTACTGATTCTTCCATAAATGTTGATTCAATCATAGAGAATGTTTTAAAACCAGAAGAGGTCAATGCATTCCCTGAATTAGATATATTCTATATAGATTGGCCGGATAGATTATATAAAGGTGTAGAAAACAAAATCAGTTTCTTAACTGAAAGTACTGAATATCATTTCAGTGAGTTAGAGTTGCGATTGGGGGAAAAGCTGAATGACAAGCAACTAAATTTCTATGTCTCCGGGAGCGAAATTGATGTTAGTTATCTGCTTAACTTAGGAAATGAGTTTGATTATGGTTACAAAATAGAAAGAATAAATGGACCTGAATTGTTCATTAAAGTTTGGGCAAATAGTAAACCATTACATGAGTATCTAAATGATTCTCCTCCAGTAATATTTTTTATTGATCAATCAGAAATGGAAGGGAATATTCTTACTAAATCAAGAGAGTTAAATAATGAATTTCCAATTGATCAGCTTCAAGTTATAGATTGGAAAGGTGTGGACATTACTGTTGAGTCCATGTATGGTGCTAATGGAGAATATCGGGAGAATTCGATTCAGGAGTGGGTAATGAATAGGTGTATAGATGAAGAATTTGCTATCATTTTTAATGATGATGGTGCAAATGAAATTGCTGATGTAGTGGCAATAAAAGAAGTAGATTCTGGTATTGTTCTACGAATGATGCATTGTAAATTTTCTTCTGTAGATACTCCTGGGGCCAGAGTACTTGATGTAGCAGAAGTAGCATCACAAGCAACTAAGAATGTCAGATGGTTTTGGAGTTTTGATAAGTTATTAAATCGATTAAGTGTAAGAGAAAACAAAAGAACTGGAAATAAACCAAGTAGATTTTTCAATGGTACCTTGAAGGATTTAAAATATTTTAAAAGACTCCAAAGTATTAAAGGCAAAATTAGACGCGAAATAATCATAGTGCAGCCGGGTATTTCGAAGGATGGAATTTCTAATCAAATGATCTCTATTCTTGGATCTGCTGATGCTTTTCATAAGACTACACTTGAAACACCTCTACAGGTTTGGTGTAGTGTATAGTGGCTAAACCTTCCAAAAATACTGAACAGTATTTTTGGAAGGTTTAGCCAAATGAAAGAGTAGGAGGTTGGGGGTTATTAACATTTTAGTATAAATAGCTAACAAATGTATATTTCAAAAATAAAGCTTAACAATTTTAGAAATTTTAAAGAAGAGACTGTTTTATTTAATCCTGGTCTAAATGTGATTATTGGACATAATAATTCGGGGAAAACAAATCTTTTGAGAGCATTGCAATTGGTTTTCGATAGAAACAATAATATTAAACCAACTATTGATGATTTTAGTAAAAAGATAAATGATTTCAGTGAGCCTCCATCGATTGAGATATCAGTAGATATTAGACCTCTAGGTGATGATGAGCCTGATGATGATTATAATGTAGTATATGACTGGTTGATTGAAAGTAAACCAGATTATTTGGCACAGTTAACATATACATTTGAACTACCCCTTAAGCATCATGATGAGTATAAAAGTTCAATAGAAGATTTTAAAGAACAGGAAGGGAATTACGATATTGAGGCTTGCCTAAAAACTATACAGAAGAAATTTCTATCAAAATATGTTTCAAGAATATATGGTGGTAAACCTTCAAAGAAAGAAAAAGCATCGAGAGAAAATTTAGACCGATTTGACTTTCAATTTCTTACAGCTATTCGAGATGCTGAACGAGAGATGTTTTTCGGGAATAATACAATTTTAAGGGATGTACTGAACTATTTCTTAGATTACGACATATATCAGGGGCAAGGTATTGATGAACTTTCACCTCAACAAAAAACACATTTAAAACAAAGAGAAGAAGATTTTAAAAGTAACTCTAAAGTAGTTTTAGAAGACCTAATCGATAGGATTGATAAAAATCAGATTTTAAAATATTCAGAAGAAACAGGTGCAGATAAAGGTGGAATTCCAAATTTTGATGCGGATGTATCGGAACAGGATTTATTATTTGCTCTGAGATTGGTAGTTGAAAAAGCTGGTTTAAAAATTCCGATTAAAAATAATGGATTGGGGTATAATAATCTTCTCTACATTGCTCTCATATTGTCAAAAATGCAGATGGAGGTATCAAAATCTTTCATGGGGGATAATGCAAAGGTTTTTCCCATGATTGCAATTGAAGAGCCAGAAGCACATTTACACCCATCATTGCAATCAAAATTCTTGAAATTTTTGGAGGCCAATATTAAAACCAGTAAACAGGCAAGGCAGATCTTCCTAACCTCTCATTCTACACACATTACTTCAGCTGTAGAACTCGATTCAATCATTTGTTTGTATACGGATACAGATTCCAAATTTAGGATTGGTTATCCTGGTAAAGTTTATTCAAATATTAAAGAGGATAAAAGTTCTAAAGTTTATGCACAGAGATTTTTAGATGCTACTAAATCGAATATGCTTTTTGCAGAAAGAATCATTTTTGTTGAAGGGTTGTCAGAACAACTTCTAATATCATGTTTTGCAAAATATTTAAACTTGGAAGATAACTTGATCAATGATCATACTGCTGTTATTAGTGTGGATAGTAGAACTTTCAAGCATTTTTTGAAAATTTTCTCTTTTAATGAAGATGAGTCCCCCTATGCTATTAAGAAAAAAATAGTCTGTATCACAGATGCCGATCCATCTGTAAAAAAGAATAATAAATGGGAGTCAGTGTTCCCATTTTTGCTTGAACATTATGAAGAGAATAAAGCGTTATCTACACATGTTCAAGAACTTAAATCAAATTATGATCAGGTGTATGATAACATCTTTATATATTATCCTGAAGAAGGAAAAGGGAAAACGCTTGAATATGAGCTGGCATTAACAAATCCTGATTCCGAGTTACTTATCACGCATTCCTTTCCTTCACAAAATAGCGCACATACTCCGAAGAACTTTTCTGAATTACAAGGAATGATTGCTGGTGAGACTGAAGCTATGGTAACACGATATCAGGAGATGAGAGGTATTGAAAATATAGAGGTTGATGAAATTTTAGCGGGAATTTCAGCTTCCTCATGGGAAGATTTAGAAAAAAATAAAGCCCTGATTGCCGCTATTTATTACACAATAGTAAAAAACGCAAAAGGAGAGCATGCATTTTTCTTAGAAAAACAGTTGTGTGAAAACTTAGAAAAGGAGGAGGGAATATTAGATTTTAATATTCCGGGATATATTCAAAATGCACTGCAAAAAATAACTGCATGATATGCCAGATTATAATGATTTGCCTGATGTCTCAACTTTAAACAACATTGAAACCAGTTTCAAAGTATACGCGGGACCTGGAGCCGGTAAAACATCATGGCTAATTGATCATTTGGAGAAAGTTCTTAAAAAGTCGAATAGATTAGAAAGGACAAAACAAATTGCGTGTATTACTTACACAAATGTGGCTGCTGAGGAAATTATCTTACGGTTAGACTGTGATAAGTCTCGGTTTGATATATCTACAATACACAGTTTTCTTTACAGAAATATTATTAAACCGTTTTCTTATTTGATCGAAAAAGATGATCAGGGAAATAATTTGTTTGACATATCAAGATTGGATGGGCATGAAGAACATGTTGTACATGGAGATAGGTTAAGGAGGTGGTTGCATACAATAGGGGAAGATAACGGGAAGAAGTACAGATTTTATTCACAGCAACCAAATGTGAAAGATGTAGTTATTGAATTATCGAGTTTGGATTTTATATTTGATGGTGGTCAAGTAGAATTAATAATTAGAAAAAACAGAGGCGCACGCATACCCAGGTCAAATAGAGAGCTTTGGAAATATAAATTAAAGTATTGGGCAGATGGTATAATGCACCATGAAGACGTACTGTATTTTTCTTATCTGATTTTGTCTGAAAAACCTGAAGTGTTGAAGTTTATAAGAAATAAATTTCCGTACATATTTGTTGATGAGTTTCAGGATACAACTCAGCTTCAAACTTGGATATTAGATAAAATCTCAGAGGAAGAGACGCTTATTGGAGTAGTAGGAGATGTAGCACAATCTATATACAAGTTTACAGGTGCCCAAAGAAATGATTTCATCACTTTTAAAGAAGGAAATATTACTGAGTATAAAATTGGCCAAAACCATAGATCAACTACTAACATAATTGATTTTCTCAACTTTATTAGAACAGATATTAATCAAGAGTATGGCGATGAAAACAACCACGGGGACCCGGTAAGAATTTTAGTCGGAACACCAATACAGGCATTAGAGTGGTTTAAGCAAAACTATGATGGAGAAATCATTTTCACACTAACAAGAAAAAATGCTACGGTTTTTGAGATTTCAAATAAACTGGGTTCAGTAAGTGAAGACTTGGTAAACGATATGTACTCGAATGACTCAGATGCTCAAAGACCAAGATTGATCCACTCTATTTTAAAGGCAATAAAATTCCACGACAAGCAAAACTATTTAGATTCTCTAAAAGAAATAACAAGGCATTTGAAAAGGGTAAATGATGGTACAGTTTTAAAGATTGAGTTAAGAGATATTGCCATTAATCTAATTAATAATCTCGATCTTGATAAGAGGGAGAAATCTTTATTTGAGGTTTATATGAATTTGAAATCAAAAGTATCAGGTGATTTTGGCCTTAATATTGGTGCAGGACTTAGAAGTGGAAAAGCTAAAAATTTCTATGCATCTCACACCGTGAATCAACTTTTGCCTCATGTAAAAGTAGATACGAGAACTGATGATACAATAAGAACAATTCATAGCGCAAAAGGAACTGAATTTGATAATACGTTAGTGCATTTTGAGTCTTTAGACGATTTCAGAAAATATATTCTAAATGGAGCCCATTATTTGAATCAAGAAGATGATGATGGAAGGATTTATTATGTGGCTTGTAGCCGAGCAAAAAGAAAACTTTTTATTAATATTCCTGAAATCACTAAAAGTGAATTGGAGGTATTTAAGAAAATGCCCATTGATGTCGAAATTTTAAATTAGAACTTGGTCATAAATGCCTTTAAAACTACTCATAACAGCAGATTTGCACCTCGGCAGAAAATCATCAAGTGTACCACGAACTGTTGATGAAAGTTCGACCAAGTATACCTGGCACAGGATGGTCGATTGGGCTATAAAAAACCAGGTGGATGCTGTAGTTTTAGCCGGTGATATCATTGACCGTGATAACCGGTATTTTGAGGCCATAGGGCCAATACAAGAGGGCTTTGAGAAATTAAATGAAGCGAAAATATCAGTACTGATTGTTGCCGGTAATCATGATTTTGATGTACTACCGAATGTGGTGAAAAGTAAAGAATATGATCACGTGCATCTGCTTGGCGAAAATGGCAGATGGGAATCCAAAACGATCAAAAGTATAAATGGGGAGCTGCAATTCCTGGGGTGGTCATTCCCATCACAATATGTAAAAGAGGACCCTTTACTCCAGTTGCCATCAGCCGATGTAAAATTGGACCCGAATATTCCAACCATTGGACTTTTGCATGGAGAATTGAATGATCTGAATAGTCGCTATGCTCCAATTGGATTCAATAATCTTCTGAATAAGAATGTGGATGCATGGGTATTGGGACATATCCATAAACCCGAAATTCATCATGAATCAAATCCTTTAGTACTTTATCCAGGCTCTCCACATGCACTCAGTTCTAAAGAACCGGGGAGTCACGGGCCATATCTGCTTACGGTTGAAGACTCGAAAAAGGTAAAAACCGAGATCATTCCACTGTCTCCCTTACGATATGAAAAGCTGGAAATGAATGTATCGAACGTAGCGGATAAATCGGAATACAGAAACCTGATTACCCAACATCTTTCCGATGACGTTGAAAGCAAAACAACAGAGCTACAACATGTTTCACAGATCATTTATGATATTGTTTTGGTTGGAAAGCACTCATTGAAATCCGAGTTTGACACCTGGTCACAGAACATAGAAGATTTAGAACAAGAATTTGCTTCTGAGACAACTGCATCTATTCGAAAAGTAGTTAACCGAATAGAACCCAAAGTTGAGAATCTTGAAGAGTTGGCCAAACAACCGGACCCGACCGGAATCCTTGCAAAGGCCATACTTGATATCCATGCTGGGAACTCTTCGGAATTTCTAACCAAATTATCAGAAGAGTTCGGGAGAAAACTCAGCAATGTAAATGCTGCAAGAACTTACCAGCCGTTGCGAAAAGCTGACGAACAGTATTCAGATTCATCAGAGAATGCTAATGAATTTCTGTTACAGGAGTGTGAACAGTTATTGGCAGAGCTATTATCTCAAAAAGGAGACATTCAATAGAATACCGGAATGGACAAAAACTCATTTCATATCAAAGAACTGAACATCCACAAAATTGCCGGATTTCCGCGTGGTTTATCGCCTTACAAAAACCTTTCTCCTCAAATCAATATCATTGCCGGTCCCAATGCATCCGGGAAAAGTACGACGGCAAAAGCTATACAAAAACTTGTTTGGCGTAATCAAACCGATGGATTACAAATAGACGGGAATGTACGTATAGCAGAGGAACCCTGGGCTATACGAATTGACTCAAATCGGATAAATGTTCAGCGGAATGGAAAAGAGAGTGATCTGACAGGTCTCCCGGCAGTTGAAGAGCAAAGCCGCTATATGTTGGCATTACACGAATTGGTTGCCGTTAAGGAAAAAAATCTTGCGCAGCAAATTATCAGAGAATCGATTGGTGGTTTTGATTTGGATAAGGCAAAAGATAAACTGGGATATTCAGATGGTATAAAGAAAAGCAGTTCCAGGGAGCTTAAGGAATATGCGGAAGTAAATCGGCTGGTAAAAGAACAGAAGGGGAAACAAGAGGAATTAAAAAAAGAACAAGAGCGATTAGCGGGCCTGTACCAAGAAAAAGAGAAAGCAGAGGAGGCCGCTAAATTAAAGGAACTCTATGCCAAATTAGTTGAATATCTTGATGCAAAACTATCCTTTGAACAGCAAAAAGAACGGTTTGAAGGTTTCCCAAAAGTCCTGGAAAGAGTGACCGGAGAAGAGTATCAAACGATAGTTAAACTGGAAACGGAAATTAGCAAAGCCAAGGGAGCAAATGAAAAGGCCGAAGAGAATATTAGTGAGAACCAGAAGGTTCTGGACCAGCTTAAAATACCTGAAGGTGGAATAAAGATTCAGGATTTAATAGAGCTTGAAGAGAGAGTAGAAAGCTTGCAACAATGGGAAAAGAAAATTGATGATATTGAAAGTGAGAAGAGTAAATATGAAAAGATAAAACAGGAAGTTTTAGAAAGTATTGGCGAAAATATTGATACCTCAACCTGGGACGGTTTAGAGCTTCAGGAAGTCGGTGAACTTGAAAAATTTCTACAAACGGCTCACAGTACTGCCAGTGCAAAACAATTTTTTGAAAAAGAGATTGAACAACTTGAGAAGGAAAAGAAAAGGAATGAATACGATAGCCAAACACTCCTGAAGGGGATTGACTATTTAAGTCATTGGCTGCAAGAACCCCGAATCAGCTCGGGCGTGCCAAATTGGATTTTGCTATCTATTGGTATCACAGCTGTCTTGTCAACGGTAGTAGCTTTTGTACAATGGGAAGCCACGATCGTTGGATTAATACTTATCCTTGCGTTGACAGTCTTTGGTATTATAAAGAGCAAGGTGAGCACTGAAAATCAGAATCTTAAAAGAAGAGAAGTTGATTTTAAAAATACCAGATTAACTCCTCCTTCTAAATGGGACTCAGAATCTGTTGGTCAAAAGTTGGATGAACTAATTGAAGATCTAAAACATGTAAAATGGCAAGACCGAATTATCCAGGAAATTGATAAACGTGAAGGGCAGATAGGCAGCTTGCAAAAACAGATCAAAGAAGTAGAAGAAAAAAGTAAAGTTTTGCGTGAGAAGCTCGCGTCACTTCCTGAATTGCCATTTGAAGATCCACAAAATTACAACTTGCTGTATTGGTTCATTGTTCAGGCACAAAAGTGGCAAAATGCACACGAAGAGGCTGAATCAATAAAAGAAAGCCTCAAAGTTAATCAGGAAAAATATAACTCTGAGCTTAAAAAATTTAATGATCTGTGTAAGAAATACAATGCCGAAACTGCTGAAGACGCGATACAAGCTAAAGCCATTTTTAAAGAGCTGAAGAAACAAGAGGAAATCCGCGTTACAGCTACTAAAGAAATTGCCAATCAAAAAGGTATCATTAAAGATAAAGATGAGGCGATTGATGGATGGAATGATGAGCTAAAGGAAATCTATAAAAAACTGGACATCGAATTTGGGAATAAAGATGAAGTACGGAATTTACTTGATCAATTGGATGACTTTGAAAAAGTAAAACAGGAATATCATACCGCAAATGTTCTTTTTTCAGATAAAAAGATAGCAATGGAAAACCATTCCAGGTTTGAAGGTGAGAAAGCAAAGATTGAAAATCTTACTCTTGATCAGGCAGAAGATGAACTGAATACATTTGAGAATATAGCTGCCGGTCTTGAAGAGATTAACAAAACCATTACAGAAATAGAGAGAGATATAAAGAACGTTGAAGGTGGGAATTCGTTGGAAGATGCTTTAAAAGATCAGGATGAAGCCCTCCTGAATTTGAAAAAACTTTACGATGAAAATTTATCCTCTATTACAGGTCAATTACTGATCAATCAATTAAAAAAGGAGTTGAAAGAACAAAACAGGCCTAAAGTTTTTAAAGTGGCAAAAAAACTCTTTAACCGGATCACAAAAGGACGCTACGAAATCGAGATAGACGAAAAGGATCAGCCTGAATTTATCGCATATGATACGATAGAAAAAGAGGGTAAAAAATTAGATCAGTTATCCACGGGCACCAGGATTCAGCTTCTATTATCGGTACGATTAGCGTTTGTTGAGACACAGGAAACGGCAATCAAACTTCCAATATTGGCAGATGAACTACTGGCAAATAGTGACGATGTACGCGCGAATGCGATCATTGAAGCTCTAATTGAAATAAGTAAAGACGGCCGCCAGGTTTTTTACTTCACGGCACAGGCAGATGAGGTGGGTAAATGGAAAGCCTTTTTCTCAAACTCAAAGGATGACGGTTTAAAAATCTTTAAACTTCCAGGTGATGGTGTCTCAGAGGAAATTAAGTATGATACTCAACTATATGAACCCATAAAGTTACTCCATAATGTGCCCAAACCTGATGGGCTGAATCATGAAGCTTATGGGGAGACATTGAATACGGATTCATATAATTTAATGGAGAATAAACCATCTGAACTTCATCTCTGGTATCTGATTGAGGATGTAGACTTGTTATATAAGTGCCTTAACCAGGGACTGAACAGATGGGGACAGCTTGAAAGCTTTTTGGAACATGATGGTATTATCGATGAGCTTGGGAAAGAACGAATATCCACACTTAAAGAAAAAGTCAGGCTCCTTGAACGATACCAGGACTTAATTCAACAGGGAAGCCCGAAAGCTATTGACAGATCTGCATTAGAGGCCTCAGGGGCTGTTTCTGATAAGTTTATCGATGAAGTCTCACAAAAATTGAATGATTTGGATAGCAATCCGGAATCATTACTGGATGCTTTGCAACGTGGTGAGATATCTGGTTTTAGAACAAATAAAATAGATGAACTTGAAAGCTACTTTATTGAAAAGGGCTTTATTGATGAACGGGACCGGCTAAGCGTTGATGAGATTAAATCCAGAACTCAGGCTTATATTTCTAATTTAGAGATAAGTGTAGAAGAGGCTGAAGAGTTTTTGGGGAGGGTGGTTGGTGTATAGTTTTATTTCAACAAAATTATTTTGCCTGAAATAGAAAAATAAAGGTTCTGTCAACATGTTGGTGCGCCAAGATAGTGTTTGGTGAGACCTATATTGATGGGCATGGGGTTATTAAGTACAATAGTAGTCTAAATATTACAGATTAAAAATGTTATCGGTTTTTTTAAAATGGAATTAATAACTGAGATAATAGAAATAATAAAGAAAGGTAAGTCTGAGGGAGAAATTAAAAGCATACCTAACTTGAAATATCAATTGTTTAAAAATAATTATAAGGTTGATGATTCAGTATTGCTTAAAGTTGGTGGTAGCCTATCAAAGATAGAAGGTGTTAAAAAGCATTTCGATGGGAAAATGATGCAAACATCGCCTGGCTCATTTAGCAGAGTAACTCTTAATACTTTGGCAACTTGGTTCATACATAGGGCGAATGAATCAAATGTTGAAAATACCATTAATGAATTGCAAAATTTTTTAGGGCAAAGTAAAACAGAGGCTATTAAGGTGCTGATTTTAGAAAATGTATTCTTGCCAGAACCTCTTCATATATCTTCCAATCTCCAACTTGTGCCATTGAATAAATTATCTAATTGGGTGCTCTATCCCTTATTAAGTCTGTTGGAATTTAATCCCGGTCTCTTGCAAAGTGATGGTATCGTAAATCGTGCTGCTTTAATCAGTAACGTTGAATTTGGGCCTAAATTCGTAGATGAAGTTGGTGATAATTATTATGGAAAAGATGATATTAAAGACGAACAATTGTTATTTAGCCGATTTTTAACGCTGTTGGGTGAATATGCTGTTGTCCCTTCAACAGAGTGGTACGCACTGAAACCAAGTACACCTTGTGCAGGCTTTACCGGAGTTGGTGCACGATCTCAAGCCCCTGATACTTTAAAAAATGGAATGGTTTTATTTATGACAAAAAAATTCTGGTCTGAACAGGAAGAATTTTTTTATAAATATTGGGATCTAAGTGAAGAAATACAATTAAAATTAAGAATACCAATAGAAAGGCTAAATCAGTCAAGAAGAAGGCGGTTTTTAGTTGATTTAGCTTTAGAGCAAGGCATTGCTTATGAATCACTTTTTTTACCTGTAAATACTGAACAACTTAGCTTAATGTTAAGATTACGAGTTTCTAAATTTTGCGGAGAAAGTGTAGAAGAGCGGAAAGAAATAATGAATTTAATAAAAGCTATGTATTCTATTCGTTCATCAGCGGTTCACAATGGGAAAGTTGAAGAGAAAACCAAAGTAAGTGGTAAAGGTAAAATGTATTCTGCTGAAATTTTACGAGAGTCTGATAAAATTCTGGTAAACGCTATTAAGAAAATTATCGGTATGAAACGTTTTCCAGATTGGGATAAGCTTCTATTAAGCTAAATTAAATGATATAGACCACAAGGCCCTATAATCAAGGATAGGATATGGTTCTTTATGAAATAGGTGAAGAATTACAGAAGCAGTCGGCCACATTACTCCATTCAAAAGAGTTAGAACCTCAATTCTTGAACGTTCTTGTTGTGCAGAAAACGACCAAGAAGATATTTCCTTTACATACTCATCCTGGTTTTTTTCAATATGGCCTGCGCTTCGAGGTGCCTTCCAACGCGCAATCAATCTTAATTGATCCTTAGTTGTAAGTAACCAGTCTTTTGAATGTCATTTTGCAAATCAAATAATACATTTTCCTCTCTTTGGTAATCATACTTTTGTGCCCAGGATATGATTTCTGATTCAGGAAAACGAAGGTGCATTTTTTTTAAGCTAAATATTTACAAAATGATTTATGGGTATATCTAACGGTCTTACGCATATGCGGCTGGGGTGAAAATGAACTATTGGCAACATATGGTATCCAGACTGCATGATGCGCCATGTTAGCGCTCAAAGTGATAAATATCAAAGCAGAGAAATCTGTGTGAGCTCTTTCCGAGTGGCGTAATCGCTATTCCACTATTCCGCTATCGCCGGTTTAGTAAGCTGCAACTTAAAAATACCCGTCACAAAGAGCCATCGTATAGCGCCGATCCGTACAAGTTTTTTTTCCTCTGCCACCATGGTTGGTCCTTTATTTTGTTCAGTATTTTAATAGTCAAATTTCATCCCGCAAGTGTATCTGCACGATAAATCATGATTCCTGTTATCAGAGTTATAATGTAGTAAACCAAAGGAGGCATATCCCTGAAGATTACAGTAAGCAACAGGAAAAAGACCATAAAGTTCGGGATTCCATGATAATCTCCAGCTTCTTTATGGCTGATGGTTCCCCGAACACACGGGAAACCGGGGTAAATGCTGCGATGAGAAAGAAAAGCGAACCAATAATAATTGTAAGTGCACTTATCTTTTGAAGATTGGACTCCATATTAAGCTACCGGTAAGGTTGGTTGAAAGCACGCGAGAGGCTTCATACCAGCCTGTTTTGAGCGCTAACATGTAATTGTCCTGAATTATCTACTCAGGCAAATCCCACGTATATTAATTCAAATTATCATTTTGCGCAATTGAAACCGGAATCGCTTTCGATAAAATGTACAGTACACCGGGTAAACACCACCGCTAAAAGCTCCGATGAAATGAATTTATCGGTGTTTGGAACATGCCTGTATCAACTATCACCAATCGCTAAATAAAGGTTGGCCTGGTCATGACAGTATGCCGTCACTCCTCCTGCTTAGCTTACCTATAGCGTAAACGTTAAACGGTACCGGTCAGCCGGTACTATCATCAAGATGGACGCGCTTGTGTTTAATAGTGACCCCATTGTTGTTGACATGATTGCCCTCTGCTCAAGGTTTTCTCGTTTGAGGAAGCCATGGTGGAGGGCATCAGTTACTCAGTAAAACCGACATAGATCAAGGCTATCAACTGGTATTAGTCCAGAAAAAATCTGGCTTGCTGCTTCTGAAGATGTTGGTGTGAAATCCAGGATAGTACATTGGTTTACATTAGAACAGGTATAATTTTTGTTGATCTTTTTACAATTGAGTTTAAAAATGACTGTTTTGTAAAGGAATATTTGACATATATAACCTATATGTAAACCGAGGGGAGATTTGCAGGGCAAAGACGCTGATGAAGCCATATGCTAAAGCGATTACGCTAAGATGTCAGACATAAATTAAGACTATTTATCTAACCGGCAGATGAACCGGTAGATGAACCGGCAAAAAAGTAGTATATTTATACGATAAATAATTTATATTTCTTTTTGAAACAGATGTTTATAGTGAATTATTAACCGGCAAATAAACCGGTAATATTAATAGGAAAACAAATACTTATCATTTAATAATATGTTTGATCATCCTCGCCATATGGAACCTATGTTTCCGAAGGATTCCTCAGGTCTGATAAATTCAGCCATGGAAGTATTTCGTAAATCAGCCTCAATGGATGATTTATTACACCCTGTCACCCGAAAAGAGGTCACCAGATTACTTCGCCATATTAATAGTTATTATTCTAACAGAATTGAGGGCGAGCATACGACACCTGCAGATATTGAAAGAGCGGTAAAGAATGATTATAGCAGAGATAAAAAAAAGAAGCGCCTGCAAAAACTAAGTGTAGCGCATATTGACGTTCAAGATTTGATTGATAGCTGGCTTATTACTGATCCGGAATTAAATATTTGTTCAAAAGACTTTTTGTGCAGTATACATAAAGAGTTTTATGAACGAGTTCCTAAAAGCTTTTTAAATATTAATGATCCTGTAACTGGTGATGTTGTAAAAATGGTTCCAGGTGAAATTAGAAAGAGAGAAGTAAAAATAGCTAATCATTACCCTCCCAAAGCAGAATCACTTGAGTTGTTTCTTGATCGATTTGAAAATGCCTACTCACCGGAAAAACTTGTTGGCCATAAGAAGTTGATAGCAGCAGCTGCAAGTCATCACAGAATAGCCTGGATACACCCTTTTTTAGATGGAAACGGCAGAGTCTCTTGTCTGTTTAGCTATGCATATATGAAAAAAGTGAAGCTGGAATCTTTGGGGTTATGGACATTATCCAGAGGGTTTGCACGTCGATCAGATGATTATAAAGAATTCCTCGCGGTAGCAGATGCTGGTCGTAAAGGTGATTTTGATGGTCGGGGTAACTTGTCGGAAAAAGGATTAAATCGTTTCTGTGAATTTTATTTTGATGCGGCTGATGATCAAATCTCATTTATGAGAGAGCTATTGCAACTTGAAAAACTTCGTGAGCGCATAATAGGATATGTGAATCTGCGATCAGAAAATATGATTCCAAATGAAAAACCATTGCGAACAGAAGCGAAATATGTATTGGCAGAAATAATGATGAGGGGTGAAATAGCCCGTGGCGAAGTCAAAAGGATTTCTGGTTTAGGTGAGCGAACAGCCAGAGATTTAACCAGTCAGTTAGAAAGTGAAGAGCTAATCAAGTCGGCGAGCCACAGGGCACCATTACAATTTAATATTCCATCAAAGGTGGTGGGTTACTATTTTCCTTCGCTCTACCCGGAGGGAACAATTTAAAATTTCAATTTCATAAATCACATTTCCCCGAAAAAATTTAACGAATAAAACCCCTTCACCCGTTACCATTTTTTTTGTTGAGTATCACAAGGATCTAAGCTCTCAAAATAAGTTTCAATCTCCATCGATGAAAATTTCCTGATATTTAGTTTCTAACATTCTGACTTCATCGTCAGTTAGCGCTTTAAACTCTTTGTCCAAAGCTCGTTCGGATAGTTTACCACTATTTTGGCGTAAAAAACCGATCAGGTTCTCCATGTCTTTGTCAGGCATGTCAAAATGGTTTTGAATGAAGTTTCTCATCTTATCATGGCACTCAAGGTACTTCACTTCTTCCGGTAAGGTTTTGAGAACCGTTTCTTCAACACATTCATAGAGAAACTCTGCTTGCTTTGTGGCATCAAAGTAGCGGTATAAATCGATGGTTTCATTTAACACGTCAACATTACCATCTGGAGTTGGTTCCCATTCAATGTAATCAAGGCGCGGTTTTGAGTATGATTCCAATATTTTTTTATAATCATCGATTCGGTCCAGGATTACAGCTGAAACAGGGAAGATGAGTCCTTTTGGGGAAAAGTCTTTCCGGGCCAATACATGATGAAACATATACCGATGCACGCGGCCATTTCCATCAGCAAATGGGTGGATAAATACAAAACCAAAAGCAATTGAAGCCGCAGCTAAAACAGGATCATAATCACTATCAATGAGTGACTTGTTGGTCTTTATCAAACCTTCTATAAGCTGTGGAACATGTTGCCATCTGGCAGATATATGATCGGGGACGGGCTTGCCGTCCACTCGATTATGCACACCGATAAACCCTCCCTCTTTTCGCCAGCCCATATCTACAAATCGCCGGTCTTCAATAACAATCTCCTGGAGACGTAATAATTCATCTTCATTGAGATCTTTTTGTCCGGCCTGTCCGATTGCTTTGCCCCAGCGCTGGGCCCGGTTTTCCGGTGGAGTTTCCCCTTCAATAGCATAAGAAGCTTTAGAATCTTTTAGCAGTAGAAAAGCTGCGGCTCGGGATAATAGATCCGGATGCACCTTTCCTATTGTGTCTTTTACATTCTTTTCCAGCTCTTCAGCACTAAAACTTTCGAGTCTTTCTGTACGGTGCACCAACGGGCAGAAATCCTTATTTCCCGGCAGATTATTCCAGACGCGATGTCGTTGTGATCTTTGTTTTGGGCCGGGATACTGTAACTTAGGATCTATTGCCTCAACATAATTTCCTGATTCTGCATCTTTTATATCAATCTTTTTATCTGTCAGCCATTCATAAAAAAACCATATACGTCTGCTGTATCGACCGGTTGGCTGAGCCTTGACAATCGTTTTAATCTCAGAGTTGTCTATTTCTTCAAATAGCTTTTTTAAGATCAGGAGATCAACTCCATCATATTTGAGGGCAAACGTTAAATGTCCGAGCAATGTATGTTCCGGTTCATGTCGTATAGAAAATACTTTCCAGCGACCCTCTTCATACTGTCTATGGCTTTGACTAATTGTTGAAATGTATTCAGGAAGAGGCACTTCTAAATCATATTGATTTATCAATGCACTATACCCTGCCAGCTTCATATCGGCTTCAGGAAGGGTATATTTACGAAAAACAGTTACATTTTCTGAAAAACGATTATATTTCATTACTATTTGTGAATAACGATTTTATTGATCCTTAATATTATGAAAACCGATTACAAATCATAAAAAACGTTTAGATTAGGTGAGTTTTATGAAAAACGATTACTGCTATCTGTAGTACTTTCGAGAGATAAAATATAAAATCATTCATTCTCATTAATTTTATTTCTAAAATTTGTTATTTTTAACAAAAAATAGAAATGTATTATGAATTATCGGCAATTTGAAGAGGCAATGAGTGCTTTCCCGGTTTTTTCTATCGGGGAAATTGAAAAACATTTCCCTGGCTTCGATTCACGCAGACTCGTTGAATGGCAGGAGAAAGGGTACATTCAAAAGCTTAGAAACCGTTTTTATGTTTTTACCGATAACACTGTCAATGAACGATACCTGTTTTTTACGGCCAATGAACTATACAGTCCCTCCTATGTATCATTAGAATCTGCTTTATCCTGGTATGGTTTTATTCCCGAAGGTGTTTTTCAGATTACTTCCTGTTCTACCCGCAAAACCCAATCGTTTGAAACCACTTTGGGAAACTTCAGCTACCGGCATATCAAACCGGCTCTCTTTTTTGGTTACCAATTGGAGGAGTGGAACAATCATCATTTTGCAATTGCTGAACCGGAAAAAACAGTGATCGATTATCTCTATTTACATCATGAAATTAAGGAACCGGATGATCTTGAAGCTCTGCGCTGGAATTCCACGGAGATGGTCAATCGCTTATCGGTGGATAAACTTGAAAAATATGCATCTCATATCGGATCAAAAGCACTATCAAAAAGATTAACCATTTTAATAGAGTTTTTGAATGCTATCACTGCGTGAGATACAACCGTTTTATCCGGAAAACCTGCATCGATTTCCAAGGTTCTTGCTCAGGGAGTATCTTCAATTCAAGATTTTGGAAATCATTTTCGAAAGCAGATATGCGACCCATATATGTTTCCTGGGTGGCACCTGTCTTCGAATTGTGCATGTAAACAACCGGTTTTCTGAAGATCTGGACTTTGATAACATGGATCTGAATGAAAATGACTTTCAGGCCATTGCAAACGAAATTGAAAAACAATTAGAAAGAGAAGGCTATGAAGTTGAATTAAAGACGGTTTTGAAGGGAGCCTGGCATTGTCATATAAAATTCCCCGGATTACTATTTGATGAGGGATTATCCGGCCACAGTGAGGAGAAAATACTCATCCAATTGGATACCGAACCTCAGCATTTTGATTACGATCCGGACAGACACATACTGAACAAATTTGATGTATTTACTACTATCCTGACAACACCTCTTCCCTTGTTAATGGCTCAAAAGATTTATGCAATTATCAATCGAAAGCGAAATAAAGGAAGAGATTTTTTTGACCTGGTATTTTTGATGAGCCGGGATATAAAACCTGACTACAGTTACCTGGATGCAAAGCTATCTATAACCAATGCCGATGCATTAAAAGAGAAAATTCTTGTGAAATGTAATCAGTTGAATATGGAAGACATGGCAAACGATGTGAGGCCTTTTATTTTCGATACTTCTGACACTAAAAAAATTGTACGGTTTGTCGATTTGGTAAAACAATATTCTTTTTAGAGAAAAAGGAGTAAATGAAACCTCTTCACCCGTGATCATTTTTTGTGGTACAACGCTGGGTACAAACCCCTCAAATTAAGCCTTTACAGGCTTTAAAGGCCGTTTTTAAGGCCACTCATAATCGATTGGTCGCAGGTTCAAGTCCTGCCGGGCCCACATCATCCTATCTCAGCGTTGTTCAACATACGAGCTCTGCTGACGTTTTGGATTCAACTTTTCAAATCCAGACGTTGACATTGCGAAGCAGTGCTTCGCGGTTCAAGTCCTGCCGGGCCCACATCATCCTATCTCAGCGTTGTTCAACATACGAGCTCTGCTGACGTTTTGGATTCAACTTTTCAAATCCAGACGTTGACATTGCGAAGCAGTGCTT
>JAFIFB010000043.1 GCA_020832285.1 Balneolaceae bacterium
AGGGTATAATAAAGGTCAATATACACCAAAAGCACACAATAACAAACAAAGTAAATACATTTACATGGGTACAAATAAAAGACAATGATATCCCGTAAATCTATATTTAAAAATGTCTTAGAAAGAATTTTAGGAGGTTTCTCGCTGGAACTTCAGATTAATCTTACCTGATCCTCTCTTTTAACAGGGCTTTTAAAAATGACTTGTAATTACTCCTGATTTGAGTCAGAAGGTTTAGGTTTTTCCTTCTTATTATCAGATGTTGAGGGCATTTTCCTCGGAACCCTTATATTTTCAACAAGTTCCTGGATATGAACGGGTGGTTTATTTGTAAATTTTGCAACACCCAGTGCAACAGCGAAGTTCAGAAGCATTCCCAGAGTACCGATACCTTCCGGTGATATTCCAAACCACCAGTATTCTGAATTATTAAACTCCGGACTAATAAAAGTGAAGTAGATAATGTAGGATGCTGTAAACACAATTCCGGCAATCATACCCGCTATAGCTCCCTCTTTATTCATTCTTTTGAAGAAAATTCCCATAAGAATAGCAGGGAAGAACGAAGCCGCAGCAAGCCCAAAAGCAAAGGCTACTGTCTGTGCCACAAATCCAGGTGGATTGATACCGAAGTATCCGGCAATCATCACGGTAAAGAAAACGGTAACACGGGCAGTAATCAGTTCCGTTTTCTCCTTCATGGTTGGGATCATTGTCCGTTTCAATAGATCGTGCGCAATGGCTGTAGCAAGAACCAAAAGGAGTCCGGCTGCAGTGGAAAGAGCTGCTGCAAGCCCCCCTGCTGCCACAAGTCCCACTACCCAGTTGGGCAATCCGGCAATTTCAGGACTGGCAAGCACCATAATATCAGGATCTACCCAAAGTTCATTGATCTCGGGATCGGCATGAAACTGAATTACACCATCGCCGCTCTTATCATCAAACCGCAGTAAGCCTGTAGCCTCCCAGTTGTGGAACCATTCGGGAGCTTCAGCATACTCGACTTCATTCACGCTGGTTATCAAATTGGTCTTCACAAAAGCGGCAACAGCAGGGGCAGTGCTGTAGAGAAGTACGATAAAAATGAGGGCATAGCCGGCCGAAATTCGTGCATCGCGTACCTTGGGAACAGTGAAAAACCGAATAATCACGTGGGGTAATCCCGCAGTCCCAACCATCAGGGCTGCCGTAATAAAAAACACATCGATCCTCGGTTTTGAGCCATCTGTGTATGCATCAAATCCGAGATCGGTCATGAGTCCGTCAAGACGGTCGAGCAGGTATTCACCTGAGCCATCTGCTACCGTTCCACCAAAGCCGATCTGCGGAATGGGGTTCCCGGTCATCATCAGCGAAACAAAAATAACCGGAACCAGATAAGCAAAAATCAACACGCAATACTGGGCAACCTGGGTATAAGTAATTCCTTTCATTCCACCCAGAACCGCATAAAAGAATACGATCACCATCCCGATAATCACACCCATTGTTATATCCACATCAAGAAAACGTGAGAATACAATACCTACACCCCGCATCTGTCCGGCAACATAGGTAAAAGAGATAAAAATCGCGCAAATTATAGCTACAACACGCGCAGTATCAGAGTAGTAGCGATCACCCACAAAATCAGGGACGGTAAATTTTCCGAATTTTCTCAGATAAGGTGCAAGCAGAAGAGCAAGCAGAACGTAACCGCCCGTCCAGCCCATCAGATAAACCGAACCATCATAACCCAGGAAAGCAACCATTCCGGCCATAGAAATGAAAGAGGCTGCCGACATCCAGTCTGCTGCCGTTGCCATTCCGTTAGCTACGGGATGAACCCGGCTTCCGGCGATATAAAAATCACTTGTGGAACCAACCCGTGACATTATTGCAATAGCGATATAGAGCGCAAAGGTGAGTCCCACGATAAGAAATGTCCAGCCCTGAATTCCCATCTGTTCTATGCCCCTATCCGTTCTGTTTGCACTTTGATTTCTGCAGAGTGATCTGCTTTTTGATGCCTGCTACTCTTCATCAAACTCAAACTCCTTATCCAGTTTATTCATTTTATACACGTAGATGAAAATGAGCACGATAAATACGTACTGGGAACCCTGCTGGGCAAACCAGAAACCGAGTTTAAAACCACCCATTTGTATGGTATTTAGCTGATCGACCAGCACAATACCAAAAACGTAGGAAGATATAAACCAAAAGAAGAGCAACACGTAGAGAAGCGTCAGATTTCGTTTCCAGTATGCCTGGGCTTTGTTTTCCATTCGAAAATTTATGAAATGGTTTCGTCAGATTTTAAAGCAGGTTATTTTGTAAGATCGTGCGTTATTATAATGATTTCTTTTGATTATCAAAATTTTGTTTTCGAAAAAGCCGCTGGAATTTGTAATCTCTGGCATGTCGTTAAAAAATCATTTTCTTTTACCTATCTGAATGATACATTGCCTTTATACCTTAATAAATAGTCTATTTTCATGATTAAACGAATTCTGATTGCACTCGACCCGGACGACGACACTCCGGTTGCCACACAATATGCCATCGCACTTGCCAAAAAATTTGATGCTTCTGTCACCGGCCTTGCGGTTGTGGACACCAGCAACATCTACCCGACCGGCATCATGGGAGAACCGGATATCACCCACCACGCCCGAAATCTCTGGGAAGAACTGAGTGATGAGAGCAGGGATGTTGCTAAAAGACTTCTCGACCGTTTTCAGGAAACAGTAGAGAGCACAGGAATCCGCTTTACAGCCATTCAAAAAGAGGGGGCTTCGTATGATCGGATTATTGAGGGTATGAAATATCACGACATTCTTGTTGTAGGGCGTGACTCACATTTCTTCTATAACGAACCAAAACGGGAAACCAAAACCCTGGCCCAGGTCGTGAAACATGGCGTCTCACCCACACTGGTTGTGATGGACCGTTACAAAGAGGTCAAGAAAGTACTCGTCGCTTTTGATGGCAGCAACCCCTCGGCGCGGTCACTGAAAGGATTTGTTCACCTTATGCCCTACGGAAAAGAGCTGGAGATCGAACTGTTACATATACGAGATGAAGACCCGGATAATGAAAACGATGAATCGGTGCTCGATTACGCCGAACATTACCTGAAAGAGCACGAATTCACCAACATCTCAAAGG
This sequence comes from Balneolaceae bacterium, assembly GCA_020832285.1. Classification (GTDB taxonomy): domain Bacteria; phylum Bacteroidota; class Rhodothermia; order Balneolales; family Balneolaceae; genus Rhodohalobacter. The sequence goes on from JAFIFB010000043.1 coordinate 3,151, forward strand.
TGAGTGTTACTCACAAAAAGCCCTCCGAAAAAATTCTGGAACACCAAAAAGAAACCGGTGCCGACCTGATCATTCTCGGCGCCCACGCCGTTTCTGCCATCAAGCGGCTGACGTTCGGGTCTAACACACACGATCTTATTACGAAATCGGATACACCGCTGTTTTTGAGTCCGTAATTTGTTAACCATCCGAAACTATTACTCAATATTTAATTCGAAATCGCAAGCATCAGCTTTCGTTTGGCAACGGGAAGGATGGTTTGATCGAACGGAAAATCGAGCGAGGTATCGAATGCATAGGTCGCAGGATTGGGCAGTTCTTTTTCCTCACGGATCAGGTCCAGTTTGATAGATCCGGGTGATAATTGGACAACACCCTGCTTCAGGGCTTTGAGGAAACGGGTTTTAAGTGACCGGTACTCATCTTCCGAGCTTTTGAAAATGGAGAGTTCAAACCTGAAAAGTTTCAGTTTCTTATGGCGGTTATCGGGAACAAAAAAGTAGCCTTCATCCCTGTAATTGGGTAAAATGCCCACATGCTCCACAGTAAGCTCTTGTTCAACATATTCATGGATAGCCACGCCTTCATGAATGACCCGCTCAATTTGAGGAAGTGACCAGTTGATCAGCTTTTCCACCGCACTGAGGTCCGTACCGTCTACAAATACGACTTCGTGCTCGATGGTGCGGTTCACCCAGTCAATTTTGCTGATCCGCTTCGGAAACTTGCTTCGCAGGTCAGAAAGACGGGCAATCACATCCCGCAGAGTATTCCTGAGTTCCACCAGTCTGCTCAGATGGGGGTAAACTTTGTAATATTGAAACTCTTCAGAAATCTTTTTGAGTTCCGCCAGGATGATGTACTGCCGTTTCTCATAATCGTCCTGAACTTTCGTAAAAAGATTGAGGGTCAGCCGTGACTCTTTCATCATATAGCCTCCTGTGATGATATTAAATAGATAACAGAACAACGCTATTTAAAAGAAGTGATTTTGTCAAGAGTAAAAAAAGGTGGAGTTAACCCTTTTTTCAAAACATTTCACAAGCTGAAAAAAATCTTTGATTTTTCGAATCTATTGTCAGATTTCATGAGCGTTCAACATCCTGAGATTACCCATGTAATAATATCATTTAAATCAAAATATGTTGTACCTACGGCACAGGGAAATGGGGTGGCAATTTCATTTTCTACCCATATTTTGTCCCTAACGGGACGCGAACCCCAAATTAATGGCAAATCCACTTGGGCAGGCTGAAAGCCTGCGAGAATCCACATCTTTCTTATCTTAAAAAACGTTTTTACCAATTGTGATCACATTACTTTATCTCTTATTTAATCCGGTAATTTACCGCGAAACAGCCATATATGGCTCGACTCTCCTTCGTTGAATGTACTGTTTACCACAGCTATGGCTCCATCTCTGTTCACATCAAGCTTATTCATGTAAAGGCCCTGCCGGCTGCCGTTAAAGCCCAGAGCAGGATCAACACTGCCGGGAACCACACCGGGTGAGCTGAACGATTCACCACTATTTTCTGACACGGATATGCCGAGGCCCTGCGGACGCTGTCCAAGATTGGGAAAAAGATCCCAGAGCACAAATACATAATCCCCGCTGAGTGCCATTGCAGGATATGCCGAACTTGCGACCTGCCCGCTGCTTGTGCCTGAAATAACTTCCGGCGCAGAAAAATCACCGGATTCTCTGTTTAACTTGCTATGCTTGATCCGGTAGGCTCCCCAAAGCCCATCTTCACTTTCAGACCATACAGCGTGCAGATCTCCTTTTTCTGAAATGGCCAGGCGGGGTGCATCGGAATGGCCGCTGCTTTCATAAATAGATTTTGGCTCGCCAAAAGTTTCTCCGAAATCATCGGAAACCGTATAAAAAATATCTGAATCGTGCCCCTCTCCTTTTGACCAGGCGAGGTAAACCTCACCATCTGTCCCAACTGCAATTGCAGGCGACCGTGCCGGACTATAATTCCCTCCGTCGATAGGGTACGGAGAGTGAAATGTTCGGCCGCCATCGGCAGAACGGCTGAACCACAAAGCTCCTTCGTATTCAGTCCAGGCTGCATAAATGTGGCCATCACCGGTTTTGGCCAGATCATAACTACCATTGAACCATCTTTGGCCAGTAAACCGTCCTTTTCCGGCGCCGGCTTCGGTATTTGAGAGGTTAATAAGACCGTCGAACGTTTGCCCGCCGTCCTCAGAAAATGAAAAAAAGATCTCACCCCCATGTGATCCGCCTGAAAACACAATTTCTTGCCATAACAGGTAAACTTTGTTGCCATCATCAGACAGGAGTACGCGCGGAAACCAGGAAAAAATATCCGGTTCGGATGGAACGGTGACCGGTTCATCAAAACGTGTTGTTCCGTCCGGTTCAAACAGTTGCAGTTTTATATCCTGCCTTTCGTAATCGGCCCAGGCAACAGCTGCTGTTCCCCGGCTGTTCAGAGATACGGACGGATCATCTACCAAATGAAATTCGGATGCGTTCATACGCCACGGCCCCATTGTTGCATCACCCGTGGCTACATTAATTTTTTCGTCCCACTCTATCATCTCAAATGCCGGCAGATCTGCCGCAGCATTATTAAAAAAAGCAGGTGCAAAATAAGCAGCAACGCCAATGATTATAACGATTACAGCAGATCTAACCAGAAACATGAGAGCTTAATTTTTTTTAGACCGAAAATCGATTCCCTTTATTTTTTCTAATAGAGGTCCACAGGTAAATCTGTTAAGCCTCGCAGATAATCTGCGTATATCTCAGTGATCCTCAGCGAAAAAAGTAACCACGTTAGAGGGATATGGATATAACGATGCCATTTTCCTTAATTGTATTGAACAGTTGTGGGTAAACTTGTCATCCAAATGAAGGCGAGTAAGCATTATATAAAAAAAGAGTGCCATTTGGCGCGTGGCATGTTGTAAGAGGCTGTCCAAAAAGACAAAACTATCTAAAACTTGCCTAAATTATTTAGGAATTAACAAGAAACCATCGGGCTCGTAACTCGCGAAAGCAGTTGCACAGAATCCGATGGTTGCTGCGCAAATCCTCATCAACGCCACTTTTTGCTCCCAATCATGCTGATTTGTTGAATTATCTGGAATTGGCAACCTTCCCGGATCGGTCGTACCTATCAACCGGTGGACGGACTCCTTTGACGCTGCACTTTCTCAAATGGGGCTTTGCCTGAACCCGGCGATGCCCCAGGGCGCTCGAAACAACACTTCCTCGATTTACCCTTGCTAATAAATGGAATATTTGTGTAACAGAACAAGAAGCAGTTTGCTGTTAAAATGAACAGATACTCCCTGCAAATAACCCGAAATCGGTAAGAACATTTCTTATATTACATTAGTAATATTATTCACAAGATCATTTTTTTATTTTTTTTGACTGATCTGATTACATTCTACCCCATTTTAAAAACCGTGTAGTATTTATGAAAATTTCAGTTTTGGGTTGTGGATGGCTGGGCTTCCCGCTTGCGCAGCGTTTGGTTTCAAAAGACTATTCCGTAAAAGGTTCAACAACCACAGATAGCAAACTCTCCATTCTCAAACAAAATAGCATTGAACCGTACCTGATTCACCTTCCCGATTCATTCAATGACGAAAAGATCGAACCTTTTTTTGACAGTGACCTGCTTGTATTGAACACCCCGCCAGGCCGCAGGGATAAAAAGGCACTCAAGCGTTATCCTGATATAGTGAATCAAGTGGTTCAAAAATCAAAAGACCACTCTATTTCGTGGATTATTTTTGCCAGTTCAACTTCAGTTTATAATGAGACAGGAGGTTTTACTTCTGAAGAAGATGCCGAACCGGGCAAAGCATCCAGTGCGTCGGGCGAAGCGCTTCTGAAAGCCGAACAGGCTATTAAAGATTCGGGGATTGATTATACCATACTCCGCTTTGGAGGACTTTACGGCTACGGACGCCATCCGGTAAACTATCTTAGCGGTAAAAAAAATCTGAACGGTGCCTCCAAACCGGTAAACCTTGTACACCAGTTAGACTGTGTGAATATTATCATGGAAGTGATTGAGCAAAAAAAAAGGAATTCTATTTACAATGTGGTCTCAGACGGTCATCCGCCAAGAAAAGAATTTTATGAAAGTGCTGCCCGGCACTTTAACATGCCTTTACCCACATTCACATCTAAAGAAGAGAAGGACTATAAAATTGTATCAAATGAAAAGGTGAAACGCGATCTTTTCTACGAGTTCTCCTATCCCAACCCGATGGATCATACTCCGTAGCCCACATTTCTAACTAAGAAATTCAGAATTACTCAACCCGGCTCAACCACATAAATATCATCGGCAATATTAAACCCGATCGTAGCAGTCTTATTTTCAATTTTCAGGTGAATAGGTCCGTCGAATGGCTCTTTTTTTATCACTTCAACTTTCACCCCTGGTATCAAGCCCTGATCTTCGAGGTAACGAAGCAGTTCCGGAGACTGGTTTTTAACTCTTTTGATAATTTGGGGAGACTGAGAATCTACAGTGGTAAGCTTGCGGGAGCGTACTTTTGGCATTTGACCATCTTTGGTGGGGATGGGATCGCCATGAGGGTCAACCGTCGGATTATTCAGTAATTCTGCAATTTTATCTTCAAACTGTTCGGATATGTGATGTTCCAGCTTCTCGGCTTCTTCGTGAACTTCATCCCATGAATAGCCCATCATCTCCTTCAGATAGAGCTCCAGCAGCCTGTGATGGCGAATAATTTCCAGTGCAATTTTTTTGCCAGATTCAGTCAGACGCGTGCCATAATAAGATTCATATTGCACAAGACCCATATCTGAGAGCCGTTTCAGCATATTGGTTACTGAGGCATTGGCAACACCCAATTTTTCGGCAAGCCGCGAAGTAGAAACTCCTTTATCGGACTCTCCCTCAAGTTTATAGATCGTTTTCAGATAATCTTCAACGGATTGGCTGCGAGCCATAAATAATCAAAATGTTTGTAATTATCGTATATATTTTACCGAAATATACAAACTCTTAGCCCGTATTTCTCACCAAGAAATTTGGTTGTGGGCAAGGGTTGTGAGATATCCGGTGCAGAATAGTTATCACTGCTCCAGATATTCATCAAAAGACTGGCTCAGAAAGGCATCACTCCCGATGAAATTTAGCAGATTCGAAAAAACGTCTTCAGCGAGGTAGCCGGGCTGTACACCAACAATTGCCCCTTCTTTATTCAGAAAATAAGTGGTAGGCACATTTTCATTGTCCAATGCACGGGCAAACTCCGCTTCGGTCATCTCGGTACCGTGGTAGTTCACTTTTTGGTCCGACTCCACATTAATTCTTACCCACACAAAATGTTCACTGATGGCTTCAAGAACAGCTTCATCGGTATAGACATTGGATTCCATTCTCTGGCAATAGGGACACCAGGCGGCATAGACATCCACAAGAATTTTACGATCCTCAGCGGGAGCAATTTTAAGCGCTTCTTCGAGCGAAACCGGTTCCACAGATGACCATTGAGCGGCCGCTAAAGACGGTATAAAAATCAGCAGGGTTAAAAAGGCGATCAGTTTTTTCATATCAACAAAAATAACGAAAAGTGCTGGAATATTATTTCTTTTTGATTACGATCATCGTCAGGTCATCATGCTGTTCAGTCTTATCACCAAATTTTTCAAGGTCTTCTTCCAGTTTTTTTATCAATTCTTTGGCCGGAAGATGGTGATATTTATTAATCAGGTTATGAAGGCGGTGATCTCCGTAAAGTTTGTTTGTTTTGCTGATGGATTCTACCACTCCGTCAGTGAACAAAATAAGGATATCATTTTTTACAAATGGAATCTCTTTTTCACTGATGTATTTTCGAAAGACATGCTCATCAGCCATACCGATTGCGATTCCGTCGGGCTGAAATTCAAGCAGTTTTTTCTGCTTGCTGTCGAAAAAAAGGAGCGGATTGTGCCCCGCACGGGAAAACCGGAAACTACTATGTTTCGTGTCCAGAACACCAAAAATAAGGGAGATAAATGTGCCTTTGTTAGCATTGTTTCTGAACATTTTATTGGTTTTACTGAGAATCTCAATGGTTGAATCCAGATCGTTACAAAGAGCATGCAGAACCCCTTTGGTAAAGGTCATAAAAAAGGCGGCCTGAATTCCTTTTCCACTCACATCACCAATAGCTACAGCCAGCCTGCCATCATCAAATGGGATAAAATCGTAGTAATCGCCACCAGTTTCATACGCAGGTTTACAAATAGCGGCAATATCCAGGCCTTCAATTTGGGGTGTGCGTGCCGGCAGAAACGATTGCTGGACTTTCCGGGCAATTTGCAATTCCTGTTTGATCCGGTCTTCCGCGGCCAGTTCATGGATATATTCAGGAACAAATTCCGGAAGTTCGTTTACAGATTTTCCCCGGTAGATATTGTAGCTGCCGTAAATAAACCCTGCCGCTGTAAGTGTAAAAAATGTGTAGAATGTCAGTGCATCGGGCGACTGATTGATCAGCCAGCCGGTTGATGTGGAAACAAACGTGATAAAAACAAAGAAAGAGATAAATGTGGTTAAAAAATCCTCACGATAATAGATCCAGCCGGCACAAAGCCCGATTATCCCTGCCGAAAGAAGTTCCGTTGCAGTAGCCCCTACTTCAAACGTTATCGGGTACACCAGGCTGAACAGAATACCCGGTGTCAGTACCATTAAAACTGGTGATTTGAAAGAAGAACGAATCTGTCCTACAATAATCAGGAAAAAAATCTGAGTGATGAGAAAGCAGATTGCCAAATTTCCGATTATTTCATTCAGATAAGGCAGATAGGAAGAATTTGCCTTGAAAAGTGACGATTCCAGGGTGATAAAAGTTCCCGGTACCAGCCAGAGTGTTATACACCAAAACACAGCGATAATGAATCCGTAGGAAATACCTCGGACAAGGTTCAGCCCAACAGGAATATTGTTGAAATGGCCAACCCTGAGCAGATCAACCGTTCGAAGTTTTTCGCTCCAGTTCTGGCGTGTGACGGAATCGGAAATAGCTGTTACAGCAAAATATCCCAGCGACGTAATGGCAGCAAAAAAGCCAACTGGTATCATCATCCGTAAAATAAATGGCAGATTGATTGTGCCAAATGAATAGATGTGTGAATAGAGCTGCTCCAGAATCACCAAAAATGGAAAAATGAGTCCGGCAAGAACGGCAATCAGTATGGCCCCCTTCATATCGATCAGCCGCATTCTGAATCGCAAAAAAAGCAGTACCACAATCCAGAAAATTCCGAAAAGCACCAGTACCCCCCGCACACCTGACTTGATAACATTGAAATTAATATCAAAATCGTAAACGTTCGGATGACTGTAATCCATCGCAAGTAAACTTCCAGTGGGAAGAACGGTAATATAAACGTTGGCTGACTGTCGGAGTTCATCACTTTCATAGCCGAATGTTATCCTGGCGGCCTCAATATCATTATCAAGAGAAACAAGTTCGGTTGATGTGACTGATAAACGGGCCTCCGGCCAGCCCGACTGTTCGAGATAATAGCCTGCCATCCGTTCAGCTACTCTTTTACCAAAAACAAGAGGCTCCTGTCCGTCCACATCATCACTATCGTACTGCTCTACTTCTGTACCTGAAAACTGAAACCGAAAACGGTCAAATTGGCTGCTGTCGCTGGTATCGGTTAACGGAAATGAATCCATCCGGAGAGCATGAGACAGAACACTTTCTTCAATTCGTTTTGCCGGTAAAATATTGTTGGTATTGCGAAAAGCGATTAGCTGCCCCCCTTCCGACAACCGGACATCTATTGTAACGGCTGGTTCTTCATCAAAACCAAAAGCAGAAACCGGCCGGACAGATTCCATTTTAAACCTCGATTCCCAATAAAAAACAGGGTAAAGTGATTTGTGAAGCGGATTCGAATAAAATTCATGGAAATGGGTCTGTTTTTGGAGTGAATCGAGCAGAGATTGGTGCGCTGCAAACCGGGTAACCGGACTCACATCAGACTGATAACCAAAACGATCGGTAATTTCGAGAGCACGTGCTTCAGATGCAGTTTTTCCATAACTATTGTCTGCGGCAGACAACGGGTTCAAATCGGAGTAGAGCCAGTAAAACAGAAAAGCTGCTACCACCCCGATGATAACAAGAATCAGGTCTTCTTTAGCTGTGTCGCTTCCGGGAATCAAAATATGAAGGTCGTTGATTTTTCATTCTCCACCATGCTGAATAAAATGGGATAACGTTATTATTTATTCCCAACATAGATATTTAAATTTACAGCGAAAAAGAAAAACTTTTGTTTCAAAAAAATCTCTTCATTAATGTTTTTTTCAAATGTGCCTGATTACCTTTGCTTATAAAACTCATCCCGATTATCCATTTGTACTTGCTGCAAACAGGGACGAATTCTACAAAAGGCCTGCAAAACCGGCCCATCTCTGGGATTCTGAACCACCTATTATTGCCGGGAAAGATATGAAAGCCGGAGGTACCTGGATGGGACTGAATGTAAATGGCCACATTGCTGCACTCACCAACTATCGAAAATTAAGCGAAATTAAGGAAAATGCACCGAGCCGCGGTGAAATTGTGACTCACTTTTTGCAATCTTACGATAATAATTCAGAGATTCTTGAGCAGATCCGTCAGACCGCAGACCTTTATAACGGGTTCAATCTGATCGCTGGTTCGCTCGACGATCTATACTACATCACGAACAAAAAAAATGAGATTCAATCCGTTGAACCAGGCTATCATACCATCAGCAATGCATTTTTAAATACTCCCTGGCCAAAATCGGAATGGGCGCGGAAACAGCTTCAATCAACAATGAAAAAAGGTGTACCCGATGAAGAAGAGTTATTCCGTTTTCTGCTGGATACCCGGCGTTATCCGATGGAAAAGCTGCCGGAAACCGGTCTTCCTGAAGATCTTGAAAAGGCTGTTTCTTCTGTCTTTATTCAGACCGAAAACTACGGTACCCGATGTTCATCCATCATTTACATGGACGCCAATGGCGAAATCACATTTGTGGAACGTTCCTTTAAACCCGGAACGAAAGAGATTGAGACAGAGGAGAGACATAAAATTGTACTGTAAATTATTTTTTGGGTTCAACAGGAATTGTTGTGGGTAATTTGAAAGTATAACTTCTGCAGTCTCCTTTTTGCCTGTCAAGGCCGATTCATTCATTCCATTTTCCAATTGCTTTTCGAAATCCCAATCCATCGGGGAGGATTTCAATTATCTCAAAAAAACTCCCCACAACAATTCCTGCCAGTATTTAAAAAGAGGATGCACCTTTTTTTTCAAAAAAAATTATAGTGCCCGCAGCCGCCGGTTTGCTTCCTGTTTGGCGTTTGATGCGGCATTTTGCCTGGAGGCGATCTGGTAATATTTTTTCGCCTCATCATTTCTCTGCAGCCGTTCGGCGGTTCTGCCGGCAAAAAATGCCGCCAGCGTAACAAACTCCCGGTCACGTGGATTACTCAATTTGTTCCCCATTTCAACAGCCTGCTTGAAAGAGTTGTGCGAATCAGATACTTCCCCGGAATAGTACTGAGCCCGGCCGTGCCAATATAGCATTTCGGCACTCATCAGCGGGTCATCGGGAAGACCGTTGCCAGACCAGTGCTGCCTGGTTTCCCGATAGAACGTTTTCATATACCGAAACTCATTAAGCTGGTCGAGAGTACGGATATAGAGCCGGCGATAGTAACTGTTATCGGGATAGCGGTCAACAAGGTACTTATAATATTTTTTTGCCTCTTCATAATTCTGTTCGTAGTTCAGCAAAATCGTAGCCAGGAAATAGGTAGCTTCCGGACGTGCAAACACTCCCCGTTCTGAAGCTGTTTTCAGTGTGGCGATTCCCTCTTTCCGGTTACCATCAGGCAAAAACCAGGAAACAGCCCGCACCACAGGGTACGCTTCAGGGATATAGGCCGAATAGTATAATTTCATTCCTTCGGCAAACATGTTGTCCGGAAGGTCAGGCGCTACTTCCAGCAGACGCTGGTGTGCCTGGTAACCTCTGCGCCCAACCTGAAGGCTGGTAACCCATTCTTCCCGGTTTGCGTGAAGCCGGGCTATATAACTGGTTGCCACAGCACGAATAATGAGTGCATCAGGATGATCGGGTTCATTCCTGAGCAGTCGGCCCGCCTCAAAATCTGCTTTGGACATCAGCTCTTTGAACTGCTTGTCAAGTGATGTATCGTCAAGATCTCCCAGGACTTTCCACCACAACTCCATGCCTTCCCAAAGATGCCAGATCGGGTGATCGGGATGGCGCTCTTTCCACGGATTGAGCAGTTCCCGGGCACCATCAACATTGCGGTTGTAAAGAGAATCGATTGCCAGCCGCGCATCAATGGTGAACATAATATCGTCCACTAAAACTTTGGTCTGTGCCTTTGCTGATTTTGGCTGAAGTGCAGCACAGATAAGCAGAAAAACTCCGGCAAAAATCAGCAGCCGATTCCTTCTGAACCGGGCCGGGTGAACCGTAAATATCCGTTTGTTCATGAATATATATCTATCTTAAATGATCCAGAAACCACCCCGCTGCAAGATCAAATGCTTCTTCAAATTCGGGAGGGAAATCTTCTTCCTCAAACGGATGAGAAATCTGAAAGGTATGTCCGGCGTTTTCAATCAGCCCGAGATATTTTTCTTCAGACGGACATTTCCGGTAAAGTTTTTCTGTATCAGAGTAAGGAACGGCTTCATCTTCTTTTCCGGCAATAAACATGCAGGGAATGTGAAGCTCCTTTACACGTCGAATGGCCAGCAGCCTGTCTGCATTTTCCAGGGCATCGTCATACACGATCTTGTCCAGTTTCAGTATCTCACCGGTACGTGCGTTTTTTATTTCGGTATAGCCCCGGGTCTCCCAGTCACTGATCATCTCTTTACTCCATCTTGCATTGTAATCAGCTACGGCCGACCATGTAACGAGACTCTGAATTTCAGCATATTCAGCCGCTGCTGCCACCGCAGTGTGCCCGCCCCTTGAATGGCCCAGTATACCAATACGATGAGCATCCAGCAGAACCTTTTCACTGGAAATCTGTTTCTTTTTGATCGCCGTAATCACTGAACCGACATCGTCCAGGTCCTGGCTCAGAGTTCCTCTCCGAAAGAGTTCAGGTTCATCAAATTCGGTCATACTTTTACCCACGCCGTTCAGGGAAAGATTAAACGCCACCACTGCAAAACCGGCGCGTGCCAGCTCATCAAACACATCGGGGAAGGCGCCCCAGTCTTTAAACCCTTTGAACCCGTGAATAAATAAAACCACGGGCAAAATGGTCACTTGTGTGGTGGATGGAACCAGCAGATCGTAGTAGATCGGCAGATCCTCACTGGATAAAATACTTCCGGTTTTTTTAATAACGCTGCTGTATCTCATTCTTCTTCCTTGTTAAAGTCTAAGGTGTCCAGTTTTACGAGTTTTCTCAGGCTGTTTATTTCTTTCTGTTTCAGGTATCTCCAGCGCCCTACACGAAGATCTTTATCGTTGAGCCCTGCATAAAGAACGCGCTTCAGCTTCACCACATCAGCTCCCACATGGCTTACCATTCTTCGAATAAGATGATTTCTTCCTTCATGAACGGTGATCTGAACAGTGAACGGATCGAAAGCGTCGGGCTTCACCTTTACTGTTTTTACAGGGCCATCCTCCAGCGTCATACCCTGCCGGAACTGTTCCAGCTCTTCTTGCGTAAGCGGACGGTTGGTGGTTACCTCATACGTTTTTTTCACTTTGAAGCTCGGATGCATCAGCCTGTGGGCCAAATCACCGTCATTGGTAAGCACCAGCAGGCCCATCGTATTACGGTCCAGCCTTCCAACTGGATATACCCTCCTTCCCGTGGCCTCTTCTACCACATCCATTACAGTGTTTCGGTCTTTTTCATCATCTGTGGTGCTGATGGTGTCGCGCCCTTTATTCAGTAAAATATAGGCAAAAGGCTCAAGAGAGAGCTGCTGGCCGTCTGCCACCACCCGGTCTGCAGCTTTCACTTTGGTGCCCAGTTCGGTCACAACCTTTCCGTTTACTGTAACTTTACCGGAAGAGATGTATTCATCTGCTTCGCGTCGTGAGCAGAATCCTGCATGTGCAATAAATTTATTCAGGCGGATTTCATCACGTAAATACTCTTTTTGCGGAACTGATACTTCCCGGCTTTTCGACTGCCGCGTACGGTTCTTCAGGTTAGCCCGATCATCCGGCCGCTTTTTTTTCCGGGTATTCCGGCCCTTTTTTCTTCTTTCTGTCATAAATATCAGTTTATCTGTTTTAAAGTATGTTTATTTTTAACCGGATTTTTTGGAGAAATTGTTATGCGGTTTCCCTTCAGGATAACCAAATTATCTGCAAAGAAAACTATAGAAGTCTTTGCTTTTAACAAAATATGCATCTCATCAGTTTGTGTTACAGTGAGATAAATCACAAATCGAATTCTGATGTTTCCTGAAATGAAATTCTTTACATTTCAATTATGAGTTTAGCCCGGATCTCTCACTGTAAATATATTGGTGAGAAATCCGGGTTAGATCAACTATCGTATCAAGAAAGTTGACGAAGAAACCACATCTCAGAATGAAATATTACAGCTATGGCCAAACCCCGATTTAATATTGATGACGCTTATCTTTTTGAGTCCGAACTCTCCGAAGATGAAAAAATGATTATGGAAACCGCACGCGAGTACGCACAGTCGAAACTGGAACCACGTGCACTGGATGGTAATCAGAATGAAATTTTTGACATCAGCATGGCAAAAGAGATGGGCGAACTGGGCCTTCTGGGCGCTACTATTGACCCTGAATTTGGCGGAGCAGGTGCCAGCGAAACAGCTTACGGCCTGATCGCCCGCGAAGTGGAGCGTGTGGATTCGGGTTACCGTTCGTTTATGTCGGTTCAATCCTCGCTCGTGATGTATCCCATCTCCATATTTGGAACTGAGAAACAAAAACAGAAATATCTTCCCCTGCTTGCTTCCGGTGAAATTATTGGCTGTTTTGGATTAACTGAGCCCGACCACGGCTCCGATCCCGGTTCGATGACAACCACAGCTTTGAAAACAGATGGCGGTTGGGTTCTGAACGGAGCCAAGATGTGGATTACCAACTCTCCGATTGCCGACATCGCCGTAGTATGGGCAAAAGCGAAAGAGAATAAAAATGACGAACCCGAAATACGCGGTTTTTTGGTCGAAAAAGGAGCGAAGGGATTCAGTGCGCCGGAAACAAAACATAAAATGAGTCTGCGTGCATCATCAACCGGTGAATTAGTATTTGAAGATGTATTTGTACCCGATGAAAACGTCTTCCCCGATATTCGCGGACTGAAAGGGCCGTTTATGTGCCTCAACAGTGCCCGTTACGGAATTGCCTGGGGTGCAATAGGTGCTGCGGAGTTCTGCTATCAAAAAGCGCGGCAGTATGTGATGGACCGCAAACAGTTCGGCAAGCCGATTGCGGCCAACCAGCTCCCTCAAACCAAGCTGGCCGATATGCTTACTGATATCACCTCCATGCAGATGCTGGCATGGCGGCTCGGTAAACTAAAGGACGAGGGGCGCCTGCATCCATCGATGGTTTCACTTGCCAAACGCAACAATGTGGGCAAAGCTCTTCATATTGCCCGCGTAGCCCGCGATATGCACGGCGGCAACGGAATCTCCGGTGAATACCGGGTAATTCATCACATGGTCAACCTCGAATCGGTAAACACTTACGAAGGCACTTACGACATCCACGGACTGATCCTCGGACGTGAAATTACCGGCATCCAGGCATTTACGCCGAAGGGTAATGATTAGTTTTTCCAATTTTTTAATTTCCTAATAACCAAAATGCAAAAAAGAGTTCGGTTTAAGATTTTGAAATTGGGAATTAGAAATGGTTTTAAGCGACCTGCCTCAAAGGGATCGCTGTGCGACAAGAGTGCCCTTGCACTTTTATAAGGGTTCCTGGTAGTTGCAATGCACTGCCCAATGGCGCCTAAAAGTAAACTACCCACTAACACACAACTCTTTTCAGAAATTTCAGTACTTAAATTGTTTTCAAACGCCTTTATGATATCCGATTTTTGAGATGTAACGACGTAACGAAATACGATCTGACGGGCATTAAAATCGATACGTCGAATATCGAATATCTCATAAATCGTTCAATCATTACGATATCTTGGCTCCATAAGAAGATCCCATATAAGGATCTACCGGAAACTTTAGGGGTAAACGACAAAATTAATTGTTCAGCGACCTGTAAGAGTGTCCTTGTGCTTTTCAAGGGGTCCTGACAGTCGAGACGCTCTGCTCTGAAACGCCATAAAGCCAACCAAGCACTCAATCCACAACTCTTGCAGGAACTCCGCTTCGCTACGTACTCTGCCAGGTTGTTTAATTTAACGACCTGGCAGAGTGGCCGGTGTTTTTCCGGGCTCCTGTCCCGTGTGGGATCGCTATGCGGCAAGAGTCGTGACGCCCTGCTCTGAAACGTCTTAATATCAACCATACCCTCAACACACAACTCTGGCAGGTTGTTGAAATTCCAAACAACCAAAGATTCCGGTTTAAGATTTTGAAATTGAAAATTGGTATTTGGACATTTTGGAGCTTAAGCCCCCGATTATTCTCCAAATCCCTGTTTAATCTGAGTGATTTGATTACCGTCAGATGATTTCGTGTATTCAGCAGCAAGGCTATATTTCACGACCACACTGAATCCCATGCTGTTCTGTTCGATGGTGTAAACCGATCCGTTGCTGACATGACGAATCGAGCGGCTAAAGGGCCATGTAAACCGCGTTAACACAGTTCCGGTGCGGATATCAAGCACCCACCATTCCAGTTCACTTCTGTTATCTGTAATAGTAGAAATCCAGAGACGGTTTTCATCATCCGGCACTATTGAATAGAGCGCGGGCCAGGTTTCTGGATATTCAGCACTGTTACGGATTCGGAGAAGTTGATCATTATGACTGAAACGTGGATGAATCACTTCATCAGGGTCCAGCAGTTTCCGGTCATAAGGATAGTAAAATGCTGCCTTCTGTTCCCCGTCTCGGTTCAGTATTCGGATAAAAAATTCATCGGTATGGGCAAAATAGAGATCACCGGAGACCGATTTTTCAAACAGAGGTCGTTCTGGTATCTTGAGGGTAAAAGGAGCCGGTCTGCCGGCATAATCACCCACCAGGTAAAAAGTATCGCGCAGCTCCAGAAGTTTCTCCGGATAGATGATTCCTTCAGAATCAGACCGGTAAAATTGTACGATTCCATTGGGTTCATAAGCCGGATTTCTTTTTTTCTTGAAAGCAAGGAGTGAACTTCCGTCGTTAAAAACGGCAGCAGGCACCGGAGTGAACCGTTCCAGATCCGGACTGTTTGAATGATTGAGGCCTGCTTTCACTGATGTGGTGTCTGCCCAGCTTCTCGCACCAAGATGATACCGGGTGATTCGTGAAAGGGTCTCATCAAAAATAACAAGATGATTATCCAGGATCTGCATTCGGTCGATGGATTGAAACTCTCCCAAATCATTTCCTTTGTTTCCGAGACTGTCGCTGTACGTTCCGTCTGGCTCAAATATGTGTACCTGGCGTTTACTCCAGCGCTCTCCGGCCAAAAAAAGCCGCCCGTGTGAATCAGTCAGAACACTCGAAATATTATCAAGCAGCAGAGAGTCTTCAAAAACATGCTCGTATTCTAAATGGAATTGAAAAAGTGGGGCGGGATCGTCAGCCAGAATCACAAGATTGTCCGTTCCGGCAATATGGGCAGGAATCCCGGATGAATCCCCCTTCATACATCCGTTGAAAACCTGAAAAACAATGAGGTAAAAGAGAAGGGCGGTCAGTTGTTTGAAATCTTGTGAAATTATCAATGTTTAATCAAATTCTGTTATAAATGCTCAAATTAATACGAACGAAAAAAGTAAATCGTACACATTGTTAAAGCAGAAATCTGTTTTATCCTTAGGTTCAACCCGAAACCATATGATCAGAGTTTTCATTCCTGAATATTTTTCTCAAGTATGATCACAATTCACCAAAACTGGGGATATCCAGAAACGGAACCAAAAGAAAACAGAGGTATCTCATCAAATACAGATTTACCAATCCACCTCCACCTGATTCCGCAGTAAATCCTCGTACGTTTCTCGTTTTTTAATCAGATATGATTCCCCGCCCCGGATCATCACCTCAGCAGGCCGCACCCTGGAATTGTAATTCGAGGCCATACATGAACCATACGCTCCGGCATTTTTTACGGCAAGCAGGTCTCCCTCTCTTATTTCGGAAAGCTCCCGATCGCGGGCCAGAAAATCAGTCTCACACATATTTCCCGTAATATGATACCTTCGTTTTTTGCCCATTGGATTGGAAAGATTTACTATTTCATGCCAGGAACCGTAAAGCGCTGGCCTCAAAAGATGATTGAAGCCTGTATCCGTTCCGGCAAAGAGTGCCTTCTCGTTTTCTTTGATAACTGTCACCCTCGTCAGTAACCATCCGCATTCACTTACCAGGAAACGTCCCGGTTCAAACCAGATCTCCGGTCGTCCACCGTATTCCCGGTAAAAAATGTTTGTTTTTTGGGTCAGTTTCTCCCCAAGATCATCCACATCAATTGCCTTTTCATCAGGATTAAACGGAATTGTAATTCCGCCGCCAAAATCGATGAATTTCAATCCATTGAACTTTTTGGCAATCTCAAACATAGTATCAGCTGTTGCAAGATATACGGGTAAATCCAAAAATGCTGAACTGTTGTGAACGTGCAGCCCCACTATTTTCAATCCATATTTTCGCGAAATCTCATTAATACGGTCTATTTTTGAATGATGGATTCCAAATTTTGAAAATTTGTGCCACTCTGCTGATTTGGAGTGTAAGTCAACGAGCGGATCCAGCTTCAATCGAATACTGCACGGCTTTGACCCTCTGTACACTTCACCGAACGCTTCAAGAAGCGAAAGACTGTCGATGTTTACATTCACACCCAGCTCAACGGCCTCATTCACTTCCTCCATCGTGATGCTGTTGGAGGTAAACAGAATCTCATCCGGTCCGAAGCCGCACTCAAGCCCTAAACGCAATTCGTTCACCGAAACCACATCGAGGCCAAGCCCCTTGCTTTTCATATGCCGCAGAACAGCTTTATTCGTGAGCGCCTTGGCAGCATAGTTAATACGGTGGGGCAAATCTTTAAATGCATCACGCATTCGTTCAATCTGCCTGTCAATCACAGATGCATCATACACATAGAGCGGCGTACCGTACTTCAATGCAACTGTTTCAGGTTTGATGTTTTGAATGGAAATATTCATTCTTCCGGACACCCTGACATTTTCTTGATTTATGATATTTATTTCGGAAAATAGCAAAGAATAATACGAGAAGATTACCTGAAAATTAAGCCACATTTCCGAGGAGTCACCCCAATTTTCTATTGACGCCCAAAACGTTTCATGATCTGGTGAAAATCTTTGATTTTTCGAAAGTAAAGTATGGTCAGATTTCATACGTTGTGCAACATCAACTTTAACTCGGGGTAACATGCATCGCAAAATCACAAGAGAGTCCGCCTTGCGGACGGCACTCAACCAGTACCCTGTCAAATGATCAGATAATCAGCATCCGAAAACATCAATCCCATAAATATCTCTCATCGTATTCAATCCCGTACTTATTGAGGAACCAAAGGTATTCTTCACGAAAAGTCATTTTTTCATGATGTTTTTTCTGATTGCGGATATATCTTTCAACGCCATCAACCCCTGAATGACTAACGCTGAATGCGCCGTAACCAGACTGCCATTGAAACTCACGGGTATCGGGATAAAAAAGGTCATTC
>JAFIFB010000051.1 GCA_020832285.1 Balneolaceae bacterium
TTAATATTTAAATATGAAAAAAGAAAAAATAAATAAACCTCATCCCGCATCCCGCAAATAGTGGGCAGGCATTGGTAATTGAACCTATTAAATCTGTGATATATGTAAAGTATTACAAGTAATATATACCGCAATTTCTACAGAAAATGATCACATTTCGGATGTGTGGAGAATCCATACATCCAACATCATGCATTGAGCAATCAGGAGTAAATATGAACCAAACATTAGGCGCTATTTTAAGTGTAGCCGGATTGATAGGAATTATATTCTTTGGCTATCAGTACATGCAAGACTCAGAATCTTTTTCATTATTTGGAGCTGACATAGCCGTCAGTACTGGAGACGTTATTCCGATTATTATTTCTGTTATCGTACTTGTGGTAGGTCTGTTTATTTATCGATCCAAGTAAAGCAGTATCAAGCTATCGGTAAGTCATGTGTATATTATCGGGAAGTCCTGTCAGATTATAATGTCAAAAAAAATTATCATCTCATTAAATCTGTAAAAACTGACAGTATTCGAGTAATTCTATGTAAAAAATCTGCAATCCTTTTTTTTAATATTGCTTGAATTAAGAGTATTAACATTTTATCAAATCACAGGATCAGGAGTGAATGATGGTGAAGTCAATGAGTAAATACTATATTCTGGCACTTTCTTTGGGCCTGTTGGTATCTGCCTGCAGTGTTCAGCGAAGTGCAATTACCGGAGATAAGAGGGCATATGGCTATAGCTGGGAACAGGAAAAACAGATTGGGGCAGAAGCTGATCAGCAGATTCAGCAGCATTATGGAGTATATGATAATGATGCACTACAACGGTATGTAAACAATATAGGGCAAGAGATGCTGGCCGTAAGCCACATGAAAAGAGAGGACACACCCGATTTCTATAAGAATACAGACTTTTATTTTCGTCTTTTAGACAGTCCGGTTGTCAATGCATTTGCTTTGCCCGGTGGTTACATATATGTAACCAGAGGATTGTTATCACATCTTGATAATGAGGCTCAGCTGGCAGTGGTGCTTGGCCACGAAATTGGCCATGTGGCTGCCCGCCATGCATCACAACGGGCATTTATACAACAAGTGAGCCAAATCGCCCTGATTGGCGGAGCCATTGCAGGGCAACATTTCCTGGGACTGCCGGGAGGGGAACTTCTTGGTATAGGAGGTATGGCAGCACAAATTATGTTTTTGAGTTATAGCAGAGAAGATGAAAGGGAATCAGATCGCCTGGGAGTAGAATATGCAGCCATGCAGCGTTATAGATCTGCCGAAGGAGCACAATTTTTCGTATCGCTTGAACGAATGTCGGCCCAATCGGGTCAAAGTATCCCAAACTGGCAATCAACGCATCCCGACCCCGCTGAAAGAGCTACATCCATCCCCGAACTTGCTGAAGAGTGGAGAGCCAAAGGGTATGAACAGACGATTGTGAATACCGATCAGTACATGGCCATGCTCAATAACATGATCTACGGTGATAATCCCCGGGAAGGGTTTACACGAGGTGGCACGTTCTATCATCCCGAAATGAAATTCCAATTCTCCTATCCGCAAGGCTGGCAGGTGATCAATCAGAGATCGCTCGTAGCCGTTGTTAACAGCGATCAAAATGCGGTTTCAATTATGACACTGGACAGCAAGTCGGCTGGTGCAGAGGCTTCGGTTAACGAGTTTTTAAATCAGGATGGGATTACAACATCCGGTAAGTCAGATGTAACCAGCAGAGGTCTTCGGGCTTTTCAGGCTGAGGCCACCGGGCAGACCGAAGATGGAACCGATCTCAAATTCTACCTCTATTCTATAGAGTATGATGGAAAGATTTACCGGTTTGTAAATTATACTACTGTTAACAACTATGGAAGCTACGGGCCTCGTTTTAAAGAAATAGCAAGTGGTTTCAGACAACTGACAGATTCAGGAATATTGAATATTCAGCCCACACGCCTGCAAACTGTTAAAACCACCCGTGCGGGTACATTCCGGTCTTTTCTTCCCGCTAATCTCGAAAGCCTTACCATTACTGTTTCGGCTGAAGATCTTGCAATTATGAACCAGGTAGGGTTAGATGAGCGTATCGAGAGTGGTACGTGGTTAAAGATCCCTAGATAGGGATATGAGATGCGAAACCGAACAGTTACATCATTTGAACCCTATCCTTTCTGGTTAAAGGCAACCCTGATTCTGTTTGGACTCTGCCTGTTGGTAGTTGTTTTAAGCTTAGGGAAATTTATTGTTATGCCCCTTGCATGTGCCGCCATTATTTCGTTTTTGCTAAACCCGATAGTAGAACGACTTGAGATCTGGAACCTGGGGAGAGTCTTTAGCATAATTCTTGTATTACTTTTAATCACAGTGATTTTTTCGGGTTTTTTTACACTGATAGCAGTCCAGGTTGTAGAGTTTTTTGACAAACTCCCCGAAATCACAGAGCGACTTAAAAGCACCGTTACTGAAGGAATAATTGCCATTGAAAATTATTCAGGTATTTCTCAGGACAGGCAAAACGAGTACGTGAAAAATGCTTTGGATAATTTATTTGATACAGGTGGTGAGTTTCTAAGCTCTCTGGCAGGCGCCACAACCGGCACAGTTACCTTTTTCGTTTTGCTGCCCATCTTCATCTTTTTCATGCTCTATTACAAAAAAATGTATGTAACCTTTTTACAGATAATTTTTGAGAAGAGTCAAAACTCTGAAATCGACAATGTTCTGCTAAGAGTTCAAAATGTAACCCAAAATTATCTAGTGGGTTTATTCACTGTTCTTGGGATAATGGCCGTCTTAAATTCAATCGGCCTGCTGATTATTGGCCTTGATTATGCTATTCCTTTCGCAATTTTTGCATCAATGTTGGCAATTATCCCATTTGTGGGAGCAATATTAGGAGCAGTTCCTGCTGTTCTTTATGCTTTTCTTATCCATGATTCACTTTGGTTGCCGTTACTGGTTATTGCTGTTTTTACTACAGTACAACTTATCGAAAGTAGCTTTCTCACTCCTAGAATTATTGGATCAAAAGTCTCCATCAATCCATTTGTGGCCATTATCGTACTTCTTGTGGGTGGAAAGATCTGGGGAATAGCAGGCATGATCCTGTTTATACCACTCATTGGAATTATGAGGGTCGGGTTTACTCAGGTTCATGGATTGAAACCCTATGGGTACCTGTTAGGTAATATTTTTGAATACAAAAAATATGAAGAGATCGACAAAAAAGAACATGATGTGGCCGAAATTACAAATTCAAAGAAAGTGACTGTTCCATAGAAGTATCCACTACTGATTGAACCCGGAGTCCATAGATTTGATGAACAGACAGCAAACCGGGGAGATCACAGAAAATGTGGCTGCTATGTTATGGATAAATTTTACCTGATGAATGATTTAATATATTTATAAGTTATTAGTGTAATTACATTTACAATGCATTTTTTTAAAAATCATTGGTAAAAAAGAGATGGAAAAAAGTAAATCGATTAAGTCTCCGAAAGAGATTGATTTCTCTGGGTGGAAAAAAGTTTTGAAAAAGGTAAAGGAGCGTTCTGTGGAGGATAATTTACCGATCGTATCTGCTGGTGTGGCATTTTATGCGTTCCTGGCAATATTTCCCGGTATTATAGTTCTGTTCTCTATATATGGGTTAGCGATAGACGCTCAATCGGCTGAAAGACAAATCACGAGGCTGGCAGAAGTGATGCCAGAGCAAACCATTTCAATCATCGAGGGTAGAATGGATACTTTAATGGAGACATCAACAAGTGCGCTTGGCTGGGGAACCGCTTTTGGAATCATGATTGCTTTCTGGAGTGCAAATAGGGGGATCAAATCTCTGTTTACCGGACTTGATGTTACCTACAGGGTAGAAAACGGCAGAGGTTTTATTAAACAAAATGCTATGACCCTGGCTTTTACTCTTGGAACCATTCTTGTTATCATCGTGAGTATGGCGTTTATAGTACTATTTCCCGTACTGGTTAATACGATTGGTTTGCCCGGTACTATTGGCAGCCTTATAGCCTGGTTAAGGTGGCCCTTACTGGCTATAATTGTTATTTCGGCAATTAGTTTAATTTATCAATACGGTCCGGCACGGGAAACTCCCAGATTTCGATGGGTGGTTTTAGGAGCTACCGTGTCTACATTCGTATGGTTGATAGCCTCCTGGGGATTTTCTGTATATGTAAGCAATTTCGGGAATTTTGGTGAAATTTACGGGTCGTTATCGGCGGTAGTGATTATGCTATTCTGGCTCTTTATTACCAGTTTCATCGTTCTTGTGGGTGGAGAACTAAACTGCGCGACTGAAGACTATGCAGAAAACAGGCTTGAGCTTTCTGAATAATTATATTCTAATAATGTTTAACTCAAATTCTGGTAAAATATTAAAACCGGTTTCTTTTACCTGTTATCGATGATGCGCATGAGCATCAGGTAAACTATCTTTCACACGGAGTGATTTAAATGATGATTGCAGTCAGGTCATTACCCAGTTTATAAGAATTCATTTATAAAAAAACGGACATTATATAACCAATAGCCATTACTCCACCACCTGAAACAGTAAAAACGGTTATTTCTTCGCTTACTTACCGGTTATATTTCTCTGACACTGTTGTTCTTCGAGATCCGTTTTTATTCAACTCCGAAATCCAATTCTCTGCTTTCCTCATTACTGCTCACAAAATAATGGTAACTCTCATCACCAGGGTAACAGGTTATTTTAGTGAAATCAGAACCTAATTAGAAAGGTGGATTTGAAAAATGGTAATCCATTGGTGATAAATCCATGATTTTAAAGATAAGATGATAAACAGTTTCTATGTTTGTATGATGATTAAATAACATTACATATTTACTAGATCTGCTATAAATCAATGACTGCTATTCACACACAATGTTATTACTCACTCCTTCTATAAGAATAAATTTATCTGTTGGGTAAGGTTAGATCAACACCTTCTTACCACCATTCCTGAAGATGTGGTTGTACAAGCCATTCTACAAAGTGTGCCAGAGCTGAATATGTTAGAGACTTGAGTTCAACTCTTAGGTTATTCATGAAAATTAGATTTGTGATATAATATGCTCGAGATTGATTGAGATAATAAACAGCAAAAATTTCTAAACAAACCACTTTAATATCAGCTTTCACCTCTGATCATGCTCAGCTAGTTTGAGACAGAGAATAAAAGAGAATAATATTGAAGATTCCGGATGAGATTCCATGAGATTTATATAACTATCATTCAAAAATATATAATGGATAAAGTCCCTGAAATAAATATTTTTCCCAAGTCAAATATGCAATTAGTAACAAGAGAAATAAGTTGCCGGAGATTAAATACTTAAATTGTGTTCACTCTCCTTGTATCAATTAACGCGTTATGCATTTAGTAATAAATATGTAGCAATCATTACTACTATATCACCCCTCTTTTTACAATTTATCAACACGTAAAATAACACAAATATTGAAGATGGTATTATTTAATCAAGAGCAACTGTTATTAAGTACACTTATCTAAAAATAACCTTAAAAAATAAAATCAAGACAATGGCAAAAAGCAAAAAGGCAAAAAATAAAAAAGAAGGAAGAACAGCTAAAGAGATAGAAGATTATACTGCAGAAGTTCCATCAGATGCCTATCTGTGGACTGCATTTGGTGCAATAGGTGTCTCATTAACCCTTAAACTTTTCCAAAAAGACCACCTGGCCCTGTTTGTGGGTCAATGGGCCGCTCCGATATTAGTGATGGGAGTATATAATAAAATTGTAAAAGTTGAAGGTTCAGATTAAATAAAGTAGAGCACCCTTTTATTCCTTTATGATGTGCAAAATTCACATGGAAGTCTCTTAGTGAAGATGCGTGTTTTCATTTTTCATAAATAATGGGAAGAGAAACTGGAAAATGCCCAAATTACTTCTTATGTCCTGGTTAATAATTTGCCTTCTTTTTATAAGTTGCAGTCAGATTACAGATGAGCAGAATGAGCCACACGTTGAAGAACGCCCTGACCCATCGGGTGAAAAGCTGATCATTATGCCGTTGGGTGACAGCATGACTAACGATTCCCGTCCAAGGGTAAAACTGTGGAATTTGCTGACTGATGATGGCCATATTATAAATTATGTTGGCAGTCAATATCAGGTGAGCTCCATCTCTTCTCCTTATCATGAAGGGGTAGGCGGTATAAAGATACAGGGCATCATGGATAAAGCAGAAGCTCTGATGCAGGTATACAGCCCAGGGTATGTGGCGCTGATGGTGGGCACCAATGATATTGCATGGTATTTTGATGAAACCGCTTTGGAAATTGCTAACCGGTGGAAAGATCTGATCGATTTTATTTTTGCCTCATCTGATCCGGGAACGTATATCCTTGCCGCTACCATTCCGCCCGTTTCATCAAAGAATGTTGGAAATACACGTATGGCAATACAAGACAGGGCTATCATGGTACAACAATATAATGCTGAATTGCGCTCTTACATTAACGACCGGAAAGCGGATGGCGATCACATCATCCTGGCAGATATGGAGGCCGCTTTAGATCCGGATGATCACCTCTCAGCTGATGGTGTGCATTTGAATAAAGCGGGATATATCATCATGGGAACGGTATACTACGACGCAATGAATAAAGCCATGGAAGAACAGGCCAGGTAATACATGTAAATGGCGGTGAAGCTGTGGAACGCTGATATAAAAGTTTTTAACAATCATTGTAGTAAAAAGCTACATATAAACAATAAACATCAACTAAAATTAAATATTAAATATTATGAAATCTAATAATATATCCTCATCCTCACTAACCGGACAAAATGTCTACAATCTAAAAGATGAAAGTATAGGTGACATCAAAGACTTAATGATCGATCCGAACAATGCAGAAGTTCTATACGCCGTATTGTCTTTCGGAGGCTTTATGGGCATAGGCAACAAGTTATTTGCCATTCCACTTGAAGCCCTTCAGTTTTCAGGTAATGATGACACGATACGACTGGATATTAACAAGGAGAAACTGGAAAATGCGCCCAGCTTTGACAAAGATAACTGGCCAAAATCAGGCGATGATAACAAGTTTGTTGATTCTGTATACAACCATTATGGAATTAAGAACCAGCGACACTCAATGGCTAATTAAATAACGTGAGTTCGACTTAAA
This sequence comes from Balneolaceae bacterium, assembly GCA_020832285.1. GTDB lineage: Bacteria > Bacteroidota > Rhodothermia > Balneolales > Balneolaceae > Rhodohalobacter. Next base: position 7,183 of record JAFIFB010000051.1, read on the forward strand.
GTTTTGGAATAGAGTCACCCCTCCTTTTTGTAAGGAGGGGACTTTTCGGCTCAAATTTCAATACTTTTTTTCAAACTCAAATTAAAGACTGTTTTCTAATAAAAGAAGACTTAAATCTCTTGGTCAGATATTCGGGTTAGCTGCGATATTTATCAGGTTTATGATATTTATCAGCCCTCTTCATTTTTTTATCCAGTTGATAGGTTAAAAGTTGATATTCAAAAATATCATGTCGCCCAACCCTTCACATTCGATAATAATTCATCATCCTTATGTCACTTTTGTACTTTTCATATATGTCCATAGCGATAAACTTGAATTAAAGTTTTGAAGTTCTTCTACTTGCGAGTTGTTGTAGTGCCATTTCTCTTTTGAATTTTGTATTCACTTAGCCCACATTTCTCACCAAGAAATTTGGTTGTGGGCAATCCCGACGGCGGTCGGGAGAAAATGGTGGCGTAAACAGTCCGACCGCTGTCGGACGTTGAGCAAGCCATTTCAGAGACAACACAGCCCACGAGCAATTTCACTGCGTGGGAATCGCTACGCTCGGAGCGCAGCATCTGACAGAGTGTTTTTGGCACCATCGCTGAAAATGTAGGCTAAGGCATTAATAATCAAATTAATAGATTTTTCCATGATTTTTTCTGTGAGAAATGGGGGTTAGATCTGAATTGCTCAATATCAAAAAAGGATAAGGAGAACATTCCAAAACCTAACAGGTAAACTACATCAGATTGTTAGCGAAATAACCCGGTTTGAGGAAACTGTATAGTAAATAAATACGATGGGAAATGGATTACACTGATTAGTTCAACAGTTACAGAATTCACATATAGCTCTACTTATAGAGATGAACACTGCTCAGTTCTGGACCATCAAGTTGATCCGGGCAGGCAACATCTTCACATCGCCTTGTTCACATCACCCCAAATGCTTTCGGGGCTTGATGAATAACCCGGGTTAAACAGATAGATAATATGTAAGAACCAATTGCAATGTTGTAACACAAAAATGGCGTCGTATACATTAATTTCATGCTAATTAGATACTTAAGCAGTTGAATATCAGAAGTCAGGTCGGGTCGAAATCATGCTGCGATGCTATTTACTCAGGACATAAAAAAAGGTATTCCAACATGCAATATTCACTTAAAAACGGATTTTTGTGGCTCTCTATTTATGTGTTGCTCGCCCTGATTCCAATGATCATTGCAGTAGCCGGAGATTTACCCGAATTCCGCACTTTCTGGATTGAGTTTGGTGTTGCACTTGGATTTATGGGCCTCTCTTTATTTGCACTACAGTTTATTTTTTCCGGCCGAATTCGACGTATTGCCCCAAAATTTGGCACTGACAATCTTATTAATTTTCACCGCCAGATTGGAATTACCGCATTCTTTCTCATCCTTGCACATCCTGTCACATTAATCATCGCAGAACCCAGTTTCATCGCGTATTTTGATCCACGCATCAATTTTATGCGTGCCATTGCCCTGAGTTTTGTCACCATTGCCATCATTTTCATAACAGTGACCAGTATGTGGCGTATGACTTTTAAACTCCAGTATGAGTACTGGAGATTGCTGCACGGCTTTTTGGCCCTGGCCATTGTGTTTATAGGAGTTGTACATGCAATGCAGGTTTCTCACTATATGGAACCTCTGTGGAAAAAAATTGGATTGGGAGCTGTAATGTCAGCAGCAATGTACATGGTTATTCATACCCGGATGGTTCGGCCCTGGATGAATAAGAAAAAACCCTACACTATAACGAATATAAAAGAAGAGATTGGAGATTGCTTCACAATATCACTAAAACCTGATGGCCATCCAAAAATGGACTTTATTCCAGGTCAGTTCGCCTGGATAACAATCGGTTCTACTCCATTTTCGCTTCAGCAAAATCCATTTACATTTTCTTCCAGTGCCCGCAGCGATGTTTTAAAATTTACAGCAAAAACGGATGGCGATTTTACCTCTACTTGGAAAAATATACCAGACGGGACAAAGGCATGGCTTGAAGGGCCCTTTGGTTCATTTACACCCGTAAAAGGCCGGCATCTGTTTTTTATCATGGGTGGAATTGGAGTAACCACCGCAATAAGTATGCTGCGTACCATGCGTGATGATAAAGATCCGCGCAAGACAATACTTGTATATGCAAATACATCTGTTGAAGAGATTACTTTTCATGACGAAATTGAAAAGTTAAGCTTTGAAATTGATCTAAAGGTTGTTCATGTACTTAACGAACCTTCTGAGGACTGGGAAGGCGAAGAGGGGTATGTTACTGAAGAACTTCTGGAGAGACTCTTACCTGATGACCATAGTAACTATCTGTTTTATATCTGCGGCCCAGCACCTATGATGGATATGGCAGGCATTGCGCTACATGATCTGGGAATCAAATGGAATCACATCTATATGGAGCGCTTCCAGATTGTTTAATTTTTAAAATTCAGGAGATTCTGCCAATGGAAAAACATCGCAAATTACTGCATATAATCATCCATCGTGTGGCCGATTTGGTAGTAATCGTTCTTGTGCTTGTATGTATTGGTTTTGCAGTCTGGGGCTTTAAGCCCGATCATCCGAATCTTATGTTATATATACTCATTTTGCTTTCACTTACAGGTATTGGCATCTCCTTCTCTAAAAGGTATATGCGGGAGCACTCTGATCATTCAGAAATGGAAACTGAGGATGAAACTGAAAATCACCCCATAGCACAAATTAAAAGCGTACTCTTTCTCGAGGTTCCCCTTGAAAAAATTATAATGGGTTATTTTATCTGCATCACCCTGGTTTATTCAAGCATGCTTATTTTTGGATTCACCCTTCCGGTACTTGACCTGGCCCTCTTGACACTTTCCGGGATAATAACACTGCTTTTATTCTATAACCTGGTGACGGTTTTCGGAATTGCTAAATGGTTTAGCTGGCGGGTTTTACTGTTTCTGATTTTATCCTGCATTATCTCTGCACTGATGATGGCAAGACCGGAAGTAATTAGCATATCATTGCTGCAGGAAGCTATGCCCTATATGCTAACCGTTCACCTGCTGGGGTTGGTACTGGGTTTAGGTGGCGCCATTATTATCGATGTGATGATTTTTCATTTCCTCGGAAATTTTAAGATATCAACCCGTGAAGCTGTCATTATGCACCTGCTTTCTCAAATGATTGTGCTGGGTCTCATCTTGCTGGTTATAAGCGGTATTGCGCTTATGTTCACTGACCTTCATGGCTATCTGGAAAATCCCCGATTTCTTATGAAAATGACAGCCGTGGGAATTGTCTCTCTTAATGGAGCCGTTTTAAATCTCTACGTGGCACCAAAGATGGAGCTGATATCTCTTCGTGAGGAAGACAGGGAATCGAACCAGACTCTTGTAAAGGCCTCTTTCATTGTGGGGGCCGTCTCGGCTATTTCATGGTTAACAGTATTTTTCCTGGCTATGATCGAGATACTGGAAACTTTTTCATATATCACACTACTGGTTACTTACATGCTTCTACTGGCAATGGCCATCGGCGGCGGTCTGTTCACCAAACAACGGTACGAAAAGAGCGCCAAGCAGGAAGAATAGAATAGAAAGATTATTACAACTTGAAAACCGGATTCAGCAGGACAGGGTGGTCGGGGAGCACAATTCTTACCGTGTAGTTGGGAACGAGGTTTAGGCATTATTGTGCATTTTTAATATAGTGTGGCGACTCACACTCTTGCCAGTACTCTACAATTTTTACTATAGTATTTTTAATCTCTTTATAATTATTCGATTTAATAAAAAACCCCTGAACAGACCTTGAATAAGCATCAACTACATGCTCTTGCTCTGCACTTGTTGAAAAGAAGAGGTAAGGAATAGATTTTTGCCTCAAATCTTCATTATTGAAAATTTTCTCTCGTAATTCTATGCCATTTAGTTTTGGCATATTTATGTCAGACAGGACAAGGAAGGGTTCTATTTTTGTGTTTTGTAAAAAAACTAATGCTTCTTCACTATCTTCAAAAAAAATAACCTGATTCTTGTAATTCAACTCTTCGAAGATTTCTTCCAAAATAATTTTGTCTCCTGAATCATCTTCGATAATGACAATAGCTCCTGTTTTATTCATTTTAGTACGTTATAAGGATGGTTTATTGAATATGTTTCAAATTAAAAATAAAACATCAGGCTGGCCGAAAGGATATTGCCATTAAAATTAGCGCCTTCGAATAATTGCTCATTGTCGTTTGGATTCAGAAAAATGTAGCGGTAGTCGATACTTATGGCAATGTTACTGCTAAACGGTATCTCGGCACCAAAACCAAGATGATAACCAAGATTGAAATCACTGTTGCTTTCGAAACCAAGATCTTCAAGAACTCCTGAAGGAGAGTAACGTGTGAAGTAAGCACCAAGCCCCGCTACACCATAAGGTGCAAAGTGATTGCTGATAGGTGCGAACAAAAGCAGAGAAGCCGTTACGGGCACAAAACTTGTCTTCACTGTACTGTTTCCTACTCCAAACTCATGTCCGGCACTATACTCTACGGCTGCCTCTATTCCAAAACTAGCTCCCGGCCTGTATCTCGCCTGAATACCATAGTAGAGATTTCCCTGCTCAGCATCCTGGGCATTGTAGTAGCCGAGGCGCGGTCCAAATCCGAAAGTATTGGAAATACTTGCACGATCTGCTGCAGATTGTGCACTTGCTGTAAAGACAGCCGTACCTAAAATTAATGCCAATATTGTTAATAGTCGTTGAATCATAGTTGTTCTCTCTTTATGCCATATTCTGGGTTGCTTAGGAGTTCTATCTGAAGAACTTCTTCATATATCTGGCAGCCAGCAAAAAATGATTTATTCGTTTTATTGTGAAACTTATTTCACAAATAGAAAATGCGATTAGCCAGAATCAAAACTGTTATACGATATACTTTAAGATTTGTATATATCATTGATTCAGATATCATATTGATCTTTGTTTAATGACCTGTATAAAGTGGCAGTTCTTATCAAGAACTGTAAGTTTTGTAAATCTTTTCCATCATTATATAACGTTTGCAAAATCTTAGTTTATCACATTAATAATGTTAACGAGGTTTCTATACCGTATTTATTCTGGCTGATATTTAGATCAGAAAAACGATTCATTTAATTAACAATCAAACATAAAGTGATTACTCATGGGAAACTGGAATGAGATTAAAGGCAAGCTTAAACAAAAGTATGCAGATTTAACAGATGATGATCTCAAATATGCTGATGGTAAAAGTGATGAACTTCTTGGTAAACTTCAGAAGAGGACAGGTAAAACCAAAGATCAACTCTCCAGTGAAATCAATAAGATGAGCAGTTAGTGATATTAGTAGTATTGAATTTTAAACATCGTAGTAAAAACTCAAAATGAACCATAAAAAAATAAACCAATTCCTTTAAACGGTTTGCAACCAATATCTTCAACATTCGAAAATTAAACTATGAAGACACTCTTATATGGTTTTGCAGTTATAATGATAATTGGATGGGTCATTGGATTTATTTTTTATGCAATCGGAGGCCTCATTCACTTACTTCTTGTGATTGGTCTTATTTCCATTCTGTATAACCTGCTTAGTAATAAAATAAGCAGTGCCTAAGAGATACTTGCATAAAAAATTTGAGATGAAGTGCAGGTATTAATAGTCCTGGCTTTAAGTCTGATATTAAAATTCAGGAACTGCTTAAATACCGGTGGATTTGGTTGTAATTCTATCAGGACTAAAAATAGTTTAGGATGACAGAGAAGAGACGTGAATATTTATATTGATTACAGTTGGGTAGACTATGGCAAATAGAAAAAAGGGAGATGTTGTAACTGCAACTGTTATAGCTCAGTACACGCTTGTCGTAATAGGTGTTCTGATTACAGCCGCATTCCTGTTCTTTATCAGAGACGCACTTTTAATGGCTTTTGGAGGAATTATTTTTGCAGTTATCATTAATGGTTTTGCAAGAATTATCCGACGCTTTATTCCGATTTCGCGTGGATGGTCGATAGCCGCTGTTGGAGTCATTTTTCTTATTGTAATCACTTCCTTTGGATTTCTATTTGGTTCACAAATTGCAGAACAGTTTGAACAGCTTACTGAAAAACTTCCACAACAAATATCACAATTAAAAGAGACAATAAGTGAATGGCCTTTGGGTGATGAATTGATAGGTAATGATAATGAACAGGAAGCGAACAGTGAAGTTGATGAACAGAATGGTAATAATGATGAAGGTAATGGGTCAGGCAATGATTTGCCGGATGGTGCCGGCGGAATGGCATTCCAGGCTGGAATAACTATTGTAGATGTTCTCGCAACTTTTGGACTTATCTTAATTATAGGTATTTACTTCGTTATTGATCCGGATACCTACAGGAATGGTATTGGTCTGCTTTTTACGAAGAAAAGAGCGGAACGAATCACCGAAGCTCTGGATACCAGTGGCAATGCTCTGTGGAGCTGGTTAAGCGGACAGTTTATCGTAATGGCATTTGTTGGCATTGTTGTCACTATCGGTTTGATGATTATCGGGGTGCCGCTTGCTCTTCTTCTGGGCATTATTGCCGGTTTATCGGAATTTATTCCCATAATTGGGCCCTGGATCGGTGCTGTTCCCGGAGTTTTGCTGGCACTATCTGTTGATGCCCAAACAGCCTTATATACGGCCATTCTCTATGTTGTTGTTCAGCAAACTGAGAGTAACGTTATGACCCCTCTAATTCAGCAGAAAATGGTTCATATCCCACCGGCTTTAGTCATTCTGTCAATTGTGGCATTCGGGCTGTTATTCGGAATTGCCGGAATTATCCTTGCTACTCCACTTGCAGTTATTGCAATGGTGCTGGTAGGTATGTTCTATGTAGAGGACGTCTTGGGCAAAGAAATTACAATTCCCGGGAGGGATGAGAATTAAAATGTCAATTCACAATGGCAGAGATGATTCAAAAGGATCATTTTATTAGGGATTTACTCAGCTCGATAGAGGCTATGAAAATATACATTTAATCATATGCATTCTTTACTTTTTTAAGATTTAAAGCTTGTTATGAAGCCTCTAAATCAATCTCTTTACTCAAAGCGGATGCGATTAAACCGGTGGGGATTGCAATCATAGCGATACTGACCATTAGAACTAAATATGTAAATATACGCCCACCAATTGTCACAGGGTAAACATCCCCATATCCAAGAAGAGTAATAGTAGTGACTGCCCACCATAAACTGTGAAAAACGGACTTGAAAATTTCAGGTTGTGTAGGGCTTTCGAAGTAATAAATACCGACTGCTGCAATATAGACTATACAAATTGTTATCAGTAGAAAAATCAAAAGTTCAGCTTTGATCATTTTAAATACATTTAGCAGGCGGGTAGCTGCCTCACTATAACGGGTAAACTTCAATATTCTGAATACTCTTAAAAGACGAAATATCCTGATCGATCGTAAATCAATACCGGCTGCCATATAAAAAGGCACGATTGCCAACAGATCAATTATGCCGTAGAAACTGAAAATGTACTTAGGCTTTCTGTCTGCCACATAGATTCTGAGCAGGTATTCGATTGAAAAAATTATTACTACTACAAGTTCGAATATCACCAGGACTCTTAGAATATTCGGATCCAGATCCGGAAGGGTTTCAACAGAGAGGCTGATTACCGATAGCAGAATCAAAGCCATAATAAAGAGGTTGAAAACCTTTCCTGCTACTGTTTCCTCTCTTTCAACTATCTCCTTTAGCCTCTTTTTTATCGAAAAGTTCTGTCTGATTTTATTATTCACCTGAGTACGATTGTTAAATGTTTATTATTAAGTACCCGGATACCTCACCAAGAGAAGACTCCATACCTGGATCATATAGCAATAAAATTCAATTTTTCAATTTTAGTTTTAGCATAAGATATCGTTCTGTAGCCAGTTTTGCAGAGCTTATGGCCGTACCTGTGATGATGCTCCAAAGGATTACTTTCTTCCAGTTGATCTTTTGTGAAGGATGAGTGGAAGGAGGCTCTTCATCGTATATTTTAAACCAGCTATTTCGCGCAATTTGATTCAGTGTAAAACCCACTAAAACCGTTGCGCCAGTGATAATTATCTTCTTGCTTGAATCATCCATTTTTTTCCTCGTTATATTTAAATCCACAATCCTGATCTTGTTTCATTGAAGTTGATCCGGTTGTGATTTTTTATTGTTGTTTAAAAATACCTTCTCTGAACATTCGGAAAGGAATCAGAAATTCGGCCATCACGGCTTCAGAAGGTTTTCTCCTTCTTCCGGTGATCGTGCATGACGAGCCTGCTCCCGAATTTCTTCATCATCACTTTCCAGATCACCTTCTCCTTCAGCCGCTACCCTGAAATCCTCTGATGATTGCGTTTTTTCGTCTGTTTTATCTTCTATTTCTGTGGACGGTTGCGAAACCCGGGTTAACTGTATGGGCAGAATGCCCGGAAAAATCCTCTCTCTCAATTCATCCGGCATAGAAATTCCTTCTTTCATGTAGGCTGTTTTCATCAATCGCAAAACGGATGACTTCACTTTAAACAGATTGTGAGTATGTACATTCACCCAAAAATAGAACTTAATATTAACGGTGGAAGCGGCCAGTTCGTCCACTAAAATCCAGGGTTCCGGTTGCTTTAACACTGCGGGGTGCTCCTCCAGGATTTTTGCACCTAATTCCTGGGCTGCAGCGATACTTTCATTGTAACCGATACCAATTGTGTATGTTGTTCGCTCGTTGGGATTGCTCGTGAAATTGAAAATATTGCTTTTATAGACCGTAGAATTCGGGATTTGTAAGTGGTTGCCGTCCAGTGTCATAAGCAGTGTCGCGCGAATTGTAAGCCGCTCAATAAAACCGGTAGTGCCATCAATCTGCACAAGATCTCCGGCGTGAAAAGGATTTTGAATACTTAAAAAAATACTTGCCAGGAAATTTTCGGTGATATCGCGAAATGCGATCCCAAGGACAATACCCAGCAGGCCGGTACCGCCCAAAACCGTGAGGGCAACACCGGCTAAACCAGCTATATGAAAAATGATGTATAACCCTAAAAGAAAAACAATAACAGCAACGCCTTTTGAGACAATGTTCTGCAGCAATAAATTCATTTTCCGACTCCTTAATGAAGCCCGGGTGACTTTAGCTACTATAAATGAGAGACCCCAGAATATAACAACAACGAATAAACCAAAGACCAAAAAGGGAATCGAACGCATGATGCTGCGCCACAGCTCCCGCATGCCGGTTAAAGCAGGTTCGTAGTTCCAAATATCAGGCTCCATAATCTGTATATGATTGACGACCGCTGCCACATCCTGTGTATTTCTGGCGAGATCGCCTGCCCATCGTTTGAAATCCTCTGTCTCAGTTGAGCCCCGGAGAAATACAACTCCGTCATTAACCTCCACTTCGGTATCTGTAAACCAGCCAGTTGCGTCCAATATTCTCCTCAGGCGATCACGGATCTCCGAATCTTCTGCCTCCGGGCGGACATCCACTTGTTCAGGTGCCGGTGTCTCGGTTGTGGTTTCAGGCGGCACGGTCTGACTGCCATCTTGTGCCGATGCCAAAGCCGGCAAGATGACCAATAAGAAAAAAATCCCAAATAAGCGAAGTTTTTGGTTCTGCATACTCTCTTGTTTAATGTTTTTAACAAAAGCTTCAGGGGTTATGTCTATACATCACGGTGGATAATTTTCGGAAAATCAATTTTTAGTAATTATCCAAATAGCATGAATAATTCCGGGAATATATCCGAGGATGGTCAGCAAAATATTTAGCCAGAATGCCCCGGTCAATCCCACTTGTAAAGCTACGCCTACCGGCGGAAGAATAATTGCAAAGATGATTTTTATAATATCCATAGGAGTTGCTCTTGATTATTTTTTAACGTTGATTGGTGTCTGATTGAAAGATTAACAAACAGAAAATGTGATCCATAAGACTACAAATACAAGTTCAATATATTGCAGAATTTGCCAACTAAAAAGCTACCGGCCGAAATCCGTAAATCATATAACAATATTCAGGATATGTGTAAGAAAGATGGACAAACAATAACAGGATAAGTTGAGATTAAATCAGGCAGACTTAAGCCTGAAACTGGGAAATGTAATTCAAACTGTTCTATTGGATGCACATAGATTTGCAGAGAACTTCATTAATCAAGATAGAGATGAACCAATTACGCGAAAAAATTGAAATATAAAATCAAAAATGGCATGCTGATAATCTGTAAAACATGTAATTGTTGACGCACGGTATATAATCCCTTTCCAATTATTTTTGCCTATCTATCTATAAATACACTCGATTTTAGCCCGGATTTCTCACCAAATAATACTTGTGAGATGTCCGGGTTAGTGATGCTAACCGGGAGTATTGATTCGTACGGAGAGGAGGGAAGAGAGGATTGTATGAGCATAGAAACAGGCAGGTATATCAAATTCAGACTACATCAATGAGAATAGAAACCGGACTTTTATCGACGATTGGCAAAACTCCTCTGGTGCTGCTGAAAAAGCTATATCCGGGTTTATCATCGACGTTTTATGCAAAACTCGAAATGTTCAACCCGGGCGGAAGCAGCAAAGACAGGACGGCTTGGTTTATGCTGTCTAATGCAATGGATGAAGGAAAGCTCACTCAAAACAGTACAATTATTGAATCAAGTTCGGGCAATATGGCAATAGGCCTCGCCCAGGTCTGCCGTTATCTGGGTTTACATCTTATCGTGGTAACGGATCCGAAAATTAATCGTCGAACACTCGACCTTCTGCGGGTGTATGGAACTCAGATCGAACGAGTTACAAAGGCCGATTCGAGTGGGAACTATCTGAATAACAGGCTGGAACGTGTCAGGCAGCTGCTTGATACTATATCGGACAGTTACTGGCCTAACCAATATTCAAATGAACTGAACCCCGCAGCCCATTATGAGACGATGAAGGAGATCGTAAACAGCTGCCCGGAACCACCCGATTACATCCTTGCTGCAACAAGCACATGCGGTACAATTATGGGATGTGCAAGGTATGTACGTGAACATCATCTGAAAACCAAAATTGTGGCTGTAGATGCGGTCGGGAGTGTAATCTTTGGGTCATCAAAATGCAGGCGGCTGATACCGGGGCACGGGGCAGGAAAAATATCGGATTTACTTGATGAAAGCTTTATAGACCATGTTCTTCATGTGTCTGATAAGGAGTGTGTGATCGGGTGCCGGCGATTACTGCAACGGGAAGCAATTCTGGCAGGAGGATCAGCCGGCGCTGTAGTAATGGCCGCAGAAAAACTACAGGCAATTATCCCGCATGATTCAAACTGTGTGATGATTTTTTCTGACAGTGGCGAGCGCTATCTGGAAACAATTTTCAATGATAAATGGGTTGAGAATCAATTTGACAGAATAGATGAGTCGGTCAAAAAGGAACCGGAAACATCAATAGAACCTGACATGACGCCAGTCTTGGTTAGTGGCCATGATCTCAGTATCGATCATTCTGCAGGTAAAAATGGGAGTACAAAAAACTATTCGTAAAGTTGCCATCATAGGAGGAGGTCCGAAAGGGATCTATGCATTTGAGCGGCTGGCAGCCTGGTTTAAGGTCAAACCTCCGTCTGAAAGAACCGAAATTCATATTTTTAATCGATCGGATTCTTTTGGGGCCGGAGAAAACTACAGTATTGGACAACCAGCCTGGCTGCTTATCAATAACCCTGTTGGAGATGTTAATATGTGGGCTGAAGAGATGCCGCCGCCCGTGATTCCCCATCCACTTTCACTTACCGAGTGGGTATGTCGAAATGAGAACCTGTACGTAACGGACTATGATTATATTTCCCGAGCTATGGTAGGCCGGTACCTCGTAAATGGATTTACCTTAATCGCATCAAATCTTCCGGAAAAAGTAGTTGGCAAATATATTGTCGGAGAAGTAACTGATATTTACATAGATTCAGGGAAATATACTCTCTGCATGAAATCAGGCGGGGATGAAAAAAAGCACCTGACAGATCTTTATGATCATGTGCTTCTGGCAACAGGCCATCCTAAAAACAGGGCAACGGAAGATCAGTTACGTTATCAATCGTTTGCCGGTGAACCTCAAAGTGCAGGGTATATACCATTTGTCTATCCGGCTGAAAAAGTATTTAAAGATCTGCCACCGGGCTGCAGTGTTGGAATAAAAGGAATCGGCCTCACGTTTGTTGACGCGGTATTGGCACTGACCGAGGGAAAAGGAGGGCTTTTTCTGCGAAATGAGAAAACTGGAAAAATTGTGTATACCCCTTCCGGTAATGAACCGAAGGTTATTTATCCATTCTCCCGAAGCGGACTGCCCATGCTACCGCGAAGATCCGTACCGGGCAAGAAAATAAGTCTGAAGTTTTTTACCAAGTCTGCAATACAGATGATGCAAAACGAAGGGAAAATAGATTTCAAGCAACAGCTATGGCCACTACTGAAACAGGAGATGATCTACGCTTATTATGATACCGTGATGAAGGAAGCAGAATTGCCGGAAGGTTTAGCAGGCTCTGTTGATATTGAGGACATTCAGCGAGCGGTTGCGAAGTACCATAAAAAGTATCCGGCAATGAGGCGTTTTGATCCCGAGACGTTTTTAGAACCATTACAGAAGAAGGATTCTTTTAATGACCAAACATTTCATCAGTATGTACAATCGCAGTATAATTTTTATTTGAAAGAAGCTCGAAAAGGAGAGTTGAAAAGCCCGCTGGCAGCCGTTACCGCAGTCTGGAGGAAAGCATCACCTTTATTTTGTGAGATCTACTCTTTTGGCGGCCTAACCCCGGAGTCACAAAGACATTTTGACCATTCATTTCGCGGAAAACTGAATCGCGTTACATTTGGTCCCCCGGTTGAAAGTGCTGAAAAAATAGCTGTATTAATGGAATCTGGTGTTTTGAATTTTGAAACAGCCAGGAATCCCAAACTGTCGCTGGATGAAAAAACCGGCTCGTTTATTCTTGAATCGGGACACAATTCCAACCGAAATTCTGTACAATACCTTGTGGATGCACGTATCCCCAGGATGTCTCTGACAAATGACCGCAGCTCCCTGTTCCGGAATCTGCTGGATCGGGAGTTGATCACAATATTCGAAAACAGGTCCGGTCAGGAGACGTATAAAACGGGAGCGGTCAACATCACACCGGGTGGGTTTGTAATTGATAGAGAAGGTAATGTGAATCCCGGCATAGCCGTGACAGGAACCCCCACTGAGGGAATCACTTTTGATAATGACACTCTTTCGAGGAACAGAAATAATTTTGTAGATAGCTGGGCCGAATATATAAGTAAAGAGTACGCTAAATCTGAAATAGAACACTATGCAAACTGATCCTCTCTCACATCTTTATCCTCGGTTAACGGCGGTAACATCGCCATGGATGACTGAGCTATTTGATAACCATTCGTTACTGGATGATCTGTTCCGGGAATATGGTTCACCGATAAATATTCACCATGCTGGCCCGTTTGCGGAGAATTATGAAAGTTACAGATGTGTGCTTGAAAAGCACAGGTTGGACCATACAATATTCTTTGCCCGGAAAGCCAATAAATGCCGGATTTTTGTAAAAGAAGCGAAAAGACTCGGATTGGGAGTGGACACTGCAAGTTACCGCGAATTAAAAGAGTGCCTGGACCTGGGATGCGATCCCGATAAACTTGTACTTACTGCAGCGGTAAAAAATGAAATACTGGTGCGGCTTGCACTTCAGCACGGTGTTCTGATGGTTCTGGATAATGAAGATGAGTGTCGACTTGTTAACAGGATTGCTGAGGAGCTCGGCATAGTCTCAAAAATTGGTATTCGCATCAGCGGTTTTTTGCACAATGGGGAAAAACTGTACAGCCGTTTTGGTTTTGATGTAGATTATGTTGCTGAATTTATCACTTCTCAACTGGAAAGCGGCAATCATTTTGGGAACCTTAGGTTTAGCGGATTTCATTTTCATTTGAATAGTTACTCCATACAAGAACGGGCTGATGCAATTATACAAACCATCTATCTGTCGGATATGCTTAGGAAAAAAGGAATATCAACCAAATTCATCGATTTAGGAGGCGGATTGTTGATGAATTATCTGGCTGATAGAGAGGACTGGGAAACTTTCCGGGCAGAGTTGAAAAAAGCGGTTATGGGTGAGCGGAACCCGATTACATTTGGGAACAACGGACTTGGGTATGAATTGATTAACGGCAGCTTGCATGGTGAAACTGACGTATATCCATACTACAATGAAACGCCAAAAGAGCAATTTCTGGAAGCTGTCTTAATAAATAAAACTGAAAATGGCTCCACGCCGGCCGGGATGTTGCGTGAACGGAATATAGAGCTGAGGATGGAGCCGGGACGATCGCTGCTGGATCAGACTGGAATGACTATGGCAAGAGTCATCCACAGAAAGAAAGATCAGAGAGGCGACTGGCTCGTAGGTCTTGAGATGAACCGAAGTCAGTTAATGAGTTCCAGCGCGGACTATCTGCTTGACCCAATCCTAATTCCAATGCAGAAATCAGCGGTTGATTCAATTCCGGCTGCGGTCTATTTTACAGGCGGCTACTGTCTTGAGCAGGATTTGATCTTAAAACGCAAAATTACTCTGCCACACCTGCCATATATTGGTGATATAATCTGCTTTCCCAACACAGCCGGATATATGATGCATTTCTATGAAACACAATCTCATCTCTATGATTTCACAACTAATTTGGTGATAAATGAAGATTCAGAGGAGATGTCAATCAAACGCGATGAGTTATATAAGTTTAATAAGTTTCCCCTAAAAAGGGGAGTACGGCATTAGCAAGGAGGGGTGTAAAACTCCCTTAATCTCGCTTTTGCGAGTTAAAAAGAAGAACGTTTAAAAATATAAAACTCAATTAATATATGAACATTCCATCTATAGCAGTTCACGGAGGATCAGGAACTATAGCTTCATCGATTGAGGATCCGATAATCAAAAAAAACTATCTGGATGCTTTACAAGATGCGCTGGAGGCCGGTTTCAGTATATTAAATAATGATGGCACAGCTCTGGAGTCCGTAACGAAAGCGGTGACTGTTCTTGAGGATTGTGATCTTTTTAATGCCGGAAAAGGTTCCGTATTTACTTCTAAAGGGGACCATGAAATGGATGCGGCTGTTATGGATGGCAAAAACCTGAATGCGGGCGCCGTTGCAGGGATTAAAGGAATAAAAAACCCGGTATTGTTAGCTGAAGATATCATGAAGAACACTCCATTTGTTTTTTTGGCAGGCAACGAAGCGATGGAGTATGCGCGTCGTCAGGAGTATGAAATTTTGCCTGACTCCTATTTTTTTACACAGCTTCGATACGACCAGTGGACCATCTTGCGGGACTCCGGAGAAGTAAAGCTGGATCACTCTTCCGGAAATGATTTCAAGTTTGGCACGGTAGGGGCTGTGGCGGTCGACAGTGAAGGCAATCTGGCTGCGGCAACTTCAACCGGGGGTATGACGAATAAAGCCTGGGGCCGGGTTGGAGACAGCCCGTTGATTGGCGCCGGTACGTATGCTAACAATAAAACGTGTGCAATATCGTGCACAGGCCACGGGGAATTCTTTATACTCGGAGTAGTGGCCTATGACGTTTCATGCCTGATGGAATATGCTGGGATGAGTCTTGAAGAAGCCACCAATGAAGCAATATTTATACGACTAAAAAAGTTGGGCGGAGAGGGGGGACTTATTGCGGTTGATGCACAGGGCAATATTAGCTTACCTTTCAACACGGAAGGCATGTACCGCGGAATGAAGAATAACCGGCAGACTTTGATTGAAATCATGCACTAAGTTCGATTAACAATATGTCCTGCATGATCATGGCGGTTTCTATTATTATGGCAAAGAGAAACACAACCGGATTATTGAACAGCCCGAAATATTAAGCACGTACATCACTAATTTATATAATGGACAGACCTATGCCGGTGAACTTGCCGGCAGAGGATTTGGGGTGCTCAGATCGAATGCTTTTAAATGGTTGGAAAGATGGCTAAAATGAGTCAAAATTTTAAAGATGAAACATATTCGAGCTTCTTATTTATGAATGAATTGAGAATTCCATATAAAACATTGACAGCCACCCTCAGGGAGGTCCTACTTAAATATTCTTTTAAGCCTGACCGTGCAGAGCTTTGCGCAACGTTGTTCGCCAAAGCCAACCTGGATGGTGTGGCCTCACACGGCTTGAACAGATTTCCTTTTTTTTTGAAAGATATACGCGAAGGCTATATCGATGTAAACGCAAAGCCGGAATGCGCAGGTTCTTTTGGTTCGTTTGAACGATGGGACGGAAACCTGGGGCCTGGTAATCTAAATGCACATGACTGTATGGGCCGTGCTGTTTCCCTTTCGAAAAAACATGGTATGGGATGTTTGGTCCTGAAAAATACCAACCACTGGATGCGCGGTGGCAACTATGGATGGCAAGCGGCAGATGAAGGCTGTATCGGGATCTGTTTCACAAATACAAAGCCAAACATGCCCGCATGGGGCGGTAGTGAACCCGTTCTTGGCAACAATCCCGTCGTTTTAGCGGTGCCCCGAAAAAATGGGCATGTGGTGATTGATATGGCATTGGCTCAGTATTCCTACGGCAAAATGTATACTTATAAAAGCCGTGGGGAACAGCTCCCTTTCGATGCCGGATTCGACGAAGACGGACATCTGATAAGAGATCCTGAAAAAATTATCGAAAACGAACTGGCCCTGCCGATCGGGCTCTGGAAGGGAGCCGGGTTATCATTGATTCTGGACATGATCGCTTCCGTCTTATCCGGAGGAAACGCCACTTGTGATATCGGGGAGATGGAAAGAGAGCACGCCATCTCCCAGCTCTTTCTCTGCTTTTATCCGCCCAAACTCGGGACTTCCCCCCTGCCGGGTGAGAAAGTTGACGCCATTCTCCAACACCTGAAATCTTCTTCTGAATTTCCGGATTCGGATGTTCGGTATCCCGGTGAAGCCACACGTGCAAGACGCCGTGAAAATATGGAACATGGCGTACCGGTTGATAAAGATACCTGGGAACACGTTCTTGCTCTCGGGTCCGGGCTTAATTCTTAATAAAGTGAAACCATGAAAAAATTTCCTGATTCAAAGATCAGATGGGGTATTCTTGGAGTAGGTGATGTATGTGAGGTAAAAAGTGCTCCTGCCATGAACAAAATCGATCGCTCTTCGCTGGTGGCCGTGATGCGACGGACCGGAGAAAAAGCCAGGGATTATGCTGAACGCCACCAGGTACCCAAATGGTATGACGACGCTGATGAGTTATTGAAAGATCCTGAGATCAACGCAATTTATATCGCCAGCCCGCCCAACGCTCACGAATATCTCACCCAAAGGGCCTTGGCTGCCGGGAAACCGGTTTATGTAGAAAAGCCAATGGCCCGAACATCCATCGAATGCCGGTCGATGCTTGCGACATCCTCGAAAGCCGGCCTTCCACTCTATGTTGCCTACTATCGAAGGGCGCTACCAAATTTTCTCAAGATCAAAGAACTTGTAGAGGAGGGAATGATTGGTGATGTACGGCTGGTAAACATTCGGCTTTATAAACCCGCAAATCCACAACTGGTGGCGAAAACGGAAACGGAGTGGCGTCTGAAACCGGAAATCTCTGGCGGAGGCTATTTTTACGACCTCGCATCCCATCAGCTCGATTTTCTGGACTTTATGTTCGGACCGGTAGAAACTGCGACCGGCTTTGCAGGAAATCAAGCCGGGTTGTATGACGCCAACGATATCATTTCGGGAACTTTTCGATTTAAAAATGGCGTAATAGGTACGGGAAGCTGGTGTTTTACATCTTCAGACGCATCTGCGGTTGATCAAACGATCATTGTGGGAAGCAGGGGACAGATCACCTATCCTACTTTCGATGGATCTCATGTTGTGCTGGAAACCGATAGAAACGGAACGGAAAGATTCGAGTTTGATCTGCCCAAACACATTCAGCAGCCTCTTATTCAATCGGTTGTGGATGATCTTCTTGGAACGGGCAATTGCTCAAGCACTGGCATTTCTGGTGCCCGTACGAATTACGTAATGGAACAGTTAAGTACTGTATAAAGTTAAACTATCGTTCAAAACTAAGCATTGGTTTGAACGATAAATGAACTCTCTTAAAACCGAACTCAGGTTGTAAGTACTTTCTGATAATTTTGCGGGTTAAAATATATTTCAGATTTTTTCTCCCTGATATAATATTTGTCTTTTGGAGCAAGAATATGAACTCTTAAATTAGCGAGTGATATTGGTATATGTTTTTTCAAATATTGTGATTGGTTATACTCGAGTTCACTTCCATCAAACAGAATTACCATTCCCGTACCGATAATTTCACACACATTTCCTTCTGTTATAATTATGCCGGTATCTTCACCAAGGCCAATTCCTAATTTATCCGGGAAAATCGCAACGGCTTCAGCGAGTCGCCCAAAACGGGCACGATGAATAAAATGGCTGTCAATAATTGCCTCTTTCAACAATCCGAGGCCTTTTCCCATTTTAAGGTCATTTCTTTTTAGTACATTCCCGTTTCTGCCCCCTGTAATCATCTCATCGGACATTACCATGGCTCCTGCGCTGGTACCCGCTATAACGAACCTGTCATTGTAATAGCGATCGCGTAACAGTTCGTGTGATCTGGTATCTTTAAACACTTTGCTGATTTTACTTTGATTCCCCCCGGAAAACAGTACAGCATCTGCATCTGCGATTACTTTTAGAGCTTCCGGGCTGTTTGCCACTTCTCGTTCGCGAATATCTAAAATACCTATATTTTTTACTCCTAATTTTCTGAACGTCTCCATGTATTGCCGTCCTACTTCAACCGGAATATCAGATGCGGTTGTAATGACTTCTATACGGCTTTCCGGACCTCCGGCAAGCTTTTTGACGTCGTGAAGAATAACTCCTTCCCCAAAATCAGTTTGAAGTTTTTCATCCAAATTTTTGAAGTTTTTTTTCTCATTACCGCCAATTGCTATTAAAGTACCTTTGGGTTTAATCATATTGAAGATTTACGCACTGTTAAATATTAAATTTCAGCCAAGTTATTATATAATGTCTATTCATCTTCATTAAAGCTGAGCCGAAGTTTTCTTCCTGTAATAATTATGTTTAAAAATTATGGGAATTGAGCTATTTAACTAATTTTCTGAAGGTTTTGAATTACCGTCAGTAATTGCAGGAAATACTATTGAGCAATAATTAAATGAGTAAATTTACCCTCATAAATTGATAAAGACCAACCACTTTTCATAACTCTTGAAGTAGTTGGTTTAAAAATTGTTTCCATATAGTGAATGTACTGCAAAAGATCGCCAAGTATGTTATGTTTTAAATTTTATAATTTGGGCTGTAATTTCCGTACTACTTTTTTGCGGTAACTACAGTAACGATCTATTATATATATAAAACTTTTAAAGATAAATATAACAGTCTGATGCTGCCTATATACATATTTTATCTTGTAAAAAAAGATTCACAATACTACCATAAAGTCAATTTTCTTTAAAATTTAATTGTCTGGTCAAGATTTTTGTTCCAAGAACCTTTCTAATTGATTGATACTGTAGAATTAAGAAAATTTAGATTAAAGAGAGCTAGAAAAGAGACGATACTTATGAAAATTTTAAACATTAAGGTAACCAACGGCCCTAACTTATGGTCTGTCAATAAAAAACGGCTTGTGGTTATGGAACTCGATATAGAAGATTTGGAAACAAAGCCCACCAATGAGATTGATGGCTTTTACCAACGAATAAAAAAAGCGATCCCAAGTCTGCAGGATCATTATTGTTCAGAAGGAGTGCCTGGAGGTTTTTTCAACCGGGTTGAACGTGGCACCTGGATGGGCCATGTAATAGAACACATCGCCATTGAATTACAGGTACTGGCAGGTCTGGAGGTTGGTTTTGGCAAGGCGCGCGGCACCGGAGTAAAAGGGCACTATAATATAGTCTTTGAATGCGTTGATGCCGAATCGGGAGAGCTTGCTGCAGAAAAAGCTGTATTGATCGCCAAAAATTTGTATCCACCCGACCAACTACATGTATCAGATAATAAATTAAGGTGATAGTTTGCTTGTCAAAAACGATGACAGCAAAAACAAAGACCGAGACCATGTTTGCTCTGGTGGATAAATGGAAGTCCTCCGAAGCTACTCAAAAACAGTTTTGCGCCGAGCATGAGGTGAAAGTTGGCACCTTTGCCTACTGGGTTGCCAAACATAAACGAGCTGGCTCCAGTGATCCCGCTGGAGGGTTCGTAGACGTAGATATTTTCGGGTCGGCAGACTCAGCCGCGGTGCGTATTACCTATCCCAATGGCGTTGTGGTTAGCTGCCAGGCAGAACCGGCCCTGATCGGCCGGCTTATCCACCTCGCATAATGTTCTCGCTGAGTTCCTCCCACCGCTACCACCTCTACCGCGGGGCCTGCGATATGCGCAAAAGCTTCAATGGGCTATCTGGGTTGGTGCGTTCAGAGCTGGGCCGTGATCCGGCCAGCGGAGAGGTGTTCGTATTTCTCAACCGCCGCCGCACGCTGATGAAGCTGCTTCATTGGGAAGCGGGCGGATATGTTCTGTACTATAAACGACTCGAAGAAGGCACCTTCACACCACCCACCGGGCAGGGTAGGCAAACGGTGGTTCGATGGCCGGAGCTGGTGCTTATGGTCGAGGGAATCCAGGTGCAGGCCTCGCGGCAAACCCGACGGTACCAGCGATAAAAAAAGTGTCTTATTTTGGTTAAAATGTTCCATTCAAGTAGTTAATAACGTTGGTTATGCGTATATTCACTCATGTTAACAGACCTGCATATCCTTACCAAATCCGAGCTGATTGAACGGCTTTCTGCCGAGCAAAAAACGGCCCAATCTCACTTGGAACAGGTAGCTGACTTGCAGAAAAAACTGGCTCACAAGGAGCAAACCCTTGAGCGTAAACTGGCCCGAAAAGATCAGATTATTGCCCAGCTTCAGCGGATGCTCTTCGGGCAGAAGCGCGAGCGCTTTGCCGGTGACCCTGCACAGGGAAGCCTTCCCTTTGAGCAGGAGCCCCTGTCCGAACAAGAGCACGAGCAGCACCACCAGAAGACCATTACCTATGTACGCAAAAAGCAGTCCCGGCCCAACCACAAAGGCCGCCTGCCGCTGCCGGATCACCTGCCGGTTGAGGAAATTGAGATTTATCCCCAGGGAGACCTCTCGCAGATGGTTTGTATTGGCAAAGAAGTGACCGAGGAGCTGGAAATGACCCCGGCCCGTTTTTACATCAAGCGGTATATTCGCTATAAATACGCGGCGAAGGACTTCCGCAGCGATGGGGTTCACATCGGTGAGCTTCCCGAGCGCGTGATCGACAAGGGAATCCCCGGAGCGGGCCTGCTGGCTGGGATTCTGGTGGACAAATACGTGGATCACCTGCCGCTGTACCGCCAGCGCCAACGATTTTTGCGGGAAAACATCCCCATCGCTCAAACGACTCTTGACGGCTGGGCAGCTCAGGCGATGGATCGCCTGGAGATTCTCTACAACCACCTGCTTGATCAAACCAAAGCCCGCGGATATCTTCAGGTGGATGAATCACGCATTAAGGTGTTGGAATCCCCCAAAAAGGGGGCGTGCCACCAGGGGTGGTACTGGGTGTACCATAGCCCGATCGAAAAGACGGTGCTCTTTGATTACCATCCGACCCGCGGGGCGCCTGCTCCCAAACGGATCTTGGATGAGTTTACCGGTTATCTGCAGAGCGATGGATATAGCGTTTACGAGGAGATTGGCCGCCGTAAAGACGTGGTGCATCTGGGGTGCTGGGCGCATGCCCGCCGGGAGTTTGAACGCGCCCTGGAGAATGACCGCGAGCGGGCAGAGAAGGCGATGAACTGGATACAGGATCTATATGCAGTGGAGCGGCAGGCCCGCGATAAAGGGCTTTGCCCACAGGGGCGTAAAGAACTGCGCCTGGCCCGTTCGTTGCCCATCATCAACGAGCTGGGCGGGTGGATCAAAAGCCAGATTGCTCAGGTACTGCCCAAAAGCCAGATTGGTAAGGCGATGGCCTACTCGGCCAAGCGGTGGGACGCTCTCAGCGGCTATCTGTATGATGGGGTCCTGGAGATTGATAACAACCTTGTCGAGAATACGATCCGCCCGCTGGCCCTGGGCCGCAAAAACTACCTGTTTACCGGATCGCACAAAGGTGCCCAACGAGCTGCCATGGTGTACTCTTTGCTGGGAACCTGTAAACTGCACGGCGTGAACCCCACACAGTGGCTCACCCACGTGCTGGCCAACATCCTGCAAACCAAATACAACGACGTGCCGTCATTATATCCCCAAAACTTCACTGATAAGCAATCCGTCGGGTAAATCCAATATGCAGTTGGTCGGGTGGATACAAAAATTTAGTCGATGGAATAACTATAGATATTAATAAGCATGTAAAAGAGATCCGGGAAATTAATTCTGTAAATATGCCCGGTCCAAGTACAGCTTCTTTGTTGCGGGAAGCCGCCTCACGAGACATTCCGTATATCCAACTTGAAGACAGATCAACCTATCAGTTGGGCTATGGCTGTTTTCAAAAGAAAATTGCTGCTACCGTAACATCATCAACAAGCAACCTGGCAGTGGAAATGGCTTGTGATAAAGAAGCCTGTAGTGACTTCCTGAAAGAGATTTCAATACCCGTTGCCGAAGGGGAAGTAGTAGAGAGTGTTGATGAGCTTCAGTTGTCTTTGAAATCTTTAGGCTATCCCTTGGTTATAAAACCGGTTTCAGGCAATCAGGGGCGTGGAGTAACAACCAACATTAAAACCTGGGAAGAAGCAGCAGCAGCATTTGAATTAGCCATTGAAATTTCTGAGAGAGTCATTGTTGAACGCCATGTTTCCGGTTTGGATTATCGTTTGCTTACAATTGGCGGTAAATTTGTTGCCGCAGCAAAGAGAACTCCTGCACACGTTAAGGGAGATGGTACTTCAACTATACAACAGTTGATAGACAGTGTAAATGATGATTCAGGACGTGGTGAAAACCATGATAATATCCTCACCAAAATAAAAATCGGGCCCAGCGCAAAAACCATTCTCTTACAGAAAGGCTATACACTTAATACTGTGTTACCAAAAAATAAAATTCTCTATTTAGATTATGCAGCAAATCTTAGTAAAGGCGGTACTGCAGAAGATGTAACCGATGATGTGCATCCTGAAATTGCGATGATGGCCGCCAGAATTGGCAGGATGGTTGGTCTTGATATTTGTGGAATAGATGTAATGGCTTCTACACTGAAAAAGCCATTGAGTGAAACAGGGGGAATCGTTCTTGAAGTGAATGCCGCACCGGGGTTTCGGATGCACTTGTCTCCATCGAAAGGGACGCCCCGGAATGTTGCAGCTCCAGTGCTGGATATGCTTTTTCCCCCAGGGCAAAAAAGTCGAATACCTATCATCGCGGTGACGGGCACAAATGGAAAAACCACCACCACACGCCTTATATCTCATATTATGAAAGGTGCAGGACGAAGGGTTGGGTACACAACAACGGATGGGGTCTATGTAAATGATGAACTCATCATGAAGGGGGATTGTGGCGGCCCTGTAAGCGCTCGAATGGTGCTCAAAGATCCGGGTGTGGATACAGCGGTTCTGGAGTGTGCGCGTGGCGGAATATTACGGATGGGACTCGGCTTCGATTATTGTGATGTGGCTGTGGTAACGAATGTAAGCTCCGATCACCTGGGAATGAAGGGAATAAATAACCTGGACCAAATGACCAGCCTGAAATCTGTGGTGCCTGAAAGTGTACACCCATCAGGTTTTGCCGTACTGAATGCAGATGATGAACGTGTATATTCCATGCGGAAAAAAGTTCGCTGCAATGTGGTTCTGTTTTCACTTGAGTCAGATAATCCGGGAATTATGTCACATCGCGAAGCGGGTGGTATTTGCGTGGTGCTTAAAAATAACGGTATCACTATTTGGGATGGAGAATCAGAACATATGGTAGAACAAGTAGAAAAAATTCCGCTCAGCTTTAATGGTCAGGCTGGTTTTATGATTGAAAATATAATGGCTGCGGCAGGAGCGGCTTATACCCAAAATATTTCCCCTGCAAAAATAGGTGAAATGCTGCGCATTTTCGTGCCTTCACCAGAGAAAACTCCGGGCAGGATGAATCTTTTTAAATTTACAAACTATGATCTGCTTGTAGATTATGCTCATAATCCCGCCGGCTTGATGGCCATCCAAAATTATCTGAAAAACTTTTCTTATCATTATAAAATAGGAATTGTGGGTGGCATGGGTGACCGGAGAGATGAGGACAGTATGGAATTAGGCCGGATTGCCGCAGAAATGTTTGATAAAGTTATTATAAGAGAAGATAGAGATCTCAGAGGTAAAGCAGCAGGGGAAATCACTGAAATTATAAAAAAAGGCATTGCTTATTCCTCTCATAACCCGAAAGTAGTAGCTATTGCAAACGAAAAACAGGCATTGCTTTATGCCATGGAATATGTTTTGCCAGGTACTTTAATAATGCATTGTATAGAGGATATTGAAGGGGTCATCCCTATGATCCAAAAAATGGAAAGGGAACAGCCGTATATCAGGCGAAAACATCTAAAACACTCTGTGCAAAGTACCCAAAATGGGAGTAGACTTCCCGTAGGGATAAATATTTAAAAAACGTTTTGTAGTGCTACATCCACTATTTTAAAACAGGTCAAGCTTCCTGTTCTTCCTTTCATTCCTACACGCCTGCAGCGCTTCTTTCGTTATCGGTCTGGTTTTACCCCCAGAATCACTGCGTGATACTGGGGGGTAAGGGTATGCCGCCCCGAAACGGGGCTGGTTTTTCACTAAAAAAATGAACGTCATTCATTTTTTCTAAGATCTACTGATTTTAAAAGAAGTGAAGGAACAATGACCAGCTAAACCAATTTATGCAGATGAAAAGTTATGGTATTAAATAATTCTATCACTTTTAAATGAAACTAATTTTGTAACCACTACATCGCTTTTTTTCGGAATTTGAGATAGAGGCGGGGGATGGGTCCAGGTGGATCAGGTTAACTGAAATAAACGAAGTAATGAACTATTTGACCAAAGACTATATCCTCAATACGAAATTATCCCTGTCGAAAGCAGAATTATGGTTCAGGTGGGCAGCAGCCATAGATTTGGTTAATGCTTGTTTGAGTTCATTGTAGTCGCCAGGCTTCGCAATATAGATATTGGCTCCATGCAGAAACGAATCCTCGATATCTTTTTCAGACGTTGATGTAGAGTAAATGGCAATTGAAATATCGTTGTACTTCTCATTACTTCTGATCTGTTTAAGGCATTCCAACCCGTTCATATTTGGCATATTGAGATCCAGGTAAATAATGTGGGGGAGTGGATTTTTTCCATTCGCAAGAAAATCCATCAACTGATTGCCATCATTCACCATTTGGACGATGGTATTTCTGCCCATCTCATTAATTATTTCTTTAAAGACGAGTCTGTCACCTTCATCATCATCGGTAAGTAGTATGCGAAGCGGAGCTTTTTGGTTTGCCATATTTCCTCCTATGATTGATTTAACAATGGAATATAAATATCAAATGTAGTCCCTTTGTTTAAGGTGCTTTTTACTTCTATGACACCATTATGATGGTTTACAACTTTTTTCACGGTTGCCAGCCCGATTCCCGTACCGGGATAATTGTCTTTGTTATGAAGTCGCTGAAATACCTCAAATATTTTCTCATTGAACTTCTCTTCAAAACCAATGCCGTTGTCAGACACAGAAATATGGCAATACTTCTTATCTTGCACAAGGTTTTTAACTTTAAATGCAGCGCCTTTTTCAATCCTGCTTTTGATCTTAATATGAGGCTTTACTCCCGGTTTCGAAAATTTAAGCGCATTGCTGATAAGATTATGTGCCAGTTGCCTGAACTGGAAAACAATTACATCTGCCTCACACATTGTTTCCATTTCAACAGTGGCTTGTTTTTCTTCTATGATTTCATTGAAGCTGGCAATAACATTTTCAAAAATAGTGCCAAGATTCACTCTTTCAAATACTCGCTCAGTGGTGTTAAGGCGCGAAAAATCGAGCAGGTCACCAATTAATTTCTGCATTCGCTGCGCAGCGTTTTGCATCAGATTGAAATAGGTTTTGCCCTTTTCTGAAAGGTTTTGGTATTCTTTTTCGAGTATACGGCCGGCAAAGGTCTGTATTTTCCGGAGCGGTTCCTGCAAATCGTGGCTGGAAATGTAGGTAAATGCTTCCAGCTCTTTATTCATGCTTAGCAATTCCTGGTTTATCTCCCGGAGTTCTTCATTTGCGCTCTTTAATTCGGCCGTGCGTTCTTCTATCTTCTCTTCAAGTTCTTTGGTATGCCGTTCCTGAATTCTCCGGTTTTTCTCTTTCTCTTTTACCTGTTCGGTAATATCCTCGATGGAGAGAAGAATTAGATTTTCTGATTTATCTTCATTCACTACTTCACGTGCATTCATCAGTAAATGCAGCTTGCCAATCCCCGAAAATTTCCGGATGACTTCGTAATCGTGTACAATTGATTTTTCAGGAATAATTTCTTCAAGCAACTTTCTTAATTCTGGAAATTCCCACTTCTTGCCTTCCAGGTCGTAAATCAGTGTGCCAACTGTTTTCTTTTCATTTATTTTAAACTGTTTGTAGAATGCATTATTTGCCGCTCTTATCTTCAGATTTTTATCCAGTGCAAGCAGTGGTTCGCGAATATTTGCAACAATAGATTGAGAATAATTCCTTTCAATCTCTATCTGTTCGTTTAAGCTGCTCATTTCCTGGTTCAGAACAATAAGCTCTTCGTTGGTGCTTTGCAGCTCTTCCTTGCTCGTTTCTAATTCTTCATTTAATGTTTGCAGCTCTTCACTGCCACTCATCAACTCTTCGTTGGCACTTTGAAGCTCTTCGATGACAACTTCCTGGTCTTCCGTAATGTTCCGCATATCTTCTCTTGTGTCAACAAGTTCTTTTTCTAATTGCTCTATGCGAAGGTCTTTTTCGTTTACTGATGGCTTGGCTGTTTCTCCATCATCAGTATTAGATTTTGGCGTATCAATCTTTGCAGAGGTATCATGAAAAAGTACTAAATAATAGGGCTCTATGGTATTTGGAAGCGGAATGGCTTCGATGGAAATAGTACGAAGGTCCCCGTTTATTTTAACCGGAATATTCTCTTTTTTTACTTCATTATTCTCCTGTTTCGCTTTAAAAAGAATATTCCGCAGTTCAAAAGCCAAACCCTGCACAGCCAATACCATCAGATTGTGGCTCGGTTTTCCTGATGTTTGCTCTAAATATGGGCCGGTTTTGCCGCGATATTGTACAATATCCATCGCCTCGTTCACCACTACACCGGCAGGGGTGTACTTTTTGATTACAATCTCATCTGCTGTTTTCTGGAATTCAGGATTTTTCTTTATTGGTTTTGTGCTTACTTCCGATTGGTTAAAATCGAGTTCCGATCTCCGGTTAATCACCTGCATGAATTTACTGGAAACATCTTTTCGCGAATATATTTTTTCGCTTTTGGCAACTTCAGCAAAAAGGTCGGGCACACCGCTGGTAGTTTCCGATTTACCAAGCAATAACAGACCTTCCGGATTCATCACATAATGAAAAGTAGTGAGCGCTTTTTTCTGTAAATAGGGTTCAAAATAGATGAGCACATTCCGGCAGCTTATAAAGTCCATTTTGCCAAATGGAGGGTCTTTTAAAAAATTATGAACGGCAAACACGCACATATCCCGGATCTGCCTGTTAACCTGAAAACGCCCATTCGTTTTTGTAAAGAATCTCTTCAGCCGTTTCTCGGATACTCCGGCTACTTCAGCCTCTGAATATCTGCCCAGGCGCGCTTTTTCGATAGCGGTTTCATTCAAATCAGATGCAAAAATCTGAATTTGTTTTTCGTGATTTTTCGGAGTTTGGGTGTCAAAAAGTTCTTTAAATAAAATAGCCAGAGAGTAGGCTTCCTCCCCTGTGCTGCAGCCTGCCACCCACACCCGAATGGTTTTACCGGCAGGAATTTCTTTTATAATTTGAGGTAAATAGATAGATGATAATTTTTCAAAAATATTAGGATCTCGGAAAAAAGATGTGACCGGGATTAAGATATCCTGGTACAGAATATCCTGTTCTTTTTTGTTCTCTCTTAAATATTCAAGATATGCGGTTACTTTTTTATTTTTGTTGATTGCCATTCTCCGAAGTATTCTCCTGCGGATGGTGGTCTGTTTGTAATAGGTGAAATCTGTACCATTTCGCACTCGCAGAAGGGCGACTATCTGCCTGAAAACGTCATCGTCATTCAAAGACTGAGGTTTCTCTAAGGCTGCCGGGGTGTTAATAATCTGAGTGACTTCGAGTAGTTTAGCGGGAATTTTATCAGGCGAAAGAACAAAATCAACCATACCCGACTGTATTGCACTATTGGGCATGCCGCTATAGCCTGCTGATTTTGTATCCTGTGCAAAGGTGATACCTCCGTAATCTTTAATCGCTTTCAAGCCTTTGGTGCCATCCGACGCTGTACCCGACAGTACCACACCAATGGCATGGGATTCGTAAGTTTCAGCCAGCGCTGAGAAGAAAAGATTGATGGGATGAACAACTTCATTTCTGTTTCTTTCGGGCAGAGGAGCAAGTTCCAGTTCACCATCGGATGCCACCATTATTTTATTGCTGGGCATCACATAAATATGATTGGGTTCAATGACAGTTTTGTCTGAAAACTCATTAACGGAGATGTTAGTAACATTTTGGAGAATGTCTGGTAACTGGCTTTCGTGGGTTGAATCTAAATGCTGTACAAGAATAAACCCCATGCCTGAATCTTCCGGAATGGCTTTGAGCAATGCTTTAAAAGCCGCTAACCCCCCGGCCGACGCACCAATACCAACAACCGGAAAAAGTTTCTCTGTTTTAACTCTTTTTTTTTTCTGATCAGTGGATTTTTTATCTGACTTCACGGCTTTTTTTTAATCTGTGGTAAGCATAAAGTTTTCTTTTCCCGGAAGAGATGTTTCTTTATCTGCTATCAATTTAAGTGATTTGTAAATCAATTGTTTAAGTTCCCAAAAATGCACCGGTTTTCGAATATAATAGTGCGCAGCATTTTTAAAAACCTGCTTTATCATTTCATTATTGGTAGAGGTGGAAAAAATAATCACTGGTATATCCTGTAATTTTTTGTTCCTCTTTATATCTGCTAAAGTAGCAAATCCGTTTTTACGAGGCATATTAAGATCAAGAAAAAGAACATCGGGAAGCTTGTTATTTTTCTTGATAAGCCACTCCATCAGTTCATCACCATTATTGAAGGTATCAAGTTGAACAGAAACCGGCAATTCTTCAATGGCTTCTTCAAAAAGGAGGCGATCGTCAAGATCATCCTCAGCAAGAATAATGTTTAATTTTTGAGAGATTGGTGTGTAATCTTTTTTACTTTGCATAATATTAACCTACCTAATATTGTGGGTGTTTACAATCTGATTATTTTTCTTGATATAGGCTGAAATAGTTATTGTTCTAATCTGAATGAAATTCCAACCCCATTTATCAGCAATACTCATCAGATCTTTAAAAATGTCTGACTATAATAGTGTAGATGGCTTTTCCAAATAAGGGATGCCAGTGTCACAAAACCGATCTTTAACCCAATATTGGTGTTATCGGTCGGTTGAAATCCTCACATATGGATAATATATAGTGGTTCCAATCTCACGCTTGTCTTGATAACGAACAAAATCACTGGATCTGCAATGCTTTTTAATTATGTTTAAGAATGCATTATTTAGTCTCAAGGTGATTCAATTCTATGTTTCAATCGTTGCTTTTATACTATTCTCATAACAATAACTTGCACAATTCCTTACCCAATCTTGTTACAGATCAATATGTAAGATTTGTATCAATTACTGATCGGGCCGGATGAATAGTTGAATTGATTGATACATGGATGTGTGAGCTCGGGATAAGAAGAACAGTTAAGAAATGGAAAAATTCTCTCATAAAAAGGGGAGATTTAGAGGGGTGTTTAATTGGCTTTTCCTCTATTTGAGACAACGCAGCCCACGGGCAAATTTTGCAACATCTGACAGGGTGTTTTTGGCACTACCGCTGAAATTGCAGGTTAAGACATTAATAATAATTGGTTCTACTGGAAACCTTGTGGGTAGAGGTCTAACTTGCCAAAGTAAAACAAGATGGCTGTGCGGAAATTATCATAATTTCGATAGCCTTTTGAAATGGACTTTACCTGCTGAATTTTGGAGTTCACCTGTTCGGCTC
>JAFIFB010000058.1 GCA_020832285.1 Balneolaceae bacterium
AGACTGGGACAGTGAGCCTCCGGTCGTACCCGATGAAAATGGTAATTATCCTGTACCCAAACCGGGTGTGACGCAGATTGTTTAAAATTCAGAATGGATATTTTTAAGCTTATTTTTGAACACGATCTGCGTTTGGATCAGCTCCGTGAGAGACATCTGGACCGTTCCACTCAGGAGGTATCGGCCAGTATCGAGGATTTTATGAAACCCGATCCAACCTACTCGAAATTTTACATTACGGGTACGGTGCTGGATCAGGAGTTGTTCGGACTGAACCGGCTGAAAAAGTTCGGGGATGTAATCGCTGCAATTTCTGAAGCGCTTGCTGGATATAACCTTTTTTACGAAGGCAGGGTACTACCAATTGATCAAGCTCTGGAAAAAGCGAAGATCGGAGATGCCTTGATCCTTTCAAAAAATAACCGCCATACATGGAATACGGACTCCCTGAAGATCGATTCAGGGAGTAACGTAGGCCATAAAAAGGAAGAGCTGGCAGAAGTACTCGAAGCCGATGATCTTGTTCTATATAAAGAACATGCACATCAGGGTTTTGATCTGCACCTCTTTTCCAGGGAAAATATTTATCCCTCTCTTTTTTATCCGCTTCAGGAACTGGTCAGCTATGATTTTCGCTTTTTTAGCATCAACGGCCGACGCCTGCGCTCCGAGCGGCAGTTTTATTTCGAAACCTGGTCTCTCGACCGTCCGCCTCACGGTGCGGAAGAAGTATTTGCCGGTACGCGGATCTGATAAAGCTCAGTACTTCAAGATTCACATTTCAGGAACGATTGCGCATGTACATCTCACCTTTCCGATACGAAAAGTGGCTTTTTGAAGAATAAATATTGCTCACTTTTCCGATAGCATTGATTCGCTCTTCAGCCAGCCGGTTTGAGGCCTCAATCGTGGGTATATCGTGCTCATCGGCAAATTCGAAAATTCGTAAAGTTGTATCGTAAATACGTGAGGCCTTTTCCATTGCCAGTTTTTCGTTGTACCCCTCCATCTCACTCGCAATGTTGATGATTCCACCAGCATTGATCACGTAATCAGGCGCAAAAAGAATTCCTCTGTTACGCAGCATGTTGCCATGTTTCTTCTCATCATCAAGGATGTTGTTTGCCCCGCCGGCAATAATATCACAGGAAAGATGACCGATTGTATCATCGTTCACCACACCGCCGAGAGCACAGGGGCTCAGGATATCGAGGTTGAGGGTATAAATCTCATCCGGGCCGACCACTTCCGCACCGGTTTCACGGGCAAGGGTTCTTGCTTTCTGATCAAAAATATCGGTGACGTACAGTTTTACATTCTCGTTACGTAGATGACGTGCGAGATAGGTGGCAACCGAACCCGCTCCCTGGATGCCAATTCGTTTCCCTTCCAGCGAGTCACTCCCCCAGGCTTTCTGTGCGGCAGCTTTCATGCCCATGTAAACACCATAGGCCGTAACAGGTGAGGGATCTCCGCTGCCTCCCATCGCTTTCGGTATGCCGGTTACATATTTTGTTTCGGAATAGATCCATTCCATTTCACGCTCAGTCATTCCCACATCTTCAGCCGTCAGATATCGCCCGGCCAGCCCATCAATAAACCGTCCGAATGCACGAAACATCGGCTCGGTTTTATCAGTGTGAGGGTCTCCGATGATTACAGCTTTCCCCCCACCCAGATTGAGTCCCGAAATCGCCGCTTTGTAGGTCATGCCGCGAGAGAGCCTCAGAACATCGGTAATCGCTTCTTTTTCTGATTTGTAATTCCACATGCGAACCCCGCCAAGGGCCGGGCCAAGTGTAGTGCTGTGGATGGCTATTATCGCTTTCAGGCCCACTTCCGGCCTTGAACAGAATACAATCTGTTCATGTTCGTGATGTACGAGCTCTCCGAATAACGGGAACTGCTTGTCTGGTCCGGTTTTCTTTTCCGGAATCACTATAAAATCGCTCATATTAACTTCTTCTTTTGATGGTTTGATACTATCATGGAACCGCTTCCAAAGATAAGCATTTTAGCCGGGAGTTTCAGCCCTGAAAAGAGTAAAAGATTGGCAAATATGTAAACAAAATGTCTGATGCTAACCCGAATTTCTCACCAAGTAATTTATACCAACAATTTACAGTTCATTAAACATATTTACAGTGAGATATCCGGGCTAACACTATCTCCCAAGTTTTTCCCGATCTTTTTTGGTAAGCTTTGCTACAACCAGTTCATAGGAGTCGTGAATCCATTCTTCAATCTGTTTATCCGGCAGATTGTTTTCCATTACAATGCTGTTCCAGTGCTTTTTATTCATGTGGTAACCGGGAATCACAATACCGGGATAAGTTTCACGAAGTTCACTTGCTTTAACGGGATCGCATTTAACATTGATGCTTTCAAATTCATCCACATCGCAGGCAGTAAACATTTTGCCCATCACCTTAAAAACAAGTGTGTTTTCATCAAATGGGAATTCTTCGGTCACACCGGGAAATGAGAGGCAAAAATTACGGTACTGTTCGATATTCATAGATCATTTTAAATTAAACTGCTCAGAGGTTGTTTTTAAAACTGAGATTGCACTTTTTTGAATGCTTTCGCCAGATTAACCACATCCTCTGCACATCCCCACGAAAGTGTGAAACCGGCACCGCCGTGGCCGTAATTGTGAATGACGGGCAGGGGGCTGTTTTTATCCACTTCAAGTCGAACTTCAAACCGGGCAGGGCGTAACCCAACGACAGTATCGATCACTTTTTCAATCTCCAGTGAAGGGTCCATAATTTTCACTTTTCGTAAAATCTCTTCGGTAGTGGCCGGGTCGGGATCGAATTGATAATGATGTTCCTGGGCTGTACCGCCGAGAATCACATCGTTCGTTCGCGGAAATATATAACAGAGAGCCAATTCACTCTGCTGATCAAGAAAGCAGCCACCATTGTTTTTCGCTTTTACTCGAATTCCCTGTCCCCGCACCGGGTAAACTTCAGGGTCATTGGCTAAAAACCTGGCACCCAGCCCGCTGCAATTCACAACCAGATCAGCACTGGTTTCCTCTAAAGAGAAAAGTTCTTTTTGGTGGATTGTACCTCCCAGCTGTTTAAACCGGCTGAGCAGCCACGGCATGTAAACGGATGTATCCACAAAAGGCACTTCGAACAAGTAGCCATCTTTGTAAATTGATGGAATTTCGGCCGGATTGACTCTGCGAAAGTCTCGCACTGCACTTTTCCACCAGGGATCTGACGATTTTTCAGGCAGGTATTCGGTGAACGTAACGGGGAAGACCCCTGTACCAGAATCTTCTGCAAGTTTGTAGTACACCTCCAGTGTGTGCTTCCCCCATTCAAGTGCTTTTTCTACGGGAAAACAGCGGTAGGGATACCAGATCGCTGCAGCGGCATTTGATGTGGTTTGCGGCGGAACGTCTCTGGCGATAATGGTTACATCATAACCTTCCTCCAGCAGCCTGATGGCTGAGCTCAGCCCGGAAACTCCGCATCCGATAACTGTGATTTTAGAAGTAATATTTCGTTCCTCAGATAACTTTATTTTAATTGTTAAAATGAAAAATCAACTTATAAAAAAAAGAATTTTTCAAACAGTTGCCCTTTTTTCAAGCGCAATCAAAATCTGTGTGTATAGTTTATTTTCACGGCACCTTGTGTTTCAATTGGTTCAAATCGGTCATCAATCTGTACCCAGTTGTGTGAATATACAAGGTACATGTCAGAGCCGGGTGTGATTGTCCATCGAAACCGGTTAAAAAAACCCAAAATATCACTGAGGTCATCAAACTGCACAATATTTGTAAATGCTGTGTTGGGCGATAGATCAATATCGCTGCGGAAGAGAATCAGGTCTGTTGTAAAATGATACTCGGGAAGAGTAACATCACTTCTGATCCAGTCGGCAGAAAGGTTTATTCCTGCATAAGGCCGTATTGTCCCAGAAATCCCATAAATGTTTCTGGTACCGGTCCAGAACCCTTCATGCGTTAACTCACTATTTGATGAGATCACCCTGTAAGGTGCTGTGTTCAATTCAATTTTGAAACTCCAACTTTTATAATCACCGGGCGGGACAATCACACGTTCATTTCTCAGAATATCAAAGCCCGTGTAAAGCCGCTCAAAATTTCGACTGAAACTTGCCGTAACCTGATCTCCGCTTTCAAATTCTATTTTTATTGGGGTGAGCCTGAACAGAACAGTTTCAGGTTCAAAATCGAGGTTCATCAGATATTCGAAATAGGCTTCTGTCTCTAATGACCGAATGATATTGCTTCGATTTAAGAATTGCCGATAACCAACTGTCGGCTGCCACCTTCTGAATGTATTTCGGGGAGTAAAACCAACAGCGGGATTAAAAGAGTTTCCGAATTCCCTGTACGACATCCAACCATAAAATGGATAGTTTGGAAAATTAATTCGCATGCCACGACTGGTTTTGTCCCAAAAATTACTCTCCTCACTGGTAGTGTGAGTATTATGCCAGACAAAAAATGCTTGAAATTGAAGGTTTTTATCTCCAAGAAATGAAGAAGTACCCAATTCCATATCGGCCCCTAATGTGTGACGGTTATTGTAAAGATCGTCATCAAGAGTTGCACGTCGTGTATAAATAAGACCAATATTGCTTTCTGAAAATAGGTTTTGCGAGATTCTCGCTGCCGTAAAATCTTCCTGATTTATTTCGCCTTCACTTCCGGTTCGAATTTGATATAACCCCAAATTCGTATTCCCTTCTCTTCCAAGAACGCGAAGCCCTCCGTTCACAGAAATGGGTTCACCTTCCATAAGTCCAATTCTGCGGCTGAAAAAGGGGGTAATTCCACTTGCAGGGGCAAAGCTGAATATACTGGCTCCTTCAAGAAAAAAGCTGCGCTGCTCAGGGAACTGGAGGGGGAATCGGGTCAGGTTAACCCGTCGCTGATCCACTTCAGTTTCAGCAAAATCCGTGTTGATGGTCAATGAGGCCCGGACACTTGGGGTGATACTGTAGGATGCATCGAAGCCGATATCCATTGTTCCGTTATCTTCTCTTTCATCCTGTTGCAACCAGGTACGGTTTCCACTTGTAGATAAATAGGGTTTGAATTCCAGACCGATTCCCTGAGAAATTCCGGTTAAACCACTGATTGTTCCTGCATTCTGGGGGCGAAAAAGGCCCTGATTGCGACGCCATCCCGACCAAACAATTTCTTCATTATGACGGCGAACAGTCCGCTGAAAATTAATTCCCCATGAAGTATTTTCAGAATTAAAATCGAGAGATCTGAATGGAATTATTACTTTTGCGATCCAGCCTTCATTCGTGATTGACGTTTGTACGTCCCAGATGCCATCCCAAGCCTTATTTAAATTATAACCTTGGCCAACAGTCAACAGTCCGTCACCCCTGAGGCCGGCAGGATTGGTTTCAAAAAAATAGGCGTTTCTCCCGTCGTTAAAGGTATCAAGAATCCACATAAATCTGTCGTCAGTTTCCAGGCTCTGGTTTCTTCTTTTTTGATAAGCCAGTATTCCAGCGAGTGAGGTGTCATAAAGTTTTGCTGCGATGTAAAGATTATCATCATCAAAGGCCACGTAGATTTCCGTTCGTTCAGAAGGAACAGCACCTTCATGAGGGTCTTGCTGTCGAAAATTGGTGATTGGCTGAACATTTTCCCAAAAGGGCTCATCCATATTGCCATCAAGTACAAATTCTTCCCCCGGAGCCAAACGATATGCTTCAATATGATAAAAATCACTTATAACCGGATCTTCATCCTGTGTTTGAGCATATATTTGTCCATCAATTATATACAGAGAAGACAAAAAAAATACAATCAACGTCCTGGTAAACAAAAGATCTGATTTTAAATGTGATTAATCCCTTTAACATAAATTACTAAAAATGATTAATATTATACATGATGATCAGAAAATTGGTTTAACACCAATTCCGGTTATTCAACATTTTCTCCGTTCACAACTATACATTTACAATCTAACGCCGATCGAAATTTGCAACAAAATAATCGTTGATGAAATCGGTGATCAGCCCATCTGCGGCCTGATTGATGGTTTCGAGCCGGTCGAATGAAACAATACCCACCAGGCCGGTTTCCCATGTACTGGCTGAGGTTTGCAGGTCGCGATTCAACGGCAGTATTACAGGCTGATAGAGCCGGAGCTGAATTGAAAAAGGTACCAAGCCATTTTCGAGCTGCATGGTGTTGATGTGCATGTAGAGGAACGGGATGTCGGCCGAGGAGCGCACCTCTTCATCCGAAACATACCGCAGATCGGCCTGAACCAGCTGGTTGACAGCCTGCTGGCGGATCACGGAAGGGGTGAGAGATTCACTGTCGGCAATATCACGGCTGCCTTCAATATTGGCAGTAAATCCAAACTCTTGTAATCCCTGGAGCGAGATCCGTTCGCGTTCAATTTCATTTTGGGCCAGGATCTGAACCGGGATCAGAAGTGGCAGAATTAAAAGAAGAGAGAGAATTTTTCGTTTCATGGCGGAACCGGTTTATGCGATTGTGTACAGGAAATACAGCGATATATAAAATAGATCTTGATCACTATATAAAAAATCGCTTACCTCTTTGCCTGTTTCAAATTAGAACGATATGAACCGTGTAATAATTTTCTCAATTTTATTAACAATCATGCAGCTTCATAAGCACCAAGTAATTTAATTTAGCTTATTACACGATATTTGGTCATTATCGTGTAAAAGTGACAGCCAGATAAAGAATGTAAATCGCACCAATTTCACTTAGAAAGTTTGCATCTCATTTTTTTTTAATATTTTAGAAATAAATAGTTATGGTTGCAAGAGTTCCAATAATGATCTGATGAAAAAAATTACTGGCATACATTATATAACCATCTCCATTGCGATCCTCCTTGCTTTTGGATGTGAGGAAATACAAACAACTGCGGCCGAAGAATCGCTGGAGGGAGAAGAGCCATATATTATCGGGGAAATTACCAATTCAAGGGTAAATCAATATGAACATCTTGAGATTCTTGTTGAGGAAGAACCCGAAGTGGATGAACCATCTGATCCCGGCGGGCTGAAAATCTGGCTTGAACTGATCGATGATCAAAGTGAAATATTTGTTAAAAAAGAAAGTGACAAAACCATCAGATCTACTTTTGACAACCTTGAATGCGGACAAAAAGTGAAAGCCTGGACAACGGACTGGGTTCGCCTATCTCATCCAGCTCAAGGAACAGCCGGCCGAGTAATCATCATCGAAGAGTAATTTTAAGTCAAATCATTTGTATCGGAGAGTCATCGGACGTGTCGATCCGGGATCAACCCAATCTTCTTAATGGACTCATTCTTTTAAAAAATCTATCGTTGACAGATAGTTTTAGCCCTATCCATTTGGACCCATCCCCCGGCCCCTTCCCTTTGCCGCAAATGCACGGCATAAGGAAGGGGTGACGTTTTGCAGGGTTTATGGATAGTTTTGCATTGACATACCAACAGGCAATCGGTTCAAATGCAGTTTGTCTTGATACAGAGCCACCCTTTCTCATTTTGACTGAATAATCTCTTTTACCTACTTTCCATCTACTTTCAACCCAAACCTTTGTTCATATTGTTATTGATGTACTGCCGAACTCTCCTTGTATCAACACTGCTTTTTTTTCTGAATCTCTCCGCTCTATTTTCCCAGGATGATCCCGACCGCCAGCGGGACTACCTTGAAGAGATCAAAAAACTTCAGGAAAAACCGGAACATTTTGATGATTACGTAAACTATCACGATGAAACCTGGCTTGACTGGGTGGAGCGTACCGGTGCCCTTCCTCCCGATTTTGAAAACGTGCCATCTCTCCCTTTTCTGCCCGATCCGCTTATCATTGATGAGGGAGGGGAAAATATCCCGGTTGAGACGGAAGAGCAATGGCAGGAGCAGCGGGAATGGATCAAAGAGCAGGTGATGCATATTTTTTCCGGCACTTTTCCCGAACCGCCCGGATCATTAACATCACAGGTGAAGGAAGAATGGGAAGAGAACGGGGTAAAGGTGCAAATGATCGAGCTGCGCTTCGGTAGTGATGAACGTGCAAGTATGACAATTGAACTTTTTACACCACCCGGTGAAGGCCCGTTTCCGGTATTTATGACCCAGTGGAATCACAGGGCCTGGGCACAAATTGCTGTTCGCCGCGGTTACATGGGACTGGTATATGCCGGGGCTGATTCCCGGGACGATACCTACGATTATATGCCGCTCTTCCCGGATCATGACTGGAGTACACTCATGAGAAGGGCCTGGGGCGCTCACAGGGCTGTAGATTATCTTCAGACACTCGACAATGTAAATGAATCGCAAATTGCGATTACCGGGCATTCCAGAAATGCGAAGCAGGCACTCTTTGCAGCCGCATTTGACGACCGGATCACAGCCGTTATCTCAAGCAGCGGGGGTACCGGGGGTGAGCTGCCCTACCGGTACACAGACGACCGCCACTCCAGCGAATCGATCGATTTTTTGTTGGCGAGAAGAACCCACTGGTTTCATCCCAGGTTCCGATTTTACCTGGGTAGGGAACATAAACTGCCGATTGATCAGAATTCACTGATGGCTCTGATCGCCCCGAATGCCATTTTGCTGAGTTCCTCCATCCGGGAAAGCGGGGGAGATCCCTGGGCTGAGGAGATGATGTACAAGTCTCTTTCTGAGGTTTATGAATTTCTTGATGAGCCGGACAGGCTGGGAATCCGGCTTCGTGACGGGCAGCATGGCGTTGAATCGAGAGATATTGAGGATTATATGGACTGGCTGGATATTCAGTTTGACCGAAATCCCAATCTCGGCTCCTGGGACAATAAGCTTTATTACGACTACTCTTTCGAAAAATGGAAATTGATAAGCGATGAAGATATTGATCCTGAACAATTTGTTCGAAGCCCAGAAAATGAACCGGTTTTACTTCATGAAAGTATCGAAGAGATTGAAACCGCTGAAGAGTGGGAGCAAATAAAGCCCGGAATCGAAGAACGGCTGAACTGGATTTTTGGAGAGGAGGCGCCTGGAATTGCCGCTTCACCGATACGGGGATTAAGTAATCGTCAGGATTATGTGAACCATTTTCTCCCGCGGCCTGAGGTCTCCAACGGTCAGGTCAGGTATATTGCTCCGTATAACAGCCTGGGCGATTATCTTCACGGTGCTTTCTACTATCCTGTTGATGAAGAAGGAGAGATGAAAACTGGCGATAATGAGAAACTTCCGGTTGTCATCTATCTGCACAGATATTCCAACACCGGATTTGATTCCCGTTTCGAAACCGGCCTTGAGGACTTTTTCGAAGATATTCTCTCAAAAGGAGCGGCTGTTCTTGCGATGGATATGATTGGATATGGCCAGCGGATTGAGGATGGCTCCCGTTTCTATGAGAGGTATCCGAACTGGTCCAAGCTGGGAAGAATGGTAACCGATACCCGTGCGGCAATCGATGCGCTTGAATCCCTGGATTTCGTGGACAGCGAAAAGATCTTTTTGACCGGTTATTCGCTCGGCGGTACGGTCAGCCTGCTGACTTCTGCCCTGGACGAGCGTGTTGCCGGAACAGCGGTATCCAGCGCATTTACACCGTGGCGAACCAATACGGAGCATATTGAAGGGATTGAAGCATATTCCCACCTCTTTGGTTTGCTGCCGCGGCTTGGCTTTTTCATCGGCCAAGAGGAAAAAATACCCGTGGATTTCCCGGAAATTATTTCCATGATCGCACCGAGGCCTCTGTTTGTGATCTCCCCGGAGCTGGACCGGCATGCCGATTTTGAAAGTGTTAAACAAACGATGAACGGCGTTGGATCGGTCTTTTCGTTATATGATGCATCCGAACAACTAAAGTTTGAAACTCCCTATGATTTTAATCGGTTTTGGCCTGATCAGCGTGAGGATATGGTGAGCTGGATTGAGGAACTGCTTGATATAGACTGAATCTATAGTGCAATCAGCTTTCAGCGGTCAGACTTCAGCTATTTTGATACGGAATCAGTTCGTGATGCATTAAATTGAGAATCATAGTGTCGCTAAACTGACCGTGGACGGAGGACGGGTGGCCGGTGAAAAATCTGTGTGTAATATCTAAGATGTATGGGGTAAAAATTTTCGGGGAACCTGGCGACTTCTTCGCGATTTTTGTGGTAAACCTCTTCACGAAACCTTGTTCTGTAGTGAAAACAGTTGCTGCAAAGAGTCTGTCCGCTTGCGGATGATCCAGTCAATCGCTTACTTTCCAGATTCCGATCGCAAAGAATGTCCAGCCCAAAATAAAAGCGACGCCCCCGATCGGTGTAATCATTCCGAACCATCCGGTGTCGGTGAGCGTCAGAACATAGAGGCTACCTGAAAAGATGAGGATACCTGCAAAGAAAGAAACTCCACTCCACTTGAGCCACTTCGATTCCGGCATCCGAACAGAAACTGCCCCGAGAATCAGCAGTCCGATGGCGTGATAAAAATGGTATTCAACGGCGGTTTGGTATACATCGAACCGATCGGGAGTAAGCATTTCCTGGACTATGTGAGCACCGAAAGCTCCCATCGCCACCGCGATGGCCATCAAAACAGAACCGGTAATAAGAAGTGTTTTGGATTTCATATTCAGTGTCGTGTGAAGTCTGAAGTTTCGTAAGAAACCCGATGTTTTATTATTGACACGATACTCAGAACAGGCCGTTTATCCGGGTTATCCGGAAATGTTCAGAAGATCAGCAGTTACCATACTTATCTTTTGGTTGAAATATCGCATAGATGGAACGGGCAGGCTGCCCGTTGTATGTTTTATCCCTTAAAGCCATTGTTCTTGTGAGTTCCGTCGCAAAACGGTTTTGTAGATGAACCACCGCAACGGCACAGTGCCACACCTTTGTCTGATGTATGCTGGCCAATCGAAGCCGATTCCATCGTATAGCTGCCTTTCAGGATTGCAGGCCCGTTTTTCATCAGTTTGATGAGAAGTTTGCCGTGTTCCTCT
Source organism: Balneolaceae bacterium (assembly GCA_020832285.1). Classification (GTDB taxonomy): domain Bacteria; phylum Bacteroidota; class Rhodothermia; order Balneolales; family Balneolaceae; genus Rhodohalobacter. Next base: position 10,992 of record JAFIFB010000058.1, read on the forward strand.
TCTTCAATTTGGGGCATTTTGGACTTGTCTGCTTTTACATCGGCCTTCCATTTGATTTCTTGATGTGAATTATCGCAGGCCGGTTTATTTGATGAAGCTCCGCATCGGCAAAATGCAAATCTGGTGTCTTCCAGGACGGTGTTGCCTTCGTGATCTTGCACTTCAATATCTCCGAAAAAATAGACAGGGCCGTTTGGTCTGAGTACAATCCGGTTACGGGAAGAGGGTTGTTCGGAGCGGCCATTCTTTTTCATTTCATACTGTAATGCGCCGGTCGGGCACTTTTCGATTACATCTGCAACCGTATCAGAAGAAGCGTTATCGGGCTGTATCCATGGTTTCTTTTTTATATCAAAAGCTTCAGGGAGCCCCCGCACACATTCTCCGGCATGGATACACCGATTCAAATCATACGTTACATTAATCTCTTCACCTTCGTAGGTATGAATTTTTTTCTTCATCGACTCTATCTTTTCAAGTTATTTTTGATACTCAATAAAAGGCTTTCATAGCAGAATTAAAAAACCTTAGCGGTTCTGTACAGCTTAACACAGAAATAACAGCTACTGTTCCGGGATAATCCGTTTTATAAATTCTTAAATTACAGTAAGATAAGAGAAATATTCATTAATCTTAAATTCGTTAATCATCGAAAGCAGATGCCTGGTGAAAGTGGGGTCAGGGGTATAAACGCCAACTTAAAGCTAATTTATGATTTATTTGGAGTTTCTGAACATCTGAGGCTGTCCAAGAATATAAAATTATCTAAAACCTGCCTAAATTATTTAGGAATTACCAAGTCCCGATCTTTTCTGATTCACCCCCGCCCCCTGCACAATACCCAAATAATTTTTGTTATAGTATAAGCTTTGATTGAGTTTTGCCCGGCCTTGAATCAATTGGCGGGTACAGGGTGGCTGATGGGTGACGGATAGAAAATTTTCATCAGCCGTGAATTAATGATATGAAGGGATTTAAACTAAATCGGCCTTGAAAATTTTCCGTCACCCGGCAGCACCCGCCGCAAATTGATTCACCGCCTTGATTTTTTGGTTCGTTTTGGATCAAGCCAAAATGAACATTGAATCTAACGAACGCTTTAAATCTTTGTGCAACAATACTTTTTGTATTATGTAATAATATTACATGGGTAATCTCAGCCTCAGCCCCTTCTTCATAAGAAGAGGATCCTACCAAATTCAACTATTTTATGCTAAAATTAGGGCTTATGGGGTCAAGGGTGTGTAAATGCGTATACCATCAGATTCACACCAAAACGAAGGGCGGCCCGGACGATCTCTTCGGGATTAGCGTGTTCGTCATAAGCCCAGCCATCGGCAGGATTGGATTCATAAGTATAGAGCAGCACCATCCGGCCGTTGCGATATACTGCAAATGCCTGTGGTGGTTTGCCGTCGTGTTCATGTACTTTGGGCGGACGTCCCTCCGGAAATTCATACACGATGTTATAAATGGGGTGATCTGCCGGAAGTTCAAAAAATTCTTCATCGGGGAAGATGTTTTCAAGAATGGGACGGACGTATTGGTCAAAACCATAATCATCATCTACATAGAGAAAACCGCCGTTTTCGAGATAATTACGAAGATTTTCCATCTCGGCGTCGTTAACGGATATATTTCCGTGGCCGGTCATATACAAAAACGGGTAATTAAAAATATCGCGGCTGCCGAGCTGAACATCATCATATCGCGAACTGACACGAACAGGAACCTCTTCTTTTAAGAAGTTGAGCATATTGGTGAGGGCTGTTGGAGAGCTGTACCAGTCGCCCCCGCCGCGATACTGAATGCGGGCAATATTAAACTCTTCATTGTTTTGAGCCTCGAGCACCGGCACCAGTGCAAATGGAAGAAGAAAAATCAGTATAGCAAATAGATGTTTCATGAAATCAATTCGGTGATCAAATATCGCAAGTGGCTGGAAACCCAATTTTCAAATATGCACAATGTACAAATGAATCATTTCCATTTATATTCGAATATTTAAACGGGTAACTGGTGTCCCTGTTGCCTTAAATTACACAAACTCATCCAGATCTTTCTTTTTATTTGCACCCTTTAGTATGTCATGAGCCTCTTCGTGGGCTTCATGCGGCTCAAGGTGCAGTGTGATAATCGCATCGGTTCTGAGGGCGTCTATCAGTTTTCGTTCGAGCAGAGTTGCTTCGTCGTGTGCATTTTTCAGGGAGATGTCATCATCAAAAACCAGGTGCAGTTCCACCCAGGTGGTTTTGCCCGATGTGCGATGTCTCAGGTGATGCCAGCCTTTGATTGTTTTGCCCTTCTCTTTATTTAGGACATTTTTCAGAGCCCGGTCGATATCGGGATTTCGGGTATCCATCAAACCGCGAATAGAGAATCGCAGCAGTTTGTAAGCTTCATAGGTGATATAGCCGGCAATCATAAAACTTACGACAACATCTATAAACAGCCACCCGGTAAAATGGATCAGCAGCAATGCAACCACCACTCCGCCGCTTGTCCACACATCAGTAAGCGTGTGTTTTCCATTGCTGATGGCAATCATGTTATTGTGTTTTCTGCCAACGTGAATCACGTATCTTCCGAGAAAAAAGTTGATAAGTGCGGCAATAACAAGCATAACAATACCGGCATCCATATTGGTAATATCGATCCCGGTAATTGCACTCATCACCGCATGGTAAATAATGGTGATACCAGCCACAATGATAATAGCCCCTTCAGCACCTACCGATAAAAATTCTACGCGTTCATGGCCGTAGTGATGATCGTCATCAGCCGGTTTTTGGCTTAGGTAATAGCCGTATACCACGAACATAACAGCAAATAGGTGAACGACTGATTCGGCTGCATCCGAGAGGGCTGCTGTAGAGTTGGTCACGGCAAACGCACCGATCTTAATCGAGAGACTGACTGCAGAAACGATCAGGCTGATGATTAGTGCTTTTTTTATGGGATCTCTGCCACTCATTCTATTTACTGAAAATTATTAATATCAATATGAATAATACTAAACTTTTGAAATTTTTATAGATGGAGAATTAGTATCGTTTCAATTGTAAAAGTGTGAGAGAGTCATCAGACGAGTCAATCCGGGATCATCCCAATTATCTTCATTGGTTTATATTTTAAAAAACTCGTCTGATGACTTACCCAACGTTTTATCTTTGACACAACAGTAGTGATTAGTTATTAAATTTGTTTTGAAAAAGAGGAAAAACCCTTATCATTGAACCGTTTTGAAAAAAACGCTTAATTCTAAACATAATTCCAACAATAATGGACGAACCCGGTAGTAGTTGCATATTGAACACTGCTGAATCTTTTGCTTTCGCAGAAGAGTAAGCCCGGTCTCCAATCTCCTTGTTGGCAGTGCACCGGCCGCTCTTCTTCGGTGCTTTTTTAAATTCATATTTCAGATACGTCTTTCCTAAAGGAATGCTTACCATACCGATAGGATCAGAATGAAATGAAAATTATAGCGTTGCTGTTAGATTTGGCAAAGATGACCATTTTGTGTGCTATACCTCTAAAATACAGGTGACTAAAGATGCTAACGAAAAATTACAATCCTGCCAAACTGCTCAAAGCAGTAGTTATTCTCGTTATTTTTATTCTGGCCATTTTTCATCAGAATGCAGATGCACAACAGATGTTTGTGGATGATGCGGAAGTAACCACATGCCGATCTTTTCAAATAGAGAGCTGGTACGGTTCGCGTGAATCTTGGCTTTTAACTGCCATCAGCCCAGTTCGCGGATTGGAACTGGGTACAGGCCTTGGATTCGATTCAAGGGATGGATTTGACCCCGCTAACTGGATTCTGGAAGCCAAATTTGTACCTGGTGATCTGGAAGCAAACGGCTGGGCTATTGGCGGTGTTGCCGGCCTGCTCTATGATCTGGATGGTGATATTGAAGAGGTATTTGCCTACATCCCATACAGCCAGATGATCTTCAATGACAGTTCTGTTTTACACATAAATGCGGGTATTGAAGGTGTGCAAGAGGAAGAGTGGGAATATGAACTTATAACCGGAATTCGAGGAGACTTTGGTTTAACCGACCGGTTTGCCATTCTCACAGAAGTTGCAGCGGCAAATTTCAGCGACGCTTTCTATCAAGGCGGAATAAGAATCTCACTGGTTCCAGATCTTCTGGAGATGGACATCACTTACGGCGAAGGCTTCAGGCGACAAGAAACAGCGCCCGGTTTTAATATCGGTATCGCCTTCACACCAGACCGGCTCTGGTAATCAATTAATAACTAAACTCTGCAACTATGGAAGACCCTCCGGATTGTTGTAACAAAATAAAAAATATAAACGAAACTCCGGCATGAGATTGATCCGGCCCGTGATGTAATGCGGTGTCTTGATCTGTCTCATGCCCCAAAATTGAGACAGAATCATGACTAACATAGATTTCACACCCATCTTTCATGCCCTTGAAACCGGCGATAAAGAGGAGCTCACTTCTCTCGTTTCCGAATTGAATCCATCAACCATATCCGACCTGATTTCACAGTTAAGCGATGAGCAGCAACTCCGTGTATTCCTGGTTCTTGATATGGAAGACAAAGTTGATGTAATGGCCTATCTGGAATTCGACATCCAGCTCTCCATTCTTCAGGCTTTGACAGTGGAGATGAGTAAATCGCTGATCGAAAAAATGCCCCACGATACGAGGGTAGACCTTTTAAACCGGTTGCCATCCGACAAACGAAACGGTATTATGCGACACCTGGCCAAAGTGGAACGTGATGATATCCTGAAACTGTCAGAATTTGAGGAAGGCACTACCGGGTCTATAATGACCTCCGACTATGCCATTCTGCATCCCAATCAAACAGCACAGCAAGCCATAGAGAAGCTCCGGGTTGAAGCTCCCGACCACGAGATGATTTACTACGCTTATGTAGTTGACAAAGATAGAAAGCTGATCGGAACAGTATCAATGCGGGCGCTGATTGTGTCTGAGCCAGACGCCAAAGTGAGCGAACTCCTGACATCCGATGTGGAAAAAGTGAATGTAAACGATCCGGAAGAACAGGCCTCAAGAAAACTGAAACGGCTCGACCTGCTCGCCCTTCCCGTAGTGGATGACGAAGAAAAACTCGTGGGAATGATTACATTCGACGACGCAATGCAGGCCATAGAGGAGGATGTGTCTGACACCATGTACCAAAAAGCGGGTGTAATGACAGGTACAAGCACCCGGGAAAAAGCACGTGATGTTCTTTTCAGCAGAAAGCTGACACAGGGGAATATCCTCTATCCTGTTAGACTTCGTATTACATTCCTGTTTATAACTCTTATCGGTGGTTTTCTGGTCGGTGGTGTTATCGACAGGTTTGAAGAACTGCTATCTGCAATCATTGTGGCTGCAGTATTTATTCCTGTTATAATGGATATGGGTGGAAATGTAGGTACTCAGTCAACTACCATATTTGCCCGCGGGCTGGCACTCGGTCACATTAAACTGGAAAAAATATGGAAACATATAGGCCGAGAAATGGCTATAGGTGCTCTCATCGGAATAATTCTTGGCCTGCTGGCCGGTACCGGCGCCTATTTCTGGCAGGGTGCACCAAATGATCTGCCACTGATTGGTTTGGCTGTGGGTCTGTCGCTGATTATTGTATTGCCCCTGGCTTCGTTTCTGGGTTTTTTCATTCCATATCTTCTTTTAAAAATGGGATGGGATCACGCTCCGGGTGCCGATCCTTTCATCACTACCATAAAGGATTTTGTAGGGCTGACTCTCTATTTTACCCTGGTGAGTGTGTTTATTGGTGTTTGAAGAAATGATCTGTCATCGTGAATCGTAAATACGATGGCAGATTTTTTTTATTCTGAAAAAGGCATCATTTAGTCTGCCGATTAAGAAATCGACAGGAAATTGACCAGGAGTTATCACTTTTTTATTTACCTCTCAGCCGGTTTTAGATCAACGAGGCACCATTTTATAACGCTTTCAAAATTTGAGCCATGGTCCATTACGCGCATTGTCTGAAATCAGACTGCCAGCCGGTGCAAAATGCTGCAAAGTAAATATGAATCGAAACTCATGCAGGTTGATTTCTCTTCAGTCTAGTAAGACTGCTTTTTTGAATGTTATTTGCATTGATTGTAAACAACCACGGAAACTGCTCATAAACAGAAGTAACCAGTTTTATCCCCATTTTTGAATTTTGATTATAGAATGACATTACTAAAGAAAGCAAAGCGTAATCAGAAGGATAATCTACGGTTAACCTGAGATTTTTTATTTTTTCATCGACATCGCAATAGAATCTCCCTTTTTTTAAGCCAAAAGATCTCTGTAAAAAAGGCGTAACATGTTCTTTGTCGTCATTATTCAGTTCTTTGGTTCTCAAATCAATCAGAGTTTTGCAAGAGATAACCTCGATGTTCATTCCCAATGGTAACCCTAATGTGTATGAGTAGTCAAAGCTATGCTTGATGTGATAATTGACCACCTCATCAAGAATATCTATATCCAGCAAAGGGTTATCACCGGTCAATCTTACGACATGATCTAAACCTTTCTTTTCTGCTATAGCAATATAACGGCTTAAAACATTGTCTTGATCACCACGGAAACATTCGATCGAATTTCTTCGGCAATATTTGTAAAGTATGTCATCGGATTTTCTCTTTGTAGTCGCAACAATAGTTTGATGAGGCAATTTACTCATTTCAAGCTGATCAACAATCCATTGAATCATTGGTTTGCCATTATTCAAGGGAAGGGGAAACATAACCTTATTTGGCAATCTTGCAGACCCCATTCTCGCTTGTATTATAAAGCCAATATTAGATTTCTCAAGATAATTTATTCCCATGATTCACAACGTATATTTTATTGACTATGCCAGTCAAACTGCGATCATATTACTCTTCTACAGTTAATTAACGGCAAAGTACTTTACTTTATTAGCCTAAAAGCTGAAGTAATCTTCTCTTATCTATAATAAAAAATTGAGATTAATATGAGATTAGAATCAAACGAATTCGGTATTAATTATGCCATTATATCTTTCATCTGTTTTTTTGAAACTCAGAATTGCAACTGATCCCACACCTGGTTTCGACATAATTTCTATATCTGCATCCATACTGCCAAGAATTCGTTTTACTAAAGAAAGGCCGATTCCATATCCATTTTGGCTTATAACTTCATTAGTCCTGTAAAAGGGGTCATATATTTTGTCCAGTTCACTATGATGAATCCCTATTCCTCTGTCTTCTATTCTGATTTCAATTCTTTCATCAAGCGATGCAATGGCAACATCCACACTGGAACTTTCGGGACTGAATTTTACAGCATTGTCTATTACATTTATAACTGCATTTAATAATAATGATCTGTTTGCCTGAACATAAAAGTTTTCTTCTTGACCATTTTCAATCACATAGTTTACATTTATTTTTGAATTCTTATAGCTTTTTTCAACCTGCATGCTCGCCTCAATGACGAGCTCATCGATTCTTACCGGGACTACAAACTGGCTCAGTTTTTCATTTTCTGCCCGGGCCATTTCCAGTAATCTTGAAGTTAACTCGTGAAGTGTTAGTGCGTCTCTATGTATAGAGTTCAATACCTCCTGGTACTCTGATGGTGTTCGTACTTTCGTTAGTGTAACTTCAATCTCCCCAATAATACTGGTAAGGGGAGTTCTCAATTCATGAGAGGCATTGGCAACAAACCGTTGCTGCAATTTAAAATTTTCTTCAAGACGGTTAAGTAGTTTGTTGAATGTTGCAATCAGTTCACTGATTTCATCTTCTTCTTCTTGTTGACCGAGCCTTATGTGAAGATTTGAAGCAGAAATTTTATTTACCTGTTCAACGATTTCAGGGATAGGTTTCAGAGCCTGGATAGCAAAGATCCGGCCTGTAAAAAAAAGAACAACCAAAGACATTGAAAAACCTGTTGCCAGGATTAATGCAAGGTTATTCAGGTGAGACTGGCCAATTATGTCAATAGCAGAAACAATTACAACAAAATCTCCCTGATTGTCTGGATAAAATAATCCAACAGATTGAACATCTCCTCTTCTGAATTCATAATACTCAGGGTACACATAATTATCCCGGATATAATTTATCGTATCATTATCGTATGTAATGTTTTCTGATGGTGATATAAACGCCGGCTGATTTTGCATATCAAACATTTGCGCTATTTCTTCCGGAAGAGTACGTGTGTACTGCTCTCTGAAAGTTTCATATAAATCGGATGGGAAGCCATCCTTTTCTAAATAAATGTACGCCGTTGTTACAGTACGATCATAAAGTTGATTGTAAAAATCCGCCCGAAGGTGTTTCATTGACCAATAATAGATCGCAATACAGAACACCAGCAAAATTGAAGCTACAAGTATTGTGAATTGTATTGATAATTTATCTCTGATCTTCATATTGTTCCCTCAACACATAACCCATACCAATTACGGTATGAAGCAGTTTTTTTTCATATCCATGATCTAATTTTTTTCGAAGATAATTCACATAGACATCAATAACATTCGACCCCGAGTCAAATGAATGCTCCCAAATTTCTTCTGCAATAAAGTTTCGTGAAAGTACTCTTCCTTTATTTTTTGCAAAAAGTGTTAAGAGCCGGAATTCTTTTGCGGTTAGATTTATTAATGCCTTTCCCCTTCTCACTTCTTTAGAGTCAAGGTCAATAAGCAGATTATCTATCTTGATAATTTTATCTGTGGTTTCAACTGAATTAGCCCGACGGTAAAGAGCACGAATTCTTGCTAAAAGCTCTTGAAAATGAAATGGCTTAACAAGGTAATCATCTGCACCACTGTCCAGCCCGTTAACCCGGTCATTGAGTGTTCCCAATGCGGTAAGCATCAAAACCGGAACACTATTTTTATTATTTCGAATTTCTTTACAAACGTCAATACCACTTTTATAAGGCAGAACAATATCCAGTATAATTAAATCGTAGATTCTCGATTTAGCCATTTTCAAACCCTGGGTTCCATCATAAGCAACATCAACAGAGAATCCGTGCTCTTCCAAACCTTTTTTTATAAATCTGCTTACATTTAATTCGTCTTCAACAAGTAAGATTTTCATAGCACACGATATTTCAGATCGCAGTTGTTTTATGTATGTAAGAACTTGTTTAGCGGTTTAATTTTGTCAGATATCAAATACAGTGGGTTCCCAGAGTATGCATCGAAAACCCCTTCAGCAAACTCAGACGTACTATTGACAGCTAAACGCGTTAATCAATTAAAAACAAATGTATCCTCTTTTGATTAGAAAGCTCAAGGTTCACCCCTCTGCCATTTTAAAGAATCTGTGTATTGAACACACCTGATAGATTAAAAAAACATGTTGATTTTTGAAAATTATTTCAAATTAATAAAATCCCTCAGATACGTTTAAGATTGTTTATATTTTGACGCCAGGTATGAAATATTTAATGATGCACCGATTATATTTATATCTTATTATTTCTATTTGTTTTATAGGTTTCGTGAATTGCTCTGCAGACATTGAGCCAGATTCTGAACGGCAAACGGAACCTGAACAAGTTTTTCAATTTACTATTTCGATAAAAAACGCCCAGGCGAAACCTATTTCTCCATCCGGTGTATATCTTTATGATCCAGAACAAGGACGAAGCGGCTCGCCACTGGTCACTTTTTCAGGAGATGATACTGGCATCATAACCGGACAAGCAAAAAAGGGGACCCCATCTCTGTTTCGCGTTCATTCTGCATACCATCAGATAGTCTATTTTTTCCTGCCCTCCTATTATGAAGATACTCTTTCGGTGACGATCCATTCCGAACCTGTTGTATTAGCCGACGAAGTAACTCCCCGCATTCTCGGTAATTTCAATCATTACGATGATTTCAGTGCGATAGAAATGGTCATGGATGAGGACGGGACCTGGTCTGCTTTGATTGAGGCCGATACCGACTCTCTCACTTACATTATCGACGGGGCCTCACGGCTCGGGCGCGTCCACGGAACGGACGGACAGCTCCGGCACTCACAGGTACATACTGCTATTGACCCTGGCATTGAATCGGTTATTCGAAATGACGGCTCAAACCGCTTTGAAATTATATTTGATCCAGCCCGGTTCTCAAACAGAGAACAAAGTCCTGAAATCCGTTTTGGGAAGAATACCCCCGTATTGGCTGCCGGTATCGCCAAAAGCTATGCTAGCATGATCCGTCAGGCCGACACTATTCAGGTATTGGAAAAGCAGGGTGAAACGGTTACAATTTCACATTTTGATACATTCCTCGAAGAGCTCCGGCAGGTTACTAAACATTACGATCATCCCACAGTAGAACAGGCAACCCGTTTGGCAAAAGCCAATTTTTCTGAATACCTCAACCCTGATGATGAGTGGATTGATAAATTGATGGAGGATATCGTACCGAACTCCGAAATCTGGCTGATGCATTATCCCGTACTTTCGGACCTGTTTTATCATTCCACCCGAATGGAGGATGTGAGCCGGAGTTTGTGGGATATCTACAGGCAGCACGGTCATGAATCGGTTCGGGGTGAAGCACTTTATAATTTGCTGAAATTTCACTACGAACGAGGAGAAGATGAGGAGTGGTACCAGGCTCACTACGATTTGGTTAGGCTCTATCCAGATCATAAACGCATTAATTACTCCTATAATCGCGGATTTGCACCACAAGCTGTGGTCCATGTGGGTGAATATTTTCCTGCATTGGAATTCTCTCCGCTTTATGAGGATGAACCGAAATTGATACCTGCACAAAATAATGCTCCATTAACTATTCTCTATTTCTGGAGTGTAAATAACACCATAAGCAGAGAAAAGGTTGATTTACTGGAAAACCTTTATGAAGAATTCGCAGAGTTGGGTTTGACCATCTACACCATTGCACTGGATGGGAACCGGGAACGAGTACAACGTTTCCACGAACACAGAAATCTTCCCTGGCAAGGTGGATTTGAGCAGTTTTCCAGTTCTGCTATCCAGGTACTCGGCATCACAGAAGTGCCTCACACAATCATTCTCAACAACGAAAACCGGATTCTTGTGTTTGATGAAGAGTTTTTGGCAGATGAGGATGTCATTGAGTCAATTGACAGATATTTGAATGAAAATTTGTAAAATTTTTACTCTTCAGGTATTGCGCATATTCTAAAAAATAGCTTTTCCAAATCATGCACGCTATCTTGAAAAAAAGTATCATCTGTGTTTAAAAATCGGGTATAACCTGCGCACCATGTATTCAAAAGTGAATCTATTACACATTTGCACCTCAGTTCGGGTGAATATTCCGCTTTTTTGCTTTTTTTTATTGATCGCTCCGTCAATTTCTGCCCAGGTATTAGAAATAGAAATCAGCCAGATCGAAGAACTCTCCAAAGAGTACAGCTTGCAATGGCAGCAAATTGAAAACCGTTTGGATTATTCTATTTCAGGAGAAGCAGCCGCTACGGCCCGCATCAATCCATCAATTGCCTATGACCTGGAGTTTCTTGATGACGGCCAGCAAAATGAATATGAGCACTACCTCTACCTGAGCAAGGAGTTTCGCACACCGGGGCACTACCGCAGCCTTCGAAGCCTAAGAGAAAGCAGAATCAGCCTGCACGAAGAACTGTATGCAAACGACCGGGCAGAATGGCTGGCTGCAACCCGCTTTGGTTTTATCCGCATCGTGTTGATTGAGCGTGAACTGGAACAGATCGAAAATCTTAAAAAACATCTTGAATACCTGACTGTGGCATCTGCCCGAAGATCGGATGAAGGAGAAGTTTCCGCCCTGGAAAACCAGCTCATTGAAATGAGCAGCTACCAGCTTCGTGCAAGAATGGAGACACGCATACTTGAAAAAGAACGCCTGATTACACTATGGCGAACCCGAATGGGATTTGATGATTCTAAAGAGATTCGTCTTGCAGGCCGATTCGAAACACCATCGGTACAAATTCCACATGCAGGCGATTTTCTCGCTCTTCTTGATGATTCTCCGCAGGCACGGGCAAACCGGATGGCACTCGAATCTGCCGGGTTAGAGGTAGCCCTTGAGCAAAAGAGGCGTATCCCAAATTTTGAAATTTCGGCCGGATACAAACAGCTTAATCCCAACTGGCGCGGTTTTCTGGTTGGAGTTGCCATTCCGCTTCCAATTCTGAGTTCCAATGCTGAGTCCATCGCACAGGCACGTGCTCTTGAACGATTTGAGCAAACCAGTTTAAACCTTGCAAAAAAAGAACGGAATCAAACAACTCTGCAACTGTTAAATGCATTGAAAAAAAATGAGGATAACCTCAGCCGGTTCCCTGAATACCTGGAACAACCTGAGGCTTTTTTGCGCACTCTTTCGATATCTTACGAAGAGGGAGTCCAGTCATTAAACGACGTTCTCAATACACTCAGCCTGATGGCGGAAAGTTATCAGATCAAATTCAGCCAGCTTGAAGATTACTATGAAATCATCATGGAACTGGAAGCCATCACCGGCCAAACATTCGTCCATCATTAATTTTTAAATATGAAAGCCATACGAATTTTCAAATTCCTTGCAATTGCCATGCTTGCCGGACTGTTTGCTTGCAGCAGCGAGGAAGAATCTCACTCAGGTCACTCCCACGACCATGGACACGAGTACCACAGGCTTACCTATTGGGATAACAGCTTTGAACTGTTTGCACGCTTTGAAATCCATCCAAATTCCGGACGGATTGAGGGTAAGCTTTTTGTTTCACATAACAATCAACCCGCAGAAAATGTAAGCGGAACCATCTTTTTTCTTGAGAATGGCACCGAAGTCACAAGCGATGAGCTTGCCGTGGATCGGCCCGGGGTTTTTCCTTTTGAGCTGTTTTTCCAGGATTCTGACGAGCCCACCCTGGCCGTGAATGTAATAGCTGATGGAACAGACATGGAGGCTCTGCTTGGGCAGGTAAACCGCTACAGCGAATATACAGAAGATGCAGACCTTGCCGATCTCGATAAAACTATGCAGTGGCAGATGGGAATAACCTCTGCCCTGGCAGCCTTCAGCGAAATTCCTGATGTAATACAGGCACCCGGCAGAGTTCTCTACGATCCGGCTCACTACCATGAAATTACTTCACCGGTTGACGGTCACATTGATGCAGGAAATATTTCGGTTCTGCCCGCATCGGGAACAGCTGTAGAGGCGGGCGACCTCCTTGCAGGTATCTCTCCGCCGCTGGCCTCCGAAAACTCCTGGACTGAGTTCAGATTCTCCTACTATCAGGCCAAAGAAGCTTTTGAGCGTGCGCAGCGCCTTATCGAGAATGATGCGATTTCTTTGAGGGAATTTCAGGTTCGCGAACGGGAATACGAAGTTCGCAAAGCTGGCTATGAACACTTTTTAAACAACAGCAGCCATGGTGCACATATTGAAGATGTAGATGGAATACTCTACTTGAAAGCTTTTCAAAACGGAGTGATTGCGGAATCTCATGTGGTGAGCGGCCGTACCGTTCAACAAGGCGACCCTCTTTACACAATCTACAATCCTGACCATCTCTGGCTCGAGGTGCTGGGATATAGGGATGAAATCGGCATCCTGACGGAATTTACCGGAGCTGAAATCATCGTCGGCAGAGAAAGCCGGATCAATTTTAATAGTGATCAAATAGGGTTGGTGAGTCGCGATACCCGAAGTGATGATTCCGGCATCCGTTCCAGAATCATTTTCTCTGTGGACAACAGCGAATCCCAATTATCGCTGAATCAGCCGGTACGGGTTCGGCTGAAGGGAAATGAGAGCAACCGGGTTATTGCCGTCCCGGATGGAGCTCTGTTTGATGATGACTCTCACAAGGTGCTTTTTGTGATGCATTTCGGCGATCAGTTTGAACGGCGAATTGTACAAACGGGCGGCAGCTACGGAGGTTACACGGCAATAACTGAAGGGCTGGAAGAGGGCGAACGAGTGGTAACGAATGGCACATATCCACTCCACCTGATGACAGGTAATGTGCAAATAGATGACGGCCACGACCACTGATCTTATGCTTGATAAAGTAATCCAAAAAAGTATTCAGGAACGCCTCACCGTCATTGTTCTCACCGTTGTACTGGTGATTGGCGGCTATTTTCTTACACAGGATATGGCCGTAGATGTTCTGCCTGATGTCTCCGCACCGGTTGTTACCGTATTGACGGAAGCTCCCGGAATGCCGCCTGAAGAAGTTGAACAGCTCATTACCTACGTTATTGAGTCTAACCTGGTAGGTTCTGAGGGTGTCCGGCGCGTTTCATCCCGATCCATCCTGGGGTTTTCTTCCGTTCAGGTAGAGTTTGACTGGAATGTGGAGGTACCACACGCACGGCAGATCACTACAGAACGGCTGCAGGGTATCAGCGATCAGCTCCCGTCACAATCCGGCGCACCCTTTCTTGCACCTGTAACTTCCATCATGGGTGAAATAATGCTGGTCGGCTTTACTGCCGAAGAGACCAGTCTAATGGATCTTCGTACAGAAATCGATTTTGTGGTACGCCGGGAACTTCTGGCCATGCCCGGAATTGCCGCCATTTCAGTGTACGGAGGTGAAAGCCAGCAGTTTGTGATTGAACCCGACCCCGACCGTCTCGAGCAGCTTGGCATCTCTATCAACCAGGTTCTGGAAACCGCAAAAAATGCATCCGGCAGCATTTCCGGAGGATTCACAAACTATTCGGGCAAAGAGTATACTATTCGCGGGTTTGGCCGTGCCACCAGCGTCGAACAGATTGGCCAGGCATTTGTCCGGAGCGATGACAACGGATACCCCATTCTTCTTCGTGATGTGGCCAATGTTTCTGCAAAAGCGGCTCCAAAAATCGGTTCGGCATCAGTGAATGCACAAGAAGGAATTATTCTGGTAATCAGTAAAGAGCCTGCTGCTAATACGCTCGACCTTACTGAAAACATCGAGAACCGGCTCAGTGACATTCAGGCTACCTTGCCGGATGATATTACCATCTACACCGACCTTTTTCAGCAGGCTCACTTTATCGATATTGCTATCAACAATGTGTTAAATGCCCTGCTAATCAGCGGTATATTGGTAGTAATTATCCTATTTATTTTTCTCACCAACTGGCGCGCAACTCTAATTTCTCTGGTTGCAATTCCCGTTTCGGTCATCATTTCTGTACTGGTGCTGTGGCTCTCCGGTATGACATTTAACACGATGACTCTTGGCGGCATTGCGATTGCCATTGGTGTACTTGTGGATGATGCGATTGTTTTTGTGGAAAATGTATTCCGCCGTTTGCGGGAAAATGCGGAAAAACCGGAAGCCAACAGAGAAAATTTCCTGGCGATTGTAAATATGGCATCGTCGCAAATCAAAGGGCCGATCGTACTGGCAAATTTTACGATTGTAGTGGTTTTTCTGCCGTTGCTGTTTCTCACCGGCCTCGAAGGCAGCCTGCTGATGCCGCTCGGTATTGCGTATGTCACCACAATAATCGCCTCGCTGCTGGTTGCACTTATTTTAACACCTGCAATGAGTGCCTGGCTTCTGGAAGATTTCGGCAAACAACCGGAAAAAACGAGCTGGATTTCCCGAAAGCTTGAAGAATTGTATAAACCCATCCTTTCCTTCTGTTTCAGATACCGGAAATTGGTTCTGGTGGCAGTCGCTGTCATTTTTATCGGATCTTTACTGCTTATTCCGGGAATCGGTCGTTCGTTCCTCCCTGAATTTAATGAGGGAACCCTGAATATCGGTATGTCTACAGTACCCGGCACTTCTCTCGATGAGTCCGAAAAACTTGGAATGCAGCTCGAAAACATCCTGCTGGAACATCCCGCAATTGTCTCAACTGCGCGCCGTGCAGGACGGGCAGAAATGGACGAGCATACAATGGGTTCACACGGCCATGAACTCGAGGTGTTGCTCGAAAACGGCACCTACAATATTCATGAACTAATCGATGAGCTAAGAGAGGCGGTTTCTGTTATACCCGGAATCAATGTCTCATTTGACCAGCCGATTACCCACCGTATCGATCATATGCTTACCGGGGTACGGACAAATCTTGCGGTTAAAGTATTTGGTGCAGACCGCCAGCGCCTTCAATCTATAAGTCATGATGTAGAGCGATTGATGCGTGCCGAGGGAAATATTTTGGATATTCTCACCGATGAGCAGATTGATGTGCCTCAAATACAGATACTGCCAGACCGTGAACTCCTTGCAATGCATGGCTTATCGGCAGGGCGGTTTGGCGAACTTGTGGAGCTCGCATTCAGGGGAGTAGTGGTTGATCAAATTTATATCAACCCTGCTGTTTTTGATCTCATTGTCCGGTTTTCAGATGAGTACCGGGCAAGTCCCAGTGCCATTGCACGCACTAATATCGAACTGGCCGATGGGAGGCACCTGAGAATTGGAGACCTGGCAGAGGTGCGGGTAAACTATGCACCCAACATTATCTCACGCGAAAATGCCAGCCGAATGATTGTAACCCAGGCCAACATTGCGGGCGGAAATTTAAGCGGTACTGTTGAGCGACTCCGGCAGGCAGCATCAGAAGAACTCGACCTTTCAGGTGGTTATGTAATTTCTTTTGAAGGACAGTTTGAGCAGGAGAGGCAAGCCACAAGAACGATTTTGATGGTCAGTATCCTTTCGTTAATATTAATTTTTCTGGCTCTCATTTCTGTTTTCAAATCAACCAGCCAAGCCATACTGATCTTGTTGAATTTACCGCTTGCCCTGGTTGGTGGATTACTCGTAGTTCGATTTGGCAGCGGCATTCTCAGCATTGCGGGGCTGATCGGATTCATCACGCTGTTTGGGATTGCAGTTCGTAACGGCATCATTCTTATAGATCAATACAACGAACTCATTCAAAAAGGAACATTATCTGTGCGTGAATCCGTCATGACCGGCTCACTGAACCGGCTTCAGCCTATCATGATGACGGTGATCACAACGGCTCTCGCTCTCTTGCCACTTGTTCTCACCGGCAACCAGCCGGGCAACGAAATTCAGGGACCTATGGCCTCGGTAATTTTGGGTGGCCTTGTAACAGCCACCATGCTTAATATGATTGTGGTGCCTTTGTTATTTGATTGGTACTTCCATGAGAAAAATCCAGCGGGGCGTAACCCTATTTGAAAATAATCTCTAACTTACAGCAGGTTAAAATAAACATAACCTGCAATACCGTATTCACATGACCGAACTACTGGCTGTTGCCACTGGAGGTGCATTAGGCGCTTTTGTTCGCTTTGCTTTAAGTACACTTTGTAACCGGCTGTTCCAAAATCCCAAAGTACTTACCGGAACACTCGTTTCAAACATAATTGGTTGTTTCCTCGGCGGAATAGCGCTTGGGTGGATCACAGCTGACGGATTTATTGAAACCAGAATTGCACTTTTCATTACAACCGGATTTCTGGGTTCGCTCACCACTTTTTCCACGTTTGCCCTCGAAACCTACGGGATGCTCAACCGTGATACACTGAAGCCGCTGGCTGCATATCTGTTTCTGCAAATCGTAGCTGCGTTTTTTGTTACCGTGTCAGGTTTTTGGCTTTACCAGATGCTGGGGGGATATGGCTGATCATTCCGGATATATAAAAAGCGGATGCCTGGTTGCTGCAGGAGGTGCCATTGGGGCTTCCCTGCGTCATCTCACCAATACAATAACAGTAAACCTGGCGGGCGACTATTCACTATTCCTTGCAACGGCCATTGAGAACATGACCGGCTCTTTTTTTATTGGCCTTATCTTTTCACTGCTGGTTACTAAATCGGAATATAACCAAAAACTAAATCTGTTTTTGCTCACCGGCGTTATAGGCAGCTACACAACCTACTCGGGGTTTATGACGGATGCATTGGTGCTTATTCAGGAATCTGAGCTGCTTTTCCTTACTTACTTTTTCGGGCAAATTATAATGGGTTTGGTCGCAGTCTGGACAGGAATCGCACTGGCTTCAAAAATTAAAAAGTCTGCTTCATTTTAAACTGTGATTGGCACCACCGGTTTTATCAGTTTTTGTAAAATTTATGGATATAGTATTTTGCCCATTATTTGACTCATACTGATATTTCGCTTCTATCTGACCGGAAAAAGTGCGCAGCAGACTAATCTCCGGAGTTTGCTCTTTATCCGGCAAAATATAGTTCATTACCGATTCACCATCATCGGTGATCTTAATTGTAATGGATTGGTCATTCTGGTTTTCCTTCAGCCTGAATTCGATATGGCCGGTCTGCCGATTCTCAAGTCCGTGTTTGATTGTATGAATCAAAAATTCACTAATCAGCAGCGAACAGGGGATCGCCTGATTGATATTGAGCATAACTTCATCACATTGAAATGTTGTAGAAATATCTGCCTCAGGCTCCAGTGTCTGAATGCCTTTTTGAACCACCATTCGGATGGTTTCGGTAAAGTTAAGAGTTGAAAAACTGCTTGAACTGTAAAAGTATTCATGAACTGTTGCCATCGTGGAGATGCGTACAACATTATCGAGTAGTTTTGACCGAATTCCGGGATTTTCTTCGTTGAAAGACTGAATCTGCATTAAACCGGAAATCAATGCCATGTTATTTTTTACCCGGTGATGAATTTCACTGAGCAGATTTTTACGCTCTTCGTTTAGTCTTGCATTATCAATCGCAATTGCGGCCTGATTGGCCAGTGCCTGGAAAAAAGGAATATCATCATTGCTAAAGCTCTTCTCATCAATCCTGTTTATTGCCTGTAAAACCCCGATAATCTGTGATGACTGATTGCTAAGCGGCACACAGATCATATTGCGGGTTTGAAATGCATGAGGCTCAAAATCTCCCCGAAACCGGTGATCTTCAGCTACATTGTTCACAATTTGTGCTTCACCATGTTTAGCCACCCACCCGGCAATGCCTTCTCCGGCTGGTATTTTTTTCCCAGACAAGGACTCTTTAAGCGGGCCTGTGGGTAGAGTAAGTGTTAATTCTCCGTTGCCGCTTTCTATTAAATAAACAGAACATGCTTCACTGTTTGTAATGGTTTTGGCACCCTCAATAATATTGAGAAGTACACTGTCCAGATCAAGGTTGGAATTAATCTGACTGATGAGATCAAGAAGAATACTGAGTTTCTCGTCCGATTTTTGAATTTGGGAATTTACCAGTTCCATATATTTACAATGCCAATCGATTATTTATTGATAACCCTTTTTCTGTGATTTTGTTTCTTTTTGTTTCTTTATTTTTTGAGCTGCAAATACATACCCGCCGTCTGCCCCATCCACAAAGTGTACATGTTCCCGATGATAATTTGTAATAAAACATGTAATCATCAATCCGCTTGAACTGTGTAATCCATAATATAAATTCCCTTCTGCGTACTTCTTTTCCAGGAATTTCTCCAGTTTTTTTCGTTGCAATTTTGTGCTCGATACAACAAATCGTAATCCCCCGTCAAATTTTCGAAAATCGGAATGTTTAACTAAATCTGATTTGTAGCGACCCCAGGTTGTTGCTTTGGTAGTTACATCATTACTCATCAGATATTGACCTGTGATAATCTGGAAAATCAGTTTTCCGGCATATTGAAGTCGCCGTTTTAGTGTGGGCTTCCAGGTGCGAATTCTCCACTCCACGTTCAATTTTTTCCAGTTTTTTGAAAATTTTAGCCT
The DNA here is from genome assembly GCA_020832285.1 of Balneolaceae bacterium. Lineage (GTDB taxonomy): Bacteria > Bacteroidota > Rhodothermia > Balneolales > Balneolaceae > Rhodohalobacter. Next base: position 30,642 of record JAFIFB010000058.1, read on the forward strand.
TTCCTCTGAAACAGGATTGCAATTATTCAGAGGACCATAAATCTCACCGATTCTTTTCAAACATTCAGAATAGACTTTTGATTTTTCATCACCTGCTTCACCTCTTGCAATGATAATACAGGACATGATTTCATCATGTTTGGCCGGGATTTCCTGCCAGCGACACTCAAGGCCTTCCATGCTTCCTTTTGGTTCAATCTTTTGATCGAACCCAACGTATTCGTTCTTCTTGATGAGAGATTCCGCATAGTCCAGCCCAAAGCCCCAAAAAAGCGTCTGTTCGGTTATATCTGAAAGTTTAAACTTTGCCACTGCAAGGTCAAAACCGGCAGTGCGTACGTCTTTTAAAGAGATGATACCAGCTTTATACTCGAGGCCAAAATTTTGATTCGCAGCCTCACAGCAAAAAAGAATAGCTCTTTTTACCTCTTCAATTCGACTGTTGGGAATTAAAATTGAGGCGCCATCTCCACCAAAAGTAAAAGGTAGTTTGTAATTTTTACCATAAACATTAGAAATCGCTGCAATCAACGAAGCCCCTGCAGCATTTACTTCTTTATACTTTCCCCGCTGAATTGCTCCGGTAGAGTTTCGTATATCACCGGTTACAATCCACCAGTCATCCGGAACCGGGCTATACAGTTTTTGATTTGGAACCTGCTCAAAGTCTGAGATTATTGTTACATCATCATAAAAAGTTAACACATTCTGTCGGTTCGTTACTTTTAAACCTGAATAATTCAGATTAAAATTAAACGAAAGAAAATATCTGCAACATTCCCATTTTGAAATGTAAAATTTGCGTTTATTTTATGAAAAAAAGCAGACCAACCATTCACAAAATTATCTTAATATGACTTCCAGACGAGAATTTTTATCCACATCAGGAAAACTGATTGCCGGAGCAGGTGCTACTTCACTCCTTCCGGGTGCTTCATTTTCAATTCTCAGCAGCCGTTCTCCTAACGAACAAATTGGTGTAGGCTTAATTGGCTGCAGGGGCATGGGCTGGGCAAATCTCCGGAATCTCCTCCGGGCCGATGACAGCACGGAATGCCGCGCCCTTTGTGATGTAGACGAAAATGTATTGAACGACCGTGCTGCTGATTTTGAAGAGGAGTACGGGACCCGTCCAACCCTGTACAAAGACTACCGCGATATGCTCGATAATCCTGATATCGATGTAGTGATTATCGCCACACCTGACCACTGGCACTGTTTGCAGAGTGTACATGCCTGCCAGGCCGGAAAGGATGTATTTCTTGAAAAACCGGTAGCCAAAGATATTGCCGAATGCGATGTAATGGTGGCAGCCGCACGCAACAATAATCGCGTGGTTCAGGTGGGTCAGTGGCAGCGAAGCGGTCAGCATTGGAACGATGCCATCAATTTCTTGCATACTGGTGCTCTTGGTAATATCCGGGTAACCAAATCATGGGCCTATCAAGGCTGGATGGGCTCCATTCCGGTTCAGCCTGATGATAATGCTCCCGATGGTGTGGATTACGACATGTGGCTGGGTCCGGCTCCGCAGCGTCGTTTCAATCCCAACCGTTTTCACTTCAACTTTCGATGGTACTGGGATTATGCAGGCGGACTTATGACCGACTGGGGCGTGCATTTGATCGATATCATTCTCTATGCAATGGAAGTGGATGCGCCCAATACGGTGATGTCAACCGGAGGGAAATTCGGTTATCCAGATGATGCGATGGAAACACCCGACACCCAGCAGGCCATCTATGAATTCGATGACTTTTCGATGATCTGGGAGCATGCAGCCGGAATTGACGGAGGCCCGTATGGACGAAATCACGGAGTTGCGTTCATCGGGAATAACGGCACACTGGTGATCGACCGCAGAGGCTGGGAAGTAATCTCTGAAACTGAAGATGGTGAAGAAATCATCCGTGATGTGGAAACCACAAGCAGCGATGGTGATGACCTGCTCAATCACATGAAAAACTTTGTGGAATGTATCCGCAACCGGGAACGTCCTACGGCTGACATTGAAATTACCGCAAATACGGCAATCGTGGCAAGCTTGGGCAATATCGCTTATCGAACCGGGGAGCGGATTGAGTGGAACCATGCGGCCCGAAGAATAACCAACGTGGAAAGAGCGAACGAACTTCTGAAAACCGAGTACCGCGCCCCTTACAATTTCCCGGAGATTTAAATTTTTCGGGTAAAAGTATTATTCGAGCGACCTGGCAGAGTTGCCTTGTGCTTTTCAAGGCATCCTGTCCCGTGGGATCGCTTTGCGGCAAGAGTCCAGGGCGCTACCCAAAATTGTCTTAAATGCAACCATTCCCTCAACCCACAACTCTTGCAGGAACTCCGCTCCGCTTCGTACTCTGCCAGGTTGTTAAATTTAGCGACTTGGCAGAGTTGCCTTGTGTTTTTCAAGGCATCCTGCCAGAGTAGCGGGCGCTACCCAAAATCGTTTTAAAAGCAAACATTCACCCAACCCAAAACTCTGTCAGGTTCTTGAATCCCGTAACATGACAGATTTCCACAAATTTATATTTTGATTAAATTTGACTTGCCAGACGAGTACCATTCTTTTTACACCCATCAATCAAACTTTATTCAGCTATGATGCGACGCTATCTCACTTTAGTTACTCTGTTCGTTTTCTTATCCCTGCAATTTCATGCCAATACATTTGCCCAGGGGTTATCTCCCGATGATGTGGCCAATATTAAAACTGTAAGTGCGGTGGCGATGAGTCCCGATGGTGAATCGGTTGCCTATACGCTGAGTGTGCCGCGGAGTGATGACGAACCCGTCGGAAGAAATTACTCTGAACTTTACATCATCCCCGCTGCCGGAGGAGATCCAGTGCTGGTCATTGAAAAACCGGGTCCGGCGGCTTCTCCGCAATGGGGTGAAGACGGGCGGCTATACTTTATTTCTCAAATTCCGGATTATCACGACCAGGTACAGGTTTATTCTGTGAACCGTTCGGGTGAAGATCTGCAGAAACATACACAGGCGGAATATGGCCTCAGCAGCTTTTCCTGGAGTGCCGATGGCTCAATCCTTGCATACACTGCGATGGATCCTGTTTCGGATGAGCGCCGGGAGTTGGAAGAGCGCGGTTACGATATGATCGTGGCCGGGGAAAACCTGCGATATATGCGTCTCTGGATTCAGCCCCGCGATGGGAATGCTCAAATCATCACACCCGATGATCTCTACGTGTGGGAGTTTTCCTGGTCGCCCGATGGAAATCGCCTAGCCCTTCGTGTTAGTGATGAACCGGGAGCGGACATCGATCAGATGTATACCCGGTACGCCGTTATCAACAGTGACGGATCGGGACTGCGAGACGTAATGAGTTCACCCAGAAAAAAAATGTCGGTGAGCTGGTCGCCCGATGGAGCACGTCTCGCAGTTTTGGCAGGAAAGGTCTACAGTGATCCGCTTCCGCAGCGTATCTGGGTGATTGATGTGGATGAAGAGGAGAAGAAAGATATCACCCCTGAAAACTGGGAAGGCACACCCGAATGGCTCACCTGGATGGATGAGATGACACTCATGTTCACCGCCGTGGAACGTTCAACAACCTCAATATTCACTCTGCGAACCGACCGGCAGACGCCAAGCCAAATTATAGGAGGAAGTGAAGAAATTTTCAGAAGTATCAGTCCTGACGGATCAAAACGCACATTTGCGGCTTCGGTAAACACCAAATATCATCCCGGGGAAGTGTATGTGGCAGATATACGCCGGGCAGAATTTCAGCGGCTTACTTACCACAATGAATGGCTGAATGAGCGGGAACTGGGTGAACAATCTTCTATCACCTGGAAGGGCGCCGATGATAAAGAAATGGAAGGAATTCTCGTGAAACCAGTTGGTTTCGAAGAGGGTGTGCGCTATCCGCTGGCGGTTCTGCCTCACGGCGGCCCGGAGGGAATCAGTATGAACGGCTGGAACACACGCGCTCTCTATCCTGTGCAGGTTTTGGCCAATGAAGGGTATGTGGTTTTTAAGCCGAATTATCGGGGAAGCGGCGGACGCGGAACGGTTTTTGCTTCGGCCAACCATCGTGATCTGGGTGGTAAAGAGTTTGAAGATGTGCTGCTCGGCATTGACTATCTGGATGAAATTCGGCTGATTGACCCCGATAAGGTGGGTATCTCGGGTACATCCTACGGCGGATACTTTGCCGCCTGGGCGGCCACGCGCCACAGCGACCGGTTTGCAGCAGGCATCACCTTTGCAGGCCTCTCCAACTGGATTTCGTTTCTGGGCACCACCGATATTCCCCACGAAATGAGTGTTGTTCACTGGGATCTCTACTGGTTCGACAATCCCGGCCAGAACTGGGAACGCTCACCTGTTGCCTGGCTCAATCAAGCTGATACACCTCTGCTGGTAGCTACCGGACTTGCTGATGAAAGGGTTCATCCCGAGCAATCGATCCAGCTTCACCAGTTTCTTCAAATGAAAGGCATTCCAACGGGATTGGTGCTCTATCCCCGCCAGCCGCATGGCCTTACTGAAAGGGCACATCAGCTCGATTTTATGAACCGTGTAGTGGATTGGTTTGAGGAGTATCTGAAGTGACTTTAGCTCAAATAAGAATTTGGGAAAAGTGACTCCCCTCCTTGAAAAAAGGAGGGGATTTAAGGGTGGTTGTGCCACGGCCATCCCGTTGGGAAAAACAGGCAACCAGCCAACCATTTTGGTTTTTAGACCTATACAAAGTACTGTAACCACACCCCGAGGCTGTCTAAAAAGACAAAACCACCTAAAACATGCCTAAATTATTTAGGAAGTAACAAGATCCGATCTTTTCTGACCCGCCCCCGTCCCCTCCCTCCGGCGAAAAACACGCCGCAAGGAGGGGCGCTCCTTTTCAATACCTTGACAAACTTAAAAATTTTAGGTTTTAAGATCTTGAAACCCACTTCTTGGACAGTCTCAGTATTTTTTTACACATTTAAAATCGAACTCATGCTTGAGTGAACTGATACAGGTAATTCTTCAATCCAAAACACAGTACCATTAAATGCATAAACCGAATCTCAGATCATCAGACTCCAACCCGTTGAAACTTTTTGTCTCATTTCTCAAGCCGGTCATTCGATCAGGGCCGAAATGGGTGTTTTGCCTCCCGCTGTTCGTATTGGTTAGTGTGCTTGCTTCCTGCCAATCGCTTGAAGACCAACCCTACCCGCATGCGAATGAATCGATTGGCTCTGCTCATCAGATTTATGATGCAGCACTGTCACAGGATCTTGCCGTTAACACCTATCGCAATATCGACCGGGTTTTCCCATCCCGAAAGGTCCCCCACTCAGAAACTCCGTCAGAACTGCCTTCCTCCGACAGATTGCCTCCCGAAGTTCATTTTATATTTCAGGATTCAACCTATTCTATGGATGACTATATCGAAAAAAACCGCGTGGCAGCGATGCTGATTCTGAAAGACGGAAAAAAAATTCATGAATTTTACCGGTTCGGCAATACCGAACAGACACGCTGGATGTCGATGTCAATTGCCAAATCGATCGTTTCAGCCCTGATCGGAGCAGCCCTTCAGGACGGATATATTGAGAGCATAGAAGACCCTGTGACCCGCTACGTTCCATCTCTTGAAGGAACTGCCTACGACGGAGTCTCCATCAGAAATGTAATGATGATGACATCCGGAGTTGCCTGGAATGAAGAGTACACAGATCCCGATTCTGACCGGCGGCACCTGCTCGATGCGCAAATCTCTGAAGAATCCGGTGCGGTGATGGGTGTGATGACAGGGCTGGAAAGGGAACATGATCCCGGAACCGTTTATCGATACAATACCGGAGAAACCCAGATTGCTTCTGAAGTGTTATATCGCGCAACCGGAAGGACACTTTCCGAATATTTATCAGAACGGATCTGGCATCCGATGGGAGCTGAGGCCGATGCATGGTGGTGGCTCGATTCGGAAGATGGAGTGGAAATCGGCGGGAGCGGGTTTGCCGCAACCCTTCGCGATTACGGGCGATTCGGGCAGTTTGTAATCAGCAATGGAGTGGTTAATGGTGAAGAAATTCTGCCCGAAAACTGGGTTCAGAAGGCAGGATCACCCAAAAAATTACCTGACGGCACAGAAATAGATTATGGGTATCTCTGGTGGACAGCCGAAACAGAGGCCGGGAGGCGTGATGGAGCCTTCAGCGCAGACGGCATTTTCGGACAAACGATCTATCTGAATCCCGCAGAAAACGTGGTTATTGTTGTCTGGAGCGCCTGGCCGCATCCTACCCAAAGCGGGAAATTCGATTACGACTGGTCACTATATGAAGCAGTGGTGGATTCGATCAGACCGTTAAACCGTTGATAGATAATATTTTAAGGACTTTGAAATATCCTTGAAATTGGAAGGAATTTTGTTAGACGATTTTTTGATCTGTCCTAAGAACAAGGAGATCTCTCCATGCACTCGCTCCACTCATCTGCTTTTGGTTAGAGGCTCATATTCTGTCACCTTTTAAAATAGTATTGCCCCGCTTATGGGCAAACTCAACATGAGTAACCTCATTCATCCCCGGGAACAATCAGAACCACCCAGGGACCTGAACCCGGTGCTGAAATGCGAAGATCTCTAGCCGGCTCAACGGCAGTTTCATTGAGCCAGCGGCTGTGAATGATATCGAGCCATTTTATTGAATATCCGTTTTTCTCCGGCAGTTCGATAATCACCTCACCCCCATTGGGGAAGTAAACGGCGTACTGTTTTCCTTCCACCGCAAATGCATAGGCTTCGTCATCTTCTCTGTCTGAAAGCAGGTGGTTTGCCGATTCGCCTTCAAAAAAACTGATTTCGTCACTCAGCATTCTCATGCTTTTCATCTGCGCCTGAGCATCAGACGAAAGGCCTGAACCATAAGCAAAAAGCGGGCCGCTCCGGTGGAAACGCGAAGTTGCAAATCCGCCAAAGATATTTCTCCAAAGCTTCCGGGTTCCCTCAATCAGCCCGCCGCCGTGTACTTCACCGCCATAAATTTTAATACTGTTCATTGGGCGCTGGCCATCATCAAGACGTACTGTTCTTACAGTTTGCGCATTTTCCCAGTGTGTTTCTCCCCGCTGATGATTGTTCTGTGAAATATCCACATAGCGGTACATTTCTGGCTTGTGAAACGTGGCATCGTGCTCAGGATCCGAGAGGTCCCAGGCATCCCACATTTCGGTCACAAATATCAGCCTGTCGGCCTCTTGTGCACGTGTAAAAAGATGGTACGCCCAGAAATCACTCCAGTAGGGCGATTCGTTGGTCTCATTGCTGATACAATAGAGCACATTCGGATAATCCAGCGAGATTGAGAGCATTTTATCCACAAACGCTTTTTGATACTGGCGGACCAGCGGGTTGTCTTCCTGTGAAGTGGTGCTTCGAAAGAACGGATTTTCAAGCTGACCGGGATGGGTTTCAATCACTTCGGGCAGTTTGCTCTCTTCAGCTGTATAGTTGATGTTGTTTTTTGGGTTGAAGGGATTCAGGTTCCAGGGTGCCCGGGCAAAATCGAACCGGTCCCAAACCTCAATTTGCACGATGATATCGCGTTCATACGCCCACTCCATGAAATTTCTGAAACGATTCCAGTACTCATCATTCCAGGTTTCGAGATCATAAAGTCCGTTCTCTTGTTTTCCGAAGGGCCATTCGTTGCCCGCATCCCGGCTGCTCATGGTATTTCGCACATAATTGCCTCCGTAGCGCACCATCAGATCGAGGTGAGATTCCAGCCCAAACGGCCAAATATCGGGATGGTTAAAGAGGTTGTCCTGGTCAGTGGCGCCAATCAGCAGAACCGATTCACCTTTGTACTGCCAGTAACGCGGGTTCCCGGCATAAGGTTGAATTCTGTCGGCATGATGTTCTACCTGTCCGTAGTAATCAAGATGCAGAAACTGTTGATAAAAAGGTGTGGATATGTTTTCCTGAGCGGTTGTATACTCTGCCGGAAATAAACTGATCAGAACTATAAAAACCGCTGAAATGGAGATAGATTTCATTATATCTTTCTTGTTATGGTTAAGGTCATCGGTGAATGAAGTGGAAATAATTCTACAAGTATTATCTCGAACAAGGTGTGTAAAAGCGGCAATTTAAACAAGATTCCGATCTATTCTTTCGACACAGAACCCTCATTTTTACTATAATGACCACTAAATCCCATGCATCACCATCAATTTCCACTTTATGATTCTTAAACAAAACTTTCTGAATCTGATCTTTCTCATTTTTTTCGCCCTGGCTTCCCTTTTATTTACCAAGGCCGAACCTGCTTTTTCCCAATCCGACAATACGATCTATCTGAAAATGGATTATCTGAAAGTCCATGCAGATACCACACCCAGACAATATCTTGAAATTGAACTTGGTGAATGGAGGCGAATTCACGAACAGCGTATCCGCCTGGGTGTGACGACTGCATGGTATCTCTACAAAGTATTTCCGGGCACCGCAGCGCCAGATGGAGACCCTGATTACGACTTTATTACCATCTCAGTATATGAAAACCGGCAACTGGTTGATGATGAGCGTAATACAGAGGCTATATATCAGGCTTATCCCGGAATAGATCTTCAGGAGCTTTATGACAGAGCCGATGAAGTCAGGATATTTGCTGGATCTGACCTGTGGCTTCAGAAAGCGGTTAAATCTCCTTATACGGACGGGAAACCCGTGAGTGAGTTTATCACCGTCAACTATTTCGACACGAGGAACGGAAGCGGTAAGCACATAGAACTGGAAACAGAAATATGGACAGACATACATCACGAGCGAATACGCAGAGAAATTCTGAACAGCGGCTCGCTACTACTTCTGGAGAATCCCGAAAATATTAATCGCAGTTACGATTACGGCACGATTGATTATTACGACAGCCTCTTTCACCTTCAGGAACCTCTGAGTGCAGAGTTGATTCAATCTGCTCATCCTGATATGACGGAAGATGATGTAGAAAAGATGTTTGAACGAACCGGAGAGGCAAGAGTCTCACACAAATCACAGCTTTGGAGGCTCGTTGATTCTCTGCACCGTGACTCCCTGGATGATTGAACTCTTTATTTCCTGAGATTTTAAAAATCGTTAAATCGGATATCGCCTGAATCGTTCAATCAAAGAGTATGCGATTGGTCCGATTTCAAAACCAGAGATAGTCGATTTTCTCGAGATAATACCCTCAATTTCTGGCGTTATTCTGAGCTGCTTCAAACCGAAAGATTGGCCACAGCCAGGATCAGCCAGCCCACAGTGATGGTCCACATCATCTGAAGGGGTGTAAGCGGCTTTCCCATCCATCGATACACCAGCCAGGGGATGAAGGCTGCGCCTATTGCAAATAGGAAATGCCCGATCACGCTTCCCAGCAAACCCAACGGAGTAACTTGTACGGAAGTGAGTACCGAAACAACCACTGTCGCTGCGAGAAGAATCAGCCACCACCCGATGTAATCACGAATTATTTTCATGACCTTAAGATACACATTTTGGAATATCGAATGCTGAGCATGAAACGTAAGACAGAGCTGAAATCTCTGAATCGGACAGTAAGGAGTGAATCCAAAAGTATTACACAACACTCTGATATTCCAATAACGTTTAAACCATTACATATCTTTAGTTTGAGGGGGATTTGAAAAGAAAATAACGGAGGCCGAATCATGAATCACCATGAACACCACAATCACGGCGAGCACGATCATCATCACGAAGATTCGTCAGACCGCGGGAATCGGTCAGGCGAGGAGCTGAGTCACAGCCACAATGGCCACGATCATGAAGGTCACTCCCACCACGATCATCACAAAATGATGGTGGAGGATTTTAAGTTCCGCTTCTGGTGGGTGCTGACGTTAACGATTCCTATTCTCGCACTTTCACCGATGATCCAGGATTTCCTGGGAGTGGACTGGCAGTTTACGGGTGATACATGGATTCTGGCTGCCCTCTCTTCTGTGGTCTATTTCTTTGGCGGCTGGCCGTTTCTTTCCGGGCTGATCGATGAGCTGAAGAAAAAGCAGCCGGGCATGATGACCCTGATCGCCCTGGCGATTACCGTAGCCTATGTGTACAGCACGGCTGTCGTTTTGGGCTTCGACGGACACCTCCTCTATTGGGAGCTCTCTACACTGGTAGCCATTATGCTGCTGGGTCACTGGGTGGAGATGCGGTCGGTGATGAGCGCTTCGGCAGCCCTGGAAAAACTGGCGGAACTGCTGCCGGGTAAGGCACACCGCGTGAAGGAAGATGGGTCTACTGAAGATGTACCGGTTGAGGAGCTTAAGAAAGGAGATGAAGTCCTCATCAAACCGGGCGAAAAAATTCCGGCGGATGGCATTGTTGTAAAAGGTGAATCGAGTGTGAATGAAGCGATGCTGACCGGAGAGTCGAAACCGGTGAGCAAGGCGAAAGAGGATGAGGTGATCGGCGGATCTGTGAATGGTGAAGGCTCACTTACGGTCGAGATCAACAAGACCGGCGATGAGTCGTTTCTGTCGCAGGTAGTGGAACTGGTTCGGCAGGCGCAGGAGAGTAAATCCAAAACACAGGATCTGGCAAACCGTGCGGCCTTCTGGCTAACCATTGTGGCCATTTCAGCCGGTGCTTTAACCTTTATGGCGTGGTCGCTCTTTACCGGACAGGAGCTCAGCTTTACGATGAACCGTACCGTTACGGTGATGATCATCGCCTGTCCGCACGCCCTGGGGCTGGCCATTCCGCTGGTGGTGGCGGTCTCCACAAGCCTGGCCGCAACCAACGGATTCCTGATTCGTAACCGTGTTGCCTTTGAACAGGCCCGAAACCTGCAGGCGGTCATTTTTGATAAAACCGGAACGCTCACCCATGGCACGTTTACCGTCACCGATATTCTCAATTTCAATGATGAGTATTCCGATGAGGAGATCCTGACATTTGCCGCCTCTCTTGAAACCAACTCGGAGCATCCGCTGGCCAAAGGAATTCTTGAGAAGGCCGGGGATGATGTTCCCGAACCGGAAGAGTTCAACTCAATCACCGGTAAAGGGATTGAGGGCGTGGTGAAAGGAAAGGACGTGAAGGTGGTGAGTCCGGGTTATGTCCATGAGCAGGAGATGGAGTACACCACAGACCAGGTTGAGGAGATTTCCTCTCAGGGCAAAACGGTGGTATTTGTGATTATTGAGGACAAGCTCTGTGGAGCCATTGCACTGGGTGATGAGATACGGGAGGAGTCGCGACAGGCGATCCGGCAGCTCCATGAAATGGGCCTCGAGTGTGTGATGCTTACGGGTGATAACCTCCAGACCGCTGAATATGTAGCAAAAGAGCTGGGAATCGACCAGGTGTTTGCCGAGGTTCTGCCGGATGAGAAAGCAGACAAGGTGAAGGAGGTTCAGCAGCAGGGAAAGCTGGTGGCGATGACCGGCGACGGCGTAAACGATGCACCTGCCCTTGCACAGGCTGATGTGGGAATCGCCATCGGGGCTGGATCGGACGTAGCCGTGGAAACCGGAGATATCGTACTGGTAAAAAACAACCCGAAAGATGTGGTAAACCTGATCAAACTGTCAAAAGCCACCTACAGTAAGATGGTGCAAAACCTGATCTGGGCTACTGGTTACAACGTAGTTGCCATACCTCTTGCTGCCGGTGTGCTGTTTGCATGGGGAATCATTTTAAGTCCCGCGGTGGGTGCAGTTCTGATGTCGGCCAGTACGGTGATTGTGGCGATTAATGCGCGGTTGTTGAAGATGGATGAGTGAGTAGGGAGAAGTGAAAAGTGAAAGGTGAAAAGTGGAGTTTTAAATCTGAGCAGATGACGGGAGATTCCTGCCGATTTTTTTCCGAATATGGATCCTTTGGAACTGATGGCCGGTTTTGTATGAGAATTAGCAAATACGTATGTTTAAATAAGCACGTATAGTTATGAAAAAGAAACTCACCCTTACCGTTCAAGAGGATGTAATCAAATATGCCAAACGCCAGGCTAAAAGGCGGGGTATATCCGTATCACAAATGTTTGAAGAAGTAATCGGAAAAGAAGAGATCAACGAAATTGAAACAGAACCCCAGCGAGCAGCCAAAAGATTATTAGAGAGACTGGAGAAGACCGAAAGCATCGAAACAAAAGATGATAAAAAACTGAATCGCTTGTTTCTTTCCCCGAAGATATTCTATGATAACGTCTGTATCGAAGAGATAACGGGCCATGCGGTTTTTACTCAGTTAAACCGTTCGAATTCAATTCGCAATTTTGACAGATCAGGAAGATCTTTCTTCTCTTTCCACAAACCGGCACCCGCTTTCAATTTTTCCAATTTTTCACTTTCGGAGTGGCGGGAGATATATTCGGTTACAGCTTCACGAATAATTTCACTTTTGCTTGTGCCGCGCTGACGGGAGAGGGTGTCCAACTCCTCTTTCATCTCGTCTGATATGTAAATCTGAATTCGTTTCATTGTATTATGATGTATGTATGAAATGTTTGTTATTGGGCAAACTAAATCAAACATTCGAATACTGATTAACCTGAGATCGACTTGCCCATCAATTAGGAAACGATAAGTCCACTATTAATACAAATTGAGTAAAGAACAATCTCAATCTGACGAAAATATCTCATTTAGCTTTGTTTGAATTCACTTGTTTCCTCCAATTAACGGCGTCAGTTCTCCGGCGTATGTAAGCACAAGCCAGTGCATGGCGCGAGTACAGGCGATGTAGAGCATGCTGCGGTCCACATCGGTTTGGTAGTTTTCTGTGGTAACGTGCGGCACAATCACCCGGTCGAACTCCAGGCCTTTGGCCAGGTGGGAACTCGTAATTACAATACCTGAGAACAGGGCCGATTCTTCGGGCGATAGCAGATGCAGTTCATCGAGATGTTTTTTTAGATAGTTGTGCAGTTTTTTGGCCTGTTTTTGGGTTTTGCACAGAATACCAAGCGTCTGATCATCCGATGCCCGGAACTCCTCAGCCAACTTCAAAATAGTTTTCTTTTCGGTAATTCCGGATTCGAACCCAAGAACCTCCGGCTTTTCTCCGTGGCGTTCAATAGGGTCTGCAACCACATTTGAGGAAATCCGCTTGGTAAATTCTACAATCTCCCGCGTTGAACGGTACGTCGTGTTAAGCGTTACGGATTCCGACTCCGTAAAAATCTCACCGATATCTTTCGCGGTTGTTGAGCTGTAGGGATTCACATTTTGGTTGGCATCCCCCAAAATCGTTTTGTTACAGGGAAACAGTTTGGAGAGCACCGCATACTGAACCGCCGTATAATCCTGCATCTCATCCACAATCAGGTGTTTTACATTTTGCATGGTATCCGCGCCGTCCATCTGCATCTTCAGGTATACCAGCGGAAACAGATCAGAAAATTCAAATATTGACCCTTTCGCGTATTGAAACATCTCCGGCCTCTCAATCCATTCATAAAACCCTTTATAGAGTACCCGCAGGTTGTCGCTCCCCATCATCTGTTTTACCTGCTTGCGGATTTCCTTCTTCTCTTCGGGTTTTAACATATATTTGAACTCCCGTTTCGCTTTTTTGATGATATCCGAGGCAATAGCGGTATGCCGGCGCATCAGCGGCAGCTGGTTGTTGGCATTGTAACGCTGACGAAGATACTGAACAGACACGGTTTTAAATCGCACCTTGATCTCGTGCGGCTGAAATCGGTTGCGTTTCATCCAGCTCGAGTAGGTATTCAGCTTCGACAGAAATTCGGGGGTAGCTTTAAACTCAATTCGTTTGATGTACTCCTCATCATGATCTTCAAGCAGCTTCTGAACCTGATTGAAAAATCCTTCAAATTTAAACTTATCGCCCAGCACCCTGTTCGCCAGCTCCTCCATCTCCATTTCTGGTATGGTTTCTTCGCCCAGTTCGGGCAACACATTTGAGATATAATCGGAAAACACCTTGTTGGGTGAGATGATCATGATATCCCGCGAGGAGAGCGTGTCTTTGAATCGATAGAGCAGAAAGGCAATCCGGTGGAGCGCGATCGATGTTTTACCCGATCCGGCCACACCCTGTATGATCAGCACCGGAGATGTTTCATTACGTATGATTGCGTTCTGATCTCGCTGAATGGTGGCAACGATGTTTTTCATCTTGTCATCGGCCGAACGGCTAAGCTCTTTTTGAAGCACATCATCGCGGATATAGAGTCCTGACTCCAGCATCATCTCCATCTCCCCATTCGTAATGCGAAACTGGCGCTTCCGCTCGATCTCGCCTTCGCGCGTTCCGTTTGGCGTTTCAAACGAGGCACTGCCCGGCTCAAAATCATAAAAAAGGCTCGAGACCGGGGCGCGCCAATCGTGAATCAGAGGTTTACTGTCGTCCTCATTTACAAAAGAGTGGATTCCCACATATACCGGCTCCCCTTCTTGCTCATTCTCTTCCCTGAAATCGATCCTGCCAAAATAGGGTCGGCTAATCAGCTTTTGGAGACGTATTTTATACGCTGCTGCGGCCTCACCTGAGATCGCCTGCATATTCACCGATTGCTTTATGGAGGCTTTTTCTGCTGCATCCATGCCGGTTTTATTCTCATAAAGGTAAGTTTTCTGCTCCTGAAGCTCCTTATGCTCCCGGTTCACTCGTTCATCTATGGCGATGTACGCGTCTTCGAGCTTATCAATAATTTCTTTGAGGTAGAGTCTCTCGTCTTTTTCTGTGGGGTTGAACATCTGTTGAATAAACTGCAGAATTGAAAATTTAAAAATTTCAAAATACGAAGATTGATAATGAATCTGTAATGAGTAGCTTAACTGCTTTCCAGGCTATATATCAGCAGCGTGCCCGATTAGAATATACACCATAGTTATATCATCATGCTGAGGCTCACTGCCGGTAAAGTAACCAACCTTCGATTGGATTGATGTCAAAGCTTCCTCAGCAGACTGAATGTCTGCTGTTTCAGAAAATGCTTCTATCAGGCGGGGATCACCAAATTGCTCACGATTTTGATTCATCGCTTCGTTGACGCCATCGGTGTAAATTAAGAGTCGATCACCCGGTTTCAGCGGAATGGTTTCACTGGTATAATTCACCTTTCTTGTAATTCCGACAGGCAGACGCGGACCCTCCGCTTTCAGCTCGGTAATGGTTTCATCACGCAGGAGAAGCGGGGGCAACTGCCCGGCATTCGTAAAGGTAAATCGCATCTTCTTCATGTTCAGAATTCCGAAGAGCAGGGTTGTAAACATTCTGCGATCGGTTTTTTTGAAGAGCGGACCATTGATTCGGCTAAGCATTTCGCCCGTCTTTAGCTCCCGGGCTGCTTCGGCATGCAGCATTCCGCTGACCATGACCGCCGTCATTGCCGCACTCATCCCTTTTCCGCTGACATCCGCTACAGTAATGCCGAGTTCGGAGTTACTCCCGTTTTTTTGAAAGTAGTCGAAATAATCACCGCCTACCTCAGTGGCCGGCAGGCAGATTCCTGCAATATCCACTCCTGGCAGATCCGGCGCTTGTGACGGCATGATTCCCATCTGCATCTTCCTGGCTGTATCCAGTTCTCCCTGCAACCGTACACGCTCAAGGTGGATACGGTAACTCGCTTTGAGGTTTAGTCGCATCGTATAATATGAAACGGCGAAAATACCGATGATCCCAATGGCGACAAAGGTTCCCAGCCAGTAGATTAATGAATCGGAAATACTGAAATTGATGCTTTGTTGGGGAAACATGAAGCTGTGGGCATAATCTGCAAACCACTGCATATTGAACAAGCCCAAAGCAAAACCAATAAATGCAAACACAAGGCCGGTTGATTCCTGTACGATCCGGCTGGCTGTTTTCAGGCGATTCCAAAACAGGGTACGGAAAATCGCTATCAGGATAAGTATATGTAAGAAGACAAAATAGCTGTAGGCGAGATGAACGATCAGAAGTTTCAGACTGCTATATGGGTCTTCAGGATAAGGTTGATAGTTGATAAACCAGTTAACCAGCGCAAGGCTGCTGGCAATCAGCAGCCATATTAGCAGCTCTTTGGCAAGTGGAGTTTCTTTGTTTGGAAACGATTGGTTCATGCGCTGTTTGTGGGTGATGAATCAAGACTGGAATGATTCATTAATCCACGAACTTACTAAAATCACCACAGATAACACAGACAATCGTTTGTGGCAATTCGAGCACTATTTGCTAATTGTGTTAAACATATAAGTTGAAAAATGACTATATTCAAGTAGTCACTTCACCTTCAGCGCCATGAAAAAAACAGTTTCTATAACAGAGTTTAAGTCGAAATGTCTCTCCTACATGCGGGATGTGGACGAAAAAGGAGTTCACCTTGTTATTACAAAGCATGGCAAATCTATAGCAGAGGTCCAGCCTGTGCTAAATAAACGTTCCGGCCAGAATCCACTTAAAGATTCTGTATTAAAACAGGACGATATACTCTCTCCGATTGACACAGATTGGGAGGTACTTAAAGAGTGATACTGCTGGATACTCATGCCCTGATTTGGTACGCCAATGAAGATGCTGAAATGCCGGATTCGTTATGGAGGCGAATCAATCAGGAGGATCAGTTTCTGGTATCAGCAATATCAGTGTGGGAAATTGCGATGTTAGTTGATAAAAACAGGCTAATTCTAAATTTACCAGTGAACGAGTGGATTGAAACGGCAGCCAACCATTTCCCGATAGTCTGGATCGATTTGAATATTGATATCTGTTTGAAATCAACACAACTGCCGGGTGACTTTCACAAAGATCCAGCAGACCGTTTTATCGTTTCTACCTGTATTCTGAATGGCGCCAAACTCATCACACGCGATAAGAAATTGCTCACTTACCCTTATCTCGAAACAGAGTGGTCGAGTTAGTAAGCTCAAGTTTAGTTACTTGGAAATACTAAACAACTGTTTTCTGACAGATTTGGGGAATCGTGATACTCCAATTGATGTGAATTGAGTGATTATTGTTCACCTATATTGTATTAATTAGGGGAATTGTACTCCCCTAATTTATATAAATTGAGGGAATTGATTAGTATAATTATTCAACAGAAAATTAAATTTCCACTATGACTCGCGTAATACCAAGAGAAGTAAATATTGCAAAGCATATTCAAAAAGGGAAGGTTCTGATCATCTAAGGTGCTCGTCAGGTAGGCAAAACGACTCTTTTGAAGCAGTTCCTGGAACAGACGAATCTGAACTATCAGTCCTATACAGGGGATGATTTTTCGTTTTCTGCAGATTTCGCGAAATGTGAATTGCGGTTGATAGAGCAAATGATGTCAAATATTGATCTATTGGTTATTGATGAAGCTCAAAAGATTGAAAATATAGGAACAGCCCTGAAGCTTGTGGTTGATCACTTCCCCGATAAGTATGTGATTGTGACCGGCTCTTCATCCTTCGATCTTGCCAATTCAACGGATGAACCACTGACCGGCAGAAAAAATATAATCACTCTATATCCAATCTCATTAAAAGAACTCAAACAGACCACCACAGTCTACGAATTGGATAAACAGATTGAAGAACGATTAAATCTATGGCTCTTATCCGGAAGTAGTGACTTCAAAAGAAACCAAAATTAAAGAAGATCGAATTACAGAAATAAAAAATTCATATCTGATCAAAGATATACTCGAGTTTCAGAGGCTGAGACGTCCGAAGGTTATTCTTGACCTCTTAAAATTACTAGCCTTTCAAATTGGAAGCCAGGTATCTACCGTTGAGCTTGGAAAACAGCTTGGGCTTGACAAAAAAACCGTACAGAGATATCTCGACCTGCTTGAGAAATCGTTTGTCTTGATTTCACTTGGCGGATTTTCCAGAAATCTCAGGAAGGAAGTGTCAAAAATGAATATGTATTATTTCATGGATCTGGGTATCCGTAATGCAGTTATTGCCAACTTCAACTCACCGGACATGCGGAATGATGTGGGGCAGCTCTGGGAAAACTTCCTTTTCATCGAGCGCATCAAAAGAAACGCGTTTGCCTGGCACACCGCCAATTACTACTACTGGCGCACCTACGATCAAAAAGAGATCGATCTGATTGAGGAAAGCGGTGGAAAACTCCGGGGATTCGAGTTTAAATGGAATCCATCAAAAAAAACAAAGGCTCCAAAAGCATGGATTGAAACCTATGAAAATGCCTCTTATGAGGTGATTACCAGGGATAACTACAGGGTGTTTGTGATAGCGGATTAGATGGGATTTTGTTATTTGTTATTGGTGTATACCTGTCATCGGTAGCCCCTCATCTTGCCCAAAACCGGGGCAACACTATTTCAGAAGTGACAGAAATCCACTTTTATATAGAATCATAATTTCGATCATTGCGGACCCACCCCAACCCCTCCCTCCGGCGAAAAGCACGCCGCAAGGAGGGGCTTTCACCTATTTCGAAGGCAACCACTCGACAAAAGAGTCACCCCTTCCCCCGAGGGGTCGGGATTAGAAAAACACTAACTTGTGCCGTGCAGTTGCGGCATAGGGAAGGGGCCGGGGGATGGGTCCGAATGGATAGGGCCAACTGTCACCAGTAGCCCCTCATCTTGCCCAAAAAAGCAGGGCAACACTATTTCAGATCTGACAAAATATATCTCCCCTTGAGGGGAGTACGGCTTTAGCCGGGAGGGGTGTTTGATGCGTCAATTAGAAGTTTTTCCCAATCTTTCATAGCCAACACAATTTCTGCTATTTTCCTTTCCCGATAATCACTTAACGATTTTACCCATTATCACAACAAACATGTACGTTATGAGATTTTTCATGTATTTGATTAACTCATAAACTGAATCGATTCAAACTTTTTTATAACTCCTGTTGTATTACTATCATTGATCTGTTCATTTTTAAAATCAACAGGATATTAGAGGCTACACTATCTTTTCCTGTTCATCAAACATTCAGTACCGTTAATCATTTAAAATATGGATCCTCTTGCACATACACTTTTTGGTGCGACAATGGCAGAAGCCGGCCTGAAAAGAAAAACGGCTCTGGCAACAGCCACATTAATTATTGGTGCAAATATTCCTGATGTTGATGGCTTAGCCATGCTGATCAGTTCCGATTATGGACTATGGTTTCGCAGAGGGTGGACTCACGGAATTCTGGCACTGATGATCTGGCCCTTTCTGTTGACTGGCATGATGATTGGCGTTGACCGTTTGATTCAGAAGAGAATGCAGCGACGGAATCGCACGCGTCAGGGTCCGCCAATGCGGCCTTTAATGCTATTGGGTATCGCATTTCTCGGGGTTTGGAGCCATCCTCTGCTGGACTGGCTGAACACCTATGGTATCCGCCTTCTTATGCCGTTCAATGATACCTGGTTCTACGGCGATACACTCTTTATCGTTGATCCATGGTTCTGGCTGCTTGCCGGTGCAGGGGTGGTACTTGCGAGATCAAATTCATGGCTTAGTATAAGCGGATGGATCGTACTTGGCACGGCTGTCACAGCCCTGATTACCACTGCAGATGTAGTTCCGCTGTTTTTGAAAGTAATTTGGCTGACAGGTTTCATTGCGATTATTATTGTTCGTTGGTCGGGACGGTATCACGGAGCCACGCAGCCTATAACATTCACACTTCTGGCACTCCTCTTGCTCTACATAGCGTTCATGATCACCGGGTCGAAACTAACCGCTTCACATGCCCGCGCCCAGTTTAGTGAAGAGGAGATAGAAATAAAACAGGTGATGGCAAACCCGCTCCCGGCTCGTCTTCTGCTGCGAACCGGCATTGCAGCTTCAGAGAATCACTATTACCGGTTCAGAATAAACTGGATGCGCCCCGGTAGTTTTGAAGCCATCGGTGAACCGATTCCGATCGTGGAACCGGATGATATTATAGAAGCGGCCCTGAACTCACCCGATGTACGCGGCTTGCGCAACTGGATCCGTTTTCCTTATTACGAGGTGCAGCAGTTAGATGATGGCTGGAAAGTGTTTATCCGGGATTTGCGATATGTCCATCCAGAAGAGGAATTGGAGGCAGATATTGGGTTTGCCGTGGTAGAGCTGGATGATGATTTACAGGTGCGCAGTGTGCATTAGTGGTTAATCAAACCGATGTACTGTATTTCATTTCTGTCTTTTAACTAATTATTCCTTTTTATTCATTAAAACCACCACCGAAAACTTCCTTTAATGGCCCAAATTCAAGTAACAAAAGCATCGGGGAAGCAGGAACCGTTTGATGAATCCAAGCTAAGGCGGTCGCTAAAAAATGCGGGAGCATCGGATCTTATCATCGACTCGATTACCCATTCCATAAAAGATCTGCTGGTTGAAGGAATCACTACACGGAAAATCTATCGTGAAGCATTCCGGCAACTCAGGGCTGAATCTCATCGTGTAGCCGGACGCTATAAACTTAAAGAAGCTATTCTTGAGCTGGGCCCGACCGGATTTCCTTTTGAGCGTTTTGTTGCTGAAATATTGAATAGAGTGGGTTATAAAACCGAAGTGGGCGTTAAAGTTCAGGGCGATTGTGTTACCCACGAAATTGATGTGATTGCTGTAAAAGATGATCACTACTATATGGTGGAGTGCAAGTTTCACAACAAGAAGGAAAATAGTTGCAATGTGCAGGTTCCCTTGTATATACAATCACGGTTTTTAGATGTAAAAAATAACTGGACCCGTCAGCCGGGTCATGCCGGAAAAGAACACTCTGGTTATGTGGTTACAAACACCAGGTTCACTCAGGATGCTCTCGATTACGGAGAATGCATCGGGTTAAATCTATTGAGCTGGGACTATCCAAAAGATAACGGGTTGAAAGATGTGATCGGTCGCCTGAATCTACATCCGGTCACATGCCTCTCAACTCTTACCAAAGTTGATAAAGAACAGCTTACGGACAAAGGAATTGTACTTACAGTGCAGCTTTATGAAAATAGGAGTGTACTGGAAGAGATCGGAATCGACAAGCGCAAGGCAAACCGGGTCATCAAAGAAGCTCGTGCAATCTGTAATTCCCATTCCAGTAATTCATGAGAGTTTATGCTCATATCCATTTTCTAGGGGCTTCGGGAACAGTTACCGGCTCTAAATATCTGTTTGAACTGCCAAACAAAAAAATCCTGATTGACTGCGGTATGTTTCAGGGCATTAAAGAACTTCGAGAGCTAAACTGGCAGCAGCTTCCGGTGAAAGCTGCCGATATAGATATGGTGCTGCTTACACACGGTCACGCTGATCACATCGGCTTTCTTCCACGCCTTGTGAACATGGGGTTCAGAGGGCCGGTTTGGGGTACTGCGCCAACGCTGAATATTGCTGAAATCATACTGCGCGACAGCGCCAAAATTCAGGAGGAGGATGCTGAACGGGCCAACAAAGATGGCTTTACAAAACACAAACCGGCCAAGCCGCTCTATAACCTTCTTGATGTGGAAAAGACACTTCCCCTGTTCCTGCCAAAACCGGAAGGTGAATGGATACCAATTGATGATCAGATCAGCATTCGATTTCAATATAACGGTCACATACTTGGTGCCACATTTATCGAGCTGGAGATAGCAGGAAAGCGAATAGTTTTTTCGGGAGATGTAGGCAGATCTTCTGATCCGCTGCTGTTTGATCCCAGGAAACCGAACAAAGCGGATATTCTTGTCATGGAAAGTACCTATGGTAACCGGCTTCATTCTGCAAACAGTGTTTCTGAAAAACTACTGACTATCATTGAGGAAACGGTTCAAAAAAACGGCACTCTCATAATTCCAAGCTTTGCTGTAGAGCGGGCCCAGTTGCTGATCTACCTGATATGGCAGCTTTATAAAGAGGGAAAGCTGCCTGGTTCACTTCCCGTTATTCTGGATAGTCCGATGGGGATTGATGCCTATTCCGTGTTCAGAAAATATCATGACTGGCATAAACTGGATGAAGATAAATGCATGGAGATCTCCCGCAGAATTCATATGGTTCAATCCTACGACGAAACCTGGGAGATTATTGAAAACCCAGACCCAAAAATCATCATTGCAGGAAGCGGCATGGTAACCGGCGGACGTGTACTCAGCTATCTGAAAGTCTATCTCAAAAAACCGGAGACCACGGTGCTGCTTGCAGGTTTTCAGGCAGAGGGTACACGCGGAAGACAACTTCTGGATGGAGCGGAAGAGATTAAATTTTTCGGAAAGTTACACCCGGTCAAAGCGAGAATTGAAATGCTGGAAGGGCTTTCGGGCCACGCCGATCAACAAGAATTATTGTCATGGGTTTCAGATCTCAAAACCTCGCCTCAGGCTGTCTACCTGGTACACGGCGAACCGGAAGCACGCAATGTGTTAAAAACCAAGCTTATTGACATGTTTGACTGGAATGTTAAAACACCTGCCCTTTTTGAAATTGAAGAAATAGAGCTGTAAGCCTGTATGAAAAATCTTGTATCTGTTTAGCGACCATACAGCGAAGCCAGTGTCACACCGAACTTTCTGTCAGCGTCAAAGGTAATTATTTTAGATCACAACGCTGACAGATCCGGTGGGTGCACCCGAGGGATCAGAACGTCACGGTCGCTATCAGGTTGTTTGATTCGTATAACTAAACACATACTTGCGGATTTTACGTATAGACTAAACCAGAATAATTGCTTAGGATAAATTAATATTGATTACTGCCTTCTGAGGGTCTTGAAAATATGAAGCAATCCCGGAAAGAGTGCGTCCATACTTTCACTTGCTCCTCTTTTGCTGCCGGGCAGAGCAACCATCAGCACACCGTTTCGGATGCCGGCAACCTGATCGGAGATCATCGCGAAGGGAGTTCTCTCCAGGCCGTACTGATGAATTGCGTGGGCGATGCCGGGGACTTCACGATCGGAGATCTCACGAATCACCTTCGGAACCACATCTTTGGGGGCCGGTCCAGTTGAGCCGCATAAAAATACCAGCTCTGCAATTTTATTATCAGTAAGGTTCAGCAAGTAATTTTTTACGGTTTCTTCCTCTTCTTCAAGCTGTTGTTCGGATATGATCTCCATTGGTTCATTTTCAAGAAATTTTCGTATTACATTACTTGAACGATCGGCACGACGTCCTTCTTTTTTTGCGGTATCGACGCTGACGAGAGCTGTTCGGATCGGCGGATCAAAAGAATCCCGCATATCCGATTTCCCTCCCCGCTTTTCCAGTAATTTGATCTCGCCCATGGTGATCTTGGCATCCAAAGGTTTCAGCATGTCGTAAGCGTTCAGCATGGCGGCCATTACGGCGGTGACGGCCTCCATTTCCACACCGGTTTTCCAAACCGCTTCCACCTCTGCGATAAAGGTGATGGCGTCCTCTTGGATCTCGTAACTGATCTCGATCCAGTCAATCGGCATGGAGTGGCAGAAGACTATCCACTCCGAGGTTCGTTTGCCTGCCTGAATCCCAGCACTTCGGGCTATTTCCAGCAGATCTCCTTTTGGTATCTCTCTGTTTTTTACTTTTGTGATCACATCCGGTGTGGAGGTGAGTTTTCCCGATGCTTTTGCATACCTGAGGGAATTTCGTTTATGTGAAATGTTGATCATTGAGTTGGTTCATAAAAACTCAGCGGCTTTTGTACTCAGCGATTTCACCGCCAAGAACGAAAACATTCGCAGAGGATAGAATTGAAGTTTGAATGCACCCAAACTTTTATCATTTTTATGTTTAACGCAAATGATTTCTAATCAAAAAACAGAAAAATGAGTTCTGTCACAGAATCAAGAACCGAGCCACGGCTTATTACTTTGGAGTTGAAATGGTTTAGCGTGCTGGCCGAGCAACGAGGCACGCGCAAGGAGTCCTTTCAAATTGAACCGGGTGTTACGTGTTCAGAGCTGATTGATCGGTTATCTGCTGACTTTTTGATGCTTAAGCAGTATCGTGATTATGTGCGCCTGGCCGTAAACCGGGAGTATGCGAACCCGGGACTGAAACTGCAGGACGGAGACGAAGTGGCTTTTATCACACCGGTATCCGGAGGGTGAAGATGAAAAAACCGCTTGTTGACAAGCATGGTCGCGTGCACGACTACCTGAGAGTATCACTCATCGAAAAGTGCAATCTGCGTTGCCGGTACTGTATGCCGGAAAATCCGGACTGGACCCCAAAAGAGGAACTCTGCACCACTCAGGAGCTTCTCCAGCTGATAGATCTGTTTATCAGCATGGGAGTGAGAAAGGTTCGGCTGACCGGTGGTGAGCCGCTGGTGCGGAAGGATTTTGATGTGATCCTCAAACATCTCGCGAAAAAAGATGTGGAGCTTTCGATGACTACCAACGGGCTTTTAATCGATCGCCACATTTCCCTTCTGAAAGGTAACGGTCTCCGCAAAATCAATGTGAGCCTCGATACGCTGATCCCCGGACGGTTTGAAATGATTACCCGGCGCACGGGCTTCGATACGGTGATGAGAAATATCCGGCTTCTGGTGGATGAAGGTTTTCGCGTGAAGGTGAACGTCGTGATTATGAGGGGTATGAATGACGATGAGCTGACGGATTTTGTAGAGTGGACCCGGGACCTGCCACTTACGGTCCGGTTTATCGAATTTATGCCTTTCGATGGAAATCGGTGGGATGATGAAAAGATGGTTTCACTGGCAGAGATGAAGGAACGGATTTCAGAACGGTTCGAAATATTGAAACTTGAAGATGGCCCCAACGACACCACCAAACATTACAGGGTACCTGGCTTTGCCGGGAAGTTTGGTATCATCAGTTCGATGACTGAACATTTTTGCGGCAGCTGCAACCGGGTTCGCCTTCTGGCAAACGGCTCCATCAAAAACTGCCTGTTTTCCACTGATGAAACCGATCTGCTGACTCTGCTCCGGCAAGGTGAGGATCCCGAACCGGTTATCCGTAGCGTGATTTGGGAAAAAAAACCTTCTCACGCAGGCCGGTTCAACATCGCAAAGCAGGAAAACCGGAGTATGGTTACAATTGGGGGATAACCGCGCTGGAAGTGGTGAAATGGCTTTTTGAAGATAACTTAAATCAAAATTCATGCATCAGATAAAAACCGACAATATATGGGTTCAAATCGGAGGTGAGCTTCCTGCGCTGAAGGATGTGTCACTTTTTGTCCGTCGGGACTACTGTGGTGCGGTGAATCTTTTTGAAGGGGTAACTCGGAATCATGACAGCGGCAAGCAGGTGACGATGCTTCTGTACGACAGTTATGATGAGATGGCACTACACCAGTGCGAAAAGATATTGGATGAGGCGATGCAAGAGTTTCCCGCAGGCGCGGCAGCAATTCTTCACAAAACAGGTAGAGTGCCCGTGGGAGAGGTGTCTATGATTGTAGCGGTGAGCACCCCGCATCGAAAAGAATCAACCGAAGCGGTGCTTTCTATAATTAAAAAGATCAAAAAAGATGTGCCGATATGGAAGAAAGAGTTTTTCGGGGGAGAATCGGAAGGTGCAAAATGGAAAGGGAGTTGAAATTTTAATAAGGTTGTACAGGCCGGGTAATCAATTATTCATTTCAGGTCTCATCAAAATTTCACATAAAACCGTTATCTTAACTTGGTTGAGATTATATAAAACTTTCCTGAAAATTTTTTACAGATATGAATAACAAAACCTTTTATATGATCATCGCTGTCGTGTTGGCAGCAAGTATTCTTTTCTGGGGTTTTATATTCCAGGACCGGCCTGTTTTTGAACCGGAAGTTTCTGAAGATAAAATCACCATCACCATGTATCACGGAGAAGGCTGCATGTGCTGTGTGCGATGGGCAGAATATCTCGAAGAGAAAGGCTTTACCGTGGTGGATGAACTGGTGGATGATCTGCACCAGGTAAAGCGTGAAAAAGGGATTCCGGGTCAGCTGAGTTCCTGTCATACTGCAATTGTGGATGGTTACGTAGTAGAGGGCCATGTTCCCGCAGAAGATATCCTTCGCATGCTGTCTGAACGGCCTGAAGCGATCGGGATCTCCGTACCGGGAATGCCGCCAAATGCTCCGGGGATGGATGCACCGATTACAAGAGAATATCAGACCATTCTGTTTGATGGTGATGGCAACATAAGTGTATTTGCCACTCATCAGTAAAAAGGGTTTCCATTATTTGCAATACAATGCGGCGTTTTAATTGGCTGTAAATGAATGCAAAAATTGTGTAACATGAAGGATAAAGATGCTGTAAAAAGAGAGAAATAAATCAGCTGAAACTTTCAATACCAATCAAACAGAACCTGCCATGATCTACACATCAACTAATAAATTAGCTTCCGAACAGCATGAATTTTTGAGATGGCATGGTTTGAAAAGATGGATTGTCCTGAGTGGATTAATGATGCTTATATCAGCCATGCCTGCCCTGGGAACCGGAATGTTTCAACCTTTGCCGGATACAACACTGGCCGATACACTCACCATTCAGGAAAACGATACAACTGAATACGTAGAATATCATGATTTGGCTGACTTTATTGACGGGGTAGTGGAAACGCAGCGGCGCGGGAAAAAACTCTCTGGTGTTACGGTATCCATTGTGCAGAACGACAGTCTTATTTTTGCCCGCGGTTATGGAATGGCAGATATAGAACGGATGCGTCCGGTTCTCCCCGATACAACTCTCTTTAGGATCGGGTCGGTTTCCAAAACGTATACCTGGACTGCCGTCATGATGCTGGCTGAAGAGGGTTTGCTCGATCTCGATACCGACGTGAACCAATACCTGAATGAGGTAGAGATTGAAGAAGCCTTTGGAGAACCGGTTACCCTGCGTCATCTGATGTCGCATCGTGCGGGTTTTGAAGACAGTATGAGGCTTTTTACTATAGCCGATGATGATCCTCGAACCCTGTCCGAACTATTGAGTGAACATCAGCCCAAGCGGGTTTATCCACCCGGACAACGCACTTCCTATTCTAACTGGGGTTCTGCACTGGCAGCACAGATCGTTGAAGATGTGTCCGGCACTCCATATAAAACCTTTCTGCAGGAGCGTATACTTGATCCGCTGGATTTAAACCGCACTATTCTTGATCTGCCGGGTGAGATGTCTTCGGAAATACGCGAAAACCTGGCTGGCGGATATAAAACGGAACATGGTACACTTAATCACCAGGGAGCAATGCAAATTGGTGCTTACTGGCCTGCTGGTGGTATGTCAGCCTCGGCCACTGATATGGCGCGATGGATGAAATTTCATCTGAATGGTGGTGAACTGGATGGAGTTCGATTGCTTTCCGAAGAAACGCACCAGGATATGTGGACCCGCGCCTACAACGACCGACCTCACGGTGCCGATGTGGCTCATGGGTTTCAGGATCTGCAATATCGCGGATTGAGGTTGCTTGGGCATGCCGGAGGAACAGCCGCTTTTTTAACCAATATGATTCTGGTGCCGGAACTGAATCTCGGCATATTCATTTCTCAAAACAGTGCTGAAGATTTCGTGCCAGCCGTACAGTTTCCGGGCCAGGTGATCGATTATATCCGCGGTGAATCGTATCAGCCGTTGTTGCTGGAAAAGTCCGACACGGATGAACTGGATGAATTGTCCGGAACCTACCTGAATAACCGGCGGGTGTTTTCCACTTTTTCAGCCGTATTAGGTCTCACTTCTTTTGCTACCCTAACTCCTGTTTCAAACCGGTCTTTGACATTGAGTGCTATGGGTGAAGAAACATATTTTGTGCAGGTACCCGATCAGCCTGATCTGTTTGAAGATGCAGGAGGCCAGCGATTATCGGTGATCAGGAATGACAGGGACAGGGTGAAAGCTTTGGCCGACGGCACGGGTGTCCATACGTTTGAACGAGTTGGTTTCTTTAAAAATCCGAATACATTTTTCATCGTATTTGGCCTCTCGGTACTGTTGTCGGTTACAACTCTTTTGGGCGGATGGAGGCGATTCGGCCGCGGAAACAATCCGGGCTTTTCTTCACGCATCGCCGGATTTATATCAATCCTGGCATCACTGTCGGTCTTCACTTTTGTAGCAGCCGTTGTTGCTATGGCCACCTCTTTTGCCGGTTTTGACATTAGCCAGATGGCAGATAACTACCCGTCAACATCCATGCTTTTTACTCATTATGCGGGCTGGGTTACAGCGATCATGTCGCTGGTTATGTTGGTGGGCTTGTGGCCTGCCTGGACTGACTCCGGCTGGTCGATGGTGCGGCGATTGCACTTTACGACGTATGCACTGGTCCTGATCTTTTTCGTAGCTCAGCTTTGGCAATGGCGGATTATCGGTGCGACTGTGGTTTAAACGGAAAGGCTCTGTTAGATAATGAATGGGGGGTAATCTCAATTTATTATTATTTCTCGCTGATTTTCGCTGAAGTAACGTATACAAAACACCCTATTGTCAGATCAACGAAAGGTCGGGACAGGCTCTTCATAAGGATGGGAGAACCTATATCTTGAAATATCACCCGACAATTTACACTGGTGACAGTTTTACAAAATGTATGAATTTGGGCTTTAATCAACGATATTTGCGTTTACAAACACACCGTAAATCCCCTCTCGCCCCGTAGTGATCCCTTAGGGAAGAGGGGACAGATTTGAGTAAGATCGCGAAGCCAGCGCTTTTCTGGTCCCGATTATCGGGGCGAGCCTTTCGAAAAACACAGGTGACGGCTTTTGCGGTACTCCGACCCTTCGGAGGGTGTGTTTGCGTGGGCAAGGAACCTGAAACGGCTACGGTTCACGATCAAAGCCCTGGAACACACCCCTCGCTAAACTCACCCGGCTTCACCGTTTCGTTTACGCTTTTCCCCTCTCAAAGAGGGGATTATAGAGCCTGTCACTTCTGAAATAGTATTGCCCCGCTCTACTACGTTACCCACTACGTTAAAACTCGAAGAGCAGGCTTTTTGGGCAAGATTAGGGGCTGCCAGTGACAGAAGGCTTATAACATAAATCCCGTCAGGGATGACCGAATGTAGCCCCATGCTTTAGTGGGGTAAAAAAGGGAACGTTAAATTCCTGAGTCCCGGCAGGGACGGCACATGCCAGCGTTGTTCTGGTATTTCACCCGTCATTCAATTCAGATCATTTTTAAACGGGTGCCAGAGCAGAATAATGGTGCAGAGTATTAGAGATTGGCTAATTTCTGAGTTCGGTGTGTCATCCCGTAACGGGACTTGAATGGGTTGACGCACGACAAAAAAGAGGCTGCCCAAGAAGTGAGTTTCAAGATCCTAAAACCTAAAAATTTTAAGTTTATCAAGGTGTTGAAAAGGAGCACCCCTCCTTGCGGCGTGTTTTTCGCCGGAGGGAGGGGAGGGGGGTGGGTCAGAAAAGATCGGGACTGGTTAATTCCTAAATAATTTAGGCAGGCTTTAGATAATTTTGTCTTTTTGGACAACCTCGCTACTTCCGGTCGTCTCTACGAGACTGAGTATGGTGAAGTAAGGAAATCTCGATTAGCTTGCCATGGTGGATTGGTACCAGAAAGTCACCAGCACTGAATACATTCACATGCTTACCGTTAGAGGCTCATATCCTGTCACTTCTTAAATGGTGTTGACCGCTCTACTGCGCTACACACTACGTTAAAACTTCGAGGGTCAGGAAAACTTCGATGAGCAGGCTTTTGAGCAAAATTAGTTGCTTGACTTGACACTACGATTCTATTAAAAAGTATTGCATAAAATAATTTATGTCATCGTTAAATTGAATTTTTAATAGAAATCAGATGAAAATAAAAAAGCCCTGAAAATGGATTCATCTCATTCAGGGCTTTATATATTATTTCATCTGTACGGATCAAAACATCGTGAGCACATCATGAAAACTCCGGGCATAACAGACCCGATTATGTGTATGATTTCAGATTATTTTTTCGATCCAAACTTTCGAAAAATAAACCTACTTAAAAATAGAGCGCACACCAATCCCATGGAAATCACTACGGTCGCGTTCATCCGGGGCAGCAGGCTGAATCAGTGCAATTTTTTGGCGATTAGCTGTTTTGATCACTGAAAACCCGGGGGTTATGCCTGTGGCTACGTGTGCAGCCCCTGTGAGCGGGTTGGGTCCGCGAAGAGAAATAAACGCATACTTGCCGTCTGGTGAAAAATCGAGGATATCGGGGGCGCTTCCAACAAAATCAAGATCATGAACAATGTTGTCAGTTCTGGTATTGATTACAATTCCGTTATCCGTACCTCGATTTACCTGCCACATCCATGGGCCGCGTGGTGTAACCCGTGCGCCATGTGCATCAATTCCACGGGTCTCGCTGCTCGATTTCAGCAGAGTATGGCTGGCCGTATCAAATACATACCATTCACCGCTCTCTTCAGGCGGATTATCCGGGTCACCGGGATCTCCCCAGTTCGCATACATTTTTCTTCCGTCCTGGCTGCGGGCAACACCGCAATTGGCTTTTACTTCATCTCTTGGAAAAGCCTTTGCAATAATGGGGTCACCTGATGCAATATCTACCACGACAAGGCCGCCTGCTCCGGGGCCAAGGGTCAGGTAGGCAAAATTTCCATCAGCCGTATATTGGTGGCAAACAGGTGCTGGTACGTTCAGGCCCACAGCACCACCGCCGCCACCCAGAACATTTTCAAATTCTGCTTGCCAGGCCGTATCAGTTGTTAAATCAAGTTCCCGCCCAATGGCAAATGATTCCGAATCAAGGTCAACGGTAATTTCTGTGAATGTAACCGTTCCGATATTTGCCACCCAGATCGATTGATCATCGGGAGTAAACGCTGCCATATGTGCACCGGCTCCTGTTTGGATGATATCGACCACCTGGCGGTCTGCAGTCCGTATGATGGTAACATTGCCGGAGGCCGGTGATGCAACCGCTGCATATTCATGGGTTGAGTTAAATTCAATCATATGCGGCAGAATAACTTGCTTGCCGATCAAACCAGCAGAAAAGAGTTCCGGAAAATCAATCACATCTACTTCTTCCAGGCTGGAATCATAAATATGGATGCGGTTCAAGTTTTCTCCCTGGTCAAGTGCCCACACTTCCCAGTCTTTGGCTCTTGGCTGATTTGGCCTTACCATTTGATCTCCGGAAAGATAGTCCTGGCTTTCTGATAGATTGCTCCCGGATCGATCATTATTGATCACAGAATCACACCCCTGAAATATCAGCAGAATTCCGAGCACCAGAAGTGCGAACCCGCTTTGACAGATTAATTTATACATGGTTTTAATTATTTGTGGTTATGGTAATAATTGAAATTTTATATAAAAAAATAATCTTATAGAAGTCAAGTTTATTGAAGACTTTGCATTACTTTATAACAAAAACATTTCGATTTCATTCGTCCCTATCGTTCCTCATTGCGCTACCGTTGGCAGTTGGCCCTATCCACTCGGACCCATCCCCCGTCCCCTTCCCTATGCCGCAAATGCACGGCACAAGTTAGTGTTTTTCTAATCCCGACCCCTACTATTGTGCCATATGGCGTAATGTGTTTTATTATTAATTACACACTCATCACCCGCCTGCGACGTGTGGGCGACCCCCTACCGAGACAGGCGGTTGATCTCGCTTTCCATCTCTTAACCTATGGTGCAACTATGATCAATAATACCTCTCACTCTCTGTGGGATCGACTCCAGCAGAAAACCCTTAACCAGCAGTTCACCAACCGTCTTATTGATGGGTCGAACTGTTCCCGGTTTG
>JAFIFB010000059.1 GCA_020832285.1 Balneolaceae bacterium
TCGCGTGAAAGAGATGTATGATGCACTCTATAAGCATGCAGAAGAGATAAAACTCGATGGTAATCTGCTATGGCAGCTCGTTGCCGATGGTACAAAATGCTGGGAATTTGGAGGGAATATTTGCCATCCCGGCGGAAGGGCAGACACCGATCTGTACAACAAGTTCAAAAATCATGTAACCAACATGAAGGGGCTGAAGTAAGTTTAAAAGAACTCTTCAGGGGTACTACAGCCGGGTCCGTAATTCGGACCCGGTTTTTTATTTTATGCCAAATTGCAATTTTCAGAATCGTACTTATCCAGTTTGTTGTGGAGAGTTTTTCTTGCAAAGCCTAAAAGTTTTGCTGCTTCGGTTTTATTATTGTCTACTGAAAGCAGTGTTTCTTCTATAGCTCGTCTTTCTATTTCATCTAAACTGGTTCCAACCGGTATATGCATATAACCATTCGAATTATTTCTAAACTCATTGGCATATTTTGAATCGACTTTGGAGATAGAAGCCGGTAACATATCAGGAGTAATTATATCTCCTTCAAGTAAAACAATACATCGCTCAATGGTATTTTTCAGCTCACGTATGTTACCAGGCCAGTCATAGTTTTGAAAAATTGATATTGTCTCTTCAGCTAACGATATATCCTGTAGTTCATAAATCTTACAAAAAACGTTTTTATAGTATTCAGCAAGCAGAAGGATATCTTCTTTCCGGTGCCGCAGGGGCGGAATATACAATTCAATAACATTCAATCGATAAAACAGATCTTCACGAAAACTACCGGCTTTTACCTGATCACTCAAAATTTTATTTGTTGCTGAAATTAAGCTTACATCAACTTTTATCTCTTGCTTTCCTCCTACTCTTCTGAAGACACCAACCTCTACCGCCCTCAACAATTTAACTTGTGCATTAAGCGACATCTCACCAATCTCATCAAGGAATAATGTTCCTTTATCAGCCATTTCAAAGCAACCCATTTTTTGAGAAATTGCTCCTGTAAATGCACCTTTTTCATGGCCTAAAAGTTCACTTTCAACCAGCTCATTGGGTATGGCTCCGCAGTTGACCGTGATCATCGGTTTGTTTCTTTTTTTACTGTGATAGTGCAAAAGCTTTGCAAAAATTTCTTTGCCTGTACCATTCTCTCCGGTTATTAATACTGTAGCTTTCGTTTTAGCAATCAATTGTATTTTGTGGTAGAGATCGAGCATCACCGGGCTATTCGTAATAAAAACCGGTTTCCCCTGGTCTTGCATTTTTTCGCCCGAAATTTTTAAATCTACTGGTTTATAAAAATCACTCATTTTGACTCACTTGTACTTTTAGATTTCTCATTTTTACACTGAAACCTGTTTATTAATAAACACAACCTTTAATTCTGAATTTTTATAGCAGTATTCAAAATTTACCCCTTATGTTCATCCAGAGCGCAACTACACGTCCTGTACAATTCTAAAATGAGTATAATTGTTTATTGAATCATTACATGAACTACAAACAAGATTACATATATCACATATTAAAAAGCAACGAACAGCAATATCCGGCACAAGATAGAATAGATGGGCAATATATTGGATGTCACTGCACACTGAATCCTATAAAAGCAAAAAAAATGAACCTTTGAATAAACAAAGGCTCATATATAAAAATTAAAGAAATGGAAAATTAAGCTCTGTCAGCTTTTGATTTTCTTTGCGGATTTTTGGAATCTTTATCCTTATTCACATCACCGGGAGACTTGGAGTGTTCCGGTTTATTTTTATTTCGATCTTGCTTATGCTTGTCCATTTTCAATCTTGGTTTAGTTAATTTTAATGTAACAGATGAATCTATGTTTTGAAAAGATCTGTTTTGTTACACCGATAAAAAATTGAGTTACACATATCTCAGATCGATTTTATTGAGATTATTTTTTTAATCTCAGAGCCATTCTATAATTACCATATGAATATTTAACGAAAATTTCATTTATAACAATAACGTTTAAAAAAACTGTGAAATGTGTAACATTTATCTTAATTTCTATAATAATAACCAAATGAATATCAATTATTATTTTAAGAGCAATAAATAATAAGGAATCAAGAGAATAAACATTGGGGAGGCAGGTATTGAGCACCTGTTTTCCTTTTGTTTTTTTATGACTTCCTTACAGTTGCTAAATCTGATCTGTTTCATAATTTCACGCATTTAATGAAAAAACAGAGCAGACCTCACCTTTTCTTTGTTCAGTATTATAATTATAAAAGCAGGATGAAACCCTGACGATGTTCTCACCCATGATTGGAATGATCACGAATCGACTCGACAGATGACTCTCCCAAATTTATGCTACTGAGAAGGAACTATGGAATTGCCCGCAACCCATCTCCGCCATGCCTTCCGAATTGATCCCGATCACCATCAAAAATACCCACCGGTGTGTATTGAAAAGCACTTATTCCAGCTCTTTCCAGCCCATATAAAAATACAAATCCAGGCCTCAGGGAACCTTTTTATTTCTGTTAGTATATGCATTATAACTCTTTATCAAATAAGTAAAACCTCAGAACGTTTCCTTATTGTTTGCATTTTTTAATATACAAATAACTTGCTGATGTATCTTTCATGTGCATATATTGTACACACTTGAGTAAGTATGAAAAATTCTTCGAACACATATCTTTCATTTCTCTTTGCAGGTGTTCTCGCCTTCGGGATCACTATGTCATCCATTCACATGCATATGGATGATTTTTCAGATGTATCAACCAGTCAGATTTTGGTTGAAGAAGAATTGTTTTGCGCTATCTGCGGATCTGTATTCAAAATCACTCCGAATGCTTCTTCTGCTGTGCTCAATTACTCAAAACCAGACTCTTTTCTTTTTGATACCGGCATAAAATCTGCAACTCAGCCATTCAGCAGGTTTCAGAAAGGCCGCTCCCCTCCTCTTTACAGCTGATTTTTTACGTTTACATTTACGAATTCACAACCACAGAACCGCGAAACATAGTTTAGTTACGATGGTTTTTTCTGTGTATCCCATTTTAAATCAAATAACGTTTAATTCAGTTAAGAATACTATCATGAATTTTTTCAAAAACTCACTTTCACTTACAATTACTCTCTTTATTGCCGCTGCAATGCTTTTCTTCCAGGCGTGCGATACAACAAGTACAGATGATGAAGATGATCCCATCGATGCCACAGGATTTATCCTTGTTCAAAATAATGCAGAAATTCTTCGGTATGAGAATAACCAGTACTTTTGGAATACTTCCGGCACCTGGGACGATTATTTTCGCGAGGGGGTTGATGGCATCGTAATTTCTACCGATGTAATTGACCTCACTCAGGATAATCCTCGCGGTATGACTCCTTCTATTGCTTTACGATGGCTGGACGCCGACGGTGAGCCGTTTGATCTGCCGGATTTAAGTGAAGAAGAAGGTGGCGAATACTGGCTCGACTGGGAGTGGGAGAAGCCCAATACGCTTACAAGCGAATGCTCTGATGAAGCCAGAGAAGATATTACAGCACTCGGTGATATTCGTCCGGCCAACCTGGAACAACACGGCGGCGACGGCCAGTGGGGTTTCCATTTCAGAGCAGATCACACCGGACAGGACAGAATACGATTTCGCTTGATGCACGAACACGGACAAGCAGCTCATAGTGATTTCACCTCACAATGGATGAATGTGTATGTTCCCCATGATGATCACGAAATGATTGATGAAAATGGAATATACCTTCACACGCGAAGTAAATGCCGTGTAGACAGGCCGAGAAACTAAATATTTTCGACAGTAAACCTAAAGAAAACCTCCAGGTTTAAAAACCTGGAGGTTTATCTTAATAGACTTTTTTACATGATTCCAGCATATCTTCTATGAAGAATTTTTTTCTTCCATTCATTGCAATTTTTTGCCTCTTTACTTTTACTGAAGCTTCCGGTCATTCTGAACCCTCTTTTTCCGGCACAGTAACAGGAATTGTGGTAGATGCAGAAACCGGTTCCCCTATATCTTACGCTTATCTTCATCTTGAAAATATCAACCGAACAGCTACAACAGATCGTGAGGGACGTTTCGAGCTTAGAAATGTGCCCGAAGGCAGCTACACCATTCAAATACATCGAATCGGCTACGTAACTCAAAGCCAAAATATACGGGTTGAACGGGACGAGGAAACCCGGCTCTCATTCCAAATGCGGTCGACCGTTCTTTCGGGACAGGCTATTGAAGTAGTGGCCGATGCCGAAGGCACGCTCGGGGCAAATCTCGAACATGCATCACTAAAAATAATCGGAGATCAGCTCCGCCGGAACCTCGACGTAACGCTGTCGGGTACCCTCAACAATCAGGCCGGATTTGCCGAACGAAGTATGGGTGCAGCACCCGGCAGACCGGTTATGCGCGGACTGGGTGATGAGCGCGTATTAATTCTTGAAGATGGCGGACGAACCGGAGATGTATCCTGGACATCCGGAGATCACTCTGTGACGGTTGATCCTTCATCTGCCAATGAAATTGAAATTGTGCGTGGCCCGGCTGCACTCGAGTTCGGCTCGGGTGCCATCGGCGGGGTGATTAATGTTGTAAGAAATCAGATTCCCAACAGTGTTCCATCAAGAGTTACCGGAACAATCTCTACTCAGGGATCTTCTGTTAACCAGGGGCTGATGGGTGCCGGTTCTTTGACTGTACCCTGGAATAATCTCGTTTTAAATGTGGATCTGAACGGACGGTTCGGCCAGGATTATAGTACACCCCTTGGTTCCCTCTCCAACTCGTACCTGAAAACAGCCAATAATGGCTTCGGGCTTGGGTACATCCGTTCATGGGGATATGCTGGATTGTCTGGTTCTGTCTATTACAGTGAGTATGGCATCCCGCCTGACCCTGAAGGCGGTCACCCCGCCGGTGTCGATATTGAGATGTACAAATATCAGACAGAAGGCCGGGCCGAAATTCTGATCAGGAATTCCTTTTTCAACCTTCTTGAGGTTCGCAGCTCATTCATTCACTACCACCATGTTGAACTGGAAGCGAGCGGCAGGGTAGGAACACAGTATGACATGGATACATTTACCGGCTCTGTTAAGCTCAGAAACAGAGGTTTCGGTTTTTTTGACAGCGGAGTAATCGGTATCTGGGGTGATTTTGTAGACTATACAGTATTTGGATCCAGAACACCCAAATCCAATTCATGGAGCGGTGCAGCCTTTGCCATACAGGAAGCAGATATTGGTCCGTTGCACTTGGAAGCAGGTCTCCGCCTCAACCATACTGCTGCCTGGCCCGAACAGGAACGCCCCAATTCTTACATTGGCCACGTGCGTGAGCGGAGTTTTACAGGACTGGAATCTTCCTTTTCTGCTATTTACAATTTTGGGCAGGGATTTTATCTCGGCTCCACGTTTATGCACTCCTGGCGGGCGCCGAGCCTGGAGGAGCTCTACTCCGAAGGGCCTCACCTTGCAGCCTACGCATTTGAAATCGGTAATCCTGACCTGGATGCCGAACGGGGTCTCGGTACTGAAATTTTTGCCCGCTATAAGAAGGACAACTTCAACATGCAGCTTGCTGGTTACTACAACACTTTCGGTAATTTCCTGCACGCGCAGGATACAGGACGCCCCAGCATACCCCGTGCTGATCTCAACGAATTTCAATACGTTGGAACAGAAGCTTCTATTTACGGGCTGGAACTATCGGGTGAATATCAGCTTCTGGAAAATCTTGCTATCGATGGAAATGCTACATTAACCATCGGTGACCGGGTGGTATCGGAAGAAGAAAAGGAAGCTACCGGTTTAACCGAATCGAACCAGCCCCTGCCTATGATTCCGCCTCTGAACGGAAACATTGGAATTCGCTATGCACTCGACAGGTTCACCATCGGAGGACGAGTGAGGATGTCAGCCAAGCAAAACCGGCTTGGCGAGTTCGAAACGGTTACAGATTCATATACGATTGTAGATCTGAATGCTCAATATAACTTCTCCTGGGGGAATACCCTTCACACATTATCGCTCAATGGTTTAAATATTTTCAATGAAGAATATTACAACCACCTCTCACTCATCAAAGATATTTTTCCTGAGCCGGGCAGGAGTGTAAATCTGCTTTATCGGGTTTATTTCTGATCTATCTGATCATCAGCTTGTTCACTATTTTTTGGATCTGGGTTTCCTGAAAGCCCGAACATCGACTTCTGTTCTCTGATCCGCTGTATTTCGGGATCTTTTGAATAATAGGAAATCAGCAAAAAGAGAGAGAGATTGGTAATTTTTCTGAGCGCACTTGTCACCAGAAGCATTCCGGCAACAGCAGCAGTGGCCATGTTCAAAGCTCGTGAAAGCTCAATTCCCGCCCACATAAAAACCAGGTCGCGGCTGGGGATAAACGGAATCCGGTTCACAACAATAATAATGGCCAGAAACAGGAACCAGATCGAAAGCGGGGTATTCGGAATAACTACAGCCCACTGAACGATCAGCAGTCCGTGATGAATAATGAAGCGCACAAAATAGATAGAAAAGACAATCGCTGCTTTTTTCAGAGAAAGATCAAAAAGGTAACGCCTGAACTGTATAAATAACCCGATAAAAACGGCCAGTATCACTACTGCGGCAGCGACGTAAACCAGGTTCACGTCCCCAACAATATCATCGAGATTTATTATCCCGAAAAATATAAGAATGCCCACCAGTGAAAACGCCACAGAGTTGGAACAAACGGATGAAAGTATATTATTATCTCTAACATTTTTCAGTACTTCGGCATCTTCTTTATCCAGGTACTTTCGTGCCCACATAAACAGGTAAAACTCGCCGGAATACCCCATCACCTCTTCGTTATAAACCCGTTTGGTGAGAAATGCTTTAAACGACTCCCATTTCCGAACCTTCCAGACCTGCTGATATATAAAGATTTCGGCTACCGGGAGTGAAAGATAGAGCACTACAAACAATAAGTAAAACACGGGATGGGTCGGAAGCGAAGTGAGCACCTCCCTCCACCCGATTTCAAACATCTGATAAATAATAATGCCGATAATCGCGACAACAAGTATCCGCCTGAAAATATGTGATGCTTTCTGAACCCTGGGGTCATTATTCAGAAAATCCCAATACTTATTAATCTTCTCTTTTATCACGTACAGTTATATTCTGTTTCGAGGTGCCCAAAACTAAAGATCATTTCCGAAAACATTCTGGTTAATTAGTAAAAAAATCTTACCATGGAACAGATAATCTGAAATATCGTTAAACAGGTTAATGTCTTATTAGCTTAAAACGCCGACTAAGACCTGACAGGTTTTGCTCTGAATTTCATATATAATCAGCATAAGGTGTTGAAACCTGTCAGGTCTTTATCCGGCAAATGTGAGTTAAATAAACATTAGTGCAGGTACAACATAACGTTCTAAAGTTCCATAAATCAATACACAACGTAACCCTAACTTCTGCGTTAGCAAACCGGCTTAATTACATGTCGTCTGTTACCACATAACATCCAGAGACTTAAACTTTTTGATTACTGACTGATGAAAATACAAGTTTTTTCTTCTCTTCTGCTATTTCTTTTTTTGGTAAATGAACGCGGTATATCACAAGTAGCCAATCCTAATGGATCACTTAACTCTCTATCTGACAATGATATATGGGCACAAACCCTGACTGGAAGCCACTTTAACGAATTCTGGACCTACCATTTCTATTTTGAGAATGACCTGAAAGTACACATTACCTTTTCAGTTGCCAATTTTGGCAGCCTCAAATCACCGGTAAGCGGCGTTCAGATATCAGTTGATAAATTGGAAGGTGAACTCTACCAGTTATCCCGTGAGTACAGCATCGAACACCTGGTACAGGACAAAGAAAAGCACTTGTTCCAGAATCGCATAGACCGTGAGCTTTTTTTCCAGGGAAAGCTACCCGAAGAGCATCGTGTACGCATCAACACCAGCAAAGACGGCATTGATTACGATATCGATCTCAACATCAGCAATATTGCCAAAGGAGTTAAATTGGGCAATGGCAAGTATCAAATAGGGAGAGAAGAAGTTGGCATATTTACTCACATTCCTTATGCCGAAGCCGACGGATATGTGGAAGTAAACGGAAAGCGCAAAAATGTGAGAGGCACCGTTTATATGGACCACACTTTCCAGAACCAGACCACCACTCGGCTTGTAGACAGCGGCTACCGGTTTATACACCACCAGGATGAAAACAACTGGGAAATTCTTTTTATGATGCTGCCTGAAGATTCCGCAGACCGGAAAACGATCGGCTATCACCTGACCAACCGTAATGGCGAAGTTAAAATTCAGGGAGTGAACAGGATCAGAGAGATGTCAAAACGAAATCTTTTTGGTGAAAATGTAGCCCGCACACTCGAAATTGAACTTGAAAACTCAACCACCATCAGAATGAACCGTCGTGTGGATACCGAAAAATTTTCTGTCCTGGGTGAACTGGGCCGAATTGCCCGGCGTGCTGCCCGAACCTTTCTTGGAGGTGAGGTGATCCATTTCAGGGGTGAGGGAACCATCTTCGAAACCGGCGAACGCTCCAAACGCGGCTACTACAATTATTTTATTGTAAGTTAAGCTGCTGCCCCGTTATAGTATGCACTAAATCAGGATACGGGTTGCAGAAATGAGGACCTGGCAGAGTGGACCGCGCCAGTGTTTTTCTGGTCCCGATCCATCGGGGCCTTTCGGGCCTCCTGCAAGAGTCCGGTGTTGCGGGGAGCAGGATGCTGGATGCTGGACAAAAAGATAGCCGGTAATACGAAAGTAACAAGGCTGAACTCTTAAGAAATTAAGAATCGAACTGAGGTTCTTATAATAGTTGAACTCAGGTTATCAGGTACAAAATATTTCCTCTTTCTCCATCTCAATCATTACATTCATCACAACTAAAAATGATACTGATTGACGATGAAATTTTCTTTGTTTCTCTTTTTTCTTTTGATTCCGATTCTCCCGGTCCACGCCCAAATGCCTGATGCACCGGACCGCACCGAAGGCGAAGGCCCCTTCGAACGTCTCATCATTCGCGGTGCCACTATGATCGACGGCACCGGCTCTCCCGCCACCGGACCGGTTGATATTGTGATTGAAGGCAACCGGATTGTTCAAATTCAAAATGTTGGTTACCCCGGGGTGCCCATCAACGAAGAGAGACGTCCGCAAACCAGCGAAAACGGTCATGAACTGGATGCTTCGGGCATGTATGTTCTTCCCGGATTTTTTGATATGCACGCACACATTGGCGGCAGCGCCCAGGGCACAGTACCCGAATATGTGTTCAAATTGTGGATGGCTCACGGAATTACATCCATCCGGGAACCCGGCTCATTCAACGGCCTCGACTGGACCCTCCGTCACAAAGTTCGAAGCGATCGAAATGAAATCACAACACCACGAATCTTCTCTTACGCAGGGTTTGGACAGGGACACGACGGCCCCATAACCACACCGGAACAAGCACGTAACTGGGTGCAGATGATCCATGAACGGGGTGCTGACGGCATCAAATATTTTGGCACGCGTCCGGAGCTGTGGGAAGCCTCACTCGACGAAGCCAACCGGCTGAATCTCGGCTCCATGGCGCACCATGCACAACCCCGTGTGGTATACGCAAATGTAACCCACACATCCGAAATGGGTTTACGCGGCATGACCCACTGGTACGCTCTGCCCGAAGCGTTGTTTGAAGACCGCGTAATCCAGGATTATCCGCTGGACTACAACTACATGGACGAGCAGCACCGGTTTGAAGAGGCCGGGAATCTCTGGAAACAGGCCGCTGAACCAGGCAGCGAAAAATGGAATTCTGTGATGAACCGCCTGCTGGAATTCGATTTTGAGATCAACCCCACCTTCACCATCTACGAAGCGAGCCGCGACCTGATGCGCGAACGCCGTGCCGAGTGGCACGAACGCTACACCCTCCCCTCTCTCTGGCAGTTTTTTGAGCCTGACCGCCGTGCACATGGCTCCTACTGGTTCGATTGGGGGACCGAGCAAGAAATAGCCTGGAAAGAGAACTACCGCATCTGGATGCAATTTGTGAATGAGTACAAAAACCGGGGCGGCACGGTCACACTTGGATCTGATGCCGGATATATCTACAAACTGTACGGTTTTGCCTACATCCGCGAGATGGAACTGCTGAGGGAAGCCGGTTTCCATCCGCTCGAAATTTTTCAGTCGGCATCGTTAAAAGCGGCTGAGGTGTT
Source organism: Balneolaceae bacterium (assembly GCA_020832285.1). GTDB lineage: Bacteria > Bacteroidota > Rhodothermia > Balneolales > Balneolaceae > Rhodohalobacter. The sequence continues at coordinate 10,243 of JAFIFB010000059.1, forward strand.
GGAAGTTGATGATGAGCTCGGAACCATCGAAGTGGGTAAACTTGCCGACCTGGTGATTGTTGGAGAAAATCCACAATCAAACCTCCAGGTTCTGTACGGCACCGGAGCCATCCGGGTGAATGAAGATAATGAAGCAATACGTGTAGGCGGAGTGAAGTACACCATCAAAGATGGAATTCTGTTTGATGCAAAACAGCTTCTTAAGGATGTTGAAGAGATGGTTCGGGAGTCGAAAGAAGAGCTTGATTTTCAGATTACACAGCCGGGGCTGGATTATTAGTAGTCAGGTTGTTATGCGGCGGATCACAAAATACCAATAAGGTATCAAGAGCATTCCTACTCTTGAACCACCTGCTTCGGTAGTCCGCTTTTGGCATGATCGTCATGTACATTCCGCCGTGTCAGAGTAAAACAACATACAATCCCATCAAGTTACCCAATACATCGGCACGGCTAATCGATAGTGTACTTGAATAAGAGAAATACCTGCGTATCCTGTTTTTCTTTCGGTAAGTCAGCCTTCGAAAGAGTGATCTCAAACTCATTTTCATTAGACAGTGACTCTGTCAAGCTTTCCTCGTTCACGACACCCGACACTCCCGGTGACATTTGACCTTCCTGGATGCTGTATAGCTCCACCTTTTTGATGATGATCTTCTCACCCTGCACGAAATATGGGAAGTGCTCCTTCTTCACAGTTGCCCGAAACTCGTCATCGGCGCTGACGAAGCGATGCCATTCGGAAGGGAAATCGTGTCTCAGGCTGAAAAGCTGCACCAGACCCGATTGCTCATCAGTTCCCGCCAACTCGTTGACCGCTACTTTAAGACTATCAATCGCTGCATTACGCAGATTCCCGCCACCATCGCGTGCCGTGTACTGAACGTGAAAAATTACATCGCTGATCGTGTTATAGTCGAACTGCCGGAACGTTTTTGGTAACTCCAGACGCCACCTGCTGATGGCCCCGGCACCCTCGAAGGGCAGGTAACGCTCGTCCCGAAGGTTGAGTTCAAACAGGCCCGGATCCTGCTGGCCATTACTGAGTGCGACGGCTTCGGCCGGACCAAACCGGTCCTTGAACCGTGAGTCTTGGCCATTGAAATCACGGAGGTAGTCTTTCTGACCCGTCAACTCTCCGCTGGTTCGTATACTGCTCTTCATAAGCGTCAGCGTGCAACTTACATTTGTGTACGGCCCGGTAACGCTGGGAATGCTGAGGCTGACCGACTTGATCCGGCGCATGTAATGACCCGGGAAATCCAGGTCAAAAAGTGCTTCCGGTATTTCAACGAAGCATTCGCCCTTCTCCTGAAGCATGAGCAGGGCTACCGGATCGAGCATGGCAAGGGATACATGTTTGCGCAACTCAAACTCCCGGCGGTTGTGCTCCATATAGGCCGCATCCATCCGCCGCAGATCGTGGTGCAGCTTCTCACCTGCCAGCAGACCTTTTTTGGCACTGTCCCAGTAGCCGAACTGGATGAAAGAAGCACTGTCACGGCCCAGCTCATGCCGGAAACTCCGCTCCGCTCTCTTGGCCAGGTCGTAGGCCAGCTGATAGCTCTGGTGAAAAACTACATACAGTTGAGATACCATCCAGCCATAAAGTTCCCGGTTGGTGAACTTGTCCCGAAGGAGAGCGTCTGTTTCCCGGGCATTTTCTACCTGCAGGTCATGGTTGGCCAGTTCATGTTCGGTCATGGCCAGTCGGATTTCGGCGCCAAGAATCTGCTTGTCGATCTGTTCGATATCGACACCCGCCTGTTCGGCCTGGTACACCCAGTCGTCCCGGCGACGATCGTAGCCGCCAGTTATGGAAGCCATGGTCGCAGCCTGGTTGTCTTTTTGAGCTTCTTTCGAACGATAACTGCTGTAACCACGAGCTGCTGCAGCTAAGTGGATACCACCAATATCGTATGTAACGACAGGACCGGGTGATGTACCCAGAGTCACGTTAGGGTATAGTGCCAACCACTTTGAAAACAATTCTGCATTTTGTGCCACGTCTTGGTGCTTATGAGCCTCTTCCAGCTTGGCGACATATACATTCTCGCTCGCATTTTTATATGGCCGGCTCTCGTAGTACTTTTTGCGATGTTCCGCCACTTCAAGACTCTTTTTGAGCGCTGCTACCGCTTCACGGGCTTCTTCGACCTGCTGCTGCCTCACCTCGCGTGCCGCCTTAAGCAACTGAACTTCATGACCTGAGCGTAGCAGGGCAATGTCTTCGGCGTCCTTCTTCTCAAGTGCGGCCAGCAGAGCGGCGCCCAGGCTTTTTACCTCCCCGCAAAACTCGGAGGATTTCTGCATCATAACCTGGAAACGATAATGTGGCAGCGGTGCGTTGAGGTCGCTCAAGGCGCTACCAATATCCACTCCTGCGGCTGCAGCTCTGACCAGCATGCCCGGGTCGATAGGAGGCTGAAAAAGAGGAAGCTGTCGCACAACACCCTCAATGTCCATACAATGGCGTATTTTAAACAGCCGGTCGGCCACCGTATCCCAGAAGGAAAGCAGACGGTCATTCGGCGGTATACAGAAGAAGAAAGACGGACCGATGAGGATCGACGGATTGGACTCACCTGCTACACCACCGGTGCCATTGACGGGACGCAACAGCGTTTCGATATTCACTGCAACGTTGGAAAAATCGTCCGGATTGAGCTGCAGCAGGTCTTTGAAGGTTCTCACCTCTATCTCTTCGCCCGTCTTATCCTTAGCCTTCTTGACCCCCTCATTGGCAGGAATGATGGTCGGCTTGCGACCCAGGATCTGGGCTGCCAGAACATAAAGCTGGGTAGCTTCGTTGACGGATTCCAGCGTATCCTGGCGGAACAGGTGATCGCCCCAGGCAATCAGGTTGTCCAGGTACTTCATCACCACTGCTTTTTGGTAAGCGACCTGCCGAAGCCGGGCGATTGCGTGTGGCTGGAAGGGATGCTTGCGCCACTGGGCGATTTGTTTTTCCAGGCTTTCCTGCAGGTCACCGCCACCCTCACCGGCCAGCAGCAGCATCAACTCGCCGATGGAAGCTCCACTCGGATCATCGTAGAACGGCTTGATCTTCCAGAAGCGGGCAGGAACGTCATCCCCGGAGACATCCGTGGGATCAAAGATGTAGTGGTACCATTTCTGCGCCTCATCAAACCGTCCGTTGGCGCTCAGTCGGTTTGCTATTAGAAACGGAACGTGGAAAAAAAGCTCCCAGTTGTAGAGCGAGTAGGAACCCTCTGGAGTGAAATCTATTTTCTCTTCCGGATAGGGCGTTAGAACGTAAGTTTCATTAGGCTTATAGATATTTTTGAAAAGATCATCCTTTATCTGTTGACGTCTCAATTCCGATGCATCACCATCCTGCAGGGGATCCAGCAGGCCCTCAATCCCGTAGCGATTAAGTTGCCTGACAAACAGATCCGAATATGGATGATAAAACGTTTCGAACCGGTAGCGTTTGCCGACCAAATATCGGTTGAAAAGTACGGATCCCGACTCGGTCCGGGAGGCGTCAGCAGCATTGACAAGCATCATACTGTGCATGACGTGATTATCGCCCGAGGAGCCTTCATTCACGCCCCTTTCCATGCCGTGTGCACTGGTGTCATACTCGAATCTATGTTTAAATATCCCCGCACTCCCTGCAATAATATCTATGCCGCCGTCGATAACGGGATTGATCACTGGGTCAAGAGGATTCATGCCAGGTGGCAGAACCGTTCCCCAACCCGGAGGAAGGACATCAATTGGAAAGAGCTCATTCCTATACTGTTCCGGGATGCCGGTCGTTAAATCCAGCCGGAAACCATCTCCGATATGCCTGTCGTCATGTCTGTCGTCCAATATGGGTCCTATGGCACTCCAATTGAACTTGCCTCCTTTAGGGAGTATGAAAAAGGTGCGGCGATCGTCCTGATAAAAAAATGGCCCTTGTGATTTGAAGGGACGGTATTGGTGGGGAAACAGGATACTTACGGGCCATGACGGAAGTGGACCCTTAAGCAGTTCAGCTCTTCTTATCGTATTTGGAGCCAGGGCATACCATTGCGGATTACCTGGATCGTCAGCTACTGTAGTACCCTCTGAGATTACCTTCAAACCTTGATCGATTACCTTCAATCCTTGATCATCGTTAATAAACTTATCATTGTTCATGGGAATAATGGACCTCATGTAATCACTTGTTTGATCGGGCAAAGGTATCCACAATACAGGTATCATGTTGGCTTCCTTCATGTCCGTCCCGTTGAATACAAGTGAATTATAACTGTCTTCCTGGTAATCTCTCAGGGACGAATGGATGATCAGATCTCCGCCGTTCGTTTCCGCCCAGAACAAGATGTCACTTTTAAAAGGCAAATTAATTGGAGTATTTGAACCAGGTAAGCCAGGGTTTTCCAATCTGAAATTCCTGGATATCTTGCGAGGCGACCACTGCCCGTTACGATATTCGCTCCAGGCCATTTGAAGTTCATAGTAAGGTTGTCTGAAACGAATGACATCGACTTTCTCCATAAAGATCGGCCAGAAAAGATACAGCCTTCGGTTATACACCACAGGGATAAGGTGATCTCCCTCGATGTCCGCGTCCACCTTTTCCCAGGGAGTCCAGTAAGATTCATCCACCCACCGCCTGTAGTAATACATGTGGGGAGTTGCATGAGTCCGGCCGAAAACGTGTAGAATGGTTTGGTCTTCTTCTTTATGCTCGTACATCCCCGCGATGTCCAGGCGCGCGACCTCATCCAGCTTCTCAAGGTAGTTGAGAAAAGCACGCTCTGCCGTGTCTTCGGTGACTTCATCTTGCAGAAGCTCATTCTCGAGATCTTCGAAAAACGGTGACTTGTCGTGCCGCAACTCCGGCTCGATCCAGTTTTCTGCATAAAGGAACACCTTGCGGTTGGCTTCCCAGACCCGGTAGTTTTTCATCCATGCCCATTCCCGTGAATCGGCCGGAGTAAGTGACACCTCGTTCTCAAGGTTCATCAGGCAGCGCTGCAAAAACAATTGCACCGAACTGTTGGCCTGAACGATACGCGAGGTGAGCATACACGAACTCATCTCCACATCGATCAAAAAGTGCCCTAAGAGATCCCCGGCAGTCAGAATGTTGTCTCCCATCCGGTGCACCAGATAATCCACAAGCGCAGTGCGCTGGTGTTCCCTCAACCCATCCCTCAAGGGCTCCGCAATCGCCAGCCACTGTTTTTCTTCATATTTAGCCTTGACTGCTTGCCGGACGCTGCGCGCCTGGTCGACCGTGGCTTCGGGCGTATTCCAGGCAGCAGCCTCTTCGGCCGAAACACCCAGTCGCCGAAGCAGATCGAATGACCGCTTGAGCGCTTCGAAGCGTGCCACCGGATCCGGAGCAGAATCAGCATCGAGAAGATGCTTGATATCCGCCGGGTTCCAGCCGGTCAGATCAGCAATCTTTGCACGAACTTCCTCATCCGGAGTGCCCTGTGCAGGGAACTCTGAAAGGAGTTTAAAGAGGTTGGGATCGCGCTTCGGTAAGTCGTTGCGCATACGAATCACAGCAGCTACCCGTGACCATTCGTTGAACAGGTCATGATCATCTCCGTTCTCCTTAATCTCATCAGCTTCTTCAGGGGTGACCGGCAGCCTGTTCAGGTCCAGCCAAACTGTCCCATTAGAATTCTCTCCATTAAAGAGCCGGCGCAGCTCGCTGGTCAATAGTGCAAACTTCTTGATAACGGTGGCAATCTTCTCCAACCGGCGGAACTGCTCGAACGCCGCCCGGATTTTGGTGTCTTCCGGATCGAACGGCAGAATGTTCGTGTTTTCCGGCCCGTTCTCGTCCTTGTCTCCGTTTATGCTTGAGAGAGTCATCAGGGTGAGAAAATCATTGACTGCCGGTTCACCGCTCTTGCGTCGTGACGGTACCAATGTATCAAGAAGTAACTCAGTGACATCAACCTCCAGGTCCAGGGCATCAGCCAGATGACGCTTGACAAGCCTTACACTATTGGATCTCCTCAGGTGTGTGAGAAGGGGTTCAAGTACGAAATTGAAACGCTCAGCGGGATCGTCCATGCTGGGCCCGTCAGACCCTTCGGTACCCACGAGGGCGCTCTCAGCGTCGTCCGGGTCGACTCCATCGAGGTATGCAGCCAGGCTATCCCTGACGAGGGTTCTTTGATCCTCTTCCGTTTCGGTGCTCGACCCGTCCAGGATTGCCACTACGCGTTCTGCCTTGCTTTCGGTAAGGACCATCTCAAGAATTGCACTTGTGCGCTGACCATCAGCATCGGATTCAAACCGGTACTCATCGGCGAGTTTCTTCAGCTCCATCCTTAGCCGGCCCAGGACCCTGCCGATCTCCTCATTTGTGGGAGCAACGGCGGCACTTGGGACATACCGGTGACGAAGCAGGTAATCCAGTTCGGCGATGCTGAAACCTGCCCTGCGGACCTGCAACGCTTTCTCTAAGAATGCCACTGTGGGAGCCGTCTCGCCTGCCGGAAAGGGGTCGATACCTGTCAAGTCGCGCAGGGAAAGCAGGTCACGGACAGAAAGGTTCAGCGCCCTGGCCAGAGATACATTTCGGTAGAGCACTGAGAGGTTGGCCAGGTTCAGAATGGGATCACCTTCGTGCTCGCCATCGGTGAAACGTTCGAGTTCCTGTTCACGCGTGATGAGAAGGTCAAACTCCTCACTGTCAATTTCGATAGCGGCACGTATGACGTCAGCGCCGTCGCGAATGGGCCGGTCCGCGTCGGCAAGTTCACTGCGTTCATCATTCAGATCAAAGCCCGGACCTGCCTCAATGTCACCGTCATCCTGATTTGATTCCGGGCTGAGAACTGTGGGATCGAGAAAAAGCCGTTCGTAAAGTGACCGTCTGCCATCCCGCGGTGTAGTATCGATAGTCCCCCACCAGGTCAGTATAGAAATCAGGGGTGCATCATATTTTTCATTCAGGCCTTTGACATCGGCCAGCCGAATGAGCAAATCGTCTGTAAGGTCGTGTGGAGCCAGTGTAGTGAGTGCGGCATCCAATTCTCCGGCACTCCAGCTCAATTTTCGTTGCAAACGCACGAACCTGTGTAGCCGATCAAAAAAGAATTCGATTCCAGGACCATCGGACCCGGAATTGTCGATGATCAGCTTCGCCTCATCCAGATTGCAGTCGGGATGAGGATGAATGTAGCTCTTCCCCGTTGGATTGAGATAGCGTGTGGCGATCAGCTCTACCAGCTCTTCGTAACGCAGATTCGACCTGGCCATGAGTTCGGACACCGGAACCCCGGATTCCTGATCGAGCATCGCCTCCCAATCGTCTTGATCCTCGTCCAAACCCCAGAATTCATAGAGTGGTCTCCCGCTATCACCGGTTATGATCCTCCTCTCGAACGGAGTCAGTCCCAATTTTTCGCCGGCGATATCGACGGCAGAAATCGTACTGTTTGCCGCAGGAAAGCTGTACATAAGCTCATGACGTGACACACCCAGATGAGAAAGGAACGTCCGTAATTCTTCGGCCCACAAGTCAAAGGGCAGCGTCCACGGATAGACGGGTTCTGAGGCCAGTTTGTCATAGGCGGCAGCGTTCAGGTGCTCGGGCTGAACCCGCAGATGCTCCTGATTGCCTTCAGTTTGCAGTGTTCTGTCGTTATTAGCTACGGCGTCCTCGAGCACCTCATTTACCAGATCGATGTAGGGCAACACCACATTGGTGTTCTCACAGTTCAGCTCGATACGGCCGATATCGCCTCGTCGCTCAAAAAGGACGTCCAGAGCAGACTCGCCATCTGAACCGTTCCGGGTCTTGCGCCGGTTGAGAAAATGAAGCATGTCGGTGAGGTAAGCGGCAGGGCTGTAAACCGAGCGGCAGTGTTTGCACACACAGTAGTCCAGAGACCCGAAGAGATTACGGTACTCGGCATTGTCGTCCAATACTGTCATTTGATCACCAATCACGTGGGGATTAACGCTGTCCAATACTGCCATTTGATCACCAATCACGTGGGGATTAATGCTGTTCAGCGTAGGATTGTGGCGGCAGATAAGGGTCTGTGTTATACCGGCTGCCTGGCCGGCAAGGTTGTACACCTGGCGTGCATGGTCAGCATCCATCTTGTCTGTATTGGCCTCCATGAAAGCGGCTCGCCCCATGTTACTAATTGCAAATGCCGATGTTAGCCCGTCGGTCATCAGGGTATGGATGATGGAGTGTTTATCGTATCGGGGTGCGATATTAAACAGCCTCTGCATCACCCTGAGTTGGTTGATAACCTCATCGACAGCCTCTGTCCCTTCCAGGGCATCTTCCTTCAGCTTCAGATACCGATCTATGGATGTTCTCCGAAATTCGAAGTCCGGATTCTGCTGGAAAAAGTGGAGCACTTCATCTCCAAAAGGAATCTCTTCCGCGATCAGCCGGTGGGTAAAGAAGGGCGTCGGAAACGCATCTTCCAGCATCCGTACCATTATAAGTGAATAGTTCGCTATTTTTTCTGTATCATCCTCTCCCGGCACAGCCGGCGGCACACCCACATTCTCCTGGCGGATCAGCTCCTCCAAGTCGTTCTGATCAAACAGTGTCATATCTCGCAGGGACTTAACTTCTCCCTTCTGCTTTAGTTTCGTTACAAGTGGCACGTGGTTCTGAGTCAGTGCACCCAGCTGCAAGGTAAACTGTATTTGGCCGACTGTTTCATCGCCAAAGGCAGGGTCCTCACGAAGCGTCTGCCAGAATTCTTCAATGGCTCCATTGTGTTGCACATAACGCTCCATAAACATACGCTGAAGGTGATCACTAAGATTGGCCTCTTCCAACAGCTCTCCAAGCGAGTTGCTATCGGGTATTTCTGGCTTTTCCAATGCATGGTCCACAATGAGGTTTTCGAAAGTGGCCATGACCTGATCCAAAGACTCCTCGTACTCTGACGCTATGATGTTGTCACGGATGGCAGTTTCAACGGAACGACGTTTTATTGATGGATCCTGGGCCAGTAAAGCGGGCAGGCTTGTCGGCATATCTTGTCGAAAAAGGCCGTAGAAAATTCCCGCCTGTATCCCTGTCTTCTTCTCCAGTTGTGCACCACGGATGAAGAAATCAAGCCGTTCTGAGGAAATTCCCGTTCTGGCTGCCACATACGGGATATCTTCCTGCTTCAGATCTGCGACATCAACATCCTGCTCATTCAGAAACGGTTCGAGTTCAGCACTTACCCTTTCAAATTCGGAAAGTCCCCGATAAGCCTCATTCCCAACAACGATTTCCACACGTTGCTCTTGTACAGCACCGAGGATCCATGGAGATGCAGCGATTACCTCACCAGCCTCGTCATATGCCCGCACCTGCAGGTCCAGACGCTGCACTTCCGGGTGGTAGCGGATTTCAAACCTTCCTCCGGTTTCTGTTTCGGCCTGGCCCAGGAGCTGCTCACGGCGCAGTTCCTTGTGGAACGCCTTGACTGTTACGTTTACCACACCGTGGCCGTTGGCTCGGAGTACCCGTCCGTGTACTACAAAAGTATTTTCTGGCACCGGCCCCTCATCTATTGGTTCCTCAGGCCTGACCGGCCTCATCCAGCCAAACAGAAGCCGTATAAGAAATCGGAACGGAAATGTGATGATTTCCCAAATTCTGTTCATTACTTTTTTCATAATAAATTCCTCTTATTTAGGTATTAAATGAAACCGGTTGATTTTTACGATTCAGCATGGGCAAAAGAAAGTTTAAACTCTTCTGCAAATTAGCGTTGTAGCGCACATGCGAGACAGCGAGAGTGTTATTATTCTCGTCGATAGCCTGAACCTGGACATCCGGCTTTTGCTTTCCTTGCCTCAGCGGCCTTGTTGTGTAGCGGATTTCATAGTCGCCGCGTTCGCCCGTGGCACCTTCGCCAAGCTGCACATCCCCGCCGACATTCTTGTCCAACGCCACCACGCGCAGTCCGGGCAAGCCGCGCAGCTCATGGCTGACTACGCGGCCACTGACTACGAATGTTTCATCAACCGGTACCTCAGGCCTGACCGGCCTCAACCAGCCGAACAGAAGCCGTAAAAGGAATCGAAACGGAAATGTGATGAATTCCAAAATTCTGTTTATTACTTTTTTCATAATTAATTCCTCTCATTTAATGTGGTAAATGAAACCGGTTGAGACAAGGTGGATCTCCGGTTTCGTCTTTCCGGGACCCTGTAGCGGCGTCAAATCGTTTTTCCGCCTGTTCCTTTTACGATCTTATAACCCAGTGCACTTGGGACCTGGTGAAGACCTCCTACTTGTTCACGCTTCATGTTCAGTCTCAGGGGGGTGAAATGACTTTGCTCATGTTAGGCCTTTTGTGAATTATGGTTAAGGATGATTGGTCTCATGATTAAAACCTCCAATAAAAAATTTGTGGCAATTCATGACCTTCTTAAATGATCTACTTTTCAAGCGGGCTCATTCAGCTGAACAACAGCCGCAGAAAGAATTTTGTCCTAATTGTTTACACCAAGATTTTGAATTTCCTATTTGTTGAAGCTGAAATAGGATTTGATTCATTGTCCTTCTTGCAACTTTTGAATTGTCTTCGGACTTATACCACTTACTTGTTTCACTCCACCAAGAAATGAAATGGCCCTTCTTGCCACTTTTGAATATGTGTGTGACCTATACCACTTACTAGTTGTTGGACTTCACCAAGATCCTTGAAATTGCCATGTTTCTCACGAATACTAACAATAGCCCTAGCTTTGGCTGGTCCAATTTCGTTTATAGACTGAAGTTCTCTTACATTGGCATGGTTGAGAAATCGAAGATTTTTTTGAACTCCTACCTCTCTGGAGATAATGGGTCCAGCTCTCCGGGCCAAGGCCCCTGTTCGGCCAACTCGACTACCTATAGTACCCGCAATAATTGCTTCTCCTAATTCAAGTTGCCCGGACACAACAACGCGATACTCTGTATATAATCGTCTGAAAGCTCTAGCTGGGTCGTCTCTATTCCTTATATAAATTAATCTTAAATTATTTTCAAAATTTGCTAATCTATATCTCCCCCATCGAGGCAAGTTCTGTTCTGGTTCTGGAAATAATGGTTCATATCTACCAAACGGAGTAATTCCTACACGATTCCTAAACTCCTCATGCTGTTGTCGTCCCAAATAATCATCAATTCTCAGCATCAGCTCATAATCCTCTACCATTATTTTAATGAGTATTTCTTCTGTTCCTGGAGTCCACCATTCTCGAATTTTCTCGTCAGTTATTTCTTCATCAATTAGTGGAGAATCATTTTCGCTCGAAAAAATTAGCTCATTTTCAAAGAAAAATACATCCCAACTCAACTCTGTTGCAGGGTCTTCACCCTCGTCGTTTACGGGCTCATGCCTGCTGTGATGAAACACATGACAAAGTGATTCCTCACTGATTGTACCCGACGGATCATACATTAATAATGGGTTATTGGAGGCATAATGGTACAAATTAGGCCCATCCACCAACCACGCCGGATCACAACTCGTCCACCTCCCCAGCCACGGCGCATAGTACCTCGCACCGTGATAACACAGCCCGCTCTCTTCATCCCGCTCCTTGCCGGTGTAGCGATAGCGTTTCGGTGTATCCTTCTGGTCGCGAACGGACTGATAGGACGTGCTGCCGTACGGGTGATACTCCTCATAAGAAATGAACTGGGCATTCTCGTCCAACTCCAGGCTGGCCGAGCCGAGGTGGTTTCCGAACTGGTATCGAATCATCTGTTCCGGCGCCGGATCGTCGCCCTTTGTGCGGGTCTCCACCAGGGCGATGCGTTGCCGGTCATCCATGATGTGCAGCGTCTCGCGCTCCAGTTTCGCATCGGCCACGCCGTTCTCATACTCCCGGTAGATCTCCAGGCCGCCCAGGTAGATGCGTTCCGCCTTGCATGTTGGTTTCTGCCCGGAGGCCGCAGACCGCTCGGTTACTTTGCGGACCCGTTCTCCACCGGCATCATATACATACCAGGTGGTCTCCGGTGTGCCGCCGTTGTTTACCACTTGCTTAGCCGTTGCACGGAGCTGGTCGCGGTAGTCCCAATTCATCAATGACAGATGGGGCATATTCGTTATATTTCCATGGACATCGTAGGTATACGCATCGGGTTGGCTGCTTCCGACCGTGGTGCTGCTTAACCGGTTGTTTTGTTCGCCTCTATCAATCAGGCTGGTTTCGCTGTAAAAGTAGTTCCGCGTCCTATTGCCGTTGGCAGCAGTATGTATGAGCGTATCAATGTTGCCGGCTTTGTCGTATTTGTAGCGTTCGATGTAGTTTTGAAGCGCCTGAAGATCGTTCGGGTGTGCCAACCCGGCGAACGGGTAGTCGCGGAGATTATCGCCTGGTGGGTTGGTCTCGTACACCGTCTGCCCGATGTGTTCCCGTCCTGTTGCCCTGATAAGGCGGTAGACGGAATCGTAGGTATAGGTGCATACAGGCTCGACCTGTTCGTTGTTGTAAAAGAAGGTCCTCAGGGAAGCGTCTTTGATATGGGTGATGTTACCGGACGGGTCAAAGGTATAGCTTAGATCCTGGACGACAGCCGCATCCTTAAATATCTTTGATGTGATGCCATTTGACCCGGCCGCCCGAGTCGTTTTCAAACGGATCAGCCGGAATGTCTCCGGGGCGTACCGGTACCGGGTCGATGCCCCGTTCTTGTAGCCGATGTGCAGGCGCTGGCCTTTGGCGTTGTAATCGATGTCGTTCACACCGGCCGGGGAAGGCGGTTCCGATGCTGCGTCCAGCAATCCGCCGGGATCGGCCGGCTGCCCCAGCCACACGTCCACGCGTTCCAATAAATTTGCTTCATTATATCCGGGCTGAATGATATTGCGCTTCGCCGTCGGCTGATCGTTGTGTGGGGCGATGACCTGAACCGCCCGGTTGAGGGCGTCATAGATGGTGCGGCTGGTAAAAGTCTCCGTTTCCAGCAATGGGGAGAGTTTTGCCTCCAATGAGTCCGGATCGAATACGACGGTGGAGTCGGCGGGCAGCACTGCATTTACATCCGTCCAGTTTACTGTCTTTTTGTATTCCAGTGCGAGGCGGCGGGAAGCACGTAGCAGATTGCCCTTGAAATCGTGGGCTTCGCTGGTCACCATGCCCGCCTGGTCAAGGTGCATAAACAGCGTACTGCGCAAGTTACGCAACTCGTTATCCGGGTGCTGCTCACCGTATACCATGTGGTCTGTCAGAATTTCCTGGTCCGGGTTTTCCGGGTCGGTGCCGGAAACGAAAGAGCGCACGGGCCGCCGCAAGGGATCATACTCGCTGCGGAAGGTGTGACCCCGGCTGTCCCACGCCCGGATGGGATTGCCGGTCACGTCGTTCAGCACCCAGCGTTCGCCTGCTTCCATGCTCGCCTGGTGAATGCGGTGTGTGGGTCCATCGTCTTCATCCTCCGGAGCGGCTATGTGGTAGTTGTAGCGCATGACGGTGCGGCCTTCGGCGTCCCTGACTTTGCGCTCATTGCCTGCGATGTCGAGTTCGACGCGTGTTGAATACATTTCCTCAATAATCGTGGCAGCACCCATCTCCGGTTGCTCGAATTTGTTATGGGCAATCGTCAGAAACGGGCGGCCCAACGTATCAAGATGGGCAGCGCCGGGCGTCTCCGCGTGCAGGGCAGCCTTCGCCGCCGCTTCCTCTTCCCGGGGCCCGAGGCCGCCACCCCGGCGCTGCGCGTGCCACGTCGGCAGATACTCGGAATCCTCGAGGCGTCGGAAGAAATCTCCCACGTCGGGATCATTCTTTGGATCGAATTGCAAAACCGTGTCGTTTACATCCCAGGTTTCCTGTCGCCAGGCGTCGAAAATCACCTTTTCCCAGGTGTGGTTGGGATGCAGTGTCGCCACGACACGTTCGATCGGGTCGTAGAACAGAACCGGGCTTACACCTATACGCACGTCAAATTCGAACCTGTGGGAATCGGTGAAAAACGGCTCATACTTCCGCACCGGATCTTCCTTGTTGTTGAAGATGGTCCAGCCGCTGCCAATCCAGCGGTGTGCAACTTCCACTTGCGTCATCACGGGTTGGCCTTCATTAAGGGTGATGCGGCCCGTTTCAGGATTCCGCTCCGGCACCGGCCCGGGCTCGGCCTGCATCTTCTGCTGAATTTCACGGCCAAAGCCGTCGGAGTAGGAAAAGCCATGCTGGACTCTGGTCTGTTGGTCAGCCTCGAGTTCCGCGTCGTGCGTTTCCCTGGCCAGGGTGTACACAACGGACGGCTGCGGGTCGTCCTGGTCTTTGGTTCGGTAAAAGGCAAACAGATCATAGACCAGCCGCGTGGTAGCACGACCCAGTATGGCGTGCGGGTCGGCCAGAGGGTTTTCCAGGTGATCGAGTATCTCTTCCTCAGGCAGATCAGCCTCAAATCCAGTCAGCGTATCACCCAGATTCTCTTCCGGTTTTCCCATTACTGCGGTTCCCGTCACCATGCCGAGTGCATCATAGGCTGACGCCGTACGATTGCGATTCGGATCCATCACCAGCCGTGGCCCGAGCACGCGGTAATCGTTGCCGGACGCGGTGAGGTTGCCGGCTGAGTCACGCTCACCTGCGGTGATGCGGTTGCCAATCGGATCGCGGGAATCCACCATCAGAAGATCATAGGCATCGTAGGTTACAATCGTCTCGGTGCCGACCGAATTGGTGTGAAACGGATCCCGGAACCGGCGGGGAAGGAAGAAATGCTGTCTTGCATTGGTCAGCTCTTCTGCTGCGTCATCATTGGTGCCGGTTGAAAAGTAGACCCTGCCCGAGGGAATCCACCAGTGGTTGTCGGCATCGCTCCGGGTCCACAAATGATGTGAGGCGTCTTCCGGAAAGAGCTCTTGGTCCCTCAAGACCTGGCTGCTAAGGTATCCCCCCTGACCGGCACCCTGGCCACCGAGCAAATCATTCGGGTCGGAAAGAAGATCCACAGGCGGTGGTGCGCCTTCCTCCTGGACGGCATCCAAAGGACGTTTGTATACATCTTCAATTAACCCGGGGGTGTAGGCCAGCTGATACATTTCGCCGGGCAGTGCCAGGGTCTCCATTTTTCCCAGCGCGAGCAGCTCTGTCAGATCGTTCTTGTGATATAGGCTGCGAACGTGCCCGATCAGACGGCGCTGTTTGCCTTTCGTCGGTGTCTCTTCAAACCCAAGCTCACTGTCAAAAATGTGGACCGGATTTTCCGCATCTGGCTGCACAAAATCGGAAATCAGGAACCGTCCCGCCGGTCCCGTCGGCACATATCCGGTTAACTCGAAGGTGCGGGTCTCGCAGGGAAGCGGCGTGCGGTAATCGTCATCTGTCTCGACTGGGTTTGTCACACCTTCCCTGGTGTAGGTAACGAGAGATTTCGTCTGCATCTTCTGATCTTCGTCCGGCTCCAGTTGATTAAGACCGGGATTGGGTATTTCAATACGCTCTCCCTGGTCATTCACCGTAACAATGTGCTCCCGGCGCCCGTAACCGGCGGCGGCGGATTGCAGGACATTGCCGAATGCATCTACCTCCAGCGTCAGCGCGTGAGCGATACGGGGGTCAGACGGATTGCGCTCGTAGTGATAGTCGATAGTCTCGCGCGAATGCACAAAGAATACGGAATGGCGATTGCCCGCCCGGGGTTGCAGCAGCTTAATGGTATAATCCCGCTCCGAGACGCTGTAAGGGTGCCGCTCTTTCTCCGTTCCATCCAGAGCGTAGATCTCCTGCCGCAGGACAGATCCCTTGAGCGCCCTGCAGGCCTCCCGCGCCTCCTCAATGCTCAGACCCGGTGGCAGTGTGGTATCAGGCAGTAACTGCGCCAGGATCTCTTCATTGGATAGACCCGGCTCCCGGTAGTATTCCTGCTCGAACTGCCGGGAAATGCGAGCTCCCTTTATATATGCCCCGGTGTGGAACCACGTCCGTGTCAATACAGGAGGTACATGAGATTCTTCCTTGATATTATCGCCGATCGGGAACTCATCGCTGCCACTAAGGGAGGCAAACTCTTCGGTATCCCACTGTTCCACCAGCCCGAAGCCGTGAAACTCGCGTTCGATTCCATCGAAATAGCCGTGGTGATAGGCGTATCGCGTGACAAAGCGGTTGCGGCTGATGTGGTCGTAGGTTTCCACGCGTTCTACTACATGAACGGGAAACGGCAGACGGGTAATCCAGGGATTGCCGGCCATTTTATCTTCAAGATAGAACTTGGTGGATGGAGCGTAATGGATATGGGTTTCTGCGCCAAGGTTGTTACTCACCGAGATGAGCAGATGCGGTTTTTTGCTGCCCATAAGATTGACATAACGCATCTGACGCCCTGCATTCCCCGGTAGTGGCGATGACCAAACCAGGCAGGCGGTGCCATTACCGAGCAGGTCGACCGTGGTGATTGAGGCAAGATCGTCCACTTTCGGAAAAACACTCAAAACCTGCGATTCGCTCCAACCGTTGCCTGATTGATTGAAATAAATCCTCACACCATCGCGGTGCAGGTAAATGATATCAGAGGTGCCGGTGCCGTCAATGTCGGCCAGGCGGATGCGCTGTTGGTTAAACTGGTCCGGATGATCAAACCGGGGAGTATGATCCATGGTAACCTTGGCACCGAATCGCCCGTAACCCAGGTTGGGCCAATAGCAAGTCTCCCCGTTGCGAATACGAACCAGGTCGGTAAGTCCGTCGCCGCTCATGTCAGCCAGGTAGATGGATTCTGTCCCATCGGCGAAGACCAGGTGCGGCCCTTTTTCCTCATCCAGTACCTGAGCCACGCGCCGGGCCGGGCCGAAGCCGGACTCGGCCAGCGAGGCGTGCCACACCAGGGCTTCATCTTCAGTGATCAACACGTCGGCGTGGCCGTCGCCATCCAGGTCTAAGAATCTCAGATTAGGGTCGCGAGTATCCCGATTAAGGCGCGAGGTAAAGGGACGGAAAGGGTACCAGCCTTCGCCGCCGTCGTGTTCGTAGAGACCGGGCACGGGTCCGTCCATCACCACCAGATCGGGTTGGCCGTCGCCGGCCAGGTCCATAAACTGTGCACCGCCGGACAGATCCAGATTCGGTTTAACAGCTACCCGTTCGACGGGTGCAAACGAAGCTTCTGTTTTTGACGTGCCATTACCGGGTTTAATGTTTATCGGGCTGAGATTGCGTTTATAAAACCAGGTCCCACCTTGTTCAGTGAGGATGCCGGAAATGCCCTCGCCATGCAGATCTGTCCACTGGTAGATGGTACCATCAAGGCCGATGGGCAGGTTTTCCAGGCTGTCAGGACCCACTTCTTCCACAGACTCCTGCACAACAGGCTTCGTATACTTAAACTCGACCGGCGGCATACTGCGCATCAAATAGCCGCTCCCTTCGCGCTTAAAGCCCCTTTGGGTGACGGCCAGCAGGAAGGTGTAAACGGGGTTGCAGGCATGGTCGGAATCTTGTTCGTGGGAATAGGTAAAGTCGGTGGAGCGAACAAGGCAATCCTTCCCAACATCTGCTTCACCCGGAAAGTGATGAAACATTAGCACGCGTCGGCATATCCGGGTTGTCCGGACTTCAAAACCGGGGCGGTACATGGAGAACGGGTCATCGCGATAGGCCCATTCACCAGGATCATCCGGTCTGGGCGAAACTGCGTCGTGCTCACCGTAGTCGAAAACCACCTCAAACATCCAACCGGCATCCTGGATTTGGGTGTCGCTTATAAAAGGCGGGCGTATTCCTTTATCATTCAGCAAGGTCTTGCGGTTACCGTACCGGATGTGTTTGAGGTAACGGTTGGCCGTGCGGCGCGAATCGTCAAGGTCCCCCCGGTTACGCTCGTGGGCATCCGTCAGATCAACACCGGAACCATCTTCCGGTTTGTATTCGTAAAGGACGACATTACCCTTGTCATCGCGGGTTTCGCAGATGAGCCAGGTGAAGATTTGACTGGGATCTTCCGGATCGGCAATTCGGGAATTGTAGTCTTTACCATAGAGAGTGAGAATATTGTCGCTGGAAATGGAACGCCAGTGAACGTCATTGGGATCGTTGACATTCGACCAGCGCTCAATACGGGCAAATAAACCTTCAATGCGGGGACGGTAGCGGCGGACATTGTAAGTGACACCATCCACGGTTCGCGGTTTGTCTTGAATGACCTGTTCGTCATTCTGTAGGGGCAAGTTGCCTTCAGCATCCTTTTCAAATTGCGGCACTAAATCTTCCGCACCGGAAAGAATAAAGACATCAGACTCCCCGGCATCGTTATACTGCGGCAGGCCCTTGCCGGTTTTTCGGGTGATGCCGGGCAATGAGAGATTCCAGCCAAATCCGAACGGCCCATTACCGGCACCGGAGTCGTAGGAAAGGGAAAGCTCAGGCCCAAAACCGGAGCGCCCCGGACTGGTGGCGATCGGTATTGTCATCGAGCCGGTTCCAGTCACCGGATTTGCGGCAAACTTCTCGCCCATGCCGCGAATTGCCCCGCCGCCTTTTGGCAGAGATATCGATGGTACAGATAACTCTTGTCCGTTTTCTCTATTCGTTATTTTATCCGGTGAGTTCACGGTTGGTTACGTCGAATTGTATTCACCTATGTTGTAGACATTGATTACTGGCAATCATCCACCGAAATCATGATCAGTTATATTTATTCGTGAATAATCATACCAGACAGTAAGAATTGTTGCTGATTGATTTGAATAAATCCGCGATGACCCATCTTTTGATATGGTTGCGGTACGCTTATACCCCATGACGTTATTACCCCCACAATTTGAGTCTGGATTGCTGTTCCCGGCATGTTTCGCCAACCCCGATAGCCCGGACTTCTCACAGTAAGTATACTAAACGAAGTGAAAATTATTGATATATCGTACTTTATAATCCAAATTTTGGATCTTCAAAAGAAGCACCCTGCTTTTCTGCGACATTTTCCCCTCAGCTTCGTTTGCCAAAGGTATGCCTATGGCAGAATCTAAAATAGCTCTCCTTCCGCATAAAGCTACGGAGAGCAGGCGTGCAAAGTACTTCGCCTGCCCTACGAAGCCTTGGCGTAGTAGGGCCTTGCTGAGGAAAAAATCTCTTGGTGAGAAATCCGGGATAGCAGGATTTCAACATTCAATACGGTCGAAATTCGTGGTGGAATAACAAGCCAAAGACTCCATATTCGGCACTTTGGCAAACCTTTAACTGAAATAACCTGTCTGCGATAGAAAAAGAGATTTTGAGAGCGAGGGGAGACTGCTATTTTTTCTCCTTCTATAATCTGATACAGGTTTAGTACTCTCCGTACTTTCTCAGCGAAAAACTTTCACAAATTGGAAATTTTTCATACTTCAACACTACAGAAATGCTTTTATTACCAGGGTATACATCAACCCAAGGCACAGCTTCGCTCTCTCACTCCCACGAAGCAGGCTCCAACACTTTATAAATATCAAGAAATGCAATTTAGCTAATCACCAATGCTTACAAATAGTCAAAATTTTAATAATTATCAATAATATGATTGCTTATTAATCAATTTTCATTATTGATTCATATCGTGTAAGCATACCAGTTGGTACCGTCATTGAGAGCCGGGCCTGCAGGCTTTCTAACCGGAGAGATACCTGGTTGCCTTTTACTTTTATCACAACTCCCCCCATACCTGCAATCCCCAACATATTACCTCTATCAGTCACTTTCACACGATCACCCGTCCGGAATGGCTCCAGTTTTACATTATCTCCTCTATTAAGAAAATGCCGCATGATCTCAATTTCATCGTCACGTATCAATGCCGGCCGGCCTTTCCAAAATACGGTCCGCCAGATGCCGGGATCATTCAATACTTCCAGTCGCTCGATTTCCGTAACACGTGCAAAAATATATCCGGTAATCACCGGTTTCTGTATTTTTTTCCAGCGGTCGCTCCAGCGTACTTTGATAGACATTAAAGGACAAAATACCTCAACTCCATCATTTTGCAATCGCTCTGCCACTCTTTTCTCATGACGGGGTTTGACATAAAAAGCGAGCCAGCGTTTAACCTGATTTTTCTGTTTAGCCATAACCGATTCCTGTTTTAAAAAATCAGTTTGAAATAAAGCAAAGGACCGGATTTCAGATTATTAAAATCACGAATCAATCTTGCTTATATGCAGGTAGTAATTAATAATTTTAAGTTAGTTTTAGTTTTATCGATCATCAAAATCGATTTTCCCAGATGAGTTCACTCGATTGTCATTGAAGTATTTATTTTTTACTTGTTTTGGACAACCTCCATAAATAATATGTGTGTTTAATATTTAAATTTCACTACCTAATTTTACCATTATGTCTAAAATTCGAATTATTCACTCAAGAATAATTCGGAAGTTTTGAAAATCTATTTTAAAGATTTCAGCCCAAACCTGTCCTTAACACTCTTACTTAGTGTCGTGTGTAGCCTGAAGTTTCGTAAGAAACCCGATGTTTTATCATTGACACGATACCAAATTTAGACTTCGTTATAAGGGAATCAGCTACAGTTGGACATTGCTGCAAACAGGATATCAGAAGTTGTTTGATAGTAATGAGAGAGATGTAGATAAGAAAGGTGTAAGTTTTTAAAGTTAAAGAGTCTGGATTGTCTTCTTGAAGGGATTGAGGCCCCTCTTCGGATGCCTTACGAACCACTTCGCTAAATCTGTTTTAGCTTCCTGCAATTGCCATTTCCTGGATTTTGTGTTCATAAACACCTCCATCCATTTTAATCTACTCTGCCCAAAATTTGCAAATTTACAGCAGATTTAAAGAAGAAGAAATTGCATGCCACTCCTATGGCGATAAAATCTACAAACTAAACGGCAGGGGAGCCATCCGGGTGAATGAAGAGAACGAAGTCGTACGTCTAGGCGGAGTGAAGTACACCATCAAAGATGGAATTCTGTTTGATGCAAAACAGCTTCTTAAGGATGTTGAAGAGATGGTTCGGGAGTCGAAAGAAGAGCTTGATTTCAGAATTACTCAGCCTGGGCTGGATTACTGATGGCTTGCCATAATGCTATTCAGAAATTCCAGCTCTCCGATTTTAAAGCATATTTATTTTCCGATAACACCGGCTTGGCCTTTTTGGCAGATAATGTAAATTAACTTGGAATTTGTTTTCCTCAACAAATTGTGAATCGGCAAACAGCGGCCAATTCCGCGTTGAAACCGTTGCTATAGAACAAATTTAGTTATCAAATTGGGATATTCGCCAAATAGATGAAGCGTAATCAGCTAATTTCTTTTGCCTAATTTCTACTGTATTCGGAGTCCATTCATTTGCAGTGATTTGTTTTGTAATCTCATATTGACTTGTCTGATAAATAGCTTTTTTATCATCGAATGGAAGATTGTCACAAGCTCGATTTTTTTCATCTTCAAGAAGAGTATAATTACCAAATCTATAAACAATGGATTCATGAATTGTCGCCGGAAATTCGGCTTCATAATGCTCACTACCATTTTCTGGAAGGATATGCTCGATAGTACCTGGATTCTCTTCGAAATCATAATCTGCTTGACTCAGATGATTTTCTATGTTGTACAGAATATAACGAACCAATTTTTTACCACGCTTTGTGCTAATAGATTTTGTTGAAAAATCATTTTTAAAATCACTATCAGAAGGATATAGTGGTTTTAGTAACTGTGCAATTTGATTAACAGTAGTTGCTCTATTCTCACTTACTTCAATTGCAGCTTTGTTATAAACCTCTTCTTTAAGATTAGTGTGTAACCTGGCAATAACTGTATATCTAAATGTGATAAAAGAAATTAATTTTAATACCTGAGCAAATGACTCTTGATCTAAATTGTTATAAGCAGAAATCATGAGAGAATAAGATTGCTTTTCTCTGAACAACGTTAACTCTTTAACTCTTTTTTTGATTTCTCTATGTCCTCCCCAGAAAGTATCGGAATAATTTGTAAGTGCATTATATAATAGCGCATTTTCTTCTAATGAATCTAAAAGTGAAATTACATCAGGCGAGGTTGTTATTGAAGCTTTTACTGCTCTAAATAAATATTCTTGACGAATTAATTTGTTTTTAGAAATCCAATAGTGTCTTAAAAAAGTTGGAAATTGATCTAATCCAATTATATCAACAATTTTTCTCCATTTATCTTTAACATGGGGCAAATCAACCCTTGTAGATACGGAGAAGAGATAATTTTTTAGAAGGTCTGTAACAGTTAATCCAACACCTCTTGAATTTAAAGTCTCAAAAACTGTATAAGCACTAAGCTCATCCTCTACAACAATCTGAATGAACATTAGCTTTTCTGCAATATGTTTATTCAGAAAATTGGTGATTTCTTCTCCACTTTCTTCTCCTTCAAAATGGTCCCCTACTTTACCTACAAAAAAATTATAAGCTTGCCAGATTAACTTATCAGAATCATGAAGTGTATTTACATTAGTTGGTGGCCTAAAAACGAGCAAATTTGACTGAAAAAAACTATTGTTATTTTCATTAAGTTTTAATTTTGAAGAATATGTCAATGATCCAGGATCTTTATCCCCAATGAATTTTTTTTGCAGTAATGAAACTCTCTCTTTGTTCTCATCAATATCAATCTCTTTCTCAATTAATGAATTTAATTGCTTAATAATAGCTAATACTATTAATGTAAGAGTAGAAAAACGTTGCTGCCCATCTATAACATGAAATTTTTTATCTCCCATGTTTTGTAATACAATTGAGCCCATATAATGTACTAAGCCTTCGGAATCAATATTGAGTATGTCATTCCATAGATCTTCCCAATGATCTCGTTTCCAAGAGTAATCTCGTTGATATGGTGGAACTGTATATGTTTTACCATTCCCAACAATATCACTTAGACTTACAGTGCTTGTATCTAATAAGTTATTTACTGCCATTGTATTTTATAATTTCTTAGTCAGTACAAAGATATAATATAAGGATTTACATGGTTGAATGGTTTACTCGACTGTAAAGAAAGAAATCTTAATGGTGATTGTTCTTTAAGATATTCATGATGAACTTACCCTATTTCGATAAACAACTCAACTGAGCCATCTTCCAGCTTCAAAAGGATTTATTTTGGTTCACAACGCTGACAGTTCTGGTGGGTGCTCAGGTTGTATGATTCGAAACGCTAAACACGTACATAAAAAATTTATTGAACTGTTTGTCCTAATGGGGTCCTTCTCCCAGCTGATACGTGTTTTCCGATTTTTCGGTTCATAGATATAAGAACACGAAAACAGAGTGAAAAATACAGGGTTACTGGGCATATTCCTTATCATGGTTTAATTTCAGTTACGTACATTCAACCCCATAAGCTAAACACAATTTTCATCCATGCCCCAAATCACAACTTTCACGGATATCAACAAAGCCGCAGAACGCATAAAACCGCACGCTCACCGGACACCCGTTCTGCAATCGTCATGGTTTAACGACCAGACCGGTGCAGAGCTATTCTTCAAGTGCGAGAACTTCCAGAAAGTGGGGGCTTTTAAATTCAGAGGGGCGTGCAATGCCATCATGAAACTGCCGAAACGTGATGGTGAAAAAGGCATCGTAACCCACTCCTCCGGCAACCATGCCCAGGCTGTGGCATTGGCCTCAAAACTGAACGGATACAAGGCCACCATTGTGATGCCGGTTAATGCACCGAAGGTGAAAGTGGAAGCTGTTAAGGGCTACGGAGCTAAGATCGTTTTTTGTGAGTCCACGATTGATGCCAGGGAGGAAACGGCTCAAACCATCATCCGGGAAACCGGGGCTGCGTTCATTCACCCCTATAACCACCCGGATGTAATTGCCGGACAAGGGACCTCAGCCAAAGAACTCCTTGAAGAAATTCCCGACCTGGATGCGATCATTACACCGGTTGGCGGCGGCGGTTTGATCAGCGGAACACTCATTGCTGCGAAAGCCATCAATCCAAACATAAAGGTTTTCGGTGCTGAGCCCGATCTGGCCGATGATGCCTGGCGATCCCTCAATTCAGGAAAAATCGAACCCGTATTGCGGACCGACACCATCGCCGACGGCCTGCGTACATCACTTGGCGATCTGACGTTTGAGATCATTCAAAAATATATTGACGAAATCGTTACTGTTTCCGAAGCATCCATCATCCGCGATATGCGAAACATCTGGGAACGAATGAAAATCATTATCGAGCCATCCTGTTCGGTTCCGGTGGCTGCCATCATGGATAATAAAGTTCAGGTTGAGGGACTAAAAGTTGGCATTATTCTTACCGGCGGAAATGTGGATTTGGAACATTTGCCTTGGTGATTTTTGAATGAGAGTACTTAGCGCCTCTTTGCGTCCTTTGCGATTTGAACTGGCCTGAACAGAATTCTGTTGAATGAACCGCTAAGGACGCGATGAAACGCAAAGGAAATATTTGGAATGGATTATGCCACAAAATAATAGAGAAACAAAAATCATTTTTTCAATAAAAACCATGGATAATTACTGGAGTTAAAAATGCAATCTATTTACATAGAACCCATCGTAGGGGAAATGTTCTAAAAATAGGATGATTTTTCAAATCAACCGGCTTGTATTTGGTGTAATAGTGGTGTAATTTTACATCAAATTAATGAATAATTGAAGGATCTATGAAAAGACAAAGCATATCATTCACAAAACCAAATAATGATTGGCTGCAAGCCCAGGTTGCCAGCGAGGAATATTCAAGCAAAAGCGAGCTTGTAAATGATTTAATTCGCAAAGAGCGCAAACGACAGGACGAAGTCGAATGGATACGGTCAAGGTTAATCGAGGCCGAACGAAAGGGTTTTACAGAAGAGGGCCGAGATGAAATCCTGAGAGAGTCAAAAAACCAACTTCAAGAGGGTGCCCAGCTATAAATTAAGCTCTTTTACCTGTCCCGTCCGATTAGGGGCGGTTCCCTACCTTGCATCAATCCCGCCACGATTTTCCATTCCGTGTTCGACCCATATAAATCCGCGTGACATCGCAACTCAACCTGCACAACTCTGCTCTTTGGCACGTGAAATCCCCCTCCGTTCTCAACGGCTTGATCCGTTATGACCGATTCGAGGCGAATTTTCTTTCCGGGTTCCAACGAGAACCCCTCGACACTATGTTCTGTTTTTTCAAAAAAACTCGCCTCGTGGTCTTTTGGGTGGCGATTTCATCCCGGGGCGTCGTTCGCGATGCCTGCCATCCGAAGCTTTAGCGTAGGCTGGCTCACTGTGCCCCGGGCTGTGTTATTTCCCCCTTGAAGGGCTTGGATTCGTTGCACAAAACAGTGACAATTATTTTTCGTATAGGATTGAAATGGAGAATCTACCAGAGTTCGTATCAAATGTATATTCTTGTCTCAACCATTTGGGGTGAAGCGAAGGCCCTGGAAAAGTCTGAGTTTTTGGAAATCATTCCATTTATAACTGCATTTCGATTTTAACATCTAATTATTTTTTCAGAACACCCTTGCGTCTCTTCGCGGCCTTTGCGGTTCCCCCTTTCCTCAACCCCGCCAAGATTTTTCATTCCGGGTTCGAATGAAATCCCCTCGAAACGTTGCGCTGTCTTATCAAAACTACTCGGGGTGTATTTTGGGTTCGATTTCATCTTGTTGAACCCTCTATTACATAGACCGGATATTAATTCGGATATTGAACCGGATGTCGTGTGTGGTTCTCTTGAATGTACGTGATGATTTGGGAAGTATCTGACTGAAGCCGTATTCAAAATTGGCCTGCACAGTTGTTGAGAATCGGTACCCCACCACCATCGATGCATTGATCCGCGACTGGCCGGTGGGCGGACTGGGTGTAAAAGAGTAGGCCGATGGATCACGATCAATAGTCTGGCTGTCCTGCTGAAGCGCACGATCCAGGTCCGCATCCAGTAAAAAGCGCTGTTCGATATCTTCGATGAATGCACCGTTCAGTGTCAGGTCGATATTACTTGCCGTTGTCCGCACAAACGGAATTCTGAAGTTCCGGAGGGTATAGGCCATCGACACCCGCATCCCTTTCGATGTACGCTCAATCACCTGGGTGTTAGAGAGCGAAAGACTGGTAATTTTGCTGCTTTCATAGCCAATTTGTGTTCTAAGACCATTGTCCCACGTGATGTTAAGCTGGGCCAGGGGTGAAAATCTCCGCTCAATATTTACTGAACTCGGCTCAAATTCCGGACGGATATCCTCTACCGTATAAATTCCCACTCTCCTTGTAAAAAGTTCATCGGGATTGTTGGTCAGATTCCACCCCATACGATACAAGCCGTTATAAGAGTGACTAATGGTAGCCCGCTGCATATACTCGCCAATAAAAGGAAAAAGATTCTCCAGGCCCGTCCAGTTTAGCGACCAGTTGGGCAGCGGGATGGCTGTAAAGCTTTTCCTTCCCACCGATGATGAACTTCCCAGGTACGCTTTTCTGAAATCTTCCTGTAAGTTCACCCGGTTCAAAAGTGTATTTGTTCCTCCTTCGGGATCACGAATCACATTTTCCATATCACTCATCCCATCAAAAGCGGTTTGAAGCTGGCTGCGGAAAAGTTCTTCATACCCGTCGCCAAACGCCCAGACACTGGAAGTAATTGTTCCTGTAGCACTCCGTACCGATGAAATCACATTATCCGGATCCAGTGATATAGATTCTGTAAACCGCTCCTCCCACTGAGTTTGCCAATTCAGGTCAACCGACACATTCTGAAACGGATTCATCCGGGTATTCAGGGAAATATTGTCGGAATAGGTATTGTTGGCTGGAAGCTGAACAGTCGATATACCATCGGGATTGGAAATCAGCCTGTCCTGTGAGATCCGTTCTGCGATACCGAGCCGGTAACCAAATGGAGGTGTGAATGAAGATTCACCGCTAAACATATCAAAAAACTGTGAACCTCCTTCATAGCCGCTTTGTGCCGCCGTTTTTGAATCGTTGTAGTTAATGTCGATGCTGCTGAAACTAAACAGTGCAAGGGCCATCTTCCTGCCAAAATATGCCGCATGATCGCCGAATGTGTAGAGCTCTTCCTGTGCATCCTCAACATCATTGTTACTATCCCGGCCCCGTTCCTGTCGCTCAGCCCGTTCCCTCCGATTTGCTTCTGTTGCCCTTTCATAAAACGGAATCCGGTTCAGCAGGTTGTTTACATCCATCCTGAGGGTATGATCCAGCCGGAACGTATTGGATACTCTTGCTCCAAGTTCCGAACCAAAGGGAGAATTTTCCCACCGGAATCCGCCTGAATACCGGGCCGTGTAAGAGAGCCAGTTTAGCTGCCGGACCTGATTGAGACGGGGCTGCCAATTGGCAGTATAGTTCTCGGTGTAACTGTTACGCCGGGGTGAAATATCACCCCAGATCAGGTCTCTGTAAACTCCCATCGACGGGGAGGGTTCAAATGCCGTGCTGTCGATTCCAGCCAGTTGCCCTTCCCGGATAGAGGCACGGGCCAGGTCAAACTCGCTTTGTGACTGAAAGGTGGTTGAAATAGATCGTGTCAGATTATAACCCATTCCAAGGGTTGTATTGTATGTAAAACTGTGGGTTTGCTGAAGCGGCTGCTCTTCTTCGCCCATTAATAAACGGCGCTTGCGCTCTTCGTATGAACGTCTTGTACTCACCGATGAGCTGATATTATTGGGCACATACCCCAGCTCCAGCCGCGCTGCATTCCCCAGCAGCGGCAGATCTTCCATAAATCCAAACGGGCGAAAAAACCTCACTGTCCTGAAATTGAGATTGTATCGGAGCGAGGCGTTATAATTCCAGTTATCCTGGAACCGGTACTGCGGATTTCGGCCATTGGTGGTATTGTAGTTGTAGTTGAGCGTTGTGTTGTCAAGGATCACCCTGGAAAATGGGTTTTGTGAGTTTCGCTTCGAAATATTTGAAAAATTTACTGCATAATGATCGGTGAAAGTTTCCACTTCACGTCTCTGCTGGTCAATCAACAGATCCTGTTGATCTGAACCAATATCAGTACGGGTACGAACCGCCTCTTCAAAATCAGTAAATCGTATATCTCCCTGGTTCGGCAGGTATTTCGGAACCGATGACGAACGCCTCGCCGATAGGTTTACCGGTATATTCCAACCGTAACGATCGGGAATAAAACTGTCGAGATTCACCGAGGTACTCAGATCATACGCCAGTTCGTTACTCACTCTTCTCTGGCCTAGCCGGGAATCGAGTGAACCAAAACCCTGAGTTTGCCGGGTAAAGTTGGCATTGACTGTGGCAAAATCGGCAAGTTGAAGAGTTGATCTTGCATTTGCCGCCCACCCTCTTTCGTTGTCAAAACCGGAAACCCGGAGCTCGTTAAGCCAAAAATCGGCGTTTAAATGAGGTGTTCCGTTTCCTGATGGATTATCCGGATCGTAAGGATTTCGTATACCCATTCCCACCTCAGATACCCGTCCGAGAGAGGGATTCCCCCTGATGGCCACAACCGCTCCCGGCACGGCATCTTCAAGTATGTCAGAGCGTTCATACACTTGTGAAAAGTCCATACTTCCTTCCTGATCCCTCAGTTGTTTGAGCTGGTTGAAGGCAGCAAGTACTATGTTCATTGAATTTTCATCATAAAGCCATACCTGTTCGGCCTCATCTGCAAGCTGACCGGAATTGCCGGGATCAAACGGCTGGTAAGGATAATGCGGATCAGACGGAGTTACCGGCTGGCGGTATTCATAGTAATTATTCTCCAGGTCATTGCCGAAGCGCATCACAAGCTCAGCATCTCCCCGTTCTTCAAATCCTTCCCCGTGCACAAACATCCGCATATTAGAGTAATTCAACAGATCAAGTCCACCGGGATACACCCGCTTGATCATTTGTAAACTGCCGGGACTTAAGTTTCTTGCCTGCAACACAATAGACTGCTCATTCTGTAAAGATTGTAGCTGTGTTCCGCGGTCCTGTGCACGGATACCACCTGCAGGCTGGCGATATGGAATGGGCTGGCGGTTTGAGTTCTCCTCAATGTTGATGGTACTCACACGAAGTTCAGCGTTCGGATCGCTCGTCTGATTGATGTTCTCATCCTGACGCCACTGGCTCCCCACAAATTCCAAGGAAGCAAATCTAAGGGTAAATGGCTGCTCATAGCCCGACATCCACATACGGATGTAGGTGATATTCTGAAAGTCGTTGATATCGCCAACTTGTCGCTTAAATTCACTCAGCGGAATCCGGACCTGGTACCAACGATCTTGCTGACGGCTCCCTGCTACACGATCTACGATAAATGTACCCGGAGATCCAATCTCCAGACCAGCTTCATCAGCGGGATTCAGTTCCACCTTGTATTGATAATAAGCATTGGTCAGGGCCACAGAAGAGGGGTTTACCAAACCCTCTGTATCGGGGCGGTTGGTTATAGCGCGGCGATCAGACTGATCCAGCGGTGTGTTGCCTTCATGATAACCAAGCAGCCTGTGAAAACGCTGGTGCAGCGGCAGATCCTGCACCTGAGATTCACCGTAAAATATGTACTGATCGTTGGAGGGATCCTGCCAAATCTGCTGAAATTCCGGGCTGTTCTGTCCATATTGCTCCCGCATCTCATCAATAAATTCGGCAAAAACGGTCTGTTCATTCAAACCGTTGAATCCGCCGGTTGATGGAAGCCCGTCCAGCCCCACATCTTCGAGTTCACGATTTACGTTGGAAAACTGACCTTCGGGCGGAGGCGGATTGGCAGGTGTAAAAGAACGGGGATTACCTGAAATATCAGGAATCAAATTTTCAGGATTAAGTGCGAGCCCGTCTTCGGTGTTCAGTTTGGAGTTTGGGATTACATCTTCTGAAATTAGGCCTATATCGATGAAAATGGTTCCGTCATAATCTTCGATGGCTGCCCCCGATGGCATCCGGCCGCCCGGCAGAACGGGCTGAACCCAAAATTCCAGAAATTCGATATTGTTCTGGGTAAAATCTTCCTGTCCTGAAGGTATCACGGCCGTCATACCTCCCCATGTTTTTTCAGGTGTCTCTTCAAGAAGTTCCCTCAGATTCATGTTATAGTTGTATGGACCGCGCCGGGTGGGGTCATAAAAAACATCCAGTGTAGTGATAATCTCTTCCTGCGGATTCTGAGTTTCCCGCCCCGGGAATACATCGTTCACGCGCACGGGATTGGATTCAGGAGTAAACTCTACATTATCAAGAATAGATGAGATATTTCTCGGAATGGTGTACCACGAAAATTTTGACCGCATATCTGAACGTTCAATTCGAGACTGCTGAGAGGAAACGGGCTGCCCGGGGAAATCATCTTCTTCAAAAATAGCCCGGTCGGGGTCAAATCCGGGAATGGCAGCGGGTGCAGCCGCCAGGTTCCATCGTGTGGCATTCAGCAGGTTGATTTTAATACTTGCTCCTTCAAAATCATCAATAAAGGAAAGTCCCTCCTCTTCATCAGGGAAAAGCTCGTTGTTGCGAATGGCCCTGCGTACTGCCCGTGTTTCCGATATACCGGGGCGGAGCTGGGCAAACTCACCGCTGAAGGTAAACTCAGAATTTTCCCTCGTCTGCAAAAGAGGCATGGAATCTAAAAGACGTGTGATAAAAGGCGTATCAAACCGTGCGTTTGCATCCAGTCCAATCACAGAGTTACTGATCGGCTCATCCCCGATCCTTATTTTATCATCCAGAGGGCGTTCGCTGTACCTGAAAAGGGTTCCGCCAACACGAAAGTCCCGGGTGATCTCATACTCAGCCCTCAGCCCTGTAAACGTTCTCTGTTCGATCGAAGTGAGCGACTGATTCTCATACTCAATTCGGATATCCTGGCCAGGAGCGGTGTATCGGTCATTCAAAATGGTGATGCTCCCGAAAGAATAGTCCACCTGGTAGTCCACATCTTCGGTAAGCTGTGATCCGTTAGCGTACACACGAACCGATCCTTCAACCAGGGCGATGCCCAAATTAAAATTATCCTGTGCCCCGCCTCTTGAGGTACCGTTAAATTGATAAAAACTGTTTCTGGAACTTTGCGCGGCATTCCGCTGACGTTCGGTGTAAAGTTCGAAATAGGTCAGACGGCTTATCTCCTCCTCAGTTGCCGGTGAATCTTCCAGGACTTCTCTCAGGCGTGTACCGAACGGTTCAAGGTATGGAAAAATAATAAAACCCTGCTGAGCATCAAGTGTTCCTGTGCCAAAGTCGATCTGATTGTCCGGCTCCAGTGCGCCCTGTGAGTCCACACGGTCCAGCCCCAAATCCTGCATCAGTGTTGTATTCCGGCCCGGAAGCCGGTTCCTGGCCACGTTCTCTTCGGTAAATTGCAATTCAAGTTCCAGCGATTCCCGGGTGATATTACTCACGCCAAGCGAATAGATATTTCGCATCGTTAAAGGGAAAAGCATATTATCTGTCGATATATTCTTGGGGCGCAGCATCTTCAGAAAAATTCGGTCTCCCCCTCCCCGGTTCACCTCACCCACGCTGATCAGATCGTTGCCCGGCCCCCTGTAGTTGTAGGAAACCGCCAAAACCTCACGCGACCCAAGAGTACGCCGCAATGATATAAACCCCGACACTTTGTTGATAGTGTAATCGGAGCCTTCCTCAAGTTGTTTGAAATATCCCTGCTCAAAATTCCTGGAATCCTGCACACCCAGATCCGAAGCAGAAATACCTTCCTGCGGATCTCTGAACTGGCTGAGCAGTTCTTCCGGAAAAGAGTCTGTCCGGTTATCGGGTGGGCCAAAAGAACCATCAGGTCGCTCATTAACTCCCATTTCGGCAAGTGCCACAGCTTGTCTCGAACCTTCTTCAGCCTGAATATTCTCACGTAAAATCCACACTTGTACATCCGCTATTTGTAAAGTTTGTGAAAGCTGCTGAGGGTTCGCCATGCTGTTTTCGAACTCCTGGCGAGTATAAAAATCGAGAAAAAAGTGACGGTTATCGCTATAATCCGCAGGACGAAGCTGTATAAATTGTTCCTGCGAACCACCGCGAATGGTTTCCACATTACTCTCCCCGTCCTGCTGAGATACCACCGAAGTAAGGCGAAGTGACCCCAGTTCCGCCACCGATTTAATCCCGAAAAGTGCTCCGCTGCCGCGAATTAGAGAATTGCCTGTATTCATCGATACGTTCCCCATCTCAATACTTTTGATGATTTCATCATCGTAGCCTTCATACACTATATTAAGGCGGTTTTGGTAATCGAAGGTGCGTTCGGTGTCCCAGTCGGTCTGGATAGTGAGTTTGTCCCCAATATTTCCCTGGATATTGAGCTGCAGGCTCTGGTCAAACATTGGGTCAATCCTCGTCTGCTGATCAGGCGGCAGCGAGGGATCTTCAGATCTCTGAATAGAGGCTCCCACATTCATTTGTGCGACGCCGTTCACCCTCAGGTTTACCTCTGGCCGTCCAAAAATGGTGGTAAATGCCGATTCGCGCCCGCCGGGAATTGCAAGGCTAAAATCGAGCAATCCGCGGTCTCTATCCTCTCTCTGCCTCGATTCTAAAATCAGTTGCGACCAGTTTGATTCAATAGCGAATTTGCGATGTTTTTCGGCATACTCCTCAAAAGACATCGAAGAAGGTACACCAGAACGCTGCCCGCCAACTTTCCGCTCGACATAAAAACCACCAACAGGCCTCCGGTAGATCTCCACTTCTTCTTCCGGCAGTGTTATAAAATAGATGGCAGGTATGGGACGAAAGAAGGGCCTGGACACAAAATCCCCGTAGACGGTTTTGAATGCCTTTTCAAATTCACCATTGCCTGTCGTATCAGAAGAAACCTCTTCCACTCTATTTTCATCCGCATCCTGAGCGTAAAGTTCACTCTGGCTGAATGCAAACAGAATAGACCCGAAAATGAAGAACTGATAATAACGACGTAAATCAATCACTGGACATATGTTTACATAGCTGAAAATATTTCATTCAGCCAGTAATTAAATTTCATGGGATACTTGTTTAACGCCGTAGCAATGTAGCGATAGGTATTGATTAAGTTTGAATAGTTTTTGTTGCATCAAACCTGCATAATAAAAGATTATGCAAAATGTTAAAAGTTATAAGCAATTTAATCTTATCCGCTATATCACAGACGCACTTTCCTGAACGTTATACAGTTATTAACAATTAAACATGAAATATGCCGGTGCCTTGTCATTCCTGAATTGAGTATCTTTACAAGGTTTTGGAGTATAAATTCAACGGCCTGTATGATAAAAATGGCAATGAACTTCCGCAGAATTAATCAACAGAATTGAAAATGCTCAATAAGGTTCAAATAGATCTTCTTAAAAAGCACATTGGTCCGTTTCTGTTCTGCTTTTTTACGATGATGTTTATTCTGCTGATGCAATTTTTAATTCTGCACGTGGATAAACTTGTTGGCAAAGGACTGCCAATCATGATTGTTATAGAACTGATCATGAATAATCTGGCATATATGGTGGTTTTGGCTTTGCCCATGTCTGTACTGATTTCTACGCTCATCGCGTTTGGGAAATTTGCAGAATGGAACGAGCTTACCGCTATACGGGCGGCCGGGATTAACCCGATACAGCTGATTACTCCGGTGCTCTTTTGCGGATTTCTTTTATTTCTCTTTACAGCCTACTTTTCGAATTATATTTTACCTGAGTCCAACCACAAGGCTCGCTCACTGTTTATTGATATCCGAACTCAAAAGCCGGCGTTCGACCTTCAGCCTGCTACGTTTTACGATAATATTGACGGATACACCTTTTTGATCAAAGAGATCAATTCAGAAACAGACTCCCTTTACGACATCCGTGTTATCCAGGAACCAACCGACAACCGGA
Organism: Balneolaceae bacterium; assembly: GCA_020832285.1. Classification (GTDB taxonomy): domain Bacteria; phylum Bacteroidota; class Rhodothermia; order Balneolales; family Balneolaceae; genus Rhodohalobacter. The sequence goes on from JAFIFB010000059.1 coordinate 43,972, forward strand.
ACCGTGCATTTATCAATGCAAAAAGCGGTTGGCTGGAGAGTCCCGATGAGCAAACTCTCACACTTTTCATGAAAGATGGTTCTATTTTGAGGTACATCCCGGGAAGGAGCGGCAGAGATGAAACCCTTGAAAAAAGCACTTTCAAGCAGTACCGTATGAGCTTTGACCTTTCTGACCTCACCTTCTCCAGGTCCAATCCCGAACAAAGATCACGCACCGACCGTACTATGAGTGCTCAGGCGATGCTGGCTGTTGTTGATACGCTCAAAATGGATCAGGAAAAACACCGGGCGAACTTCAGGGAGAAACTTTCACAGGATATCAACGTTCCTTTTCATTATGAAGCCACACAAATTTTTGAGCTGAGTGAGCAGCATCTTGCCGATACCATCCGTGCCTATGAATCAGAATTTATCACACTGAACTTACTTCCAAACCCCAATGCACAACGCTCTGCGATAAACCGTGCAACCAACTCTGTTGACCGGTACAGGCCGGAACTGGAAAATCTGAAATCTGATATTAGCTGGCGTGATTTCCGGATAGCCGAGTTCATGGTGGAAGTTCACAAAAAGGTTTCCATTCCATTTGCCTGTTTTATTTTTGTTCTTCTGGGCGCACCCATTGGAATGCTCACACGGAAGGGGAACATCGGGGTGGCAGCCATAATCAGTTCTGTGCTGCTAACAGTTTACTTTATAGCAGTTATCCAGGGGGAGAAGTTTGCCGACCGTAAAATTATCACGCCGTTTATGGGTATGTGGGGAATCAATCTTTTGTATCTTGCCATCGGCTTAATTCTGACACTGCACGTGACCACTTCACTAAAAATCACCAATCTTTTCCGGCGAGATGAATAAACTGGATCGCTACATATTTTTCCGAATTCTCACCATTACAGTATTTGTGCTTGGGGTGCTGATCTGCATCTTCATTCTGATCGATTTCTCGGAAAACAGCGACAATTTTGCAGACAAAGGAGCAACACTTTCTGAGATATGGAACCAGTATTATCTCAACTATATTCCCGAAATGACACGACTGGTGATGCCCGTAGCCGTTTTTGTGGCATGTCTCTTCCTCACCGGGCAAATGACTGAACGCCTCGAAATCATCGCGATCAAAGCGTCCGGTATCAGTCTTTACAGGTTATTAATGCCTTATCTTTTTATAGGCGTTTGCCTGGCGGTTGTAGTCAGTTATCTCGATGCTTATGTTATTCCGCAATCGAATGCCGAACGGATTGAGTTTGAGCAGGAATATCTTTCCCGAAGCGGTGAACGGATTGACCGGGGAGGTATATTCCGGCAGGATTCAGACAGCACCATTATAAACATCAATTTCTACGACGCCAATGCTGATGTAGGTTACAGGGTCTATCTGCTTGAGTTCTCCGGCGAAGAGATCAAACGAATTGTTCAGGCCAACCGGATGATGTGGGTTGATTCCACATCAAACTGGATTACCGACCGTGCAACTGTGCGAAAGTTCAATGACAATACTATCGAAGAAATATCTACCGAGCGCGAACCTTTTGATATTAACATCTTGCCGAGAGATGTTACACGGCGCACATCCGATATTTACCAGCTTACCTATCCCGAAGCGATAGAGTATATACAATCTTTGGAACGGATCGGGGCGGGTGGTATAGACCTGCCCAAAGTACAGCTATATGGCCGTATGGCTTATCCCATTTCTATCATTACCGTATGCCTGATCGGTTTTGCCCTTGCCGCAGAAAGGAGAAAAGGCGGGAAAGGCTTTTATATCGCCTCCGGGCTGTTCATTAGTTTTATTTACCTGGCTATGATGAAAGTAATTGAACCGTTCGGGGCTGCAGGTACCATATCCCCGATGTTTGCTGCGGTGTTTCCGCACGCCTTCTTTTTTACGACAGGTGTAATCCTCCTGCTGATGACCAGGAAGTAGCCGGGAATTATGCTTCCGGCTTTGGTCCGCGATAATTAAACGGCATATCGAACTTGTCTTTAGTAGTGATAGCCCCATGCTCACTTTCGTACTTGCGGATGTTTTCATTCAGCGCATTTGCAAGTCTTTTGGCATGATCAGGTGTCAGTACCAGTCGTTTCACCACTTTGGCTTTTTTTACGGCCGGCATCATCGAAATAAAATCAAACACAAACTCCGAGGGAGAATGGGTAATCATAACAAGATTGGAGTAGGTACCCGTCGCCTCGTCATCCTTCAGTTCAATTTCTATTGGTTTCCCCTTTTTCGGTTTTTTTGGCTGATCCATAACAGATTTTTTGATTTGTAATTATTTTTCCGGAAGAACCGGGATGATCAATTATTTTAAGATAACTGTTCTGTAATTTGAAATGTCTTTGAATTATAATTTGTGATTGATTCAGTCTAAAAAGTTGTGCTCTTTCATCCACTCATCACTATAAATTTTTGAAACATACCGGGTGCCGCTGTCGGGCAGAATAATTACCATCAGTGCATCACTTCCAAGCTGCTCTCGTTTGGCATATTCAATCGCGCCATAAACGGCTGCCCCGCAAGATCCGCCAATAAAAAGGCCTTCCAGCCTGGCAAGTTCCCTGGTTGTAACAAGTGCATTTTTATCATTCACCTGCACAACATCATCAATGATATCAAAATCTACATTTTCGGGAATCAGGTCCTCCCCGATACCTTCGGTCAGATAAGGTTTGATTTCATTTTTATCGAATTCACCGGTTTCGAAATATTTTTTAAATACCGAACCCACACTGTCTACCCCGATCACTTTAATATCCGGATTTTGTTCTTTAAGATATTTACCTGTACCAGAAATGGTGCCGCCGGTACCCATTCCGGCCACATAATGAGTGATCTTACCTTCAGTCTGTTCCCAGATCTCCGGACCTGTGGTTTCATAATGCGCCTGGGTATTGCTTGGATTGTCATACTGGTTGGGATAATAGGAGTTGGGAATCTCTTCATCCAGCCGTTTTGCCACTGAATAGTAACTCCTGGGATCTTCCGGTTCCACATTGGTGGGACAAACACGCACTTCAGCCCCGAGAGCTCTGAGCAGGTTGACTTTTTCCTTGCTCTGTTTGTCGGTTGTGGTAAAAATACATTTATACCCCCGAACAGCAGCTACCAATGCAAGCCCCATTCCTGTATTGCCCGATGTACCTTCAATAATGGTCCCCCCCGGTTTGAGCAGGCCCTTTTCTTCAGCATCATCAATCATTTTCAATGCAATGCGATCTTTGATGCTTTGCCCCGGATTCAGATATTCAACTTTGGCTGTAATTTGAGCATTTAGCTCCCCTCCTATTTTATTCAGGCGTACCAGCGGAGTATTGCCGATGGTTTCAATAATGGAATTGTAAATCATAAACTCAGTTTCAAAAAATCAATTTTGCGTTAGCTTTAGAATATAAGAATTTTTTTCAAGGCTTTTATTTGTTCCTGTTCCAGCAGATTGATCTGTTTGTAACATTTCATATTATTTAGTGGTAAAAAGATGAGCGGCCGGAGTTGTTAAACCGAAGAGCAGAAAAACAGAAAAATGTCCAACCGATAAAGTAAATCTTTACCCAGTCTGTGTGCTCAATCCAAACTTTTCACTTTCTCGGTTTCTCGGTTTCTCGGTTTATCTGTTTTTCACAAAATCACCTCGCACCATGCCAGAATGAAGCCGATAAAATTGATTTCTAACACGAAAAAACGGGGTAAATTCTCATAATTTTTACTCTTAATTTATTTCTGATTACCTTAATTTAATATCTTCTTTATAATCCAATCTTTCTATGTTCTTAGATCAAAAAAAGCCTAAAGATTACGACTGTGGTTACAACCTCGACCTGATGATTGCCGCCATTCCGCGAATTGATGATCAGGATGAACGCCTGAAATACGCTAAACGGGTTGTGGGACTCATCAAACAAAGCCATCCAAACTGGGTAGAAAAAAACGGACAAAGCCGGCTTGCATGGGATTATTATTTTGAGCTCGCCGAATACAATCCGCGCGAGTATGGCATTGAAAACCCATTTGAAACCGGGCAAATTGACGATGCTGAATAATTGGCCATGAGGCCTCATCTGTCACTGGCGGATTTCTCAGTTTTACGAAAACGAGTCAATTATAATGATTGAAGTGTTCCCGGATCGACTCGTCTGATGACTCACCCACACTTTTTACTGTTGATACGGCAATATCATTCTATGGTAAAATCCACATTCCAACCCCGGAATCTGTTTTGGAATGACAAACTTTCAATTTATATTGAAAGGATTGAAAAATTGATTGTCTTTCGATGAATACCCCCGGATCAGAAGAGATTACCCCAACCACATTTATAAAATCGCTCGAATCGCCCGATTTCACGGAATTTCTGCACTCTGTTAACAAATCAGATACCCCCCTGTTATCTATCACATTACCCATTGCCGGTATCGATCCCCTTGCAGCGCTCGAAATTCATCATCAATACAAAGAAAAGTTTTATTGGTCTCATCCCGAGCAGTCCATATCAATTTCTGCAGCTGGAAAAGTGCGAGAACTGAAAGCAACCGGAAGCAGCCGTTTTAAAGAAATTTCACGACAGACACTTGCCTTAAAGAATGAAATTCAGGCATACACTGCACTCGATCACTCTATGGCCGGCCCCCTGTTTCTGGGTGGATATTCTTTCAATGATCACAACATTGGTTCAGTCTGGAACAAGTTTGGAGCTGCACGATTTGTTTTACCGGAGTGGATGCTGGTAGAAATTGGAAACCTCCATCTTCTTACGCTCACCATCCAAAAAAATGGCCGCTCTGCCGATGATATTTATCAGGAAGTAATCTCAAGAATAACCGATTTCCTCAATCTTGCCGGGCATCTGAATCACACAGCTGTTGAAAAAACATTCGCACGAAATATTCTGTGTACACTTCAGTCACCTGAAGACCGGGAACTATGGCATATTAAAGTTGAGAAGGCAAAAAAACTGATCCAGGATAAGAAGTTTGAAAAAATTGTGATTGCCCGCTCGGTTTCCCTTCAGTCGAAGTGCAAATTGCAGCCAACCGTGCTTGCTCATCTGCTGCGGGAAACTTATCCCGCCTGCTACAATTTTTTGATCCAGATTGATCCGGAAACCTCGTTTATCGGAGCTACTCCGGAACGTCTTGCTTCGTTTAATAACGGTGTAATGCTTACTGAAGGACTTGCCGGCAGTATTTCGCGCGGACGGAGTGCAATGGAAGACGCATCTCTCGCACACTCTCTCTTAAAAAGTGATAAAGACCGGGAAGAACATCAGTTTGTGGTTCAGGCAATTGGCGACAGCCTGGAACGCTTCAGTGATCGTGTGGAACACCCCAGGCAGCCACAGATAAAGAAACTTCAAAACGTGCAGCATCTATTCACGCCGATAAAAGCAAAAATAAAAAAAGGAATTCAGATTCATCAGCTTCTGCAAGAACTTCACCCCACCCCTGCTGTTGGCGGATATCCGCGCGATCTGGCGGTTCCTTTCATCCAGGAAATTGAACAGATTGACCGCGGCTGGTACTCTGCTCCCGTGGGTTGGTTTAACCTGAACGGATCAGGAGAGTTTGCAGTTGCAATCAGAAGTGCACTTCTTCACAAAAACCGGGCAGAACTCTATGCCGGATGCGGAATTGTGGCCGATTCCGACCCCGAAAAAGAGTGGAAAGAGACACTCCTGAAATTTACACCATTGATGGATGCATTGAACCAGCTCGATGAACGATATGAGTAATCCGCTTCGATGGGCTTCTGAACTGATCTCCTCGCTGCATCATCACGGAGTTTCTCAAGCCGTAATTTCGCCCGGATCGCGCTCAACCCCTCTCACAATCGCAGCTGCCATTCATCCCGGAATTCAAAAAAATATAGTGCTTGATGAGCGTTCAGCAGCATTTATTGCTCTTGGAATCGGGAAAGCCACTGGAAAACCAGCTCTTTTGATCTGCACCTCCGGAACGGCAGCTGCCAACTTTTTTCCCGCTGTAATAGAAGCTAAAGAATCGGGCGTACCGATGATTGTTTTATCAGCTGACCGCCCTCCGAACCTCCGTAATCTCGGAAGTTCTCAAACCATCGATCAGATTAAATTATTTGGTGACCAGGCACTGTTTTTTCACGATACCGGAGAGCCTGTGATTAGCGATACGGATTTGAAACGGCTCTCCTATCTTGGCCGACAGGCCCTGGCAGTGTCCATCCAAAAAGGAGGGGCCGCTCACATCAACCTTCCCTTCCGCAAACCGCTTGAACCAACCTCACAGCAACTTTCTGAGGAAATGGAGAGAATCAAAAAATTTGGACTGAGGTCGGCCCGATTAGTCAGCAGATCAATAAATACGGTTCGTTTCGATGATGAAACTCAGTCGGTGATCTTATCATCTGAAAAACCGCTGATCATTGCCGGGCCGGCCAATCCCCATCATCTGCTCTCTCACCAACTTGAAGAACTTTCTTCACGTTTACATGCTCCTGTTATTGCCGAACCCGGCAGCAGCTTAGCGATCAAAGAGAATCTGTTTCACCGGTTTGAGCAGTTTCTTCGAAACGCCGGGGATCTCAAACTTTTAAAACCTGATCTGATTATTCGTTTCGGTGATCAGCCGTTTACCAAATCCCTTTTACTGGCACTTGAAGAGTGGAATGATGTGCCGGTAATTCATATTTCTTCACGGAAATCATGGCAGGATCACGCCATGTCCATTGACTTGACAATAGAGTGCTCACCGCAGGATGAACTGGATCTTGAATCTGTGCCCATCCGAAATCGCTCAGAATGGAATGATGCCTGGATGGAAGCTGAGCAGGCTTCACAACATAAACTTGATACGCATCTTCAAAACAAAAAAGTTCTGACTGACGGGCACATTTTTCAAAAACTTGCCCATATTTTAGCTGAAGATTGGCAGGTCATGCTCTCCAACTCATTTCCGGCGAGGGATATGGCTCTGTTCGGGAAAATGTCGTCTCATCAGTTTGTAAACCGAGGTGCCGCCGGAATCGACGGAATTACCTCCACAGCGATTGGACTTCATCTGTCGAATCAAAAACCAACCTGCTGTATCACAGGAGACCTGGCTTTTTTGCACGACGCCAATGCCCTCTATTCGATCCGTAAACTGCAATCTCCGTTCCTGGTTGTGGTGATCAACAATGGCGGAGGAACTATTTTCAGAATGCTGCCCGTGTACCGGGATAATACTTCACCGGAATTCTTTGAAACCTATTTTGAAACCCCGCAAAATGTTGAGATCCGAAAACTTGCTGAAGCTTCCGGTTTGAGTTATCAAAAAATTGAAACACTTGACCAGCTTGAATCTATCGACATCGGGTCATTTTCCACTCCAGCAGTTATTGAGTGCCGAACCGATGCCGATGCAAGTATGAATCTGAGAGAAAACCTCTGGAACGGGTAGATGCAGCTTTACGCCGATTCAGTATTTTATAACATCACACTTCACCAGGCCGACAGAAATCTTCCTTATCTCTTGATGTTCCACGGTTTCATGGGTTCCCGGGAAGTGTTTAAACCGCTGATTGATGACCTTGCTGGTTTTTGCAACCCGATGACAATTGACCTTATTGGTCACGGAAAAACCGAAACACCAGATAACCCTGAACTTTTCCACGCTGAGCGTCAGGTTCAGCAGTTAAAATCGGTTCTGGACCGTTTGCAATTTAAACCTCTTTATCTATTCGGATATAGTATGGGCGGAAGGGTGGCATTTCAGCTCATTGCCAGGCATCCCGGTTTATTTGCAGGTGCAATTATTGAAAGTTCGCACTGTGGAATTTCTTCCAAAACAGACCGGATGAACCGCATTGAAGCAGATAAGCAGCGAGCAATACAGATTGAGAACAATTTTACCGATTTCCTTCAAAAATGGCAGCAATTGCCGTTATTTGCACATACACCTTTCGAATCACGCCAGCGCTACGATGAAATCATGAAAACTCAGAAACCGGAATTGATGAGCGCATCTTTAAAAGGGTTCGGAGCCGGTGTAATGCCCAACGTTTGCCAAAAGGTATACTCATCTCGTCTGCCTCTTCAGCTAATCGCAGGTAGTCAGGACAAAAAATACGCAGAGATCATGGAACAGATATCCGTGAATCATACCAATGCCAAACTTGCTGTTGTTAAAAATGCGGGACACCGGGTTCACACCGACAGTCCAGAGGAATGGATCCGGATTGTGAGAGATTTTATTTACAGCTATTTTTCACTGTCTTAACAAAACCAATATTCATTCAAATAAAAAATTAGCACCCCATGTCTGACTGGAAAATCACCAAAGATTTTGAAGATATCACCTATAAAAAAAGAGAGGGTGTGGCGCGTATCGCTTTTAACCGCCCCGAAGTACGAAACGCATTTCGCCCGAAAACACTTTTCGAACTGGAAGAAGCCCTCATCGATGCGCGGGAGGATACCTCCATCGGTGTCATTTTACTATCTGGTGAAGGACCCGCAAAAGATGGCGTCTATTCTTTCTGTTCGGGAGGTGACCAGAAAGTACGTGGTGCCAAAGGGTATGAAGGTGGTGACGGCGTTCAGCGCCTCAATGTACTCGACATCCAGCGGCTTATTCGCTTTATGAGTAAAGTGGTGATCTGTGTGGTTCCCGGCTGGGCGGTTGGCGGCGGACACAGCCTGCATGTGGTTTGCGACCTCACCCTGGCCAGTAAAGAGCACGCCATTTTTAAACAGACAGATGCCGATGTAGCCAGTTTCGACGGCGGGTTCGGTTCTGCCCTGCTCGCAAGGCAGGTGGGACAGAAACGCGCCCGTGAAATTTTCTTCCTGGGACGAAACTACTCCGCGCAAGAAGCATATGAAATGGGCATGGTGAATGAAGTAGTGCCGCACGATAAGCTGGAAGAGACTGCTTTTGAGTGGGCTCAGGAAATTTTGGGAAAAAGCCCGACGGCCATTCGCATGATCAAATTTGCCTTTAACCTGGTGGACGACGGTATGGTGGGCCAGCAGGTATTTTCCGGTGAAGCCACACGCCTTGCATATATGACCGAAGAAGCCCAGGAAGGCCGCGATGCTTTCCTCGAAAAGCGAAAACCCGATTACAAGAAATTTCCGTGGCTGTCTCTTTAGCCCGCATTATTCACAAATAATTGTAGATTGGGTTTATCGCTATGTCCACAACCAAATTTCTTGGTGAATAATGTAGGTTAGCTCAATCAATCTGAAATCTCAAGCCTGGCTTGAAGAATTTGGTCCCCGATCTGAATTTTTTCGGCTACGTCCATTCCCGCAATTACTTCCCCAAAAATGGTGTAGTGTCCGTCGAGATGGGGAGTCCATGTATGTGTGATGAAAAACTGACTTCCTTCAGTATCAGGGCCGGAACTTGCAATTCCGGCCATTCCTTTTTTAAAGGTACTGAATGATGGTTCTGTGGGAAGGCGGTATTCAGAGCCGCCAAAACCGTCACGCCGGTCAAAATCTCCGCCCTGGAGTACAAAATTCCGCACCACCCGATGGAAAATCACTCCATCATAAACTCCTTCTTTTGTCAGATGAACAATGGATGAAACTGTAAAAGGAGCTTTCTCCGGATGAAGCTCAATCACAATCTCACCTTTTTCCGTTTCGAGAATCCATCGCGGCTGATCTCCCCGTTCGGTCAATTCCTGCCAGTTGGGCAGCCGCATTGGTTTCATCCCGATTTCGGGTAGAATTTCGGCTGAATCTTCATCAAAATGCTGAATTACACTGGCGAGTACACCTGCAGCAGAGCGGTTACTCCGATCAACCGCGAGCTGATGCGTTTCTTTGAAGGCCTTCAAATCTTCCTGGCTGAACAGGTCCGGATTCATAAAAAGATTTTCAGCCACACTAAGGACGCTTCTGTTTTGCTCTTCCATTGCCAACATAAGGGCCTCTCTTGATTTTTGGAGTAACCATTCATTGCTAATAGTTTGTTCTTCAATGAACAGTGTCAGAGCCTGTGCAGCCCTCATCGCTTCAATCCCCTCACTTTCAAGGTTTGACAGGATCATTTCAGCGTACTCTTTATCAGAGTAATAATCGCTGAACAGTGCCAGTGTGCGGTCTTTCAGGTACGGGTTTTTCCGGTCGATCTCATGAAGTTCACTCATTTTATCTGAAAGATCTACGCCGTTCTGATGGAGCAACTCCAGGTATGTGATGGCGACTTCCGAATTTTCCATTAACTCTTCAACCATTACTCCAATTTGATCAAGCCGGTTGCGATCCAGCGGTCCAATCTCTTTCAGGGAATGGAGCGTCTGCACAACCACATGCGGGTTCGGATGAGAAAGCAGTATTTCTGCATGATCCACATTCAGCCTGTCGTGTGTAACATACGCAAGCGCTGAGCCCGTGACTACCGCAAGCTGGACATTTTCGAGCAGTTCTTGCTGCGGGCGCCGATTCATGACTGCATTGAAACCGGCACTGCCCGTAATTGATACCAGGTATTCATCTGCAAGGTCAGCAGGCTCAGATGTCCGACTATATAACATTTCAACCAACATCTTAAAAGCCGTTGAATCCACACCCGGGCGATTTTCGGATGATCGCCAAAGCCCATACAGCAAATTTCGGATGATCTCTTCATCATCCGCCTCAAATATCAATCTGGCAATTTCATCGATCGTTTCTTTGTCCAGATCAACCCTCGAAACAATTCCGCCTGCCGCCTTTGAGCAGGGTGGGCTCGAGAGGAGAAAATCAGATTCAGATACCAGCAATTTCAATATTTCTTTGTCGCCCCGTCTGTAAAAAAACTCACATGCATAATCCGGGTTCACTTCACCCTCAGAATACTTTTCGGAAATTCTTCGAAGAACTGGCTCCTCCACCTCTTTGAAACTCAGTACATACCAGGGACGATAGTCGTCGTGGGTCAGTGAATATTCGACCAGCCGTTCCATATCATCCATTTCAGCAATGACAAGAGCTCTCCATGCCATATCAGAAACAACATTATTGGCATGATCCTTCAGGACCCATAAATCATCCGCATTTCGCTCAGAAACAGCCCGTGAAATCTCCGTGAAATCGTCACTTTCTCTCTCATCATTAAATATATGCTGCGTTGTGCTGCATGATATAGTCATCAATATGGCCAGACAACAGATGCCAAAAAAAGGTTTCGTAATTGAATTGTTTTTTAATAAAGTTCTTTGTTTATTGCACATATATTACACATAAATTTACAGGCTTATGGACAACGCACAACTGACCCGCAAACAAAAAGAATTTTTTGATTACATCATCGACTATAAGAAGGAGCATGACGTCTGGCCAACATATCGCGAAATTGCCGATGCATTTAACTACAAGTCACCGAACAGTGTCACTCAGAATATACAGGCTTTACTTAAAAAGGGATACCTTATAAAAACTGATGAGGATGAGTATGACGTACACCCCGATTACGAAGAAAACCTTGGCCTGAAAAAGTCCACTGGCATACCGGTGCGCGGTTTGATTGCAGCCGGCTATCTGCAGGAAGCAGTTGAAGCAGATCTTGGCCGGATTACACTCGAAACGATTTTTCCCCGGCTGGATGATATGTTTGCCCTCCGTGTATCCGGGAGCAGTATGAAGGATGCCGGAATTTTCGATGGAGATTTCGTACTGCTGATGGATAGTGATATAAACGAAGGAGACATTGGCGCGATACTCTATAATGGCGAAACCAGTCTGAAACGCATCTACCACGACAAAAACGGCCTTCGGCTCGAGCCTGCCAACAGCGAATACGACGATATTGTGATCGAACCCGATGTGTTTGAGGAAGTTCGCATTATCGGAAAATATATCGGCCATGTAAACCGCAACGGAATTCAAAAAAGCATTCCAAAAAAGAAGGCAAGTTAGGCTATTGTCGTGTCAATAATAAAACATCGGGTAAAACCCGCAAAGTTTTCTTTCTGTATTTATCACTTTCTTCAAAATTGGAAGACTTTATATAAAAAAACTTTGCGGGTTTCTTACGAAACTTCAGACTTGACACGATATTAGTGTCTTGTCATCTTTAATAAATGTGAGAGAGTCATCAGACGAGTCGTTCCGGGATCATCCCAGTCATCGTAATTGGTTCATTTTTCGAAAAACTCGTCAGATGACTTAACCCGACGTTTTATCTTTGACATAACATTATTTCCCAGCCAACCTGAGAACGATTCTAAATTGTAGTACAAGGTGCTCCCCTTCTTCTAATGAGATACGTATTAAGTGAGTTAATCGGCTTTTTACGTCACATCGAACGCAATGAGGAGCGATGGGAATCAATGAAGTCGAAGTGCTATTTCAAAATCCGTTCTCGACTTCGTTCTTTCGTTGCCACTCAGACCCTTTGCTACCGTTGAAAGTTTTGCAAAAAGTGTGTATTTGGGCTTTAATCAACGATATTTGCTTTTAGAAACACACCCGTAAATCCCCTCTTGAGAGGGGACAGATTTGAGAAAGATCGCAAAGCGATCCTTTCAAAAATCAGGGGTGTGTTTGGGTGGGCAAGGAACCTGAAACGGCTATGGTTCGCGATCAAAGCCATGGAACACACCCCTCGCTAAACTCACCCGGCTTCGCCGTTTCGTTTACGCCTTCCCCCTCGAAGAGGGGATTATAGAGCTTGTCACTTCTGAAATAGTCTTGCCCCGCTCTACTACGTTAAAACTTCGAAGAGCAGGCTTTTTGGGTAAGATTAGGGGTTAATGGTGACAGTAATGTTTAGTCAAATATGAACCATCGGTTGAAACCTGTCAGCACCCACCGGATCTGACAGCGTTGGATTATGTGCGAAAATGCCTTAAATATGCTTTTTCCAAAGTTGCCGACGCTGACATCCTGACTGCTGTCGGGACGGAAAAGCACCGAGAATGCTGTCAGGTCTGAGCCGTCACTTTAAACATGACACGACAGTAGGTTTCTGAACAAAAATCCCGTCAGGGATGCCCGAATTTAGCCCCATGCTTTAGCGAGTGGTATTATGAGGTGAGGTTTAAATTTCTCAGTCCTGGCAGGGACGGCACATGCCAGCGTTATCGTGGTATTTCACCCATCATTTCATCCTGATCATTTCCCAACTGGTGCCAGGGCAGAATAATGGTCAGAGTATTAGAGATTGGCTGATTTCTGAGTTCGGTGTGTCGTCCCGTAACGGGACTTGCGTGGGTTTACCCACGACAAAAAACCCCACAGTGAACTGTGGGGCTATATTCGGTCGTCTCTTCGAGACTGAGTGTGGTGAAGTAAAGATCTCTCGATTCCTTTTCTAAGCTGGATTGGTATCAGAATATCACACAACATAACTGTTTACAACACTTGATTACCTTAAAAGGCACATATCATGTCACATTTTAATAGTGTTACCCCGATCTGCTTCGCTATCCACTACGTTAAAACTTCGAGGATCAGGAAAACTTTGAAGAGCAGGGTTCTGGGCAAAGTTAGGCGCCCGAAATGACGGTCATATTATCCGCTAAACACGTACCCAAAGGAGTGGACTATTGAAGTAGATAAAAGACTTTTTTAAATCGAATACAGTTCACCCTGTTAATTCTCCCTGACAGCTGCCACATCCGCCCCCTGGTGCTCCGCACGATTTTCAAAAAGTGGTTGCAGCTGTGGTACAATGTGTCGCAATATCTGGGCTGGCAGGGAGCTGGTGAAACCATAGCCTGAAGCCTCACTTCCCGAAACAAATACAGTTACAGTACCAAAGAAACGATCATCAATAAAAAATACAAGTGTAGATGTTCGGTTGAGTGGTTTAGAGTCAAGCAATGAACCGCGTGCCCCATACACCTTAAATCTGTTGTCACCCGTACCGGTTTTAGCCCCAACGGGCAGCAGTTCTCCGGCGGAGGTTTTCATCACTCCTGAAACTCTGCGGGCTGTGCCTCTTTCCACCACATCGACCATCGCACCCCGTAAAACATCAGATACCTCCTTCGACAACACACGCTCACCCGGCAGATACTCTCTCTCCATAACTGTTTCATAGGGCGTGCCTTCAGCAAAGTGCATTTTTTCGATACGGGTCATGGGCATTCGGACTCCATCGTTCAGAATAACACCTACAAGTTCGGCAAGATCCCCCGGCCTGTCAGCCGAAGTGCCAATGGCTGTGGCGTAGGATGGTACAAGCGAGTTAAAAGGGTAACCCACTCTTTGCCAGTCGCGATGTATCTCTTCAAATGCATCTTCCTCAATGATCTGCCAAATCCTGTTGTCCTGCACCCGCTTGTTCCGATGCCTGAAAAGCCACTCATACACCTCCTGCCGCACATCTGCTCCTGCCTTTATCCATTCATTTCTGGTTGCATCAGGGTTTTGATACAGATAAGCAGCAAGCCATATTTCAAGCGGATGAATGCGGGCAACATACCCCCGGTCCTGCCAGTTAAAATCTTCAACATTCGCTCTTCTGAATGCAGAAGCTTCGTTCCGTGCAGAAGGGCTGCTCTCCTGTTCGGTAGTAAATCCTCTGAATTCAAGGAATTCTTCCAGAGTCGCATCTGGCCGAATGGAACGAAATATCCAGGCCGCATTATTTGACGAGACATTGCGATCCTTGAAGATCTCATTCAAAAGTTCGTCGCCTCTCAATCCAAGGTACTTTTGGTAGAACTGATTCAGAAAAACCAGCCCCTCCTTTTCGGCAAAACGAGACAGATACTCCTGCCGGCGCGGGTCATCCGCATTATCCAGTATATTTGTAGGATTACCCGGCAAGTTAACTGCATAATGATATACAACATCCCGCATCAATCTGATAAAGGGAAGATTTACTGAGTGCCTGAACGCTTCGGTCACAGTCAGCATTTGACCTTCGTGTGTGGCATCAAAATTACGGAAAGTGTGCAAGCCGCCTGCGGTAAAAAATCGTTCTCCGGTGCCCGCAGAATATCTCCGCTCCATAGCTGCTTCAAGGATCTGCCGCAGTGTTGCTTCAGGATTCCTCGCAAGATAATTAAGAGTCCAGCGGGTGAGAGCGTCTCTTCCGGGCACCTCAATTTGTAAAAGCTCAGATGGGGACATGCCTGAATAATCTTCGTACAAATTGTTAATAATTTCGAGATAGCTTACAAGTGCCCGCAGTTTGGCTGTTGACCCCAGCTCGAGTTTGGTTCCTTCATTGATGTTCAGCGGACCATCAAAATTATCGGCCTGAACCCGCAGCTTATTACCCTCATTCGTACGCTCGTACAATACAATTGCGTACTTAATTTCAGTTGGATCACCGGTTATGAGCCTGTATCCTTCAAGATTTGCCTCCCGTATGTAGTTTCGGTCATGCAACTGATTAAGTATATCAGTAACAGATTCTTGTACACCCTGATTAAACGTTGTCTGAACGGTCAGATCCAATTGATCCAAATCGTAGTTGCTGTTCAACCGGAGCAGGTTCAGTAGCTCCGTCCGAACGGCATTGACAGCCTTTCTTTCTATGAATGACAAACTGCTCAATGGTGGCGCAGTATTCCGGAGCTCCGTGCTGATCTGTAGTTGGCTTTGATACAGTTCATTTGGTATGATACCTTCACGATATAATATACCCGAATAGGTATTTGTGAGCTCATCCAGTTGCTTTCGCCCTTCCCTTGTGGCCAGAAAATATGAAGGCCTTCTGTGAGCCAGGAACAGACTTAATGTCCGTTTAAACACTTCACCCCTGACCTCCATTTCTTCAACTGTTAAAACATCGGGATGAGCTGCCAACAGATAATTGAACTCGTCAAACTCAATCCCGTACCAAGCCCACACTCCGTCCCCAAGGCCTATTACTTCGCCATACCCTGAAATAGCCGCGAGCGGTACAGAATTAATATAATTGAGTATAATGCGTTTTTGAGTCTCAAATGTTTTCGGCCCATCCAGGTAACTTCGGAGTGAGGCTGATAACATCTGAAAGCCTTTTGTAGAGATATTTTCCGTCAACCCTTCTGGCGAATGGCGCACTTTCTCAAGTTGTGTAGCGAGTGTGCTTCCTCCTGGCACTGATCTCGGGCTAACCAGTACTGCCAGAGTTTTGTCCATAACAGCTTTACCCAGTCTGTTCCATTCAACGGCCGGATTCCTGAACGGAAAGTCTTCTTCAAGAAGTGTACGATTTTCGATAAAAAGCAGAGTTTCTACAAGTACAGGTGGTATTTCATCATAGTTTTGATATACCCGGCTGGGAAACCGGTTCTTGTACATCACATCACCAGAGTCAGCCAGCAAGGTCAGGCCGGCATTATCTTTTTGGTGATAAACCGGATAGACGCCATAATCGGCAAGTTGATGCATCCGGGAAGATGCCACAGCCTGTTCTGTAATCTGATAACCACGCTCGGAAAGATGTGCTGTAAAACGGGGCAGATCTGTATAACCAAACCGTAAATCATAAGGCCCCTGGGGAGCTAACAACGGATTTGATACAGGTCCCGGCTCCAACTGAAAGGTTAATTCACCGGCCACAGAAGAAAAGTACCATGCCTGAATTTTAGATGTACGTGCCTCAGACAGCAAAAGTACTAAAAAAAGTATCGTAATGATTAAAATCGAAACAGAAACATAGTATTTACGCCCATATTTCAAAAGTTTCTTAATCTGGGAAACCATTCCAATTTCATTCCATACCAGGCCACGGTAAATTCCTCTTTCAGGATTCCCACGTGCTGTAAAACTGCCGCTGACTGATTGATATATTCCCTCAACTTTATTCCACATAGCCTGACTCAAACATTTACTGCTTAAAAAATTCTCTTCCTGCGAAAGAATACCTGCAAAAAAAATACTGGTTCAAGAAGCTGAAGCTACACGTCTTCAAATTTAGGCCTTTATGGTAGTATGAACTGCACCTTTATACAATATTTCAATGCATGTTCAAATTACCCATAGCTGTTATCTGAAAAGCGTCTCTGAATAGATAACGGAATGGTTATCTTTGGAATTGTTAAAGCATTACCAGAGTTTTCAAGGATATTTTTAATATTTGACTACTGTCGTGTCAATCTTAAAATGACGGGTTAGACCTGACAGCATTCCCGGGGCTTTTCCGGGCTTTCACCTATATTTGATACTTGACTTAAAACTTCAACGCCGAAACCTGATTAAAATTGATGGCGCTATTTGGTAGAATGGGAATGTACAATTTACAGGAAAATACACGGATTCTGTACCTGAAATCGTCCAGAGATTTGGTTTTTAAAACCCTCTGAATTGTAATAAAGCTGAATTCTCCTGTAGAGGAATCATTCAAATAGTAAGAGATGCTCTTATTTTTTTTCCCTTGAAATAGTAATGAGCCTGCCATTCGCATCTTTCCTTGACTCAAACAGCTGAGAGTCCTTAATCCAGGCCCGGCCGCCATCGCGTTGCAGTTTCTTGGTGTTTTTAAATTTCATGGCTTGTTTGTGAAGATCCGGTAATTTACTCATGGTCCTGTATTTTTTTTACAAGATACATCTTGTAAGGGTTTTGGAAAAGAACAAAAGTCAAAAACAGAACCGTTCAGCGATTATTCAGATTGAGCATTTGTTTAAAATGATTTGCTAACAACCAAAAGCATTCTAAAAAACTAAAGACAGAATCATTTCAATTTAAATTTGAATTGTTTATCTTTGGGGTCTATAAAAATTTCGATTAAACAGTCATAAAAAAAGAAAAGACATGTACGCTATCGTAAAAATTGGCGGCCATCAGTACAAAGTAGCTCAGGATCAGACGGTTTTTGTAAACAGGCTTTCTACTGAAGATGAAAAAATTACCCTTGAAGAGGTACTTTTAGTAAAAGATGATGAGGGCAATGTTAAAATTGGCACACCCACAGTTGAAGGTGCAAAAGTTGAAGCATTTGTTGTTGATCATCCCAAAGCAGATAAAGTTATTATTTTCAAAAAGAAACGAAGAAAAGGTTACAGAGTGAAGCGAGGCCACAGACAGCCAATCACTCAACTTAAAATTGAGAATATTTCTTAAAATAAAGATTAAGTTATGGCACATAAAAAAGGACAAGGTTCTACAAGAAACGGCCGGGATTCAGAATCGAAGCGACTCGGCGTAAAAAAGTACGGCGGTGAAGTGGTGCGTGCAGGAAACATCATTGTTCGGCAGCGAGGCACTAAATTTCACCCGGGAGAAAATGTTGGCCGGGGCGGTGACGATACCCTCTTTGCCCTGTCCGATGGAACTGTTTCTTTCCGTACCAGGAAAGGCGGACGCAAATTTGTTTCCGTAGATCAGGTATAAATATTTTTAAACTTTTTCCAAGCCCTGGTAACATTGTTATCAGGGCTTTTTTTATTTTCGGGTTATGAACTTTTTAATACCTGAACACCCGCATCTAAGCTTTGGCACTCTGTTTTGTATCGGGCGAAACTATGCCAAACATATAGAAGAAATGAACAGCAAGCCTGCTGATAAACCTGTGGTTTTTTTAAAACCCAGAAGCAGCCTTCTTTTTACTAATCAGCCGATTATATTACCTCCTTCTTCAGAGAATATTCACCACGAAGTTGAAATGGTTCTTCTCATCGGGAAAAAATGCAGGTCCGTTCCTGTCACTTCTGCAAATGAAATGATCGAAGCCGTCGCAGCAGGAATCGACGTTACCGCACGCGACATCCAGACCGATGCAAAGAAAAATGGCCTTCCATGGGCTTTATCAAAAGGCTTTGATACATTCGCCCCAGTCGGTAACTTTGCAAAAATATCAAATCAGGATGACATTCAACATTTTGATCTGTCCGTTACTGTAAATGGTGAAATCAGACAATCCGGTAATACATCCAACATGCTGTTTTCAACTGCAGAAATTATTTCATATTTATCGGAACAGTTCACTCTTTATCCTGGCGATATTATATTTACAGGTACACCCGAGGGTGTAAGCCGGATCAAACCCGGAGATCGTATTGAAGCAAAACTTGGAAATAACCTTTCAACACTCAGCGTTCATGTTTCATCGTAATGTAAAATGGCTGACCGCTTTCCTGGTCATTTCCCTTGTTGGTGTTCCTTCAGGAACTTCTCAACCACTACCCTTTTTGGCAGATTCGGTAACCTATCTGTGGCCAACCGACTCCAGCCGACAGCTCTCTTCCACTTTTGCAGAGACCCGTTCGGCCCATCTGCATGCCGGGCTTGATATTCGTACATGGGGACAGGAAGGCTACCGTGTTTTTGCAACACGGGACGGTGTAATTCACCGTATCGGGATGAGCCCTTACGGATATGGTAATGTGATTTACATGAAACATAATGATGGCAGTTACTCCGTATATGCTCATCTGAACCGATTCGAACCCGGCCTACAGGCTTTTGCCGACTCTATCCGTTTCCAGGATTACAGCGCTCAGATTGATAAGGTAATTGAGGATGCCGGCCTTTATTACAGCCAGGGTGATCTAATTGCCTATACCGGCTCAACGGGCGTGGGACCACCCCACCTGCATTTTGAATTACGCACTCCTGAGTTCAAACCCTTTAATCCCCTTCTCACAAACCTGCGCGTTCACGATACCATCCCTCCTGTTTTCAGGCAGCTTGGCATTGAGCATTTGCAACCGGGAACACTCCGTATGGGCAGGCACGAAATTAAAAATGCATCCGGTTCGGGCAACCGCTATCACTTCGGTGAGGTGATGGCCAGCGGGCCCGTGGGGCTTTCCGTAAATGTTCACGATCGTGCTAACGATACACCAAATGTATATGCTGTTCATTCACTTACGATGATACATGAATCGGACACGCTGTTCCATTCACAAGCTGATTATTTTGCCCATGAACATCGCAGGCAGATGCTGATTGACAGATCGTATCCTATTTTTGCACAAACACGGCGTGGTTTTCAAAGACTCTATCAGGTAACCGGAAATCAGCTCCCGTTCTACCATACAGCCCAAAACAGGGGTGTTTTACATTTTAAGGAAGGCAGTTACCCTATCCGGATAGTTGCATCTGACATTTTCGGGAATAAATCTGAGGCCACACTTACCCTTCGGTTTGATGGGGCAACCACGCCTTCGGAAGAAGAAATTGCATATGTACCGCCCTATCCCGAGCCAAACTCCATTCACCCCGGCTCACTTCTGGAATGGAACCGAAAATCTCTTGATCCCGACATTCCCCTGCTGGTTTCTGCTCAGACCACCACTATCCCCTACCGAAGAACAAGTATGCCCCTGCATGTAGGAAGCCCTCAGGTTGTTGAAAAAACACTTGTTCCGGGCAAAAAAAGTATTCTTAACACACCGAACCAAAAATTGTGGATAGAATTTCCAGAAGACGCTCTTTATGACACTCTCCGTCTGCGCATGACGGTTGCAGAAGATGAAAATGAGGTTCGAATCAGTTTTGAGCCTGATCGGCTTCCCGTAAATAATCCATTGCAAATCAATTATATCCTGCCGGTTCATCTGAGAGAAAATTCCCGTCTGAGCCTTTTCTCGATTGATCAGTATCGAAATCGTCAATTTTACATCAGTTCCAACAACTCATTTGGTGTGATACGTGCATCCCTCAGGGAAATCAGCAGTTTGATTTTAAAAGAGGATAATACTCCGCCGTGGGTTGGCCGTCCGCGAATTGAGCGTAATCTGGCAGGCAATCACCTTGTAATAGTACCCGTAAGAGACTCACAAACAGGCATCGATTTTCAGCGGTCCCGGATTTTGGTAAACGGAGTTCGCGGACTTGTGGAGTACGATCCTGAAAAAGCATTTTTAATGTACTATAACCCAGATTTTACGCCTTCCTCAAGGAATGAACTTGAAATTGAAGTGTTTGACGGGGCCGGAAATATCAGGACACTGAACACATCCCTTGCTTACTAATGTCGTGATAAACTTATAATATCGGATGAAACCAGACAGGTTTTCTTCTATATTTCATACATAATTTGCATAATTTGTTGAAACCTGTCAGGTCTTTTTAAATAATCAGATGTATGCGATACAACTGATCTCAATAAGTACGTTTTTTGGAAGTGTTTTTACGGCTACGGTCTCACGTGCGGGTGGTTCCGAATCAAAATAACCCCCATAGATTTTATTCACTTTGGGAAAATCGTCCATATCATCCAGGAAAATTGAGCACTTTAAAACTTTAGAAAAACCGGAACCCGCTTCCTTTAATACAGTATCAATGTTATTCATGACTTTACGGGTTTGTTCCTCAATCCCACCCTCCACAACTTGCATACTTGCTGCATCAAGTGCAATTTGCCCGGAGCAGTAAACCATATTATTGTGCACTACTGCCTGACTGTAGGGACCTATTGCTTCTGGGGCGTGCACTGTATTTACAATTTTTTTTGACATGACGTTTGCAATAAAAGTTAAAATAAAAAAGTTGTAGTGTTCATTAACATATAAAAGATAGCATTTCGTAAACTGACAGTCTAAAACAGTGTCATCCTGTAAGCCGTTATTGCGGAAAGCTGTATATATGGTTACTTTGTGGTAATACATTAATTAAAAAAAACAACGACATTCTTACAAACATGAAAAGCTTTAAACCATTTCTTTTAATATTTGCTGTTGTTGGCCTTCTTTGGGCGTGTGAGACTACGGACCCTTTTGTTGATGAAGTACAGATTCATATGCTTACCGGCGACTACGAAACCGCACTGCAAACAGTTGAAGAAGCCCTCGAAGCAAACCCGGATAACCATACAGCACATTTTTATAAAGGTGTTGTTATAGCATCACAAGGGGAAAGCAACGAAGACCCAAGAGACCGAAAGCCCTACTACGAAAGAGCCAAAGAATCTTTTGACAGAGCTAAAGAGTTAATGCTCGCTTTAGAAGAACGGCCCGAGGAATATGAAGAGCTCGAAAATACCATTATTTCTTTCTGGGCTGATGAGTACAATATGGGTGTTGAGATTCAAAATGACGACAGTTTATTTAATGCTACTCCTGACCCATTTGAAACTTCACTTGCTCATTTCATCAATGCAGCTACTATCAATCCGGACAGTGCAATGACCTACCAGGTATTGTCTTCCACCTATTTCCAGCTTGATGATACCGAAAATGCGATTACTTCATACGAGCAGGCTATGAATCTGATGGAGCAGCCGCAAGTTGATGATTATGAATATCTGATTAGCCTCTACCTATATGAAAATCAATACGAAAAGGCAATTGAGCTTTCTGAAAGGGCAATGGCCGCATATGAAGATGAAACCATTTTTGTACAATTTTTGGCAGATGCCTACATTCAATCGGGTGACAGGGAAAGAGCCGTTAGCCTTGTTGAAGAGTTGATTGCAAATGAACCCGACAACCCTCAATACAGGCGGGTACTGGGAACACAAGTCTATCAAAACGTTGATCAGATAACGGCCAGTGTCTCTGATCTCTACCAGGAACAGTTTGATCTGCGGGGGGAGATAAGAAATCAGAGTGGAAGTGAACTTGAACAAACTGAAGCTGCACTCGAAGAAATACAAGCACGTATTGATGCAAAGGAAGCCGAAATTGATGAATTAACCCTGATTGCAGTTCGTGAAATGGAGCGAGTGACTGAACTGGAACCCGACAGTGAATCTGCCCACTTCATTCTTGGAATTATCTACCAAAACCGTGCTGCTAACCTTTTCGAGCGCCGGAACAACACCACTGATAATCAGGAAGCGCAAGAGTATGACGACAGGGCCCGTGAAAACCTTCGCGAAGCACTAATTTATTACGAACGAGCCGCAGAAATTAATCCCGATAATCCTGAAAACTGGCAGTCTCTCTTCCAGGTTTACACAACCCTTGGTATGGAAGAAGAAGCTGAAGAAGCAATGGAAAGAGCCGGATTTGAAGACTAAATCTCCTAACTAACTTATTTAAAATGAAGCATTCATTAGCCCGAACGGCTCTCCCGATGTTAATCGGGATGGCCTTCGGGGTTTTTTTTATCCTATCATGTTCAACAGTTGAACAGTCCTCACCACAGAGCGAACCAGCCCCATCGACTCAACAGCAGTTTGAGGAACAGCTAAGCAATCTGGACAGACAGATCGGGGAAAACCCAAACGAAATAAGCCTCAGAATTCAAAAAGCAAATCTTTTGGTTGACTTTGCAAAGAGCCGGGAAGAACCTTCTCAACGCAAACCTGTCTATCAAAATCTACGGGATTTATCCGCTTCTACAGCTCAGATCAATCTGTATACGGATGAACTGGAACCCGTTATCACTGCAGCGTGGGCTGAAGAGCAAAGCAGCGGCATGAGATTGCTGCAACAAAATGATTCTGAAACAATAGACACTCATTTTGATACTATCATTGCTCATTTTGAGAATGCCATCACCATCATTCCCGATAGTCTTGTTACATACAGCCTTAAGGCCACAACCTTTTACCGTAACGGTTACCTGAATGAAGCAGTTAAAACCCTTGAAACTGCAAAAAGAATGGCAGAAAATACTGATCTGGAAATATCGGAAAAGCTGGCTTATCTCTACCTGGAATCCGGTAAACTCGATGAGTCTGTCGCTATATATAGTGACCTGGTAGAGTCGAATCCCGATGATGACCACTTTCATCACGGACTCGTCAATGCCTACATACTAAATAACCAGCATGAAAAAGCTGTAGATTTACTCCAGCTTCTTGTTGAAAAATACCCAACCCGTTACAACTATCAGGAAGCACTTGCTACTGAACTCTACTTTATTTTTGAAAAAGAAGCCGGATTGATAATTTCCAGCCCCGGCAGTTATGACCCCGCTGATGAATCGATCGAGCAGCTTATTAATAAACTGGAGGATGTTCACTCCATGTTTGACGCTCTTAAATCAGATATTCCCACAAATGAGGAAAACATCTACCGGATGGCTGCTTTTTATAAAAATTCAGCTTCAAAACTTCGTGAAATTTCTGCCTCATTATCTTTAAACAATCAATCCAAAGCGTCGATTGAGGCTCTTGAAAAAGCCCACCTTGAATACGGATTACCACTTTGGGAAAGACTCTCAGAGATAAATCCGGACAATCTCGAATATCTCACAAGCCTGAGGAATATCTACCTATACCTTGGTATGGAAGAAGAGGCAGAATCCCTTGAACGTTCGATAAACTTTTAGATATCCATGAAATTCAATACCAAAGCTATCCATGCCGGACAGAAACCCGAAGAATCATCCGGTGCGGTCATGCCTCCTATTTTTCAGACCTCTACCTATGCACAGGAAGCACCCAATGTTAACCGGGGATACGATTACGCCAGAGTCGGTAATCCAACCCGAACAGCACTTGAACGGCTGATTGCCGGACTTGAAGATGCAAAACATTGTGCCTGTTTTTCGAGCGGTGTTGGTGCGATTGATGCAATCATGAAAACTCTGAAGCCTGGCGATCACGTTATCTCCACCAACGATTTATACGGTGGCACTTACCGCCTTTTTACACAGGTTTTTGAACCTTACGGTATTGAATTCAGCTTTGTAAATATGACAAGGCTCGAAGAAGTGGAAGGGGCCATTCAGCCGAATACTAAACTTATCTGGATTGAAACCCCCACGAATCCCCTTCTTCGCATCATTGATATCAAAGCAGTGGCCAGTTTTGCTAAGAACCACGGTGCCCTAAGTGCTGTAGATAACACCTTTGCCTCCCCATACCTTCAGCAGCCTTTAAACCTTGGCGCCGACATAGTGATGCACTCCACCACCAAATATCTGGGCGGCCATTCCGACGTAATTGGCGGAGCTGTAGCTTCATCGAATGATGAGTTTATGGAAAAAATCCGATTCCAGGTAAAAACCACCGGTGCCGTTCCCGGGCCGATGGATTGTTACCTGACGCTACGGGGTATCAAAACACTTCACATTCGTATGGACCGATCGGTCGAAAACACAAAAAAGGTCGTACACTTTTTGAATAATCATCCTGATGTAGACCATGTATATTATCCCGGCCTTCCCGATCACCCTCAGCATGAGCTTGCAACCCGCCAAATGAAAGATTATGGTGCCATGCTCTCTTTTGGCCTGAAGGATGACACAATTGAAAAAGCCACCCGTGTGATGGCCGCTACTAAAATATTTACCCTCGCCGAGAGTTTAGGAGGTGTAGAGTCGTTAATCAGCAACCCCGCGAGCATGACTCATGGTTCTATACCCAAAGAAGTTCGTGAGAAAGCCGGACTCACCGATTCCCTGATTCGTGTATCTGTGGGAATTGAAGACGCGGAAGACCTGGTTGCTGATCTCGATCAGGCACTCTCAAAATAAAACCAGGACTTCGTCTTATGCGCACAGTTGTCATTGTTGAAGCCAAAAGAACCCCGATTGGATCATTCGGCGGAAGTTTATCATCGCTCACCGCCCCCCAACTGGCTGCATCCGTTATTTTTGAACTGATAAAAACCAGCGGGATCAAACCGGAACATATAGATGAAGTAGTTCTTGGCAATGTTCTCACAGCCGGAATCGGACAGGCACCGGCCCGCCAGGCCACTATCAAAGCAGGGATTCCAAATAAAACACCCGCTACTACAGTAAACAAGGTTTGTGCTTCCGGAATGAAAGCAATTATGATTGCAGCCGATCAGATTTCTCTCGGCCACAATGATGTAGTGATTGCCGGAGGAATGGAGAGTATGAGCAATGTTCCCTACTATCTAAAAAAACAGCGCTTCGGTTCCAAACTGGGCCATACTGAAGCAACGGATGGGATCATTTCCGATGGTTTATGGGATGTTTACAACGATTTTCATATGGGTAATGCCGGTGAAATATGTGCCAAAGAATGCAATATCAGCCGTGAACAGCAGGATGAATTTGCCATTGAATCGTACAAACGGGCAATAAAAGCTCATGAAGATGGCTCTCTGGATAACGAGATTGTTCCGATCAAAGTAAAGAGTCGCAAAGGTGATGTAACAATGGTGAAGATGGACGAGGAGCTTGAGCGGGTAAATTTCGATAAAATCCCTCATCTTCGTCCGGTTTTTGATAAAGAAGGCACCATCACAGCGGCCAATGCGAGCAGTATTAATGACGGTGCCGCTGCACTTCTACTGATGAGTGAAGAAAAAGCTGTTGAACTCGGGCTCAAGCCTTTGGCCAAGATCGTGAGTCACGCCAGTGCGGCCAAAGCACCCGAATGGTTCACCACTGCTCCGGCTGATGCCATCCCGAAAGCACTGCTAAAAGGCGGAATTGAAAAAAGTGATATTGACCTTTTCGAAATTAATGAAGCCTTTTCTGTGGTTTCACTTGCAAACAATCAGCTTCTCGAATTGAACCCCGAAAAAGTGAATATTCATGGTGGTGCGGTGAGTATTGGCCATCCTATCGGCTGCTCCGGAGCAAGAATTGTGGTAACCCTACTTCACGCCCTCAAAAAAACCGGTGGTTCTGCAGGTTGTGCTGGCATCTGTAACGGCGGCGGCGGTGCTTCAGCCCTCGTAGTGGAAATGCTTTAAAAGCATGGCATAAATTTTATGGTGCCGTGACGGTGCAATTGAATTTAATACTCTCCTTTTTGACCCACGCAGCAAAGTGCAGTGAAATCTCCTTGGTATTGGAGGGATTTTGGTAAGGCGTTGTTTACGTTAGTTCCCATCGCGGGGAGATCTCTCCACGCGTTCGCTCCGCTCACTTGGTCGAGATGACAATGGGTGAGTGAGGGAGAGGGAATGACGGGGTGAGTATCAAGCGGCGCAGCAATAAACGTTGGCATGACAATGAATGTAATGCGCCGCGTTTTTACCCAGACTCCTTTGTCATTTCGACCGGAGGCCCGCTTTTTGGGCCGGAGTGGAGCTCATCTTTTCCCCACGAAGCGAAGCGGAGTGAAATCTCCTTGGTATTGGAGGGAGTTTGGCAAGGCGTTGTTTACGTTAGTTCCCATCACGGGGAGATCTCTCCACGCGTTCGCTCCGCTCACTTGGTCGAGATGACAAGGCTGCTTTATCATGATAGGCAGCGTTTCAGTATCCCAATCATGCACCACCCAGATTTACGCCGCTGCTATGTTTATGCGGCTCGGTATGTAAATGATTTTGGAATTGTGGATTAAGTTGAAAAATTTATGACACAGCATCCCGCATCCCGCATCCCGCATCCCGCATCCCGCATCCCGCATCCCGCATCCATTAAAGAAGCGTAGTAAAATCTCTTTGGTATTGGAAGGAGCTTGGTAAGACATTCTTTAAAGATAATTGAGTTTGATTTTAAGATTTTGTGGAAATTGAGTTAGCAGTTGGATTGTTTCGTAAATGGCCTGTAAAATCCTATTCCTCTTGGCAGTCGATTCCCTTTTTGATACATTATGGCTCGGTTTAACTAACTGCCATATCGAACCATTTTTTTGAATCCGGAAAACAAACATTTTCGAAACAGTCTTCAATAATTTATGAACGCTTCCCAATCCTTCATCAGTGATCTGAAACAAAAAATCAAAGGCGATATTCTTGACGACAGCCATTCACTTGGAATGTACTCTACCGATGCGAGTGTTTACCAGATCCGGCCGGTTGTTGTGGTTTTGCCCCTGGACGAAAAGGATGTAAAAAAAGCAGTTGCCATCGCCAGAGATTTCAGCATTAAAATACTTCCCAGGGGAGGCGGAACCAGCCTTGCAGGACAAACTGTTGGGGAAGCGATGATACTGGACTTCTCTAAATATATGAACCAGGTACTGGAGATCAATCCAGAGGAGCAATGGGTCAGAGTTCAGCCCGGAATTGTGCTTGATGAACTGAATCATCAGCTTAAAAAACATAACCTCCATTTTGCGCCGGATCCGGCCACAGCCAGCCGTGCAAATGTGGGCGGTATGATCGGCAACAACTCCTCCGGCACAAAAAGCATTCTGTATGGAAAAACGGTGGATCACGTTTTGGAAGCGCGTGTCTTGCTGGCCGATGGAACCGAACTTCAACTGAAAGAACATTCACCCGGTGATTACAGTGCTATTGAAAAAAATGGCACTCGTGAAGGAGAGATATATCATCAATTTCGAAAGATTATTGATGAGAACCGGAATGAAATCAAACAGCGCTTTCCGAAAGTGATGCGCCGTGTTGGCGGATATAATTTTGATGAATTTATCCACACCAACAACTGGAATTTATCGAAGTTAATTACGGGAAGTGAAGGTACACTTGCGGTGACTCTGGATGTTAAACTAAACCTTGAGCCGCTTCCAAAATATAAATCCGTCGTAGTTGTACATTTTTCGGAGTTGAAACAGGCTCTTCACGCTGTTCAGCCTATTGTGGGATTTGGACCGGCAGCAGTTGAAATCTTGGACCGTACTGTGCTGAAAATGAGTCGCGAAAACCTGATGACCCGCCATCACTGCCATTTCCTGGAAGGAAATCCGGAAGCAATTCTTATCACCGAGTTTTACGGCAGCAAACCATCGGATGTGGAAAAGCGCCCGCAGCAGATGATCAGCAAGCTGAAAGAGCTCGGACTCGGCTACGCCTACCCCCTTTTTCCTGAGGGTAAAGTGTATGAGGATGTCTGGATCGTTCGCAAAAAAGGGCTTGGGTTGATGCTCGGCATCAAAGGCAACAAAAAGCCGCTGCCATTTATTGAAGATGCAGGTATTCCGCTGAACGTGCTGCCGGAATACATCCAAGAGGTATTGGCGATTTGTAAAAAATATAACACAGAAGTTGCCATGTACGCACACGCCAGTGTAGGTGTCATACATGTGCGGCCGATCCTTGATCTTCGGCAGGAACAGGACATTCAAAACTTCCAGCATATCGCCGATGAAACCTTCGAACTGGTTATGAAAGTGGGCGGCTCCTGGAGCGGAGAGCATGGCGACGGCCTTGTTAGAAGCGCATACAATGAACGCTTTTTCGGTACCCAACTTTACAACGCCTTCAGAGAACTGAAAACCCTTTTCGATCCGTATAATCTGATGAACCCCGGAAAAATTGTGGATGCCCAGCCCATTATCCAGAACCTGCGTTACGGTACAGTATATACCGATCAACCCGTAAAAACAGAATATAAATACCGTCAGGAGAACAGTTTTCGCGAGTCGGTTCACATGTGTACAGGTGTTGGTGAATGCCGTAAAATGCTGGGAGGAACAATGTGCCCGAGTTTTAAAGCCACACGGGATGAAGAGCACTCCACACGCGGTCGCGCTAACGCACTCAGGCTGGCCATGTCGGGACAGCTCGGAAAAGAGGGCCTTGCCAGCGAACGGCTTAAGGAAGTTCTGGACCTCTGCCTCTCTTGTAAAGCGTGTAAATCGGAATGCCCCAGCAGCGTGGATATGGCCAAAATGAAGAGCGATGTAATGCAGATCTACTACGACGAACACGGCACCGGGCTTCGCGAAAAACTGATTCAAAACTCATCAACAGCGGCATCCCGAATGGCTGGAAAACTTGCCGGTCTGGTGAATAAGGTGCAAGCATCCGCACCCTTCCGGCATGCCCTGGAAACATTTGCCGGGTTCGATCGCCGCCGGACCCTTCCCTCCTACACCTCCGAGCCTTTTTACCGCTGGTATGAAAGCCTGAACGGTTCCCGCTATCGAAGTGACAAACAGGTGGTACTCTTTGCCGATACCTACCTCAATTATCACGAACCGGAGATCGGGAAATCGGCCGTTAAACTGCTGAACGATTGCGGTTATGAAGTGATCCTGGCAAATGTGGGATGCTGCCAGCGGCCCAAAATTTCATCCGGCTTTCTGAGGGAAGCCAAAAAACAGGGGGCCGGTACACTCGAAGGGCTCAGGCCGTACATCAACCAGGGGCTTACGGTAGTAGTTTGTGAACCGAGCTGTGCATCCGCACTGAATAACGATTTTCCAGACCTGATTGATGACGAAACGTTCGCATCCAAACTAAAGCAGCAAGTAATGATGATTGATGATTTCATTGCACAGGAGATTGCCAAAGGTGTCATTCGTAAAAAGATCAAATCAAAAACGAAGGATTTGCTGATTCACGGCCACTGCCATCAGAAGGCTCTTTACGGAACACACGCCTGCAAGTCAGTAATAAGCCATAATGGTTCCGGTGTGGAAGAAATTCCTTCTGGTTGCTGTGGTATGGCCGGATCATTCGGATATGAAAAAGGCCATTATGAAATCTCTGAAAAAATCGGTGAAATGGAACTTTTTCCCGCTGTCCGGGCGATGAATAAAAACACCACACTGGTTGCCAGCGGGTTCAGTTGCCGACACCAGATAGAACACTTTACGGGTGTGAAACCCAAACACTGGGTAGAAGTTGTGGAAGTGCATGATAATGGGGCAAATTTGAATGAATGAGTGGTACATTATATTTACTGTAAGCACCGAACGAAGCGATTCCCGTGAAACGATATCCGGGTTAACTCATAGTTCAAAGTATATTGAATTCCACATCAAACTCTTTATTTTTCGGATGCACTACGAACCTGTGATATTAAAGCCTTCATGATTCCATCCGAAAATAGAAACTTGGTCCTTAAAACAGCCATCAACCTCGTGCTTGATTATGTTCGATGGACCCAGCTTGTCCCAATGATTATCGGATGGGCATTTGCAATCATCATGGTGCTCGCCCTTTTTTTTATCTCTTTTGAAGGACAGATTGATTCGATGCTGCAGCGTGCCGAACCCTACGCTGAACGACTCCTGGGTCCTGCACCTGAAAACACCGAAACATCAGGTTCCGGTACCGTTGAATTAAGCGGTGACGATATCATCCCCTGGATATACCGCATTTGGGGTGCTATTGCCTTTATAATGTGGATTTTCAGTGTTATCCGGACAAAAATCTGGGGACCATCTGAAAAGAAAAGGCTCAAACGAAAAATTACACTCATCGCACTTGCTGTCATCAGTTTTGTTGTGCTGAATCTGCTCTTTTTTATGATAATGGGTTCGTCAAATACAAGGGGAGAGTTGATTATTGCTTTAACATTACCGCCCATTTTACTATTTATCGTAAGCTGCTGGGGAGTGGGAATCAGCCATTTTATCAGCAAAATTCAAGAATGGGTGGAAACGCTGGAGTTTGGCGCAAAAGAGAATATGGCTATTAATTGAAAGCTCAAAATTACACTTCTTGGGAGTTAAGCGTTGAGGTTTTTCAAACTACTACTCTGTATTACTTTGGAAATTTAAAACCCACAATGTTTCCAGAACCAATAGTCTAAATGAATTACTTTATCAGAGTCAGCTTTCTTGTAAAAACCTGGGATCCTGCCGATAGTCTGTAGATATATACACCACTGGCAAGCTGAGAACCATCAAAATGAATTGAATGGCGTCCTCTTTCAAGCACATCATTTACCAGAAGAGAAATCTTTCGGCCGGTGAGATCATAAACAGCAAGCTGCACACTGCTTTGAACAGGAAGTTCGTATCTGATTGTAGTTGTCGGATTGAATGGGTTTGGAAAATTTTGGCTCAGTGAAAATGATGTTGGCAGATTCGTTTCAGCTTCATTTGACAACCGTATTACAAATCGCTCTGAGTTTGACACAGCTTTTTGTGGATGAAACTTGTTTGCCACGACTTCAGGATCTTCTGAGCAAGAAAGTACATTCATATTCCTTTTCATCGATCTGTTCACCTGAAATGTGTAACTGAACGAATCATCCAAAGGTATAGTCACATTTTCGTGCATATCTACAAATACAAGATCCGCTAAGCCGGATTTAAGATTAAAATCTGTTGCAGAAATCGTATAGCTGCCCGGTTTTGTAGTCTCAAGGATTACAGGTATTTCAAGCTCATTGTAGGTGGCAGGAAAAATCCCCGTATCCAGCATGATCCCGTTTTTTCCGGTTGCCAGCATAGCATAATTTTCTGAAAAAGGGGTTAACTGGAGGGCATCACCACGGATCAGGCTGCTTTTCCCTTGCTCTGAGAAGGTTAACCAGGCAGAATTTTTAAGGCCTTCGCCTTCCAGTTCCAATCGAACAAATTCCCTGTAATTCTCTTTGCCATAAAATTCTGCATCTCCTGATATTCGGGCAGATTCACTAAATGTAAGTGAGGCGTCATCTCCAGCATTTTGAATAAAAAAGCCCTGAAACGGTGCGATTAACCCGTTGGTGAAATCTCCACTTTGGGATGATGCACTATATGACAACCAGGCTCCTGCATCTTCACCACCAGCGCTTCTGTCATATACATAGGCTACATCGGTTAAACTCGTTCGCTCAAGCTCATTAAAATCAATGGATCCAGTATATGGATTTCCGACCAATGTCCAGCCATCACTGTTTTCATTCAGTTCAGGGCTTACATCAGCCAGCCGTTCAAACCCGCTAACTGTAATTGTAACGGGTTCTGTATCATCGGTTCCGTCAAAATTATTATCAGAAAATACACTTACGAGGAAGCCCGTTCCTGCTGGTATTTCCTCATTCATATCTCTTACCGGCTGCCAGAAACTATCACTGCCTTCCCAATCGCTGCTTTCATTAGGTGCATTATTAGGCCAGGTAAATATGTTTGGGTCGCCCGGCTGATAACTGGACCCTTCAGCACCCTGAGTCCAAATTTGACCAAGCAGGTCGGCATACGACCCGTTTTGTATAGGTGATGAAAGTGTGCGCCAGCAGGCCCCTAATGAAAGAATAACTTCAAACTCACTCTCTCCAAGAATATCAAATGGATTGCTTTCACCAGTAACTGTAGGGTCATCCTGCGATACGACAGTGATGATAACATTGTCTGCCCCGTTAAGCGCAGTAATTTGATGAACAGCAAGAACGCCATCCACAAAATTGGCTGTAACTGACGACCCGGCCGTTGCATCGAATCCAAAACTGAGTGTTACGCTTCCAGTGAAATTGGTGAAAATTTCGCCGGAACCGTCCAGTGCAGTAATTCGAATAAAGAATGGCTCGTTTGGAGTTTGATTGGCAATATCTCCTTCATTCAGAAGATTCCCTTCAGCATCAACATATTCAATTAAAAACGATTCTACACTTTCAACTGTTACACCGTCTGATTCTTCACTCTCTCCACTCGTCCCTCCGGCATTGTTGGTAGCTGTTACTACAGCTCCCTTGAAAAGATCACCTGGATCATAATCAACACCTTCTTGAAATTCCACAGAACCGTTCCCAGTTTTCGTTGCAACAGGCTCACCATCTATGTAGAGTGTTACCTCTCCAGACGTTCCGGTAACTTCAATGATATCATCACCTGTAGAAATACCCGGCGTAACAGTTGGAGGATCTGTTCGATCAGATAAAATAGTAACTGGATCTGAAAGTTCACTTTCTGATTTATTGGGTGCAATTGCAGTGGCTGTCAACGTACCTCCTCCACTCAGATCTACACTCTCCAATTCCCAACTTCCAAAGGTATCAACAATGGCTGTACCCACAGATTCACCATCTATAAATACAGTAATGGTTGTTCCTGCATCCTCAGCCGAAGAACCTTCAATGGTTGCGTTTGTTTGTGATGTAAAATACTCACCGGTAATAACTGGTGGTGTGGTTTGCAGTATTGGGTCCTCTTCACTGCTTGGCACAACATTCGCTGTGTTTGAAACCTCGCTTGTTACACCTGTGCCAGAATCCCGTGCAATTGCCGTTATTTCATTACCGGTTGACAATGATAAATTCTCAACAGTCCATTCTCCATTGACAATATCAACGGTACTGATTAGGATTCCATTAATGTAGAGAATTAGCTGATCACCCTCACTTGCTGTACCTGTAATCTCGGTATCATCCGATGTATATTCGTCAGGATCTATTATGGGTGGAGCTAAAGTTGTAAGATCATCAAGTGATAATATGGGTGAACGTTTTGTAAAACAATCAGGATTTTCTGTCTCTAAGAATATAATTTCATAAGACTTCTCACCGTCTAAACCAGTATTATTAACGCCATCGAGATCTAAACGCAGAAAAAAACCATCTGTTTCTGTAGTTTGGAGAAGTTCACCTCGATCGCCTGAAATCTCTGTGAAATGATATGGACCTGCTTCACCTTCAACTGTTAAATTGCCACCAGTTCTATCTCTAAACTCACCTGGGATTGTTGTGCCTGCCTGATATACCAAAATACTAACATTGGTTGCACCCAATTCATCTATTAATGCATCCAACCCGGGAGCAGTTCCCTCAATACTTTCAATTCTATCTGCACTACCAGTACCAACTTGAGTTACGGTAATCGATCCAAATGATATGGAACTCAGGCAAGGTTCTCCAATTCCATCGATAACTACTACCTCATTACTTACTTCAGATTGGTCTTTCCCTGATGCGGTGGCAACTGCTGTAACTATATCGTCTTCATCCAAAGGCCCGATTCCGGATATCGACCAGGTAAATTCTGCAGTGGATTGCACTGTGCCTACAGATATCCCGTTTACAAAAACTTCAATACTGGTTCCTTCCACTTCGTTAATAAAACCGGAAATAGACGTACTACCTGAAAAGAGGGGTGCAGAAATAGTGGGTGTATTAGTAAGGTTTAGAATGTCTCCAAAGCCCGAACCACCTTCAGTCAGATTATCCAGTGTTGTGGAGGGGACTGATTCAATATAGCTTACTAAAGCACTGTTTCGATTTCGATAAAGACTATCATCTACACCAGCAATATCTGACAATGTACCCGTGATTCCACTCTGTGCCCGTGTAACGGTGGTGGCTACAGCTTTGAATGGTTCTGTTGGTGAAAGCAATCCTTCTAAGGCGGATAATGGCACATAAAAATCATAGAAATATCCGGTCACATTGTTAATAGTCAGATCGGATATCGCTTTTTGAAAGTATGGATTCTCTCCGCCTGGAAGTGTATTTGAACTCGTTACTCCATTTTGATCAAGTTCATAAATTGTAACTCCGGTACCTGTTTCCAAAACCACTTCGAACTGGAAACCGGGATTGGTTTGGGTATAGTTTGAAGATTTGGGCCCGAAAGCATCAAAAGCTGTATTAAACAGAAAACTATACCCTTTCGAAGCCGTAGACTGGCCGGCAAGGCGTAATCTGAATAATACCTTCTCATTTTCGCTATCATAAAACATAAAGGCAGACGGGCTTCCATCCTGGCCAGCAATAAGATCAGTATGGCCTCCTGAAGCCCCGGTTCGCGGGTCACCCAATGGCTCTTCCTGTAATTCTGGTAATCCGTAAAAAGGAATCCCCTGGTCAAAAACATTACCCGTACTGTTCGGATCTAATACCAAACGTCCCTCCTGAGTAGATGCCGGCTTGTAAATAAACCCTTCGGATTGAGCGAATGCAGCAGGTGAAAAAATAAACCCTAAAAGAATAAGCAGAGTAATCAGCTTTGCACTGTGGTTTGCCATCGTGTATACCAAAATCTTGACATGTAGTTATCGATAAAAAGCCTCTAAAGGTATTATTTAATAGTCGTTTTTTATTAATTAAATCTTTTTAACATTTTTAATATAGATAAAACATCACCCCTTTACATTTATTTATTTAATCTTTTTGATATAATTGCTTTAATATATTTACCGCCAATACCTTGCCATCTTTTCATAGTGGCAGTGCTGAAAGCACCTCTCATGTTAGTGATCACTGCGGGGCAGGTTAAAGGCCCACCGTTGACAGATTGGTTTGATTCCTAACCGTTTGGACCCATCCCCTTCCCTATGCCGCAACTGCACGGCACAAGGAAGGGGTGACGCTTTTCATAGATTCGAAATAATTGAAATTATAATCCTTTTTGAAAGTGGATTCTGTCACTTTTTAAATAGTGTTGCCTGCTTTTGGGCAAGATGAGGGGCTACTGGTGACAGTTTGGTTTTTGTCGTTGAGAGTTGGCCCTATCCACTCGGACCCATCCCCCGGCCCCTATTCCGCAAATACACGGCACAAGGAAGGGGTGACTTTATGAAATGTTTATGAATAGTTTTCCAATAAGAAGTCCCTCCTTGTCGAGCTGGCGCTTTTCCAGTGGAATAAGGGGCTGGGTTTGGATTGATGGCCGTGGGGATTCGACAGACGAGAAAGGCACTCGTCAGTCGATTGGGGTGGATTCCCTCGTCTGTCCAGTGCAGTTCTGGACTGACGAATGAGAAGGCTATGACCTGGATTTCAGGTAGGGATTTCCCCAACGGGATGCCTTTGGCAAGGGTGGGTCTGAAAGTGGGTTCTGTCACTTCTGAAATAGTGTTGTCCGCCCTACTACGTTACCCAATACGTTAAAACTTCGAGGGTCAGGAAAACTTCGAAGAGCAAGCAGGTTTTTGGGAAAAATTATGAGCTACTATTGTCATCTTGCTGAAATAGAGCGCAAGAATCTGTGAAATATACAACACACGTATATACCCCTATAACACAATTCCGGCTTTATTCTCACACATTACATCTGTGAAACTATCTTCACAACTCTTCTGCAGATTGCGGGAATAATGGATCTTTCTATGAAAAAAGCCGGTCTCATCATATTGGTGTTAGGTGTATTAATAATACTGCTAACCGGATTCAATTCTGAAACCAAAGAACAGGTAGCTGATACCGGGAATTTGGAAATTACTGCCGAAAAAACAATCAGAGCAAACTGGTCGCCCATGATAGGAGTTGCAATAATGACAGTGGGTGGAATTATTTTTATTTTGGGAGGGAAAGAAAGATGATCTGGGGGCTTACACTTTTGATTATATATTTGGTGAGAAAGTATAAGACTGATCGTGTAGAAATATACGGGCAAAATGAAAATAAAAAAGGCATGGTCGATGAACAAAGCAAATTCACCGCCTGATTTTTTCTGTTCCTATCCATATCTCCTGAGAAAAAAAACGATCAACTTGCAATTCCTAAAAATGTAATTCTGCTCATCGGTGACGGGATGGGTTATACTCAAATTACAGCAACTAAATATGCCCATGGAAGTTTACATATGACCTCCATGCCTTATCACGGAGCAATATTAACACACTCACTAAACCGAAGGGTTACGGATTCTGCTGCTGCCACAGCTTTAGCAACCGGTCATAAAACCAACAACGGAATGGTGGCAATTCTGCCTATTGGAACCCATCTGCAGAACTCTTTACCGGCAGTTTTGATAATACAGATATCACCAGGAAGCTTTTTTCACTTTGGGGAAAACAGATAGAAGAGCCGGACAGTATTGGAATGCAATTACATCAGTCAACTCAAAATTAGCCTGAATTAATCCCAAACATCAAACCCGTGCTTCCGTATAGTTATATTCCGGATTCCCGAATTTTTTGAGAGTCCGGTAGTGAGAGGCTACCGCTTCAAAAAAAGTATCATGGTGGTTGTAGGGAATATTGAACTCTTCAGCTGTTTTTTCAACAATGGGACTGATTGCAGGGTAATGGATGCTGCAAACTTTAGGAAAGAGATGGTGTTCTATCTGAAAATTAAGCCCTCCAACATACCAGCAAAGAGCTTTATTATCCCGGGCAAAATTATTGGTAGTTACCATTTCATGAATCATCCAGTGTTCATCAATCATATTCTCTTCGTCCGGAACCGGATGATCGGTCTCTTCCACCACATGGGCAAGCTGAAATATAACACCCATAATTATGCCTGCTGTTAAATGCATGGTTGTAAACCCGATCAAAAGATGAAGCCAGGATATATTGAGAAGTATCATCGGTAAAACCAATATATAGGTATAGTAAAACCCTTTGGTGGCAATAAGACTAATCCATTCACTCGGCGGATGAGTCTTGTTGTTGTATGGACCTATATTCGGTTTCAAAAAATTTTTGTAATCTTTGATGAATACCCAAAACAACATCGCCAGGCTATAGGCAAAAAAGGCCAGGATATGCTGCACGCGATGGATTGCTTTATGCTCGGAATGGGGTGAGAGCCGTATAAAACCTGCTACTTCAAGGTCCTTGTCATGGCCATGAATGTTGGTATAGGTGTGATGGATGATATTATGGGTAATTTTCCAGATATAGCCATTGGCTCCCAGAAGATCAAATGTATAACCCAACACTCGATTTACGTTACTGTTAGAAGAGTATGCTCCGTGAAGGGCATCATGCGAAATGGAAAAACCGACACCGGCCATTCCTATACCCATCAAAAACGTTATAAACCACATAACTCCAAGAGAAAACTGACCGGAAATGATCAAAGCATAACAACCTACATAGAGGCTCAGCAACAGAACAGTTTTAACAATCATCGGCAGATTGGCATGTTTGGAGATCCCATTACCTTCAAAGTATTGATCTACCCGCTCTTTTACAGTTTTTCCGAACTCCCGGCTGGTTCGGTTGTTAAACGTAACTTTTTCAACGATTGCCATTTCATTCTGCTTCAATAATTCATAAATATTGGGTTAAAATTATAAAAATGCATCTAGCAGGTCTTTACAAAAATTCTGAATAATATTACAGATATCACACTTTATTTGTAATCTGCCATTATTTCTAAGATTTACATAATACCCATATCGAATTAATCAGCATATTAAAACTGTAAAATATGTAACATTGCGATATCAAACTGTAACGTAAAAACAACTCGGATTCACAAACTTATGCGAACCTAATCTACACTAGTGTTATGTCAAAGATAAAACGTCGGGTTAAGTCATCTGACGAGTTTTTCAAAAAATATACCAATGTAGATGATTGGGATGATTCCGGATCGACTCGTCTGATGACTCTCTCACACTTTTACAGTTGACACGACACTAGTAACAGACGATAATTATAACATCAACTACCAAAAGACCGTTATTTTTAAAGATATGTGGAATTCTTACAGAGATAACACATCTAAACGCCTTAATCAATATCGAACATGATTCAAATTCAGTTTTTTATAAGTAACAAGATTGATGAACAGATGATAATTATGGTTTCAGAAGGTATCGATAAATTAAAGTTAGTCAATTTTAAAGGGCTACTATAACACGGAATTACTAATAGAATGAATCACTGAAAAATGATTAATACTGAATTCGCTATTGAAAAAAATGTTCGTAAAAGGCCTGTAAGAACGAAACTCTATGTGAGATACAGAGTGTGTTTGCGATGCTGCGAAATAGTTAAAATTGAACTTAAGAAGTTGAAAATCAGGCACTCTATCCAACCATACGGAGCTATTGAATTTCATAATGATGTATCACAAATAAAGCTGAATAAACTTAAAACAAATTTACAGAGACACGGACTGGATTTACTTGATGTTCAGGAAAGCCTGCTGTTAGAACGAATTATCAATACTATCATCGAAGTAATACATCATTTTGACAAATTACCAAACCTCACCTATAAAGAGATTATCGCTAAAAACATTGGTGAAGCAAACGATTCTGTTTTAAAAATCTTTTCCGAAGTTGTAGGGATGTCGGTCATCCAGTTTATTATCCTCCAAAAGGTTGAACGAATTAAAGAACTTCTGTTATATGATGATATACCTCTGGACGAAATAGCGGATTTACTTCGATACAAGAGTGAACAGCATCTGGTTGCACAGTTTAAAAAATTTACCGGACTCACTCCTCACTATTTTAAGAAGTTAAAAAAAGAACGCATGGCGATTGCTTCACGAAATTCCTAAACAGGATAATCAACCGGCCTTCACACTTAACCACTGCCCCTCCACCTGAATGCCAAGGCCATTTTGATGATAGCAAAAACTGTCATCAGTAAACTATACAATCATCTTTCTCCTCGATGTAACAGACTGCGTTCGCGTAATGATGATATTGATGTGTGAGAATAACTTCACAACTACCCGCAGTTTGTGGGAATTTACGGATATCATTATGAAAATAAATTATGTACCGGCCTTTGCAATCGTTGTTATTTTACTTGCAATAACGATTACTGCAGCTGCCTGTTCAACTACCGGAATACAGCGGTCAGAAGATGTGCAATCTGATTTACGTACTGTAGATAACGACATTAAACTTGTTATTGTACAACTTGATGCGATTGGATCATCGCTTGATGAACTGACCAAACCCGGTCAGGCAGATGTAAAGAGAGCATTTGATGTTTTCTCAAAGAATGTTTCAAAAGTTGAGAAGATGGAGAAAAATTTCTCTAAACATGCCGATCAAATGACTAAAAGCGGAAAAACATATTTTGAAGCCTGGGACAAAAATAAAAACCAGTATGACAACCCTGACATACAAAAAAGAAGTGATGAACGCCGTGCAGCACTTGGTAATATTTACGATAGAATAGGCGAAAACAATAAGGGCGTCAAAGAAGCATTCAAGATTTATGTTTCTGACGTAACCCAGATAGAATCTTATATGTCGAACGACTTAACTTCCAAAGGAATCTCATCCATCTCGTCAATGTCTGACAGAACTGTACGCAATGGCTCACATCTGAAAAATGAACTGGTAAATCTGCAATCAGCAATTGAAGATGCACGAGCTGAGATGACACAGTCTGGCATTTCAATGAATTAGCAGGTTAGGTCTTCAGAAAAAGATCAAGAGTTAAACAGGCGCTGTTCGGCAGAAAATGAGTTTGAATCAAAAAGCCGTTTCAGAGCCTGTCCTGTTTTTAAATAACGAGAGTTCGATATAAGTATTTGGGAAAAGAGTCTCCCCTCATTCGTAAGGATGAGGCGAGGTTATAATTGTTTCCACTCGGATATTAAGTTAGAAACTTAACCCATAGCCTTGTTTGAACAAACACTAAATTAAATCAAAAAAAACAAAAATATAAGACGTATGAACATTACAAAATTATCATTCATTATAGCGATGTTACTGGCTGCAGCCCTGGTACTGTCAGGTTGTAAAAACTGGAGTAAAACAGCAACAGGAGCAACAATAGGAACAGGAGCCGGGGCGGCTGCTGGTGCAGTTATCGGTAAAACTCTTGGTAACACGGCTGCCGGTGCCATTGCAGGAGCGGTTGTTGGCGGTACTGCCGGTGCAATAATCGGTAGCAATATGGACAAAAAAGCCAAAGAAATGGAAGAAGAGATGGACGGAGTGATAGTTCAGCGAGTTGAAGAAGGAATTGCTGTGAGCTTTGATAGTGGTATTCTCTTCGACTTCGACTCATCCACTCTGCGCCGGGAAGGAAATGAAAATCTTCGAAAACTGGTCAGTATTATAAATCGCGATGATGACACTACTCTTATGATTGTAGGCCACACGGATTCAAGGGGCGACGAAGATTACAACATGAGATTAAGTGAACGCCGCGCACAATCTGCGAGAACATACATGATTGCTCAAGGACTTTCCTCGTCCAAAATTCAAATAGTTGGCAGGGGAGAATTAGAACCTATTTCCGAAAATGAGACTGATGCAGGAAGACAAAAGAACCGCCGGGTTGAGGTAGCTATCTTTGCCAGTTCCGATTATGTAGATCGGGTGCAATCAGAGATCTGATAAAATCCCACTACAGTTCTTGTGATTAGCCGGGTTAACTGGATTATTACACGGTATCATAAACATTCTGATTACTGACAGGATTATGCATATAAGGCCATACAATTTAATTTGTATGGCTTTTTTTTCATTTTTTATGTGAGCACCGAGCGAAGCGATTTCCGTGAAACGATATCCGGATTAGAATGATTGCCGGTAAATTCATTTAAATGAGCTTATGAGTTAAAGCAGTCTCATCAATAAGGCGATTCATCTCTTTGCGGCCAATCCCGAATCAACAGATAAAAATACCTGTGAATTATGTAAGAGTTCATTTTCTATATATAAGAGATAATAGCGGTAGTATCATGATATTAAAGTGTGAGGATAAATAAACACTTATCCTGCGGGTTGTGGGATAAAAGGATTATGATCATGAAACTATTAACCAGACCAGGCCTTTACATTATCGCCTTTTGTTTGGCTGCATTCATTTTTGTGGCATGTTCAAATAACGGTATTCAGCGTTCTGGAAATGCCCAGGCTTCTTTGGAAGTAGTAGAAAATGACATTCAAAAGATTGTTTTACAAATTGATAAGATTGGAGCAGCACTTGATAAACTTACCAGTCCGGGAGAAACAGATACGAGACAAGCTTACGATCAATATTCAGCAAGTCTATCGACCATTGAGAAGCTTGAAAGTGATTTCCAGAAACATGTGAAAGAGATGGAAACCAATAATAAAGCTTATTTAAGTGAGTGGGAAAAGAACAGTAATGAATATGATAACCCCGAAATTCAAAGACTTAGTTCAGAACGCCACGAAATAATAAGTAAGGCATTCAATAAGATTTCTGAAAATAACGTTGGAATAAAAGATGCGTTTAAAGCTTATGTATCTGATGTGATTGAAATTGAGATTTTCATTTCAAACGACTTAACAAGCCGGGGAATTGAATCTATTTCCCCGACATCAAACCGTACTGTGAATAATGGCAAACATCTAAAAAATGCATTACTAAATCTTCAATCAGCAATTGAAGCTGCCAGAGCAGAAATGATTCAGAGTGGAATTACAATGAAATGAGAGAGAGCATCACCTTAGCGCACATCAAGAGTGAATAAGATACTTTTCGGCAGGAAATGGGCTGGCATCAAAAAACCAGTTCATAACTTGTCGGAGAGTACTTATTTATCAGTTGCAGCACCCCAAAATAATAACCATGTTATATATTCGGGCTGTAAACCTGTGTTTTATGTAACATCAATAAAAATATCTGTAAGAC
This sequence comes from Balneolaceae bacterium, assembly GCA_020832285.1. Classification (GTDB taxonomy): domain Bacteria; phylum Bacteroidota; class Rhodothermia; order Balneolales; family Balneolaceae; genus Rhodohalobacter. The sequence continues at coordinate 86,497 of JAFIFB010000059.1, forward strand.
ATATTTAACCTATAATTTGAGATACTATTGCAATTATTGTTATATATAGATCATGAAAAAAGTTCTTGCGATTTAATACTCAGCAAATATTGTGCTGCAGTAATTTAAACAGAGGCAAAATGAAATTATATATTAAATATATGGTTAGCCTGCGATGCAAGATGTTCGTTAGAGATGAACTCCAAAAGCTCGGGCTCAACTCAGACATTGTAGAACTTGGAATGGTTGAAGTTCAGGATGACATTACAGATGAACAGTTAGAAACATTTGCAAATAACCTGAGAAAAGGCGGACTGGAACTCCTTGACAACAAAAAAAATATACTTGTTGAAAAAATAAAAAATGTAATTATTGATATGGTTCACTTCGCCGATGATGTTCCAAAAGTGAACGATTCCGATTACATCAGTAATAAACTCGGTTACGATTATACCTATCTCTCCAATACCTTTTCGGAAGTAAAGGGTATAACCATACAGCAGTATATCATCATGCATAAAATTGAACGGGTCAAAGAATTGTTACTGTATGATGAACTAACCCTTACCGAAATTGCCTGGAAATTAGATTACAGCAGTGTTGCCCATCTCTCTAACCAATTCAAGAAGGTTACCGGCCTCACCCCTACCTACTTCAAAGAGTTAAAAAATAAAAGAGAAAAAAACCTCGAGAACCTGTGATATATACAAATCTTTAACTCTCCCTTATAACGTATTTATCGTTGAATACAAACATATTTCAGTTGTGAAAATAGTTTCACAACTGTCCTGTAAGTTGCAGGAAACAAATACAGTAAAATGGAAAAAATACTGATTGGTACTATAACAGCATTAATATTGTTGGCTTTTATACCAATCAAATCTGCAACATTTAATGCGGCAGATATGACTCTGGTAAATGCTGAATTAAACAATAATACAGAAGAAACCCAAGCCTTGTTAATCCAGTTAGGCGAATCGAATGAATTCAATAATTCTGAATTGATGCTTGCTGAGAATAAGGAAACTGAAAATAAAATGATAGAGAAAAAACAAGAGACAGGAACCAGTGACAGAGGCGCATTCATATTTGTTGGATCCATGGTCATGATTGGAATTCTTTTGCTTCTGCCCCCTTTAAAAACCCTTTAAATAAATATATAACTTATGAAACATTCATTATTCATAATTACAACAATGGCTCTTATTTCAGCATTTGTAATTCAAGGCTGCGACAGGTCTTCCAATCAAATGGAAGGAACTGAAACTTCCGTAATAGAAGCAGAAAGAGATAGAGATGTAGAGATCTCCAGTAGTGATCTGCAGGCCGAAGTCCGAGTTTACAGACAAGAAGCCGGAAATAAAATCATGAAAAATAACCGAACTATAGCTGACATCAAGCGGGAAATAGAAAGTAAAGATAGTGATGTCAGGGATGCGCACACAGTAAGAGTTGAAGAGCTTGAGCGTACCAATCGCGACTTGAAGCGACAAATAGACAACTATAGTCACACCACACAAAATCATTGGAATGAATTCAAAAGTGATTTCAGAACTGCTATGGATGATCTCGGAAATTCATTAGATGATTTCTTTACAACTACTACAACTTCCTCAAACTAATCGTAAACTAAAATCTCAAATATCATGGGAAATCTATTATATATCGTTGCCGTAATCTTAATCATTGCCTGGTTAGTCGGATTTGTTGGCTATAGCGCTGGAGGCATTATTCACATTCTTCTTGTAATAGCAATAATAGCAGTTCTCCTACAGGTCATTCAGGGTAGAAGAATACTTTAACACTGATTATGATCACAAATAATCTTTAACCCTAAATTATAATACCAAATGAAAGCATTAAAGTTTATTACCTCAGCTCTGATTTTAACTGCTGCAGGTGTTGCAGTTGGAATGCTCTTTGCACCACAAAAGGGATCCAGAACAAGGCGCAAAATTTCCGAATTAAATCATGATTACAATGATTATCTCTCGGATAGATTTGATGAATTTGTTGATTTTATTTCCCATCCTTTGGAAAATGCAGAAGATGAGGCTAAGCGAATTGCTAAAAAAGCAAAGGCAAAAGCGAATAAAATTGCAGCTAAAGTTAATTAAGATTTGAAGTAAAACAGATCGAAATTTTACGTACAATTGCACACCCTTTTTTTATAAGGAGTGTGCATTTTTTTTGATTAAATTGAAATGATTAACACGATTAGTGGTTGATATGTGAAATAAAAAATAATGATTATGAATAACGGCAATACGGATGAAGTTCAAACGGACTACTCCTTAGCCCCTTTTTTCGATTTATCTCACGACTTACTCTGTATTGCCGGATTTGATGGATATTTCAGAAAGGTTAATCCCGCGGTATGTAATGTTTTGGGTTATACTGAGGAAGAACTCCTTTCTAAGCCTATCAGTTATTTTCAACATCCGGATGACAAAGAGATCACCCGAAGAACCCGTGCCCCTATTCTGCATGGAAAACCTCTCACAAATTTTGAAAACCGCTATATCACAAAACAGGGCGACGTTGTTTGGTTTGCCTGGACCTCAATACCTGTTGAAGATGAAGAATTGATTTATGCTATTGCCAAAAACATAACACATAAAAAGAGACATGAAGAAGAACGAAATATGCTTCTTTCGGAATTAAGCAACACCAATAACCATCTACGGAATCTCAACTACTATAATTCTCATGATCTCAGAGGGCCTGTAAGCAATTTGATTGCCATATTTAGTTTGATGGACGTATCCCATATTACTGATAAGGAAACCCGCATGTTTTTCGATTTACTGAAGAAATCAACAGAGAATCTTAAAGATACGCTGGATGACTATGTGGATGGACTCAACAATCAAGACTCCCGACTAATTAACCTTGTTAATGTTAAAATCACGGATGTGATCGATTCCATCAGACTCACAATTGACTCACTTATAAAAAATTCAGCTGCAACTTTTCAGATCGACCTGAGCGCTTTTGAGTCCGTAAATTTTAATCCAAAATATTTAGAGAGTATTTTTCTAAACCTGATTACAAATTCTATTAAATATGCCCACCCGGACCGTGATCCTGTTATCACAATAAAAACCATGATCACAAATGGGAAAAAGCAGCTTACCTTTTCAGATAACGGAATCGGGTTTGACAGTGAAAAACAACATGATAATGTGTTTGGCCTGAATCAAACCTTCCACGAAAACAAAGACAGCAAGGGAATCGGGCTATACCTTGTGTACAATCATATAACAAACCTGGGTGGACGGATTACAGTAGATAGTAAAATTGATAAAGGTACTACGTTTACGCTTACCTTTCGGGACTAACAGCTCTGCTCTTTCGAGATGGCCTTTCTGGGTATAAAACTCAATCATCTGCTCGATAAACTGAATCTGGTTTGAACTGAGCCTGTTATCTTTTAAAAACTCTTCAGAACAAGAAAAGATTACACAATGAAAACTCTTACCCTTGTCATACCGGACTCTGTGGACTTCAATGAAGTTGAAGCAAAAATGCTGTTAGCGGGAAAACTGTATGAACGCGGCAAACTAACCCTTGGGCAAGCCGCACAACTGACCGGTCTCACTAAAAAAGCTTTCATAGAGATGATCGGTAAATATGGCTTTTCAATCGTTAGTGATTCACTTGAAGACCTTCATTCAGACATAGAGAATGCCTGACAACCTCCTGCCTGACACAAATTGCTTAATATTTCTGAACAAGATTGGTGAAATTCAGCTACTTGAAAAACTCTACAGCAAAACGATCATCACAGAATAGATCGCCGCGGAATATATGGAACCATTGCCCGAATGGATTAACGTAAAAACTCCGAATGAGAAACGCTACCAAAAAGTACTGGAACAGACCGTAGATAAGGGAGAAGCAAGCTAAATGGTTTTGGCCCTGGAGCTCCAGGATTGTGTAGTTTCAATCGATGACCTTCGAGCACGATAAGTGGCAAAATCATTACATCTTCGACTAACCGGAACACTCGGTATCATTCATAAGGTAAAGAAAACAGGTCTTATATCATCTACAAAAGATACACTTCAGAAACTAAAGGCAGTCGATTTTAGAATATCCGAAAAAGTTGAACAGGAATTGTTACGTTTATCAAGCGAGTAGATTTTGTTGGGTTTGATTTTAAGAATGTTATGTGAATAAATCTTTTGTGGGATTCGGCTGTTCGGTCAGATTCTATCCCATTATTGAGAAATAAAGCACATCTCCCCTTTTTAAAAGAGCACAATTGTGTCCTGAATAGTTTCTTGTTGATTCATAACTGTGATGGATAATTTGGCATACGTGTTTAAATAAGTGCGTGCACCTTTGCCCATATTGTCAATGTATTTTATCATTTTGTTTCGACACGTTACACTTGTGTTATGTCAAAGATAAAACGTCGGGTAAGTCATCTGACGAGTTTTTCAAAAAATATACCAATGTAGATGATTGGGATGATCCCGGAACGACTCGTCTGATGACTCTCTCACACTTTTACAGTTGACACGACACTATATTCGGACTCCAGTTGGATGGGATGGGAATCCAATGCTCTCGTTCAAAGAAAAAAGGCTCCGTGAGAATTCTACACCCAATGGTAGGGTTTAATCCTTCTCCCTGCCTGAACTTCATAATGGCCGCCCTAAATTGATAATAGGTAGCTGCACCATTTTTATACTCAAACGCATCCCAAGCAAGGGATAGTGGCAAAAACAGATGCCGAACAAAAAAGCCCCCACCTACGATTAACTTAATCGGGCTATGGAGCTTAAAAAGAAATGATTTGCAGGGCTTTTCTTTTTAAGGATTATTCCAACATTGTTAGCAATCCGGGCTTAGACATTCCGAAGCAGAGCTTCGGGCCCTCGGACACCAGAAGCTCACCTCATCCGGCCTGTACCTGGCCAGATACTGAAACCAGTTATCGTCTGTGACGCCGATTTAGAATTTCATGGTTCAATATTACACTTGAATATCAATTCTAATCTGATTCTCAACAGGAGTATAAAGATCAACATCTATATCCTGATTCGGTGCATCAATACTTACAATCAGGCTGTATCGAACCGATTTGTTATACCTTTCCAGCTTTTTTCGGGTTTTCCACCAGCCGCCAACAGGGAATACGGCAATTTTATTTTTTGTGGCAAGCTCCGGCCCGGTTGTCATCAGCCAATCTCTGTGGATCGAACCCTTATCTCTTGCTTCAGGCCCAAGCACCCAATCTTCCGAGCCATCAGATTCATAATCATCGTCTCTGGCTAAGCTATTTACTCTGGCAGAAAAAGCTTCTATTGATTCATTTGGTCTGCACATTTTGAACCGCAAACCAATCGATTGATAGGAATAAGATTGGCTATATTCTTTCTTTCCTGGGTTCGGTTCAATAAAATATGACAAAGTAACATTAACCCGGATCTGTTCATCAAAAAGACTTGCTAAAACTTCTTGAGGCCAGGGTAATTCATACAAGTGATATTCATTAATTTTAGGTTCATTCGAATTTTTTCTGATGTATGGTTGAATAGTTCGTTCAGCGATCAATGTCAACCGATCACTGGCACTGTATATGGCTTTTACCAGGTTGGGAATTCCAAAACCATAGGTTCTCAGAAGTTTCCTTTTGGATTCACTTGTTGCAAATGAATGTTCTCGCTTCATCTGTTCAGTCCAATCAGCAGAATGAATCATGAGTCCCCTGATTGTTTCCGGCCAATATTCCGGATATTCCGAGTACAATTCTGCTGCAAATTTTGATGCCAAAGCTGTTGCTCCACTCGTGGCAAAATTATCAGAAAAAGGTTGCCGACGAACATCAACCCCTGTAGACAGTAATTTCAGAGACTTCGGATAAAGCACTCCCTGCGAATCTACACCAGTATTACCACCCTCAAACACAACATCCGGTTTATTCGCCCATTTACTCACCAAGCCAGAGCCTGTTCTGCTCCATGGAGACAAAGAACCCCTTGTGGCTATTGCTCGGCTGTGTGGGTGTGCTGACTGATCAATCTGGTCTTTTTCTGTATATGCACCAATTGTAATAGCGTTAAAAGCCTGTGACGGATCTTCAATTATGGCTTCTTCATTTTTAGCCGGATATTCTGATTCGTTATTGATTGAAACATTCCCTGCTGAAACCATGAACAGAGACTGTTCATTGGGTTCATCGGTCTCCCCAAAAATGATTTGATCTACTGAAGAAGACCAAGAAGAAGGTTCTCCTTTATGATCGAAACTATCGGAAGTTACAGCCATGCAATAGATCCGGTTATTATCCGGATTCTTAGGTACAGGTTGTGAAGCAGCATCAATGGTTATTGCTCCATGAAATTTTTCATCATTCGGATCATCAGGATTGATAATTTTTACCGATTCCAGCCGATGATAAAGCTGAATTTGATGGTTGCCGTCAATGTGCTTTATCAAATCCCCAAACAGTGCATTTCCGGCCATTTGCGTACCATGGCCGCGTTCATAAGAATCTGCTGTGTCCCATTCCGGATTTACGGTGTGCATATTTCTCTCCGGCAAAAATGGAGCAATAAATGGATGACCACGATTCACACCACTATCCAGCAAACATACGAATACACTATCTTGATTTGTACGATCTTCAATTCTGTTTTGAAGATCTTCCAGCCATGCTTCGGGGTCGTCCAGTTCACGTTTCAGAAAAAACTCGGCGGTTTCTTTCGGTTTGCGAAGCTCGGAAAGTTTGTTTGTGTAAAGCAGTGAACTGGAAAGTTGCTCAGCGATACCATTTACCAGAAAAACGATGTGCTCAGGAAACAGAATTCTTCTTTCACTAACATTTACACCAGATTTTTGCAGCAGCTCTTTAACAGGTTGATCTTCCAATTCATCTTTAGCAGGATTATCTCTTCGAAGCCATACCTCCCACCAAACTTCTTCATTTGATCCTGGAAACGGTTCGGTTGGTTCAGTCCAGAAACATTGAAGAGTAGCTGCACGAATCGAAGCGATATTTGCAAGCAATGGTTGATTTCTGGGATTTCCTTTCTCAGTATCTTTTTCCGGATCAAGAAACTCTTCTACCTTCTTTAAAAAAGTAGATATTCCTCGTTTATTGATGTAGACACCAATTTTCTGAACTTCTTTCTCTTCTCCGTCAATCAGGCGCTTTTCGACTTTGCTATAGCTCAGTTTATAATGGCCGTACCCGCTGTCGAAGCTGTCTGTTTTGAAGTGATACCCCGGTTCCGACTCAAACTCGAGATAAATGATATCTTCATTGAACAGCTCTTCATCTTCTTCTTTAGCACGCTCTTCAAATTCCGAAACAGCCTGATTGAATTGACGTTTTACTGATGCGCCGTGAGCACGCCTCTCTCTTTGAACATAATCAAATTTGGAACCGCCACCTCTTGGGTTCTCAAAACTCCCCGGCGTAAAAAACCGCTCAAATTTCAGATGTGGATATTGTTCATCCGCCATGTATTAGGATTAATTCAAATTTTTCCGCCTCTCAATAAATTTTTCAAGCAATTCAATTGAAATTTTAGAATCGTCGGATATAATCATTTCTTTAAAAGCGTCATCGCAGGCCCTCGTGATATCTGCGAAGCTTAAGCCCAGGGCCGTTTCGGCCAGCTTGTTTATTTCACTTTTGGTGATCTCTTTATGACGCTTCAAATTTTTTTGCAATAATGTGACAATCTCTTCTTTGCCGGGCAGCGGGTATTCAATGATATCATCAAACCTGCGGAAGAGAGCTTTATCAAGAGATTCCTGCATATTTGTGGCGGCAATGATCAGGCTGTTGGAGCGGTCTTTTTCGATAAACATCAGAAAACTGTTCAGTACCCGCTTGATTTCACCAACATCGTTGCCATACGACCGGTGAGACCCGATACTGTCAAACTCGTCAAACAGGTACACTCCTCGTTTGGTGTTCATGAAGGTGAAAATCTGCTTCAGCTTGGATATCGTTTCCCCCATGTAGCGGCTAATGAGGCCATCCAATCGAATGGAAAAGAGAGGAATAGCCAGTTCGGATGCAAGGGCTTCGGCCGTCATGGTTTTTCCACAGCCGGGTGGACCGGTAAGCAGCAATTTTCGCCGGGGCATCAAATTGTATTGGCGGAGTTCGTTAAATTTTCGCTGTTCTTTAATAATTCTTTCCAGGGTTTCCTGAACAGACGGCTCCAGCACCATATCACTCAAATGGTATGTGTGGGATACCAGTTCGATTAAATCCTGGATCTCATTGAGCTCCCTGGAAACCGGATGTTGAAGTATATTCGTGACCGCAGACGAACTCCGCTCGGATTTCGCCTCCTCAACCAGCTTTTTCAGCTCTTCAGCCACTTTAGTATGACCCTTTCGAGCTTCCGATGCAGCAATCTGCATAGCAATGGAGTAAAACCGTTGCTCATCGTTCTCGGCAAAGCTTTTAATCAGATGTTTTATTTTTTCTGCTGCGGCCATAAGTGAAAGACAATTTCAGGCAATATATTAAAAAGTGGTGACAGATTGAGTCACCCTGTTAAGGATCACATAGAGTGGAAATTCGTTTGGCTAAGAATCAATTCCCTTCGAAACTACTAAAATTGCTCGACTTCAATAAGCTTAATTTTCTTTTTTAAATTGTGGTATCTATATCACCAGAAATTCACCTCATGCGACCTGTAGCGGGCCAGTAAGTGGAACCATTTGTCGTCTGTGACGCAAATGTAGAATTTCATCAATCGAATTTTTTCCTGGAGTATCTTCTACTATAGTTTATAATGCAAAAAGCCCATCCTGAGCGCGCTGATCTTATGGGAAGCGGGATGGGCATGTCAATTATAATATAGCGCTTGTTGCGATATTTGACAATATTTGGCCCGAAACAAGTGGCACTATATGACCGAAACAGCCAATATGCCCGGAATGGGGGGTCAGTATCACCGGAATATCCACTGTTTCTGTATTCATGAAATTCTGTCACCTGATCATACTTTTTTCCCCGGGTTTTCCACGAAACGCTATTTATCATTATCAAGTTTGTCTTCATCATTTTTACCCAAATCCGCAAACTGAACACTTGGCAACATAATAGAGTGAAATCCTGAATGTGCTGTTATTTGGGATACCCAGGTGCGTATTACGCCATATAACATGCTTGGGGCACTTATTCCAAAATGAAAATCTCTCTCCTCTTCGTCAATTTCTCCTTCAATCTCAAAAAAGCCGATTGCTTCAAACTCTAACTTTATCGGGCAATTAACTTCAGAATTTTTTTCCCTGGATAGAATTTTGGAGTTCAGTTTAATATAAAACTCATTTTTATTATCTGGATTTACCCCGATCTCTAATTCCGGGTCAGGTATTAAACCTTCTATAGGTTTGTCATCATCGGTATCGTTTCTACGATAATCGATTCGGAGAATATGGTAATCAATAAATTTCAGCGGTGACGACATATTATGAGGCTAATCTATAAATCGTTGCTGATGAAGTACGGCGCTTTATTTCTACTTTCTTGTACTTTTCTAAACTGTCCCAGTTTCCGGTATCAAGTAGTTGAACAGAAAGTATCCTTTCGATATCCATCAGGGTATCGATGGTGAAATTGTGAGTACCGCTCAGCCACTTGCTGATTTCTGATGGCTGTTTGCCCAAAATTTCAGCAAATTCATATTTTTTTAATCCCTTCGCCTTAATTGCGTTTGCAATCTTAGTGGCAAGGATCATTTTCTTGTCTGTTTTCGCCTGTTCTTCAGGAGTGATGCTTTCCAGCAGTTCATTTAACAGGTTCTTTTCGCTTGGTTCATTCATAAGTTATAATATCTCCCAGTAGTTCAAGTTCATCGTCTGAAAAACGGATCTTACCGTTTGTCATTTTATCTGTTATTTCTTTAGAAATGTCACGCAGAAGATAGTTTTCATGTTTCAGTTTTGGGTCTTCCTGTAAAGCACGGATTCCCTCAGGTTTCGGTCCGCCTCCGCCCAGTATGATTACGGTATTCCCCATTCGGATGCAGTAGAGACGAAGGTGTTTTCCGGGGGTGTCGTACAAGGCACACACCCCATCTCCGGGATTGCCTTCTTTAGTTTTAAAGAAATGTTCCTGGGCTCCGGTTTTACGTGATATTGACCGGATTCGCTGTAATATATTTTTGACATCATCTTCATACTCCGCAGAGTTTTCATTTAAAAACTGATTAAAAAGATCGGTTCCGTCATTTAACTGCACGGAATAGACCGTTGCCTTTTTACCACTTAGTTTGTCAATTCGTTTTAGTGAAAACGCCACTGTGTCAGTTCTATAAGATACAATTTATATTAATAAATTTCACTTATAAGTGAAATTTATTTGTTCGATAATTATTAAAATTGGAGTTAGATTACCAACTAAACCTTCTTATTAATATGTTTTTTGAATCTTTTATATACACTTTGACCCATTAATCTGCTTAGATTCGGTACATCTCTTTCATTGTATAGGTCATAACTCCTCAAAATCAAAGTGCTCCGCCTTCGTTAAATCATTCTGATTGCAGATCGCAAACTCCAGATCACTGGTTCCGTAATGACCAATGATGCAGACTTTGTTGGTGAATTTTTCTTTTGAGATGCAATACATCTGGATTTATTCTTTCAACAACCAAAGCAACTCTTCTTGAGATTCTTTGATATCCAGTTCATTTATAATTCTCCTGAACTCCTGTTCATCCACACCATTCCAATTCTGTTTCTTTGCAAGCTTTTTCAGATCTATATCTTTCTCAATGAGGTTTTCACCTTCCTCCAATTCAAAATTCTTTAATATGATGCGGTGTTTGTGCATGAAGAGGTTTTGTAAAGTATTATTCAGCCTGAATATATCAAAAAAATAATAACTACCTGATTCAATCTGATTATTGAATCCCACCACCCTTTTTCATATTGTAAACACCACATTTGAAATAGTACGTTGTCAAAAATTTCACATCTCCGCATGACTGAAAAACAAAAACTTCATCAAAAGCTTTGGGATATTGCCAATAACCTTCGGGGCAAAATGGGGGCGGATGAATTCAGGGATTATATTCTTGGGTTTATTTTCTATAAGTACCTGAGTGAAAAGATGCTTCGCTATGCCAATAAATGGACGGAGCCTGAGGGGTATAAATACAATGAGCTGAATCAGAACACCAAAGAGGGGCAGCTTATTTTGGATGAAGTGAAAAAAATGGCGGTTGAGGATCTCGGATATTTTCTTGAACCGGGTGAGCTCTTCAGCACGATGGTGATGCGGGGTAATGGAAGCGGTAAAGCGAAGTTTATCCTGTCTGATCTCGCTAAGGTACTCACCGGTATTGAACAGAGCACCATGGGCACCGACAGTGAAGAAGATTTTGAAAACCTTTTTGAAGATCTGGACCTCGACAGCAGCAAGCTGGGTAAAACTCCGGAAGACCGCAACGAGCTGATCGTAAAAGTGATGGAGAAGCTGGATGAGGTCGATTTTGAGATGGACAACCCCGAAAACGATGTGCTGGGAGATGCCTACGAATACCTGATCGGCCAGTTTGCCAGTGGTGCCGGGAAGAAAGCCGGTGAATTCTACACGCCCCAGGAAGTGAGTGCCGTACTGGCAAAACTGGTAACAATCGGAAAAGATCGCCTTAAAAATGTGTACGACCCAACATGTGGTTCGGGATCGCTGCTGCTCCGTGTAGCACGAGAGGTGAAGCAGGTAGGCGGATTTTACGGTCAGGAAAGCAACCCGACTACCTATAACCTCTGCCGGATGAATATGATTATGCACGATGTGCACTACAGCCGGTTTGATATTAAAAACGAGGATACACTGGAGCGCCCTCAGCATATTGATGAGAAGTTTGAAGCAGTGGTTGCCAATCCGCCCTTTTCTGCCAAGTGGAGTGCCGATCCGCTGAAAATGAATGATGAGCGATTTTCTCCATACGGAAAACTGGCTCCCAAAAGCCGGGCTGACTTTGCCTTTGTGCAGCACATGATCTACCAGCTTGATGAAAATGGAGCAATGGCATGTGTTCTCCCTCATGGTGTGTTGTTCAGAAGTGGGGGTGAAGGCACTATTCGGGAACATATTATTAAGGAACTGAATTACCTGGACGCCGTGATTGGCCTGCCGGCTAATATCTTTTTTGGGACCTCGATTCCCACCTGCGTTCTGGTGCTAAGAAAACAGCGAACTCACCCTGAGCATCTGCTTTTTATCGATGCGAGTGAACATTATGAAAAGGTTTCTACCCAGCATAAACTCCGGCCCGAAGATATTTCCAAAATTACGGAGACCTACAAAGCCTTTACAAACGGTTCCTGGGAAAAAGACTACACCGGAGAGCTGGAGGAAAAATACAGCTACATTACCAACCGGGATGAAATTGCTGAAAATGACTACAACCTCAACATTCCGCGCTATGTGGATACCTTTGAAGAAGAGGAACCGGTGAATCTGGAAGCTGTGGCCAAGGAATTGAAGGAATTAGATGCTGACATGCAAGAAACGGATAAAACTATTGCCAACTACTGTAAAGAATTAGGGATAGAGGCACCGTTTTAAGATGAAGAAAAGTAAAACTCCCCGTTTACGTTTTCCTGAGTTTAATAGTGTTTGGTCTTCAAAAGAAGTTTCTCAGTTATTAAACATTGTTTCAAAAAGAGTTGATATTAATCCAGACACTGAATATCAAGAGATTGGAATCAGATCCCATGGTAAAGGAATATTTTACAAAGATCCTGTACTTGGCAAAGAACTCGGTAATAAAAGAGTCTTTTGGATTGTTAAGGATGCTTTCATACTGAATATTGTATTTGCTTGGGAACAAGCCATTGCTAAAACTACTTCAAAGGAAGTTGGGTTGATAGCTTCTCATCGTTTTCCCATGTATCGTCCAAAAAAAGATGCAGCTTATCTAGATTTTATCCATTATTTCTTTTTGACTAATAGAGGTAAATATCTCTTAGAAATGGCCTCTCCAGGTGGTGCTGGCAGAAATAAGACATTAGGTAAAACAAGATTTATGGAACTCAGTTTTAGGGTACCTAATGCGAAAGAACAAAAAAAAGTGGCCCATTTTCTTTCTACTGTAGATAAGAAAATTCAGCAATTGAAGCGAAAGAAAGAGCTCTTGAAGAAGTACAAAAGTGGGGTAATACAAAAGCTCTTTCCAAATGCAGGGGAGCAACATCCAGAACTTCGGTTTAAAAAAGAAAATGGAGATATTTTTCCTGATTGGGAAATCAAAACACTTGGTGATATTTCAAGTGATGCCTCATATGGAATTAATAGTTCAGCAGCTGAATTTGATGGCAAAATCAAATATTTACGTATTACTGATATCGATGACGAATTACAGCAATTCAAACCAAACCCTCTAACATCACCTTCTGATGAAGTTGCTGATAAATTCTATTTAAAAAGTGGTGACCTTGTCTTCACACGAACTGGGGCGAGCACTGGAAAGTGTTACATGTATAAGCCAGATGATGGAAACCTCGTCTTTGCAGGCTTTTTGATAAAATTTACTTTAGAAATTGATGAACCTGCTTTCATTTTCTTTTATTCGTTTACAAAGCAATATAAAGATTGGATAAAAGTCTATTCAGCAAGATCAGGTCAACCTGGAATTAACTCCAATGAGTTAAAATCATTAAAATTGAGCATACCTTCTTCTTTAGAACAAACCAAAATAGTTTCTTTTTTAGATGCAATTCAAAAGAAGATTGTTTTAACTGATATGCAAATAAGTAGATCCCAATTATTTAAAAAAGGCTTACTCCAACAAATGTTTGTATGAGCACCCAATCCGAACATATCATAGAACAAGAGCTGGTTGAGCAGTTAACCGGTTTGGGCTATGGGTATGTGAAGATCAGGAATTCGGAGGAGTTGCTTGCCAATCTTAAACAGGAGTTAGAAGCCTTCAACAGTCACTCCTACACCGATCAGGAGTTCGATCAGATACTGAATCACCTTTCCAAGGGTAATGTGTTTGAAAAAGCCAAAACCCTTCGTGACCGGTTCGCTTTAAAGCGGGAAGATGAAGAAACCCTGTACGTTCGCTTTTTCAACAGTGAGGACTGGACACAGAACCGGTTCCAGGTAACCCATCAGGTCACCGCAGAGGGCACCTACAAAACCCGGTATGATGTTACACTGCTGGTGAACGGACTGCCACTGGTTCAAATCGAACTCAAACGCCGGGGGCTCGAACTCAAAGAGGCGTTTAACCAGATCAACCGATACCAGCGGCACTCCTTTTGGAGCGACTCTGCCCTGTTCCAGTACGTACAGATTTTTGTGATCAGCAACGGCGTAAATACCAAGTACTATGCCAACAATCGGAAGCAGTCGTTCAAACAAACCTTTTTCTGGGCGGATGTGAATAACACCAACATCACAAAGCTGGAGAAATTTACAGATGCCTTCCTGAACAAAGATCACCTTGGCAAAATGATCGCCAAATATATGGTGATGAACGAGACCTTCCGTATTCTGATGGTTCTCCGTCCCTACCAGTATTATGCAGTGGAAGCGATCATAGATCAGGTGAAAAACTCCAAAAAAAACGGCTACATCTGGCACACCACCGGCTCCGGTAAAACATTAACATCGTTTAAGGCGAGTCAGGTGATCATGAATCTGCCCGGGATCCACAAAGTGGTGTTTGTGGTGGATCGCAAAGATCTTGACTACCAGACTGCCAATGAATTCAATGCCTTCAAGAAAGACAGCATTGATATGACCGAAAATACTAAAGGCCTGGTCGAGCAGCTCACCGATCCCAATAACAAACTGATTGTCACGACTATACAGAAACTCAATTTTGCGATCAAACGTAAGCGGTATCAAAAAAAGATTGATTATCTTCGGGATGAAAAAATGGTTTTTATCTTTGATGAGTGTCACCGCAGTCAGTTTGGAGAAACCCATAAGCGCATCACCCAATTCTTTACTGATTCTCAGCTTTTTGGGTTCACCGGAACACCTATTTTTGCCGATAATGCCATTAAAAATGAGTCCGGAAAGCGAACAACCAAAGACCTGTTCGGTGAGTGCCTGCACAAGTATGTGATCACCGATGCTATCCGGGATAAAAACGTACTGAAATTTGCCGTTGAATATGTAGGGCGCTACAAACGAAAGAGCAACACCTTTGTCGATATCGAAGTGGAAGATATTGACCGCGCTGAAGTGCTGAATCATCCTTCTCGCCTGGAGAAAATAGCCGATTACATCCTGGCTCATCATGACCGGAAGACACATTCCAAAAACTATACAGCCATATTTGCGGTAAGCAGCATCGACAATCTGATGACCTACTACGATCTGCTGAAAGCCAAAAAAGAAGCCGGAGATCATGATTTGCGGATTGCCACGATTTTCTCATTTTATGCAAATGAAGAGGATGCCGATGCTACCGGAGAACTGCCGGATATCAGCATAGCTGCTGAACCAGCAGGCAGACCCTATCAAACCTCCCACACCCGCGAAAAACTGGATGAGTATATCATTGATTACAATGAGATGTTCGGCACCAATTTCTCCACTCGAGACAGCCTCTCTTTTGAGAACTATTACAAGGATTTAAGCAAGCGCATCAAGGAACGGGAAAAGGAAAGTTTCCAGGAGAAAGACCGTATCGACATTCTGTTAGTTGTGAACATGTTCCTCACCGGTTTTGACGCGAAGAAAGTGAACACACTGTATGTAGATAAGAACCTTCGTTATCACGGTTTGATACAGGCTTACTCCCGAACCAACCGTGTGATTAATGAGCAGAAGTCGCAAGGCAATATCCTTTGTTTCCGCAATCTGAAAGAGAAGACTGATGAAGCGATTATGCTTTTTTCCAACAAAGAAGCAAAGGAGGAGATCTTTGTCCCGGAATATGAAGAGATCGCAGAACGGTTTAACAGTGCTTTTATCGAACTGCTTCAGATTGCTCCCACCGTTAAAAGTGTGGACCATCTGATATCGGAAGATGATCAGCTCAAATTCATCAAAGCGTTCCGGGATTTGATGCGGATTTACAACGTTCTGAAAACCTATGCAGATTTTGAATGGGATGATCTTTCGATGGAAGAGCAGCAGTTCGAAGATTACAAGAGCAAATACCTCGATCTGCATGAAATGGTAAAGCATGATCACCAGAAAGAAAAAGTATCGATTTTGGAAGATGTGGATTTCGAGCTGGAACTTATCCACCGGGACGAGATTAATGTCGCCTACATTCTCAAGCTGATTGTCAGCATGAAACATGCAGAAGGCGAAGATAAAGATAAACAGAAAAAAGCGATCCTCGATCTCATTGCCGGTGATGTGGAACTGCGCAGCAAGCGGGAGCTGATTGAGAAATTTATCGAAGAACACCTGCCCAGGATCGACGACATAGATGCCATCCAGGATGAATTTGACAAATACTGGCAGGAACAAAAGATACTCGCCCTCAACAAAATCTGCGAAGAAGAAAACCTCGACAAAAAGCAGTTCAAAAACCTGATCGACACCTACATCTTCACAGGCAAAAAACCACTCAAAGATGACGTATTCAAATGCCTCGAAAACCGGCCAAGCATTTTACAAGCCCGTCAGATCGGTGAACGCATTATCAAGAAGATGGATGAGTTTGTAGAGGTATTTGTGGATGAGATGGTGGCTTAGGTTTATCTTAAATTTTTTCATTTCATCTACTTATAAAATAAAGTAAATCAAGCTATCCTACTCTTACTTCTGGATAATTCCCTTTTATACGTCTATGGAAAAACTTACCCTTCGATCCTGAATATTGAAAATCCCTAAACAAATTTTCAGATACGTCATAATAATGCCAAACTGAATGGTCACTCTTAAATATAATTTGTAAAGTGGCATTATTTTGATCATATCCGATTGATACAATCATACTTGAGTCAACGTTAACTATTTCCATTATTTCGTAATCTTTGTTCTCTAAGTGCATTCACAACATGCATATAATTATCCTCTTTAACAGGATGATTTTTTGACCATGATTCAACCAAATCAGGATCATTACTTTCAGGGCGTGGGTGTTGTAATTTTATCCTAACTCTTGAAGGTATATTGATAGCTTCACCTACAACTATAGATTCACCAATTCTTAAAGAGGGTAATAGATCTATCAAACTAAACAAGTTATCTGGTGCAGAAGCCTTTACGATATTTTTATCCTTTGAATTAGTTAGCCTTAAGGCTAAATAGGTTCCAATCTGCGCCAATATTGTATCAGAAATTTCTGATGGCCTTTGAGATATCACCAATGCACCTAGACCAAACTTTCTGCCTTCTTTAAAAACCGCTTCAACAGCTTTTCTGGAGTACCCACCTTTTCCATCATTACTCAAATAAGAATGTGCTTCTTCATATGCTATTAGCAAAGGTCTTTTCTTACCTGTGTAATCCTCAAATCTACCCCAATACATACTATCATATAGAAACCTGGTAATTAGACCTACACTAATGTCCAGTAATTCGAACGGTACACCACTAAGGTCCAGTATCGTTAATTTCTTTTCGTTACTTATCCAGTGGTTTAACAAGTCATGAAGGTCCTTTTCCTCTTTTTTACCAGTATACTCTTCGTAGCTAAATAAAAAATTAAATCTTGAATCTTTTATTCTGTTAAGAATTTTCGATTCATATTGCAGGTATTCTTCGTGTCGTGATTTATATGGAGCTTGGTTGTTAGTTGCATAAGGTTTAAAGCTTGCTGGGATCAACTCTTCTGCATTACCAGAATCTATTTCACAAGCAGTTTCTTCATTTTGATCCATTCTATTTGAAGTGGTAAATGTTGCATTTACCCACCAATTCATTTTGTGCCAAAGTTTTTTGATATCAAATGGAATAGGAGAATCTGCGGTAATAAAAACCTCATTTATATTGCCTGCTTTAAGTTCGTTATTCTCTTTTTTATAATTTGTAATCCATTCTCTTAACATTCTGTACTGAGGTTTATTTTCATCAACTGATGTAGCACCAACTAAAAAATAGGCAAGTTCATCAAAATTCATTAACCAATAAGGAATTATAAGCGGGTTTACTTCATCATTAATTCTGAAAACTTGAGACTGTTCAGGAAATGCAGAGCTATATTCACCATGGGGATCTACAAGTACAATTCTTCCACCGTCATACTCTTTTAGAATTGATTTAATGATTCCAACGGTTGTATTTGATTTACCACTACCTGTAGAACCTAAAATAGCCGAGTGCCTTAAAATGAGGTTATGTAGATCTACATAAATCGGTAACTCTTCAGAAGATGAATGTTTCCCTATTTCAACCGAGCCACTTTCTTTGCTACCATAGATCTCAGCTAAATCTTCTTCAGTAACAATATGTACCTCATCATTAATAGTTGGGTAAGTACCAACACCTCTTTGAAATTTTTCTTTGCCAATCTTTTCACCAATAAGCTGAACTGATAGAAATCTTGAGTCCTTATAATATCCAACTTCTTCATCACCTACATTAGATGGGGTGTTACTTACGGATGAAACTATACCATAAAATTGAAATATTACCTATTGGTACTTTAACAAATGTCCCGATTTGACCAATTTTATAAACTTTTCCATTCACTATAGGCGCGGAACTTGGTATATCATCAGATATTTCAATCTCGACTGAATTAGAGTCAACTTTGATAATATTTCCCAAAAAAGTTACATCAGTCTTCATATCGGTGTAATAATTGTTTTTCGGATTTTCCTGAGTTTTGAACTAAAAAGTCAACAAGATGATTAAAGTCACAAATCTTCAATTTTTTATTTTCAGAATTCCAAAAGTCCTCAAAACCACCTATAACTGAGTCTTCATTAAATTCATATTCAGCTATCTCTCCCTTAAGTATACATTTTGTAGGACCGAATACATTCAAGTTCAAAAAGTCAGGCGAGTTTTCAATAAATGCTTCAACTTCTTCATCTTTAAAGAACAGAATTACAGCAAATAGCCGATTATTTTGCCTTAATGAATTAAATACTATTTCGTTGATGTGTTGATCTGAAAAAGAGTACCCAGAAAACAAGAATAGAAGCTCTCCTGATTGTAGATAATTCTTTAGCCGATCAAAATAAGCTATGAAGGGCTGTTTTCGAGACAAATCATATTTTTTTCTAGAAGGGAAAATAACAGTCTCTTTTTCATCTGATTCAATACTCTTCTTATTAACTCTAATTATTCTATTTGAATTTTGAACCTCTTTCCAAAACCAGTTCAAAGAGCCATGCATTTTCCATAATCTTATCCAAGATTTTGGGGGTAATTCTCTATGATTTGAATTATCAATGCTCTCATAAAAGAAGAACGGTTCATTTGATCCTATAAACCCATCAAAGTAGGGTGTCATTATACGCTCCAATGACTTCTCTATAATTAAATCGTAATTGGTAGTAAAAATCTCTTTAGTGAAATCTCTACTAAGTTGATTTAACCAAGCAAAAAACTTAGTGGAGTTTTTAAGATCTGCCTCTTCTTCCTTCTTTGTAATTATTTCACTTATACTTTTACATATTTCACGATCAAGTGTCTTGGCTACATCACCATTTAAATTTTGATAAGCCTTATCATTATTGTCGTTTGTAAGTTCTCTTACAAGTCTTATGTGATTTAGAATATGTTCAATATTTACTTCTGAATCATCTGGTGATGTTACATTCTCTTTTAGTTCATTATAACTCACTTTCTCATCCCCATTTAAAGCTTCACTAACCTTAGAAGTTAGTTGAGCAACATTTGGTATACCTAAGGCACAAGAAGTGCCAGCACCTAAAAAAAAGCCTATATTTTTTGAAAATGCTATTTGGTTTTTGAGTTCTTTTATCTCTTTGTTTAAATCAACTTTTTTCATTTATATAAGAGTATGTTTAAAAAAAGTTTTACATGTAAGAATACTTAAAAGGTAATTCCTTACAAAAAAAATATTGTGTGTCTTCAGATTGCAATAAAAAATCAATCACTTCCATGTAATGATTCCCAATGCTGATGAATCATCACCATCGCCAGCGTATCCAGCTCGCAATACCTTAGCAGCGCTTCAAACACCTTTTCCCGTTCATCATTTGGCACATCCTCAAACTGCATGCGGGCCCAGGCCATCATGGCGGTACCGCCTTCGGAAATGGTTTCACCAGATCCCAGTTCAATCTCCAGATCATCGGCTGCATCAGGAATTCCATAGCCAACGGGTTCAAGCAGTTTGTAAGGATTTATCACGTTGCCTTCCGGATCGGTCTGGCAGAGTACCATCTCCTTCAGGCTTAATCCGGAGTAGGGGTCAGAGTAGATCTGTTTTAAAACGTTACTTTCATTCAGCACGGCCGGCAGCACATCTTTAATACTGTTGGAGCCGCCCATGTGCACCGAATAGTAATATTTCACCACTAATTTCTGCTGATCAATTAAATAACGCGGGGAATCTTCGCTGACCAGCGTATCGATCCAGGCGATCAGATCCATCCGGTCCGGTTCTTCGGATTCCTGCAGACGGCCTTTTACATCATTGAGGATGGTTTTCTCATAATGATGGTACATGAACACACTTCCCTCATCCTGTTCCAGTACGCTCTTCAGCTCCCGGATAAAATCAAAGCCCGGATACACCCCTTTCCGTTTGTCCACCCATTCGGCAGTGTGCTCCACCCGACCATCTTCATATACGTTATGCATCGAAAACTGGAAGGGAATTTTCTTGTAGGGATAGCAGCCTTTATGAAAGGGAATCGCCGGAGCAATACCTTCAAAATCGACGAAATGTAGTGGATACGTCCAGCTATCCATTTCGTGAAAGAGTCCGGGCAGCACCACTTCGCTGGCATCGTGTCGCCCGGTCATTTTCATGGCTTGGGCGAGTTGCCGCTGTTTTCTTCCCTCATCCCAAATGGGCTGCTGATAGAGCGTATGTTCATCAACATCCAGGTACTCCGGAGTGATCTCTTCCATGAGATAGATACCATCGTCGATGTATCTGTTTGAAGCCGCATACCAGACATCAAACGCATGTGGCTTTTTTAGTTCCTTATCGCTCCAATGAAGTGCTTCTTTCCAGCATTCATTAAACCCGGCTTTCTTGCCATTCAGTTTGGAGGCGCTAATCCGGTGCTCACAATTCCTGCATTTTGCTCCAATGGTAACGGGATATTTTTCATCGGCCCGTATCAGCTCACAAAGTCCTTCTACCCAGTGATCAAAACCTTGTGCTTCCAGTGTGTTTTCGGGTTCGCGGGCTTCTCCCCTGAAGATCAGTGCAACTTCATCGGACACATCAATGGCTTTCATGATGGGATCACCCAATTCAATATCAGCCCTGTTTTCCGTCAGCTTTACTTCACTACGACCCTCCTCATTTTCCACGATCTTAAAGTACTGATGAAGTCCGTTGATACTGGCCGGGGTTCCTTTATCAATAAGCATAAGGTGTGGACATACATCAAATTCGGGATACGCTTTTTGCATGACCCAGACCTGAAAGGCGACATCGTAAAAATACTTCTGCCATTTGGGCTTCATAGAACCATTCTGATTATAAAAGACTTCACCCTTTTCCCACGATTTTGATTTGACCTCAATGAGATCAATCCGGCTTCCTTTTTTGACCAAGATATCGACCAGGGCATAGGTCAAATCATGGTTAATAGCTGCTTCATAAATAATTACCTTATCCTGTTGCAGCAGCTCCTTGGTTTGGTTCAGAGAAACCGTTTTATCCCTCGAATAAGGAATCTCAACTCCACCGGGATAATAGAGTTTGGCCAATTCTCCTACCTGAATCCCGCCTTCGGCCAGCGCCTGAAGAAACTCGTTATCGTCCTGAGAGGTGGCATACTCATTCTCATGATTTTTATAGTAGAGCTTTGTGGGGCACTCCAGGCAGTGTGTGAATTTTGATTTTGTTACATAGTTCTGCATCGTACCACCATTATCTTAACACTTAAAATACAAGGAATTTTTAGGCTACAAAGCGTTTTTCATGCCCGTAAATTGTTCTCTTTGAATAATATAATAGGTGTTGGTGACAGGTTGTGTCACCCCAAAAAAAATGCTTCACAAAATACTTGTAAAACTGTGACCTCTGTAAAAAAAGCCCACTTTATTCGTCAAAACGCTTAAAAAAGCTATTTTATAAAAAAAGTGCGTTAAATACCTGTTATATATATTTACTGAAGTACACTTTACTTTACAGTTCTTCACAGCACCATTTTTCCTGAATTTCCCCGTTCAATGGCTCTGTTCGGCCATTTTTCAGTTTTTTTTACACTTTACAGCAAATTTCAAAAATTTGATCCGATTTTTTTCAGGACAAAAACTCTCCGGTATTCGATGGTTATTCTGTTCTAAATTGACCCCCTATTCTGATGATGTTGACCCCGGGGTCAGTTTCCCCAGACTGAGGGGTCAGCATGTCCGGAATAAACAATGAAAATGTAATCCAACTTTCCGCACCTTTACATGTTCACTCTAATCATTGCTATTGTTCTTCCCCATCGGCATCTGTGTTAGTTGATTTTGAAATTTGGACACAAAGAAACTGAAAATTTCCGGGGAAATAAACCCCAAACAACGTTGAAGAAGTAAATCGTAATGTTGTATATTTGAAAACTAAAAAGACGAATCGTTTTTTTACATCTTGTGAAGCTCAATGTTTGTCACTAAAAGTGTCACTAACGTCATTTTTTGGGGGCAAATCAAGGAAAAAAAGTCATTTTTCAGGCGTACTTTTTCCTTCAAATTTGCGAGCTAATGTGTTGTAAAGAAAGGATTTAATAATTTTTGCCTGGGTGGCGGAATTGGTAGACGCGCCGGACTCAAAATCCGGTGGCAGCAATGTCGTAAGGGTTCGAGTCCCTTCCCAGGTACTTATTTTAGTATTGAGTAGTGAGTATCAAATATTGAGATGTTATAGTTCTTTTTTTGACATCAAAGGGACGAGAAGCTGGATCGAAGCGATAGCGAAGAACCAGTCCCGCCGAACGAATGTGAGGGAAATGAACGAACAGCGTGAGTGAATCGGGAAGTCCCTTCCCAGGTACTTTTTTTAGTATTGAGTAGTGAGTATCAAGTATTGAGATGGTATATTCCTTTTTTATAGGTAGAACATAGGTAAAACAATACCGCAAAATTATCTCTAACCTCTCACCATTTCCTGTGCTTGAAATGATAGTAGTACAGCTACCTTCATGTTGAGATAGCTTCAAATAAAAGAGCAGCCAATACATCCCTTTCTTTAATAATCTCTCAGTCTTAATTTTCTCAACTCTAATCAACCTAATTGTGACCAAAAGAGTCTTCCTATATTTCATTACCTTCTTATCGGATTTAAGTACTCCCGGTTTTCCGAAACATAATACCGTGGTATTATAGGCATTAGTTAATCACAATTCTTTCTCCAATCAATACCTCTGATAAACATGGTCAAACACCTCATTCACCGTTGAGGCGAAGTGGCGTCGGTCATAGACATTTGGAAGAATCTCGTCAAACTCCTGCTCAATCGTGACTTTTACGTCGGAAATATACATAAATTTGCCCCGAATATATCTCCGCTTTCAACTTCACCCAGCTTTGAGGGTGTCTTAAGTCATACGATTGTGCACTGTCCCGATGTGAGTTAACTGATTGATATTATTATCTATGAGATAGTACTGAAAATGAGATAAGAATGGAAATGGAATGCAATAGAATATGCTGGGTTACAATTTTCCATACATATTCTCTCTTTGATTTCAACAAGCATAGTATGGATCCACGCAATATCCACAACAATACCGACAGCCCCGGACATGGCTTCACCCTCTCACTCAAACAAATCTCTCTTTCCGCTGCGGATCAAATAGAACCTCCAATTATTAACTGATTCACACATCCGTTGAAGCCACAAATTTTTTATTGTCTACAGCAATATTATTAAGGGATATATGTGCTGATTTGTATATTCGCCATGTTGATACCCTTTTATACTAAGATTGCAATTAAGATTTGAAAAAAGATGGATAAACTAAAAAAAGAGATATCAGATTGTTTGCAAAATCTAAAAGGCAGTGGAAAATTTGCCAGTGTAAATACAACCGGTTTTGTTCTCCCCGGATTGAATATTGAGGGCGCTGGTGAAATCAGTTTCCCGGTCAATGAGATGCAGGCTGAACGTCTTATTCAATCGGCAAAAAAAGCTCCTTTTGGCAAGGGTAGCGAAACCCTGTTGGATACGGACGTAAGAAATACATGGGAGATAGATGCAGAAAAATTGCATTTTGATAATCCGGTCTGGCAAGATTTTTTAAACGATATTATTGAAAATGTTCAAATTGATCTCGGAATAGAAGACTATTCAATGAAGGCAAACCTCTACAAATTATTGATCTACGAAGAGGGAGGATTTTTCCTGAAGCATAAAGATTCGGAAAAAGAAAAAGGTATGTTCGGAACCCTTATCCTTAGTTTACCTTCTAAGTTTTCGGGCGGCGAATTGGTTATTGAATTTGAGAAAGAACAAGTCGTTGCAGATTTCAGCCGGGCAGGGCTTTACAAGACAGGCTATGCAGCTTTTTATGCCGATTGCGATCACGAAGTGAAGCCTTTAAAATCTGGTTACAGGATCTGTTTGGTTTATAACCTCATCCAGGAAGAAGCCGGTAAATCCATCGAGTTGTCTTCCATCCAAAACTATTCGGACCGGATCGTTGAAAGTATTAAAAACCATGAGGCAAACCACCCAAAGGAAAACTATATCATTTTACTGGGGCACCAATATACACCTGAAAATTTTTCCTTCGATCAACTGAAACTCAACGACAGGCTGAAGGCAGAGGTGCTTCTACGGGCTGCAGAAACGCTGGGTTATTACGGTAAAATGTGTTTAGTGACATCTTATTTGGCAGGCACCCCGGAGTATGATGGATATTATGCATTGGTATCATTACGGAGCCGTATGCATCTGGAGTCCGGAAGCAAATGCCCAAATGCTGCTGTCGCAGGATGCCGAAACTCAACTGAATTGGATTGATTATTTTAACCGGTCGGCAAACATTTCTGATGAAGAAAAATCAGCCGTAAATACGCTTCTCTTGTCAGGGTTAAAAGAGAGAGGATATTGCAACAGTACATTGAATTATAATCCGGCAATGGATTGGATTATCCTTCAGAAAAAAGAAGCATTGCTATTTGAATTGGATGAAGATACAATTCAGCATTATTTTATAAGGATAGAAGCCGGCTGCTGGTTTAAACTGTTTCAGTTGATGCCAACCGGGGAGGTTCAAAAATTATTGGAAAAAATCACCAATACCATTCCTGTTCCGGTTTTAGAAAAATTGCTTGCCGTGCTGGTTTCTTTATCATCCGAAAAACCATTGCACGAGATGGTTTTCCTGTTTTTTGATAAACTTCCACAACTCTTTAACTTTTTATATGGCAAAAACTCAAAGAGAATAGATAAAGATGCACTGCATCAACTATTCACTTTAGAGAAAACATTGTCTCCAGCCCATTCGCGGGTCAGGGAAATTGCAAAATCAATGTTCGTAAACCCCGAACACACGGATGTAAGCATTGTTTTGGTTCCGTCTTTGTTATCAACAGAAACCCCCTCAAAATTAATGATCCAATTGCTGGAAAAAATTTAAAATCATAGAGCGCAAACAAACGACAAACTTTAGAATTAGAACTTAGGTGAAGATGACTTTGAGAAATGAATCAACAAACATTGATATATCAAAACCAAGACGCCAGTATTATAGTGACAAACACAACCTGACTTCTTGTCCGGAATGTGGTTCCGGATTGATTCAAAAAAGCTTTCCAATTTTATTGTATGCCAGATCTGATTCAGACGAAGGTGAATTTATTACAAACCTCTCAGGTAGTCATTTTTGCAAAAAATGTCCTGTTGTGGTTTTCGACACATACAAGGTTGAAAAAGCGGCAAAACTTGGCATTAGAGCAGGCAAAAATATTGAATACGCTATTACCGGATTCATTGACATGGATTCAATTCCTGAAAATAAGAGACATCTTGAAATGGGAACTGAAGAAAATCCAATACCATTAATCGATTTTTTACCAGACTTACATAATCAGACAAAAACTGCAGGCAAGAAACCGGGGAGAAATGACCCTTGTTTATGTGGAAGTGGAATAAAATATAAAAAGTGCTGTGGAAAATGACTGAAAAGTAAATACTTTGAAACCTGATATTTTATATAAAAATCCCTGCGTGCCAAAAATGCCCATTACAGCAAAACTCTGACTGACAATGGAGTTAACGAAAGAGCAACAAGACATTATCCATTCTACAGGCAACATTAAGATCAATGCTGTTGCCGGATCGGGGAAGACAACGACCGTCATTGAGTATGCAAAGGCAAGGCCTCAAACCAGTAAAATACTTTATCTTGCCTTCAACAGGTCGGTCAAACTTGAAGCCATTAAGAAATTTTCAGACAAAGGCCTGTATAATGTAAATGTTGAAACCGCCCACTCACTTGCCTACAAACATATTGTATTCAGAAACAATTACAAGGTAAGGCCACAAGGTTACAAATCTCACGAAATCGCCGAAATACTTGGGATTAGCGGAGGCGGAGAAAAACACACCGAATATATTCTTGCCAATCATATTAACAAGTTCATTTCGTATTTCTGCAACAGTGATAAACGAAAAGTTCAGGACCTCAATTATCTCGAAACGGTTGCAGATCCCAAAGCAAAGGCCTTTGTTTCGTCGTTCTGCCAAACCATCGTAAAGCAGACAAGGCTGCTTCTCAGCAAAATGGATAAAGGTGAGATTGAAATCACTCACGACTTTTATCTCAAGAAATTTCAGCTTTCAAATCCAAGACTGAATTACGACTATATTCTCTTCGACGAAGGACAGGATGCATCTGCCGCCATGCTCGATGTTTTTTTCAGGCAAAAGGCAACAAAAGTGATTGTTGGGGACACTCATCAACAAATTTACGGGTGGCGGTATGCAGTGAACTCTCTTGAAAAGGCGGATTTCAGAACCTTTAATCTTTCTGCAAGCTTCCGGTTCAACCAGGATATTGCCAATTTGGCGATGGACATTCTGAAATGGAAAAAAATTATTGGCCGTGAACAGCCAGTTAAGATAACCGGAAATGGTACTCCAGGGAAAATTAAAACGAGAGCCGTGATCGCCCGGACCAACCTGGGGCTTCTGTTAAGGGCTATAGAATATGTGAGCAAACAAAAGAAAGATAAGCAGATCTACTTTGAAGGAAATATCAACTCGTACACCTATGCCGACGAAGGTGCATCCCTTTATGACGTGCTGAGCCTTTACAATAACAATCACAGGCTCATAAGGGACAAGCTCATCAGAAAAATGAAACATCTTGAAGAGCTTGAAGAGTACATCAAAAAAACCGAAGATGTTCAGCTTGGGATGATGGTTGATATCGTGAAAGAATACGGCAACGACATTCCGGAAATCATCAACACCATTAAAGAAAGGCACATCGACAATGACGACAAAGAGCACGCCTCGATGATTTTTACAACCGTACACCGCAGTAAGGGAATGGAGTATGATGCCATTCGAATTGTAAACGACTTTATTTCAGAAGAAAAATTGGAAAAACTGTCAGACGACGCCAAAAAAGGCGAGTTGAATGATGCAAAACTGAATGAAGAAATTAACCTGCTGTATGTTGCAATCACCAGAACAAGAAACCGCATATACATACCTGATGCATTAATGCCTGACGGTTTTACGCCTTCAAAACAAATAAAAGTGATGAGAGAAACTGCAAAAGACGAAATAGAAGTTCCGGCAACACAAAGACAATCAAGAAGAGAAAAAATAAATCTGAATGACAGTGATCAGGCTTACTTCGTTGATAAAATTCGAAAAAGACACAAACATGCTTATAAACCCTGGACACAGCAGCTGGATGATGAATTGGCTGAACTGTATCGTGAAGGTGTTCAGGAAAAGAGGCTTGCAAACCATTTCGGGCGGACAAATGGAGCTATACGTGCAAGAATAAAGAAATTGGGACTTGAAAAAATGTATGGATAGTAAATGAAAAGAGTCATTTCGACTCTGTTTGCCACGAAGTCACTGGTAGCCCCTCATCTTGCCCAAAATGCCTGCTCTTCGAAGTTCTAACGTAGTAGAGCGGGCAACACTATTTCAGAAGTGACAGAACCCACTTTCAGACCCACCCTTGCCAAAGGCATCCCGTTGGGGAAATCCCTACCTGAAATCCAGGTCATAGCCTTCACATTCGTCAGTCCAGAACTGCACTGGACAGACGAGGGAATCCACCCCAATCGACTGACGAGTGCCTTTCTCGTCTGTCGAATCCCCACGGCCATCAATCCAAACCCAGCCCATTATTCCACTGGAAAAGCACCAGCGAAACAAGGAGGGACTTTTAAATTTAGTAATCTATCCATAAACCCTGTAAAAAGTCACCCCTTCCCCCGAATGGTCGGGATTAGAAAAACACTAACTTGTGCCGTGTATTTGCGGAATAGGGGCCGGGGGATGGGTCCGAGTGGATAGGGTTATAAACCAATCTTTCACCGGTAGAAACAGTCAACTATTCATCCATCCATCAGACTCGTTGTTTTGTCGGAACTACACTAAATACCTGAAACTCTCTCTTGTGTGGGATAACAGAGAAGATCTTGTAAAACTGTTCGAAAAATGTTCGGATGCCATCAAACTAAAATGAATATGCGGATTGATTATTTAGGCAGGAGTAAACTATTTTCAAACAATCTCCAATCTGACAATTGAAAAACAAACTCATTGTAGTCAAACCGTAAGCGAAATAATAAAAAAACGACTATGGACACCGATCATTTATCAAATGAAGTCTACCAGGGAATTTTCATTGAAGCTGAAAAATTTGACCACGACCTGACCCTGCGATTTGGAGTCTTGGCATCCCATTGTAAAGACGAAGAGGAGTACCTTAATAAAGCTTTTGACTTGATTACTGAAATCCGGTCTCTGGACGAAGATGAATTATCGGACCTGTTTTTTGGCCGCCTCCCGGATATCAACGCTTTGAACTCGACTTTTGACCGTATCATCAAAAACATAAACCAGATAAAAAAAATACCTGAAGAACAAAGACACTATGAATTTTAAATCAAAACCTTCAAAAAGAACATTCAAAAAAATTTCGATAGACAAGTATATTGGCCTCCACAAGAAAAGTAACCCCGACACTGACACGGCAGTCTTGAAAAAAAGCCTGACCCATATAAGGACACTGAAATTACAAGGGCAAAAATGTGATTGTGGCAATCCAATCTGGATCATCGGTTCGGCATTCGCAGGAATGGCTTGCTTTACTTGTATAACGGGCGAGACAGACTGCAGCAACGACTACGAAATCAAATAAATTCCTGCCTGCGCATAGTACGGGAACTCGTTACGTACTGTAATTTTTGATGCAATACTCAAATAACATTGCTCAATGGGTTGAAGCGGTTTTGCTGTGCATTCTACTTTTTATACACCTTCCAAGGGACGAAAAACCGGACTTGCGCTCCCATATTGAAGTTAAAAATTATGCTGTGACTTCAATCAACACCCTCCCCTCCTTTCTATCTACTATTTTGCTCGTTAGCAGGATAACAAAAACCGAATTTCATCATAAAATTTCTGATTTTAACACATTCGTTATATTGTTCTGGTGTAGTGTCAAGACTGAAGTTTTGCAAGAAACCCGCAAAGTTTTTTATTTAAAATATTCCAATTATGAAGAAAGTGATAAATACAGAAAGGAAACTTTGCCCAAAGGGATGCCATTGGCACGGGTTTTATCCGATGTTTTTACAGATAATACGACACTATTCTATATTTTATGACCTGAAATACATAAGATAAACCATGTGCGGACGAGCCACTTTAACCTTCGAAGAATTAATGGAGCTGGAAGATTTCCTGAATGCCATTGATGGCGGTCAGCTGCCTTCACTTCTTGACAGCAATGTAGGGTACCACAACTACAACGCCCCTCCTGCATCTGTTTTGCCGGGTTGTTTTTTGGCTGAGGACGGAAAACGAATCCTGGAACCGATGTACTGGTGGTTCATGAAATGGAAATCAAAAGATGGTAAGCCCAACTTTAAATACAGCACATTTAACGCCCGTGCTGACAGCCTTTTGACAAGCAAACTCTGGAAAAGTGTCATATTAGATCCATCAGCACGATGTATAATACCGCTATCCGGCTATTATGAGTTTTCCGGAACCAAAGGAAACAAAACACCTCACTATTTTCACCCGGTCGGGCAGAAATTTTTTGCCGCTGCCGGTCTCTGTTCCCCGATCAGCCCTAACGACAACATGAAATCCTTCACCATTATCACCACCGAACCCAACGACGTACAGGAACCAATTCACGACAGGATGCCGGCATTGCTCTTGCCGGATGAGTTCGAAGACTGGTTAAACCCGGATCACTCAACAGACTACATTCTGGATATGATCCGCCCTTACCCTAATGATGGCATGGAGAGCTATATTGTGTCCAAAGAAGTGAACAGCACAAAAAATAACCATCCGGGCCTGCTTCAAAAAGCCGACCTTTTCGGGTAGCACAACTTTTTTAGTATTTCAGATCAATACTGTCCAAAACGATTTGTTAAAAAGAAAGTAATTTACAACCTCTAATGACATCTGTTCCCTTTCTCGCAGATTATCGCTGAGTTATCCGCAGATTAACGCAGAAGATCAGCGAGACTCAGCGAAAACATCTGCGTACCTCTGCGAGAAAAAG
This sequence comes from Balneolaceae bacterium, assembly GCA_020832285.1. GTDB lineage: Bacteria > Bacteroidota > Rhodothermia > Balneolales > Balneolaceae > Rhodohalobacter. Next base: position 117,256 of record JAFIFB010000059.1, read on the forward strand.
TAGGGGGGATCCATTATCGGACTACAATTTAATCTATTATAAATGAACAGAAACGAAGATTTCTAATGGACTCTAAAACGTTTTG
>JAFIFB010000099.1 GCA_020832285.1 Balneolaceae bacterium
GAGCCGAACAGGTGAACTCCAAAATTCAGCAGGTAAAGTCCATTTCAAAAGGCTATCGAAATTATGATAATTTCCGCACAGCCATCTTGTTTTACTTTGGCAAGTTAGACCTCTACCCACAAGGTTTCCAGTAGAACCAATAATTATAAGAATACTTTCAATATGATGAGCAATACACCCGCTTTAAAACTCATCGAGATATTAATAACCGTTTACAACTTTCAGTTGATTTCACACTCAAAAATCTTTATATCCCAAACGGTCTATAATAAAAAAATGGAGGATAGCCCGTGTCAGGCAGTCTGGTTGCCGCTATTTCGCTTGTATTATTTTTTATCGGATACCGCTATTATTCGAAGTTTCTGGCTGAGAAAATCTACCGGCTCGACCCGAATTACATAACTCCCGCCCACCGCCTCAAAGATGGTGTGGATTATGTGCCTGCAAATAAATATGTCTTGTGGGGCCATCATTTTACTTCCATCGCCGGTGCAGCACCTATTGTGGGACCGGCTATTGCAGTATACTGGGGATGGGTACCTGCTATGATGTGGGTGGTTTTGGGAACCATCTTTGCAGCCGGGGTTCATGATTTCGGTGTATTGGTTCTCTCCGTGCGAAATAAAAGCCAATCAATCGGAACCATCGCCGATAAAATGATTGGCAAACGTGCCAAAATATTGTTTCTTTTTATCATCCTGATTCTTGTACTGATGGTAAATGCCGTTTTTGCATGGGTTATATCAAACCTCTTCATAAGTTTTCCGGCAAGTGTTCTCTCTATCTTTATTCAGATACCGCTTGCTGTCTGGATTGGCTATCGTACCTACAAAGGAACAGGCAGCATGATCATTCCCGCCATCATTGTCTTGGTGGTGATGTATTTTACTGCCATCATTGCCAGTTATGTGCCTGCCCTGCAGATAGATCTGGTTCGCTACTTTGGAGGTGAAGCAAGCACAGTTCTTTTTGGACTCAGTGGTGTGGAGATGTCATTTTTTGTTTGGATCATGATTCTAATGATCTACGTATATATCGCATCCACTCTGCCTGTGTGGACGCTTCTTCAGCCACGAGATCTTATTAATTCATACCAGCTGCTGCTGGGTTTATTTATTCTGTACCTCGGATTGTTTATCACTAATCCGGGTATTTCAGCCCCTCCCACCAACCAGGCCGCCGATGATGTAAGCTGGTTTCCATTGCTTTTCATCACCATTGCTTGCGGAGCTATTTCTGGTTTTCACGGGCTGGTCTCCTCGGGTACGACAGCTAAACAACTCGATAAAGAGACCGACGCCCGGTTTATCGGATATTTAGGAGCGGTGGGTGAAGGTGCGCTTGCTCTGATCACTATTGTAGCTGTGGTTACCTACTTTAATACTACCGGCGAGTTTCTTGCACACTACCACTCGTTCGAAGAAGCCGGAGCCACAGGGCTCAACGTTTTTGTGGAAGGAGCTGCACAACTTGCTACCGGACTGTTGATTCCCCTTGAAGTTGCCCAGACCATTATCGCTGTTATCGTCATCAGTTTTGCAGCCACCACTCTCGATACATCTGTACGGCTGATGCGGTACATCATCAATGAACTTGGGCAGACATACAATATTCAGCCGTTCACAAGACTTCATGTTTCCACTTTTATTGCCGTGGGTGCCAGTGCCGCCCTGGTTCTCATACCCGAAGGCCCCAGAGGACTTGGCTCGGGCGGTTATCTGCTTTGGCCGCTTTTTGGAACTTCAAATCAGCTTTTAGCTGCAATCAGCCTGCTCATTCTTACTATCTGGCTTAAACGAAAAGGAAGAAGTATTGTCTACACATTGGTACCACTTATTTTTCTGCTCTTTATGACTATATGGGCAATGAGCGAACAATTACTATTCGATTGGTCGGGTATGGGTGAAACGGACGGGAATCTGCTTCTCTTTGTCTTCGGATCCATCATTCTCAGTTTTGCTATCTGGATTATTCTGGAAGCGATACAACTGGCACGAAAATTTTCAGTTGAGCAGAGTGAAAGTGAGTAATCTTCTCTTGATTATCTCTCTCCCTTCATTTTATACTCAAATGTTTTAACACCTATATCCGAATCTCCTTTCAGGTAATCGGGAATTTCAAACAGATCGTCAGCCGATATTTTCTGAATGCGTGAAATCTCTTTTTGAAGCTTACTCATCATTTGGACCAGCTTTTCTTTTTTCTCCTGGTCGGCAGTTTTTATTTCTTCCGAGATTTCCATCCGCTTTCGCTCGCAGTAATTCAGCCGCAGTGGTTTCATGGTAGATTTTGCTGTTAAAATCGGGTTTCTGTCACGACGGTATTCGCCTCCTGTTCGTTTGGCAAGCCCCTCGCTTACAGAATAACGTTCCAGCAGAATATCACCCAAAAGTGACGGGTACGGTTTTTCGCGGTTCATGTAGTGTTCCACGCTAATCTCATCACCCTTTATATGCCGCTGGATAATATCTTTATAAAATTCACGGATCTCATCATCTTCAAAGTGCTCTTCTCCGATATTATGTCCGATAAATTTTTGCATTTTTTCACCGAATTGAAGCAAAAGACGGATGATCTCCATTTCATAATGTGGCCGTTTCTGCTTTGAAACTTCCTTTCTTTGAAATGGAGCGCTTCGGGCCTCCCGAGAACCGGGTTGATCCGGCATGGCTCTGTTCGTTTGTTGAGATCTGTCCTCTCTCCGGCGGCTAAACCGTTCCTGTCTTCTGCGTTCACTTAATATCACATCAAGCTGCTGGAAAAGCTCCCGATCTGATCCTTTCCGGTACATCTGCGTTTTTTGATGGAGGTGCTGCACATAAAACTGCCGGTCCAGTTCAACCGGAATCCGGGCAATACTCTCCAGAATCTTTTTGATAGTAGCTGACCGGTCTGCAGGAGATTCCATTTTTCCTGATTTTTCAGCTTTGTGAATAGTAAATGTCACAAAATCTTCAGAGTTCTTTTTTTTGAATTCAAGAAATGAATCTTTGCCAAACTGCTTCACGAAAGAGTCGGGATCTTCACCCTCGGGAAGTTCCATCAGCTGCACATCCATCCCCTCTTCCAGCGCGATGTTCATTCCGCGCTCCATTGCGGTTTGACCGGCTGCATCAGCATCATAAATCATGACAATACGCTTGCAATAGCGCTGCAAAATGTTGATCTGGCCAGAAGTGAGTGACGTACCGCTCGAGGCCACTACATTTTTAATACCGTGCTGATTCATGGTAATCACATCCGTGTAGCCTTCTACCAGAATGACCTCTTCTTCTTTGCGGATCTCATTTTTGGCAAAATTCACCCCATATACCACTTCGCTTTTGTTATAGACGGGTGTCTGTGCCGAGTTAATGTATTTGGCTGTTTTTTTACTTTCATTCAGAATACGCCCGGCAAAAGCGATTACTTTTCCAGAAGGATTAAAAATGGGGAACATCAGCCGGTCTCGGAAAGTATCGTAAAAACCATCATTTCGGCTGCTCGGTTTGATCAGGTCTGCCTCGGCAAGGTACTCTTTCTCAATTCCTTCTTTTTCTGCTTCCCTCAGAAGAGTTGAATTGGATGATGCATAACCAAGCCCGAATGTGCGCCATAGTTTTTTATTATATCCGCGCTTTTCAAGATAATTACGGGCAGAATTAGCATCCTCAGATTCATGCAGCTGACGGTGAAAAAAAAGACCGGCAAACTTAAGGGCATGAAAAATTCCTTCCCTCTTGTGAGTTCTTTCATCCTCTCCTTCCACATGTTCGTCCGGAATGTCAATTCCATAGCGTTCGGCGAGGGTTTTGAGCGATTCAGGAAAGCTGATCCCTTCCATTTCCATCACAAAGTTGAATACATCACCACTTTCACCACATCCAAAACATTTGTAGATATTCAGGCGGGGTGTAACGTGAAAAGAGGGTGTTTTTTCATTATGAAAAGGACAAAGACCGGTAAAACCGCTGCCCGACTTTTTGAGTTTTACATAATCCCCCACCACTTCCACAATATCAGCAGCAGCGCGAATTTCCTCTTTTTTGTCCTCGGTAATCATAATGAAATGATACTGAAAAGAAATCTACATATAAAGCGGCTGAGAGTAAGAAGTTATTACAATTTTTTTGGCATGATTCTATAAGTGTAATAATATCAAATATATTATAAAATAATTTAATGACAGATGAATTAAGTCATATAACACTTGAGCAGGTTTCACTATGTTCGGTGTTTTAACTGGATGCGGGTTGCGGGTTGCGGGTTGCGGGTTGCGGGTTG
>JAFIFB010000100.1 GCA_020832285.1 Balneolaceae bacterium
GGTTGCTGGTTGCTGGTTGCTGGTTGCTGGTTGCTGGTTGCTGGTTGCTGGTAATAAAATTTTTTAATTTTTGGCCAAAATCCAAATCAATTCTCCGTTTCTCTCCCTCACTCAGTCTCCCACTCACCTCAAATCACTCAACATTTTGTGTGCATCTTCCAGGTGATCGGGATCGTCTTTAGTTTTAACAGGTAAATCCAGTTCCAAAAGTTCTTCCAAAAGAGCTTTGGTACGATCATTTTGGCCGGAACGTTCGAAGTGGCGGGCGAGATCGAGACGTGTGATGATACTTTCAGGATCGAATTCCAACGCTTTTTTCAGGTACTCTTCCGCTTTTTCATCGGAGGCATCGGGAAGCCCCCTGGAGATAAACCGGGCGGCCATGCGTTCAGCACGGGTTACATTGGCTACTTCAGACTGCCAGACGCCATACAGATGCCACGATGGAGCGTGTTCGGGCATCCGGTCGAGAGCTTTTACAACATACTCTTCAATTTCATGGCCTAATTCAATCCGCTTTCTCACTCTCACCAAATTGGCCATACGCCCTTTCGCCACTGCCATTACATAATAGGGGTCTCCTTTCTCGGGATGATACTTCAGGCCTTTATCTGCATATTCCATAGCCCGTTTAAAGAACGCTTTCTGTTCGTTCTCACTATCAAACCGAAAACCAATGGTTGAATGCAGCAGGCTGGCATTCCAGAGAGCCTCGTAGTTTTCCGGGTCGATCTCCAATACCTCAAGATATGACTCGAGCGCCCCGGATTCATCCAGTTCGTCCATCTGCATTTCCGCTTTGAGAAGGAGTTCGTCCACCGCTTCGGAAGTGGTTTGAGCTATAACCGGCAGGGCTGAAAAAAGTATCAAAAGAGAGAACAGGAAATATGATTTCATAGAATCGTGGCCTGATGGAGAACCATTGATTTATTGAGATTAAAATCTCATATCCCAAATAAAGAAAAAATTCCAACCTAAACCGTTTTGGAATAAGCGGTTTGATGGCGTTTCCTCTCTATATAACCATCAAACACCATCGCAACGTTTCGCAAAAAAAGACGACCTCGGGAGGTGAGGCGGAAACCGTTTTTCATCAATATCAGCAGTCCGTCGGCCTCCAGTTCTTTCAAGCGATCCAGCTCTAAAGAAAATCTTTCTTTGAAATCAATCCCGGTCTCTTCGAAAAATTGATCGTAATGGATCTCCGCATTACACATAATCTGCATGATAATTTTGCGACGGATTTTATCCTCTTCCGACGGTGCCAGTACTTTTTTCACCGGTAGCTTTTCCTCATCCAGCATCCGGTAATATTCATTCAGATCTTTCTCATTCTGATAATAGAGGCCGCTCCCTTGCGAAATCCCTGACATTCCGAGGGCAATCATTTCCAATTCAGCGTGGGTGCTGTAACCCTGGAAATTGCGCTGAAGTGTTCCCTCTCGAAGTGCCCTGCTCAGCTCGTCACTCTTTTTCGCAAAATGGTCCATACCGATGTAATCATAACCAAGTTGAGGCAGCTTTTCGATGGCGTAGAGCAGCATACCCAGTTTCTCTTCGGTAGTTGGAAATTCTTCTTCATTCAGCAGTTTCTGTGCCGGCATGATGGAGGGGATGTGAGCATAACTGTAGATCGCAAAACGGTCGGGGTCAAGGCCTGTTACATCTTCGATGGTCTGCCTGAACGTTTCCGGGGTCTGATTAGGCAGGCCGTAAATCAGGTCGAAATTGATATTCCGGATTCTATGCTTTCGCAGCAGTTCCGTAATTTTTCGGGTCTGATGAAATGGCTGAATTCTGTGAATAGCTTTCTGTACCTCTTCGTTGGTATCCTGTACTCCCAGTGAAGCGCGGTTACAGCCGATCTCCTTCAGCGCAATGATATGCTCCTCATCCACCCGGCGCGGGTCAATCTCCACACTAAACTCCACATCAGTGTGAACATTAAAATTAGTGTTGATCAAATCACCCAGTTTCCGGAGCTGCTCCGGTGAAAGAAACGTAGGGGTACCGCCTCCAAAATGAATCTGTTTGAGCGGCGTCTGCGGATGAATGGTTTCACGGACCAACTGCATCTCTTTTTCAAGATAGGCGAGGTAAATGTCTCCGCGATCCTGATCTTTAGTGATGATTTTGGTACAGCCACAATACCAGCAAAGCGAAAAACAGAACGGAATGTGAATATAGAGCGAAAGCGGATCTGACGATACCGTACGCTTTTGAAGATTTCGAACCAGCATTTTACGACTAAATGTGTCGGTAAATTGTAACGCCGTTGGATATGAAGTATATCTCGGCCCCGGGACGTTATATTTTTTTACCAGATCGAAAAGAGTTGAATCTCTCAGTTCCACAAGCTTAGCCGTTTAGTCGTCAAAAAGAATATCGAAACCGCCCTCGGTCGTAAGACGCAAATTTTCCGCTTTGCCTTTATCCACCAATTCTGTCAGTGTGGTATGCTCCAGCATTTCACGGATTGCATCACGGGTCTCGGCCCATTTGTCGTGGAGCGGACATGGATTTTTGATTCCACACCCCGGTAAGCCAAGTGCACATTCGGTTAGAAGCTGAGATCCGTCTATGGCCAAAACAATATCCATCAGCGGAACTTCACTGCCGGGCTTTGTGAGTCGTACTCCGCCATTGGGCCCTTTAAACGATTCCAGGATACCTTCTGCGGTTAGCTGCTGAAGGATTTTGGTTAAAAAATGAAAGGAAATTTCCAGTTTGTCACTCATCGTTCTGATCGGGATAAATTCCCCCTGCTCTCTTGATGCAAGAAAAAGCGACGCCCTAAGCCCGTAAACGCATGATTTTGATAATAGCATAATGTAATTTTAGGTTATTGAGACTCCTTTGTCTTAAAATAAGAAAATTCTTTCTTACAACCCAAAGCCGAATCGTAATTTATTGGTAATCGATTTTACTCAGAAGGTTTTTTAAATCCAAATTCACAGAAATGCCGGTGGTTGCTTATTTTGATTTCTTAATTGGGTTCAGCCGGGAGAAAACCAGGCTGACAATCTTAAGTAAATTCCAAAATCTTCATCAAATTCTGTTCAGATGTTTTTACAAATCCGCTGCACTCTTTTAGGTTTTTTCCTGATAATCGCTATGTCCCTGAATGCACAAAATCAGGAAATCCCCGTTTCTGAATGGCTTATACTCGGTCCCGCAGAAACACAACTTCCGATCTACCACGATCAGCAAAATATTCAAAATGAAACGTTTACGCTAAACAATCTTCTGGAATTTGATCCGGTGGATATCTCTGGCTGGACCCCTGAAGAGGGTACAACTGTGAACTGGTCACAGCAGCAATCATTTCAGTGGAGTGTACACCAGGGAGAAACAGTACAACTAAACCCTGCCAATGCTGATCACCCTGCCAACGCATGGGTGGCATTTTATGTTCAAACCGACCGCTTCACAAAAGCCACGCTCGAAATCAGCAGCTATCACCCTTTCAAACTGTATGTAAACGGACACGGACAGGGCGTGAAACAGAGCACTGAAGAGTCAGGTGATGATCCAGGCAGCCATTCCGAAAAACTCGTACTAACGAAGGGCAAACATCTGATCCTGGCACGAACCCTCTACAACCCCGAAAGTGGTGCAGAGTGGTCCGTTTCAGGAACCATCAAACCCGAAAATGAAGCACCTGTTATGCAGTCTCTGCAGCCGCACCGTTATCTCGATCTTGAAACTCTTTCCAATCAGCCGCAGTTAAGCAGCCTTGCACTTTCGGCGGATGGACGGCTGGCTGCGATGCGAATCAATCAGCCCGCCCCTCCCGATGGCAGCGGTGATTCCTGGCTTGAAATCCGTGAAACCGAATCGGGCGATCTCTACCGCGAATACAGAGGAGGCAAAGATTTTGGCAGCGTAACCTGGGCGCCGGAAAAAAAGCGATTCACCTACACCGAAACGGAAAATGGCGAAACATCCCTTTGGCTGGCCGACCTTGAAACCGGCTCGCAGGAACGGATTCTGAAAGGAATCTCAGACTTTGGAAGTTATCAGTGGTCGCCCGATGGCACTTTCATCATCTACTCAATATCTGAGCAGCCCGAACCCGATCAAACCGGAGTTTACCGGCTCGATGACCTTGAAGAGCGTCGTCCCTGGCATTTTACCCGCAGTTTCATCTACAAACTGAACGTACCCGAAGGTACCACACAGCGCCTCACTGCCGGGCTGCTCAGTACATCTTTGCACGACATCAGTCCGGACGGAAATACCCTGCTCTACTCCCGCTCTCAAACCGACTACTCGCAGCGGCCCTACAGCGTTACAGAATACCAGCTCCTGAACATTGAAACACTGGAGAGAGATTCGCTCTTTACCGTCCCATTTGGGGGCAGTGGTAAGTTTTCACCCGATGGGAATTCTGTTTTGTTCACCGGCGGCCCTACTATGTTTGATGAGACCGGCACTAACGTACCCGATGGAATGATCGCCAACGACTATGACAATCAGGCCTATGTTTTTGACCTGAAAACGCGTGAAGTCACACCTGTTACGTTCGATTTTAATCCGTCTGTGGACCAGGCGAGTTGGGGCGGTGATTCCGGAACGATCTATCTGATCACCACCGACCGCTCCTATCGTAATCTCTACCGGCTAGATGTGGAGAGCCGTCAATTCGATAAAATTGAGACCGCAACCGAGGTACTCGACCAGGTAGATCTCTCGGGAGATGGGCGAAAAGCCATTTACAGCGGCACGGGAATTTCACAGCCGGCTCAGGCTTTCTCGCTTGACCTCAACTCAGAGCGGTCTGCATTGCTGCGTGATCCCGGAGAAGAGTATTTCAAAAATGTGGAGTTCGGGGAGGATAAAATCTGGACATTCACAACCGAAGAGGGCATCGAAATCGACGGCTTTGTTTACTACCCGCCCGATTTTGATCCCGACCAGACCTACCCTGTAATCGCTTATTATTACGGGGGCACCGTTCCTGTAAACCGGGCATTTGGCGGACGCTATCCGAAGGAGCTGTATGCTGCCAAAGGGTACATCGTCTATGTGATGCAGCCAAGCGGAGCGATCGGTTACGGGCAGGAATTTTCAGCCCTGCATGTAAATGACTGGGGTATTATTGTAGCCGATGAAATTATTGATGGTGTGAACCAGTTCCTGGATGCCCACCCCTATGCTGACAGAGAACGGGTTGGCGCGATCGGGGCATCCTATGGCGGATTTATGACGATGCTGCTCTTAACCCGGACCGATATCTTTGCGGCCGGTGTGAGCCACGCTGGCATCAGCAATATTGCCAGCTATTGGGGTGAAGGTTTTTGGGGTTTTCAGTACAGTTCAATTGCTGCGGCACACTCGTTTCCCTGGAACCGGGAGGATATTTACGTAGGTCAGAGCCCCCTCTACTCCGCCGATCAGGTGACCACACCTCTGCTCTTTCTTACTGGCATGAGCGATACGAATGTACCGCCCGGTGAAAGCCTCCAGATGTACACCGCCCTGAAATTGCTTGACCGTGAAACCGCATTTATCGCTGTAGACGATCAGGACCACCATATTCTCGATTACAATAAATACAAACTCTGGAAAGCGAGCATTCTCTCCTGGTTCGACAAATACCTGAAAGACGAACCGGAGTGGTGGGATCATAAATACGGGAATTAAATACGCAGAAGTATTTTTGGAAGTTTGTTTAATAAAGCGATCTGTAAGTGGTTGAAGGTTGGAAAAAGTGAAAAGTGAGAAGTGACCTGCAAGAGTGCCCTTGTACTTTTCAAGGGTTCCTGGCAGGTTGTTTATTTCAGGGCATATATAAGAAATGCTTTGAATCGACAACATAGAACAGGAAAATGAAAGCAAACCCGGTTAATCTGTACCCGATTTTAAAAGTGATTAAAACGGGAACTCATCCGGTATCATTCTTTGAAAAAGCTTCCATAACATTGATTTAGAAGAGATATATTCTTCTTCGAATAAAGCCAGCGATCCATTCTATCATTGAAGAACCGGGTAACTCCCCGAAGTTCTCCAAACACTGTTCCAGTCGAAACCGGGCATGTTCTCTTCGGCAGAAGAACCCGTCATCTCTGAAGTAGTGAGCCCTGTTAATCCGTTCTGATTTCCCCGGCCAATTCCACTGCTTTGATTAGCTACCTGGCTGTCCCAGTAGCAGGAATCTAATGAGGCCCGGTTCCAGCCAATGAAACCACCTGTATCGTCATCACCGGAAACACTTCCACTGGCATAAGAAGTAGCAATAAGACCATTTGGCCAATTTTTGCCTGCAAAACCACCAAGTTCATCATCACCCGAAACACTACCTGTAGCATAGGAATTTTCAATCCGGGCATTATTCCTGTTAGCCCCAACAAATCCTCCAATTGATTCGTCCCCGCTTACATTACCTGTGGCATAAGATCTGCTGATTTCTCCACTGTTAGTTCCAACCAGTCCGCCAACTGATTCGTCACCGACAACATTGCCTGTGGCATAGGAGCTGGTGATTTGTCCGTTGTTAGTGCCAACCAGGCCGCCAATTTCATCATCTACTCCTTCCACATTTCCAGAGGCAAATGAATCAGTAATCTCACCGTTGTTGCCATTAATTCCCGCCAGCCCGCCAACATGGTCATCATCACCGAAAACATCGACCTCTGAATGAGAACCGGATATTTGCCCGTTATTGATTCCAACCAATCCTCCAATTATTTCATCACCCGAAACATTTCCGGTTACATACGAATTGCTGATCTGTCCGTTATTGGCTCCAGCCAGGCCGCCAACTATGTCTTCACCCGTAATATTTACACCTACAAGACCGGTATTACTTATTTGTGCATTTCCGGCAACCCCAAACAGCCCGACATGATCATCCCCATCCCGGTCTATGGTTAATCCGGAGATTTCAAATCCGTTTCCATTAAACGTTCCTGTAAAAGGATTGGAAGAACTGCCAATCGGACTAAATCCGCTTCCACCATTCCATCCGGATGTTGAACCGGCATTAATATTATTGACCTGTATGAAATGGGAACTCAAAAACTCACTGATTGTCTGCAATTGCTCTGCTGTTGAAACCTGGTAGGGATTTCCCACCGAGCCATCTCCGCCCGAGAATGCTGTTTCCTGTTCAATAAACAGGGCTGTAATTTCTGTTGAGTTCTCCATGGTGATTGAAGCCGGATTCTCTGTTCCTGTAAGGTCACCTTCCCATTGATCTAACTCCCAGCCATCCGATGGATTAGCCGTTAATTCAACAACTGTTCCGGGTTCATATTCATTTAAATCAGGGCTGATGTTTACAGTGCCATCCCCGGTGGTATTGATGGTTAAATCAAAGAAGGTTTCTTCAAATACGGCGGTTACCTCTTTGTTGGCATCCATCGTAATTTCAACGGAGGGTTCAGATGAATTGACATCACCAGACCACTCCACAAATTCCCAGCCGCCGGATGGAGTTGCCGTCAGCTCAACTGTCGATCCATCTTCATACTCTTCCTGTTCCGGATCGATGCTCACCGATCCATCCCCGTCAACATTTACAGCGAGACTGAATCTACTTTCTTCAGGTTCCTCCGGCTCCTCGGCAAATACAGCAGTTACCTCTTTGTCAGTATCCATCGTGGTTTCAACCGAAGTTCGGGACGAATTGATATCTCCGGTCCACTCCACAAATTTCCAGCCGCCAGAAGGGGTTGCTGTTAGCTCAACCATCGTTCCGGATTCATACTCACTCTGTTCGGGATCGATGCTCACAGAGCCTTCCCCATCAAGACTTACTTCCAGATTAAATGTGTTTTCTTCCGGCTCTTCAGCAAATACAGCCGTTACCTCTTTGTCGGTATCCATCGTGATTTCAACCGAAGCTCGGGAAGAGTTGACATCACCAGCCCATTCCACAAACTCCCAGCCATCGGCAGGGGTTGCTGTCAGCTCAACCGTCGTTCCGGATTCATATTCATCCTGTTCTGGATCGATGCTCACAGAGCCTTCCCCGTCAACATTCACAGCGAGATTATATCTGCTTTCTTCAGGTTCCTCCGGCTCCTCGGCAAATACAGCAGTCACCTCTTTGTCGGTATCCATCATGATTTCAACCGAAGCTCGGGAAGAGTTGACATCACCAGCCCACTCTACAAATTCCCAGCCATCCAAAGGGATTGCTGTCAGCTCAACCATTGTTCCCGATTCATACTCACTCTGTTCGGGATCGATGTTTACAGTACCTTCTCCGTCAACATTTACTGCGAGATTATATCCACTTTCTTCAGGTTCATCCGACTCCTCGGCAAATACAGCGGTAACTTCATTATTGGAATCCATTGTGATTTCAACCGAGGTTTGCGACGAATTGATATCACCGCTCCACTCTACAAATTCCCAGCCGCCAGAAGGAATTGCTGTAAGCTGAACCATCGTTCCCGATTCATACTCACTCTGTTCGGGATCAATATTTACCGTGCCTTCTCCGTTAACATTCACAGCAAGATTATATCTGCTCTCTTCGGGTTCTTCTGTCTCCTCGGCAAATACAGCAGTAACTTCTTTATTGGAATCCATTGTGAGTTCAACCGAAGAATCGGACGAATTGATATCACCGGTCCACTCCACAAACTCCCAGCCATCCGAAGGGGTTGCCGTCAACTCGACCATCGTTCCAGATTCATACTCATCCTGTTCAGGATCGATGCTCACAGAGCCTTCCCCGTCAACATTTAAAGTAAGATTATACCTGCTTTCTTCGGGTTCTTCCGACTCTTGGGCAAACACAGCAGTAACTTCTTTCGGGCTGTCGATGGTAATCTGTTCCGGATTTTCTGAACCGGAGAGATCTCCCTGCCATTCCGCCAGCCTCCATCCTTCAGCGGGAATGGCCGTTAACTCAATAAAAGTTCCCTCACCATATTCTGTTGATTTTTCCAGGAGAATTCTTTCCGTAACGGTGCCCTCACCTTCGATGTGGATGCTCAGAGAATATTGCATTTCAACAAAAAAGGCCATGATATTTTTATCGGAATTCATGGTAATCACAGTGGGATTTTCGCTTCCCACAAAATCCCCTCTCCAGCCGCTGAAAACCATATTTTCATTTGCAGTTGCGGTAATTTCCACTTCAGATCCCTTGTCAAACCCACCTTGTGAGGGCGTAACTATGCCAGATGCTGCCGGATCTGTTGATGTGGTAAGCGTATAAACCGAATCAGATTTAGTTGAACATGATAAAAACATGAAAATAGAAATAGCTACTGCTGCAAGCACCTGCAGTACTTTAATGCTATAAATCTCTCTTGTGATCGTATTTTTCTTACGTAATAGAGCCATTACTCATAATGAGCAAAATCTGATGAATTTAACTTATATATCAGATATCGAATTATTACAAATGTTACAGATTTAACTGTATTCAACTGCTGCCCAAAAATATTGGCCCCTCTTTTCTGCCTCACAATTAGAAGCTTTACATAGCGACCTGCCCCTTGGGATCGCTGTGCGACAAGAGTGCCCGGCTCTTTTCCGGGCTCCTGGCAGAGTCGCGGTGCACTACCCAAAATCATCTTAAAGCTAACCGTGGCCTCAACTCACAACTCAGCGAAGTATCGCTATCTGCGACTTGCAGGAACTCCGCTACGCTGCGTACTCTGACAGGTTTTTTAATTAAGCGTCCTGCAAGGTTGCTTGGTTGTGGATTGTTCGTTTTTCATAGTCATGATTATCGAGTAGTGAAAATTTATCTCGCTACTCGATACTCAATACTTGCTACTGTTATCTACTTGATTAATGTTAATTGCCTCGTCAGAAGTTGCCCACCGGCCTGCAGGCGGTAGATGTATACCCCGCTGGAGAGGCCGCTGGCATCGAAGGTTACCGTGTGAGAGCCGGCGCTTACTTGTCCGTCTACCAGGGTGGCTACCTGTCGTCCGGTCATGTCGTAGACCTCCAGGCGGACCTGCTCGCTTTGGGGCAGCTCGTAGGTAATTTGGGTGGTGGGGTTAAACGGGTTCGGGTAGTTTTGGTTCAGGGCTATTGTTGAAGGTACAGATTCGACCTCTTCATCCGGATTTATCATAATTACAAATCGCTGGGAGCTGCTTTTCATGGCCATAGTCTGGGGTTCGGGGCGTTCGAATACCTCCTGCTCAACCAAAGCTTCTTTTTGGTTTGAAGACCCGGTAAAATCAACGTGGCCTTCGCGGGTCAGGTCGTGGCGCTGTCCGGTCTGCCTGTCCTCAAGCCAGAGCTCTGCCCCGGACGGAAGATTTTTGACCACCGGCCAGGAAAGGCGCAGCTCCCCGGAGATGTTCTGCTGCTGAATATCGATCGGGATTTCGTAGGAGCCATCGAGCTGGTAGGGCAGGGCGTGCTGAGACTTGAGGACCAGCCGGTCGTCCCGGCTGCCGATGAAGGCGGCCGTGGCCCAGGACTGCGACATCGGGGTGAGCTTGCTCACATCCCAGCTATCCCAGCCGTCTGTGGCCTGCTCGTGGAAGTAGAGAATGGCCGCGCGGTCGCGGGTACGTACCCGGTCGCCATCGTCAAATCCTTCCAGCATAAACTCCACCTGTCCGGCCAGCATATGCTGCTCTTTCTGAAACTCTGCGTCGGTGGTTTTGGCCGACTGGGGTATCACCACTTCAGTTGCTGCGGTGAGCTCAATAAAGGCCCCCTGCCACACCGAAAGTTTGCCGCCCATGGATGTGGTTAATACATAGGAGCCTTCCTCTCCTTCGTTTGGATTCCACACCGAACCGGGACCGTAAGGAAGATCGTTAAACGCGATATCCGACCCAAAGGGATTTCCAACCAGATTCCACCCGGCGGGCAGGGTTCCAAGTGAAACATCACCGGAGGGCTCATTTCCGGTAACCTTGATCGTGAGCGGAAATTCTTTGCTTTCCTCTACATCAGGATTCACATCCGGTCCCCACATATACCAAACAAAGCCGGTGCCCGGACTGATGACAGAACCACCATTCTGAGGAAGAACATAGGCACCTTCAAATTCATTTTCAAAAGTGTTCTCATCGGCTTCAGGGTCCCAGAGATAAAAATTGGGTTCATCCCCGCTGAAGTCCAGGCCTTCGATTCCCTGCACCAGGTTTTTCCCGGCCAGGTCGGCCACGGTAACATCCTCTGCCGGCACGCCCATCATCCGCCAGCCGGGGTTACTGCCCTCTTCGATTTTTACAGTCGCAATTATCGGGCAGGTACCCCAAACCGGCTTATTTACATTACTCAGGGCACTACCAGTGCTAAAATCTTCCGGTTCATTTTCAAATCCGGGAACACACCAACCACTTAAATCCTGGTCAAAGTCTCTGGCATCGTCGAACATAGAACTCATATTGGTCACACTGCTCACATCCCAGCCACCTATGTCTGCATTAAAGACTCTGGCACCTTCGAACATAGAACTCATATTGGTTACACTGCTCACATCCCAGACGCCTAAATCACGGTTATAGAATCTGGCCCCCTCGAACATAGAACTCATATTAGTCACATTGCTCACATCCCAATCGCCTATGTCTCGGTTAAATATCTCGGTATTCGCGAACATAGAACTCATATTGGTCACACTGCTCACATCCCAGTCGCCTATGTTTGCGTTAAATAATTTGGCACCGTCGAACATAAAAAACATATTTACCACACTGCTCACATCCCAGTCGCCTATATCTCGGTTAAAGGCTGAGGCACCACCGAACATATAACTCATGTTGGTCACACTGCTCACTTTCCAGTCGCCTATGTCTGCATTAAAGTTGGAGGCAAGCTCGAACATAGAACTCATATTGGTCACACTGCCAACATCCCAGTCGCCTATGTCTGCATTAAAGTCGCTGGCCCCCTCGAACATAGATCTCATATTGGTCACACTACTCACATCCCAGTCGCCTATGTCTGTATTAAAGTCGCTGGCACCCTCGAACATAAAACTCACATTGGTCACACTGCTCACATCCCAATCGCCTATGTCTTGGTTAAAGTTCTCGGCAGAATCGAACATACGTGACAAATTGGTCACACTGCTCACATCCCAGTCGCCTATGTCTTGGTTAAAAGACTCGGCAAAAAAGAACATTCCACTCATATTGGTTACACTGCTCACATCCCAGCTGCTTATATCCTCATCAAAATTAGTAATACCCTGAAATAAATTACTCATATCTTCAATTCCACTGGTACAAGTGGTGGTTAAATCCGAATAATCTTCGTTTTCTATAAGTTTATCCAGCCCATCGCGGTCGCGTTTCGTTATAGTGAAAAATGAATCATTAATTTTAAACTCTCCGCTCTCACCAAGATCGGCGTTGGTACATACAAAGGTTACATTATTGGCTGCTAAAAAGATGTTTGGGTTCGCGCATAAACCCCAAACCGGTCTCCATTCGCTGGGAAATTCCCAGGCGTTTGCGCCATCGTCGAATCCAGTTGGTTCACTACTGATCTGCCCCACGCACCAACCACTTAAATCCTGGTTAAAGTTGCTGGCATCATTGAACATACCTTCCATATTGGTCACACTACTCACATCCCAGCCACCTATGTCTTGGTTAAAGTTGCTGGCATCATTGAACATACTGAACATACTGGTCACACTGCTCACATCCCAGTCGCCTATATCTGCGTTAAACTCTCTGGTTTCTCTGAACATAGAACTCATGTCGGTCACATTCCTGACATCCCAGTCACCAATGTCTTGGTTAAAGGTATCGTTTTGATAGAACATTCCTATCATATCGGTCACACTGCTCACATCCCAGTCGCCTATGTCTTGGTTAAAAGATTCGGCATCCCAAAACATTAATCTCATATCGGTCACACTGCTTACATCCCAGTCGCCTATGTCTTGGTTAAAGTCTCTGGTACCTCTGAACATAGTTCTCATATTGGTCACACTACTCACATCCCAGTCGCCTATGTCTTGGTTAAAGGTACCGTTTTGATAGAACATACCTTCCATATTGGTCACACTACTCACATCCCAGCCACCTATGTCTTGGTTAAAAGACTCGGCAAAAAAGAACATTGCACTCATATTGGTTACACTACTCACATCCCAGCTGCTTATGTCCTGATTAAAAGAACTATTTGAGGAAAACAGGCTATTCATATTCGTAATCCCGCTTGTGCAGGTTTTAGCGAGTTCAGGGTTGTTTTCGTCATTATTTAATAAATCATTCAGCCCGTCGCGATCACGCTTGGTGAATTCGATATCTTCACCGTCAATCTCAACAGTACCCTTATCGTCAACGCTGGCATCGGTACAGACTACTGTAAAGTCGTTTTCATCAAGGAAAAAATCTTGCGCATGGGCTATGTTGGCCGCCATAAGCATACCCAAAAGGAGAATTCCGATTATATTGTATCTTTGTTTCATAGATATGTCCGTTTTTTTGTTTACTTACAGCTTTTTGGGTTTAGCGAACCTTTTAGACCCACCGAATATTCAAACTCGTTTTGTGCTATTCCCATCATGAATTGCCCGGATAATAACAGGAGGGTGAGTGTAGACAAAAGGTACTTCAGATAAGAGCGCATCATTGAGTAAACAGGTTGGTAAAGTTGTAGATTGATATTGTCAGCCAATATTATTGCTTTTATATACTCCCTAAAAAAGCGTTTAAAAAATAACACTTTACCATAAAAAAAAGAAAATTAATGATTAGGGCACTAACTATCAATAGAATATATGCCTTAGCACCAATGGCTTATCGGGAATAAAACCCATGATTTTGGGCTGAGTTTTAGTCAGCTTTCTATACTTTTGATTGTGAGATGGGATTTAGTAAACTGATCATGTGATTGGGTTAGCCGTCAGGCAGGAATCGCAGCATCGTGTTAATTTCTTGTTTATGGGATGGATGAAATGAAGAACTACCTGCTCTGCTCCAGGAAAGGCAACAGGACCCCGGCCTGGGGAACGCTTTGGCAAGGTGAGCATAACTTCGTAACCATAAGATTGATTGTGATGTATCTGTAGCTGTTTAAAAAGCCAACCTCTGTAAATATTTTTTATCTAAAATTGAGTCAGGAGTTTTGAATATGGTTAACAAACTTTAAAAACCGTTCAAGTCGATTTAGACGGGGTTTTTAATAAGTAAATCCGAAACACTGCTTCGGATTGTCAACACTAATACTTTTTGAACATCAAGAACATAAAAAAAGCTTCCAACTCAGGTTAGAATTGGGAGCTTTTCATTTGTACGCCCGGAAGGATTTGAACCGCGGAGCATGCCTCCGCAACATCAGAGCTCAGATCATTTTTGTTACCTCTGAAAATAAAAAAGCTTCGATCTCAATATGAAATCGAAGCTTTATTCGTACGCCCGGAAGGATTTGAACCCTCAACCTTCTGA